>CAZFLD010000104.1:0-11841 GCA_964519835.1 uncultured Spirochaetales bacterium
CATCATGGTCGAGGAGCAGCCGCATCAGGTCGCGCGGTTCGGCGAGCTCCTGGGAGTTTATCTCGAGCAAGACGTCACCGGATAGGATTCCGGCCTTCGCCGCCGGACTGTTGGGCTCGACGCCGACAATCAAAACCGCGGTCGCGCTCTTTCTCTTGGGGTCAAGATGTGCCAGGCGAGACTCTTCCAGCTCCGAGGGAATGGTCCGAACGCCGAGGTAGGCCGTTGAACCGCGCTCACCGCGTTGGACCGACTTGTAGAGTTCCATTAGCTCGGACCCCGGCACCACAAAACCGTCCCAGGGCATTCGACCGCCGACGTGCCGTCCGAGCAAGGCCCCGTCGAGGGAAAAAAGCGCCGCGCCGGCAAATCCACGCGGAAGAGGGGCGTCCGTTTGATAGTAGGCTGCTATGGACCTTCCGTCGGGAAGTCGGGTCGCACCGCCGACACAGCGAATGGCAGACCCTTGAAACTCGAGTCCGTCGGGGCTTGGCAACGCCAGTGAGAAGACCTCTTGACCTATGACCGGAGCGCCGTCCGCTACCCGAACGGGCTCGATTCCGTCGCCGGAGACGACATCTAGTACCGCCACGTGTAGGCCGGCATCAAAAGCCGTTACCTTTAGCCGGAATTCGGCGCCCGTAGCGTCGATCGCGCTTACTTCTTCCCCTTCCTCCGCTTGGCGTGCCGGCGCTACAACGCTGTTGTGGTCCATAACAATACCGGTTCGAATGGAAACGTCGCCCCCGCCCACGCCGAGAATGCCCTTTGATGCCTGCCGGATTGCCTCCGTGCGATCACTTGGCTTGTATGTGTTCATGGTTTGTACCTCAACTTTTAAACTAAACACCGGCAACAAATCAAAACACTACCCATCCGGGTGGTCGAGTATTAGTTTGTCTATCGGAAAACCTTTTGAAAAAGATAATCATTCCGGCCGGCTTGCTGATTTTCGCCTTGGCATCGTGTTCGACCTTTCGGGAAGACTCTAACGCGTTGGCGGAACGCTTCGAAGAGGCGGGCGTACCGGCTCGTATCGATACCTATAGAAGCGGGGGCATCGAGTTGCGATACGCTGAAACCGGACCCCACCTCGCAGGCGGCGACGTGACGGCCGACGTGCTGTTTATCCACGGCGCGCCGGGGAGTCTTGACGCGTTTTTTGACTTCCTCACCAATCGTCGGCTCGTGAGCTCGTATCGACTTTTTTCCGTGGATCGGCCGGGTTACGGGTTATCCGACTTCGGCAATCCTATGACCTCGTTGACTCGTCAGGCTGCCGTTCTTGCTCCACTGCTTCAGACGGCGGCAGAGGATGGCCCGGTGCTTCTAGTTGGCCACAGCTACGGAGCAACAATCGCAGTTCGGTTGGCGATGGACTATTCCGACCTCGTGGAAGGTCTTGTTCTTGTGGCCGGCGCCGTAGATCCATTTGTTGAGCCGTTTTTCTGGTTCAACCAACCGGCCGAGTGGCCGATCGTGAAGTGGGCGGTGCCGGCGGTCTGGCAGGTTGCTAACGCTGAAAAGCTTTCACACGTAGAGGAGCTCGAGAAAATGCTCCCGTTGTGGCGCGAGCTCACCGTTCCAATCCACGTGTTCCACGGGACTCGAGACGAGATCGTTCCCGTGGAGAACGCCTACTTTGTGGCCGGCATGGCCGGTGGGCCGACGGAGCTTACGATCTACGAGGGGGCCGCCCATTTTATCCTCTGGGAAAACCGCGACGAGATTGTGCAGGCCATCGTAGCGATGGCTGAGAAGACGTTACCTTAGTCGAAATACCCGGACCACCGCACATAGCGCGTGACCAACAAGTTCCTGGGTAGTGGACCGCATGGCCCGTACCCGCTGTACCGGGTATAGGAGGTTATGTGGCGGACGAGGTAGAGAGGCTTGGCAAAGAACAACTGCTCCGCCGCGAGTTCTCGCAGTTGCACACTAAGGCGTCGCTCTTTTTGGATCACAGTATTCCGGGCGTTGTCCCGGGCGATACAGCTCGCCAAACAGTCCGCAGACGCCTTCCGGGGTATCTGCTTATCCACATGGAACCGGGGGCGATTTGGATAGTGAGTCGAGCCTCGAACCGGCGTCGTCCGAGGGCACTCTGACAACAAAGCTTGTAATAAACAGGCTAGGATTGAGCCAGTCAAGCGCGTTAAGGGCTGCGCAACACGGTACTCGAGCGCGAACCGGTCTGATCACAACCGTGCTGTACTCCATTGGACACACTATGCTGGGGGTGGCGCTGAAGATATCCCGTCCTGACTATAGGCCCGAGGTAGCAAAATTCATACCTTTAGAGCATGGATGGGATACAACTCAAGAACCTGGTCAAGACCTACGGACCCGTAGAGGCGCTTAACGGCCTGGATTTGGAGATTGCCGCCGGAGAGCTCTTTGTCATCTTGGGCCCGTCCGGGTGCGGGAAGACAACTCTGTTGCGGTGCGTCGCCGGAATCGACGACCCCGATTACGGCACCATCGCCCTAAAGGGTCGTACCGTCTTTGCACCCGGCGCCATATCCGTTCCGCCTAAAGAACGCGGTGTGGGTATGGTCTTTCAACACTACGCGCTCTATCCACACATGACCGTAGAGAAGAACGTTGCATTTGGCCTGCGTTTGAGGAAAGTGTCGAAGGCTGAAACAAAACGCCGAGTAGATGAGGCTATAGATCTCGTCGATCTGTCGGGATTCGAACGGCGCAAACCGGCAACGTTGAGCGGCGGTCAAAGGCAGCGAGTGGCAATTGCTCGTGCGATCGTAACGCGTCCGGAGGTGCTTCTTTTCGACGAGCCGCTGTCCAACCTGGATCCGAAGCTTCGTGTGGGGTTGCGCGACGCCCTTGTTCACATCCTCCGTGAAGTAGGAATCACGGCTTTGTATGTCACACACGACCAGAGTGAGGCAATGGTCATGGCCGATCGTATTGCGGTAATGGATCACGGTCGTGTGGAGCAGGTAGGCTCCGCTCGCGAAATATACGAACAACCCGAGACGGTTGGTGTCGCGAGTTTTATTGCCCAACCAAAAACAAATATCTTGAGTGGCGATATCCGTCGCGACGGGAACGAGTTCCTGTTTGTTCCCGATGACGATCCCTACGGCATTATTGGCGTCGCGGGGGATCTGTCCAGGTTTGAAGGCCGCGGAGTGATCCTCAACGTACGGCCGGAAGACATTGAGCTCCTCGACGATCCCGGCAATAACATCGGACACTTCACCGTTGCGGCGTCTCATTGGGGATTCACGACCCAGGCAATCCACGTGATCGTGGGGCAGAACTTGCTCTTGGCTCACCGGCGGGCAACCGCGACCGGTCGTAGTATTGTTGGACTGCGATTCCAACGGGGGACCATCTATGATCCCGTAGACGAGCGGCTTATTGGTGCGTTTTCCAACCAAGTGCGCGTGGCATAATGACCGGCGTGCCGCCGCCCGGGGCTGAGAAACCGGCAAACATAGAAAGACGTCTGAAACGGGAGGTGTGGAGCAAACAGTACACCTTCCTCGCCGTCTGCCAGGCGTCGCTGCGTGAGGTCTGTCTCGAAGAGTGTAGACAAATCGGCTTGGAAGGCGCTGCTGCGGGTGAAGGCGGCATCATCTTCAGCGGCAAGCTCTCGTCCGGCTACCGCGCTTGTCTACGCATCGGGAGCGCGTCGCGGGTACGGGTGACTATCGCCGAGTTTCGCGCAGGAGCTCGGGAAGAGCTTTACGGTCGGGTATCCAAGCTTCCATGGGAGCTATTGCTGGCCGGAGACGTTGTGGTGCGGGCGAAGGCAAGCGCCTCCCGATTCGGCCACGAAGGCGAAATCGCGCGATCCGTCACTGATGCGGTTCGAAGACGCTTAGTGGCCTACGGAATCACATCAACGCAGCGCGGCCTTTTGACTGTCCGGGACCGACCCGACGAGCTTATCGTCCGGATGATCCACAACACATGCACGATTCGTCTCGACTTGTCCGGAGGTCCCCTGTACAGCCGCGGGTACCGAGCCGTCACCGTGGCTGCACCGCTCCGGGAAGACCTGGCGTATGCCGTGGCTATGCAAGCCGTTGCACTTGGGGGTGATCGGCCTGATCTCTTTGTTGATGCGATGACCGGCTCCGGGACCCTCGCGATTGAAGCGGCGCACGTGCTGTCCGGCCGCGGTCCGGGATATCTGCGTTCCGATCGGTTTGCCTTCGTCGACGCGCCCTGGTTCCGGAGTAAGGCGTTTGCGTACGAGCGTGGGCAGGCTGCCGGAACCATGGATCACCTGCCGCCGATTCTCGCCATAGATCGTGATCCAAAAGGCGTCGAGGCCGCCGGCCACAATGTTGCCGAGGCAGGGCTGGAAAACGTAATCCAAGTAGTCGAAGGCGACGCGCTCTCCGTAGTTGAATCCCTTCCGGACAGCCGGGCTGTCGTCGTGGCAAATCCACCGTACGGGCTGCGCATTCCCGGGCGCCCCGGGATTGAACAATACCTCAGAAAAATCGCGGAAGCGCCGAACGCCGGCGTCTTGTACTATCTTTGGCCGCTCCGCCCGCGCCGAACGGCCGGCGAGCAGCCCCAGGGAACCGGCGCCGGTTGCGCGGCTCGGCCAATCATTCACTTTCGACATGGAGGCTTGCGTGTTGGGTTATTCAAGGCTTAGTGCGAGGGCGGCGTTGGCCGTAGTCCTTGCTATTCCGGTTCTGGCCGGGTGTGTATCGTATCAACCGGTGGCTATGCAAAACGAAATCGCGTCCGGAGTCGGTGTAGTCCGGTATGACGGGTTTACTCTATTAGACGCGCCGGCTTCCACGCGGGATGTAGGCTTGATGTTCTACCCGGGAGGCCTTGTCGATCCCGACTCGTACCTCGGGGCCTTGTCCTTGATTGCCGAAAAAGGGTACCCGGTCGTTGTGGTGCACATGCCGTCGGACCTTGCTGCATTTGCGCCGTTCAAGGGGGCCGAGTTTCCCGATCTAAGCGCGGTTGCCGACACATGGGCAATCGGTGGCCACTCCCTGGGCGGTGCGATGGCCGCACGGGCGGTCACCCGTGGTGATTTCTCGTATGACGGTTTGATCCTTATTGGAGCGTTTCCCGCATCCAACGATGACCTCAGTAAACGTGACCTCCCGGTTCTCTCCATCTACGGAGATAAGGATCTTGTTGCAACGGTCGACGAAGTTGAGGGGGCACACGGCCTCCTCCCGGATTCCACCGGATTTGTGCGGATTGAGGGCGCAAACCACGCCCAGTTTGGCTCGTACGGGGAACAGCGGGGCGATGGAGAGGCGGCGATAACCCGGAGCGAGCAACAACGCGTCGCCGCGGAAGCGATTATTCAATTCTTAGCAAAGGTCTAGCGCAAAAAGCTTCTTTTGTCTACCGCGAAAATGGTAGACTGGCGGTGGGGAGAGGGCAATGGCCGGACTCTTGTCTGTTTTTATAGCTGCGACAATATTTGGCGTCGGTGTTACGGTGCTTGACCTGTTTGGTGCGCTTGGTGGCCGTGACGACTTCGAGGAAGTTGGCGACGACTTTGGTGCCGACGCGACGGACGGCGACGGCGGTGCTGGCGGCGACATCGAAACCGACGTTGACGCGGGTGACGCGGGTGACGCGGGTGACGTGGACGGCGAGGCCGGGGACGATGCGCTCGAGGGTGAGGTGGAGGACGCCGACGACTCGGCCGATTCACAGCCGGCGGTACTCGGTCACGACGTGCGCCGGCGCCGGAACCCGATTCTTGCGATCCTCTCCGCAATGCGCAACGTGGTCTATTTTTCCCTCGGTTTTGGTCCTGTGGGGTGGTTCGCCGTCGCCACCGGAGAGACGGCCGTCGCCTCACTTTTGTGGAGTGCCCCGGTGGGACTGGTTGTGCTTGTTGGGGCGCGGCTAATTCGGCGCCTGCTCCGAAGCGAGCTGAGTTCCGACGTCAAGGAATCGGACCTATTGCTCGAGCGTGGCAAGGTGACCGTGGGCATCCAGCCCGGGGCGCTTGGCAAGGTCCGCGTGGAGCTGGCCGGTACGTATGTTGATCGCTACGCAAAGTCTAGGGAAGGCACTCCGGTGCTCCGGCCCGGTGATCCGATTCGTGTGGTGGACCTAAACGACGGCTACATAATAGTTGAGCCTGAAGATCGCCGGCCGGAATTCCCGGTGGAGTCCGCCGGAGATTAATAAGTAAGCCGGCGGGAGCCGGGAGGAGGAGTCGTAATGTTTGAGTGGCTTGAGGGCCTTATTGAGTCCGGCGGCGGCATCATCGGGGGCGTTCTAGGAATTGTCGTATTCCTGTTTGTCCTTGGTGTATTAAAGTCGATTATCAAGGTCCAACTTCCTGACCAGCTACTGGTCGTAACCGGTCGCAAGAAGGTTCGTGGTGGAAAGACCTTTGGGTTTAGCGTTGAGCGTGGGCGGACGGTCAAGGTACCGTACTTTCAGTCCGTACAACACCTCGATCTGGGTGTATTCCCAATCAACGTCCGCGTAGAGGGCGTCAACTCGGCGAACGGTATAACCGTCGGCGCCGACGCAACGGCCTGTGTCTGTATCGATGACGACGATGACGGAATGCTGTACTCCGCCGTCGAGCGATTGATGGGCAAGGATCGCGAGCAAATCGGGGCGCAGATACAACAAACCCTTATTGGTAATTTTCGTGGCGCTTTGAACAAAGCAACGCCGCTGGAAGCCATCGGTATGACGGACACCGACGACGATGATGATAACGCCATCGCCGAAGCGGGAGCAGCCATCGACCGTGGGGAGCGTGCGCAGTTCCGGCAAGAGCTTTTGACCGATATCGACAGCGATCTGTCGAGTTTTGGCATGAAGGTCGTATCGGTCAGTCTGCAAAAGATCTGGGACACCTCGAACTATATCGCCAACCTGGCACAGAAGACACTTGCGCAGAAACGCGAGGAAGTAGAAATCGAGGAGGCTCGACTCCGGGCCCAGGCGGAGAAGGCCGAGTCGGACGCCGAGCGGCGGATCAAGCTCGCCACCTCCAAGGCCGACGAGGCGATCCTGGAGGCGCGCGAAAAACTGGAAGTCTACCGCCGCGAAAGCACGGCCTCTATTGAGCAGGCGCGCCTCGAAGCGGACAACGGTATGGCCGAAGCCAATAACCGTGGCGAAAGAAACGTACAGGCTGAGACCGTAACGCTGCAGCAATTGCGCAACCAGTCCGGGGTTACGATCCGGGCGGCGGCGGAAGAACGCGCCGCACAGATTCTCGGTGAAGGCGAAGAGGAATCGGTCGGGATAATCGAGAAGACCCGCAACAAAATCCTCAAGCAAAAAGTCGAAATGCTCGCCCGCGCCGGCGACAAGGGCCGTATGGTGCTTTTTGTGCAACAACAGCTACCGCACCTCTTTGAGGCCTTCAAAAAGCATGCCGAGGGTATTACCGTAGACAGCTTGGTTGTCATGGACGACAACACCGGCTTTAACGGCGCGGTGAATCGTGGACCGGCGGCGTTTGGCGACTTTCTCAAACAGTTCGAGGCCGCGCTCGGTGTCGACGTGCGCAACTTTGTCGCGCCGAAGGAAAAAGCAAAGGAGGCCGCATCGTGATCGTCTTTATTGCCACACTGCTCGGTCTTACAACAATCGCCATACTTATCCAGCTGATTACCAAGATGCGGATTGTCGGCGGCAACGAGCTTGGCGTCGTGTCCGGCAAGGGCGGGAAAAAGGGGTTTCGGTCTCTTTCCGGCGGCCGGGCGTTTATTATTCCGTTGCTCAATCGTTTTGCCAAGCTTGATCTCACGCCGCATACCATCGAGGTCGGCGTCGAATCGGCGATTGCCGCCGGTGTCGTGCCGTTGAACGTTAAGGCCACCGTGAGTTTTGCCATTGCTTCCAACGAAGCAGGGCGAATCAGGGCCGTGACCCGGATCCTGGGTTTGGCAAAAAATTGGGAAAACCTGCGGCGCGTGGCCGCGGACATTATCGAGGGACATCTCCGCGACTCGATCGCCTCCATCACTCCCGAGCAGGTCATGAAGGACAAAGACACGCTTGTGGCCAAGATGATCAACGTGTGTAAGAGCGACCTCGAGAACATCGGACTCGAGATCACGACGATGAACATCGCGGACGTGGACGATCATCGTCTCCACGGCGTCGACGAGCCGGACCTGTACATCGCGCTGCTTAAGCGCGTGCAGACCGCCAACGCGGAGACCAAAGCCCGTGAGGCCCGCGCCAACTCAAAGGCGGCGGCGACGGAGCAGGAACAGGCGCGTCGGGCGGAAATTCAAGTTCGCACCTTGGAAAACGCACTCGAAAACTTGATTGCCGAAACGCGTGTACAGGTCAAAGAGGAACAGCAGCGCCGGGCGGTTGGTATTGAGGAAGCTACTCGCGACGCGGCGGCTCGTACCGAGGGTGTAAGAGCCCAGACGGAGGCCGAGCGTCAGAACATCGAAATGCTCAAGAGCAAGTTCGAGGCAGATGTGATCACTCCCGCCCTCGGGGAAAAGGAGCGAATGATTCTCGCCGCTCGGGCCGAGGCTGCGCGGCTGAGAGCACGTGCTCAGGCGGAGATCGATCAGCTGAAGGAAACTCTATCGATAATCGAAGGGGGCGGGGAGCAGAGCGGTCAGGCATACCTTCTCGAGAACTTCGAAAGATTGGTGGCGCCGTTTGCTGAGACCATGAAGTACTTTCCGGTCAATCGTGTCTCGGTTATTACCGGGGCGGAGGGCCGTCACGAGCCGATCTCGGCGATTCATCCAAACGCGATCGATGCCGAGAAAAACCGAATGCTGGGCGGCGTCATGAGCGAGGTGCTTGGGTCCCTGGGCGGCGGCGAGAAGGCGGCCGCGGCGGCGGACGCATCGTATGACGCCGGCGGCGCAGGCCCGGAGAGCGGCGGCTCTACCGGGGCGCGGGGCGGCGCCGGAAAGGAGGACAAGTAGCTCGTTTTGTCTGATTCTTGTTGCACACCCGCTCGAGGCGGCGACTCCGGTTACACGCATGACCACGCCGTCTCGAACGGCACCAACGCCGCCCGGCCGCAGGGTCGGGGCGGCGCCTTTCATGCTGCAGGCGCATCCACGGGCAGCCCAGATCACGCCGTGGGAGTCCGATTTTCAGTGGATATGGTTTCCCTCGACGGAGGGACTTTTCTCATGGGTACCGAAGACGGTAGAGGATTCTCCGCCGACGGCGAGGGGCCCGAGAGGGCGGTAACCCTATCTCCGTTTTCAATCGACAAATTCACGGTAACAAATCGGCAATTCGCCACGTTTGTTGAGGAGACGGGCTACAAGACCGAGGCCGAGCGCTTTGGGTGGTCCTACGTCTTCCACCTGTTTGTGTCCAAAACGGCGCTAAAACGTGGTCAAGCCAAAGAAGTACCGGGGCTCGGTTGGTGGCTCGGCGTGATGGGCGCCGACTGGAAGCACCCATATGGAAAGGGCAGTAGTTACCGAGAGATAATCAACCACCCCGTAGTGCACGTCTCGTGGAACGATACGTCCGCCTTTGCGACGTGGGCGGGGAAGCGGCTGCCTACCGAGGCGGAGTGGGAGTATGCGGCACGGGGTGGTCTCGAGCACGCGGTGTACCCTTGGGGAGACGAATTGACGCCCAAAGGGAAGCATAAATGCAATATCTGGCAGGGAGATTTTCCCCGATCCAACACCAAAGAGGACGGGTACGCCTCGACCTGCCCCGTGGACAGCTACGAACCAAACGGTTATGGCCTTTACAACGTGAGCGGCAACGTGTGGGAGTGGTGTGCGGACTTCTGGAGCCCCGACTACCACCTAAAAGATGTACAAAAAGACCCAAAAGGCCCGCCGGTCGGGAACGCTCGGGTGACACGGGGTGGCTCGTACCTCTGCCACCACAGCTACTGCAACCGTTACCGCGTGGCTGCCCGTACATCAAATACGCCTGACTCTTCGACGGGGAACACGGGGTTCCGTTGCGCCGTATAGTGTCTTTGCGCCCCGTAATACACCGGTGACGCCGACCCGTCGGCGCTGGAGCGAGCCGTCAGGTACAACGCTTTGTCGGACGAAGTCAAAAAAGTTGTCGCCCACGCCACAGCCGTGTAGTACCTTGAGCGTAACCTCGCGATGGAGAGTTCCAATTGAAAAAAACTACCGTAGTCCTGATCGCCCTGTTTGTCGTTCTGTCCGGTACCGGCTATGCACAGTCGCTTATCAATGATCCGCAGGCGGATGTTTCGCTTTACGTAGAGGCGGAGCTCGGCTTTGTCGGAGTCTTGTCGCACACGATTCAAATCGGAGACCCGGGTACCAACTTCGACTACGTAACCCAAGGCGGCCAGGAGATACTCTTTCCCATCGACCGCTACGCGGCCGGCATCGACATTCTCGGCCGCCATCGGGTGCAGTTCCTGTACCAGCCGCTACTGGTGGAGACAAACGTTGTTTTTCGAGACGACGTTACAATCGACAGTGTCGAGTTTGCCCAAGGCACACCCATGAAGCTATCCTACGGATTTCCGTTCTACCGATTGAGCTACTGGTTTGACTTTATCGAGGGAGATTTATTCGATTTGGCTGCCGGTCTTTCTCTGCAGCTTAGGAACGCGAGCATTCGCTTTGCGGCGGCCAACGGAGATGCGTTGTCCGTATCTCAGAACCTGGGGCCGGTTCCCGCGATCAACCTATACGGCCGCTACACCGATCCCGCGGGCCTGCGGCTGACGCTCGACGCGGTAGGCTTCTACGCGAGCTCCGCCTTTTTCAATGGTGCCGATTTTGCCTTTGAAGGATCTATCTTGGATGCATCACTCCGAGTTGGTTACGTGCTGCCCGAGAACATCGAAGTATTTGCGAACGTACGCTTCTTGGGTGGGTCTGCGACCGGCACGAGTCAGTACGAGGATCGGTTTTGGTCCGAGAGCACCGAGGACTACACGGACAACAAATTGGCCACCTTTATTCTGAGTCTTGGAGCGCGGATAGAGTAGGGTCTTCCGCCGTCAGGCTTGACAGGAGCGACCGAATCTCATGTTGGGCCGCAGTGGCGGAAACCTGTGCACCGTCGAGCGTTTCTATGATCTCGCGGCCCTGTTGGTTTTTGGCTTCGAGCTGCGCCACCGTATCGGAGACGTCTTTAGCTTGCTCTATCAGTGCGCCGAACGTCTCGCCGTACTCGGCAAAGATAGAGCGTTCCCTGGACGATATCTCGCTGAGGCCGTCGGTGCTTTCTTGCAAACCGCTGATATTGGTGCTCAAACCACGGGAAAACGAGACAAAGTCCTGCATTGTCGCAGCGGCGATCTGAAGCGCGCCTTGGAGCTCGCCCGCACATTCTCCGATCGCGTCCAATGCCTGGTTGGCTCGATCAGCATCTCCCACGGCCCCCTCGATGGTTTCGGCCATCGATTTGATCATCGTGGAGATATCCTTGGAGCGCTTGTCGGATTCTTCGGCCAGCGTACGAACTTCTTCAGCAACTACCGCAAAGCCGCGCCCGTAGTCGCCCGCGTGGGCCGCTTCTATCGCAGCGTTCATGGCAAGCAGATTTGTCTGAGCCGCGATGCGACCTATTACAGTGTTTAGTTCGAGCAGTTCGTCCTGGCGTTGGGCCAAAAACCCGATGTGGCCCTGCAGGTTCCGAACAACCCCGGCTCCTGTATCCGTGGAGCCGTGCAATCGCTCGGCCGTTCCTGAAGCCAGCTGTACTTTTTCGGCCCCGTCTTCAACAGCACCGAGCAGCTTGTCTTTGGCCCCGGTTGTCTCCGACATAAGCTGCGTTTGCTGAGACAGAATGGCGTTTACCTCTTGGGACGCTTCCGTGAGGTTGCTGAGAGCTTTGGAAGAGTCGGACAGCTTTGCGCTCATGCCGCCGGCCGCCGAACCCACTGTGGTCGTGGCC
>CAZFLD010000105.1:0-11840 GCA_964519835.1 uncultured Spirochaetales bacterium
CGAGGCGTCCGTCTTCCAAACGCTCACGATTCGCAACGGCTTTCAGGCGAATGAAGACTGGTTCCGGAAGAACGGACGCGTCCGCGGCTATCGGATTCTGGTTGATGAGGAAGAGATAGAGTCAGGGGAGTTACCGGATACGATGGGTGCTTATCGCATCGATCTTGATGCAATCGAGGGGCGGGTCCTACGTTTTGAAGTGACGTCGGTCTATGAAGGGACTGACTACAGCGACCTTGTCATTAGCGACATTGCGATAGGCTTGCGATAGTGGGCGCCCGATGTTTTCCACCGACGGCTTCGTGCGCAGCGGGTAGACCCGGACGTCGGTTTTTGTCACACTTATTGACCGGAGTAACTGGTCATGGCAAATCGGACAACAGGCGCCGTAACACTGGCGCCGCAGGGAAACACATCCATTTCCGGAATCCAATTCGGCGACGAAGGCAAGGGCCAGATCGTCGACTACCTCTCCGGTGACTACGACTATGTGGTTCGCTACAACGGCGGAGCAAACGCCGGCCACACGGTGCTGATCGGCAACACCAAACACGCCCTCCATTTGGTGCCGTCAGGTATTCTCCGGCAGGAGACCGTTAACGTCATCGCCAACGGCGTGGTTCTTGATCCGTACGGTTTTCTCAAGGAAGTAGCGGAGCTTCGCGAAGCTGGAGTTCGTGTCGAGCCTGAGAACCTGATGATCAGCGATAGGTCTCACGTCGTTATGCCCTATCACAAGGACGAGGACGACATTTTGGAGCAGGCGATGGCCGCCCTCGACGGCGACGCGAAGGCTATTGAAACCACGCGTCGGGGCATTGGTCCGTGCTATGCCGACAAGAGTTACCGGTCCACCGCTGTTCGGGTGGTGGACATGCTCGATCCCGAGTTTCGAAAGATCTCGCTTCCCCGCATTCTCGATGTGAAGCGAGCGAGCATCGGGGCGCTCGTTGAGCTCGCCGGCCTGTCGTGGGACGGCATCAACTCGGATGAGCAGCTGAAACAGATCGACGAAGCCGCCGAGAAAATTCGTCCGTTTGTTCGCGACACTCGTCTCGTACTGACCGCGGCACTAAACACCGGCAAGCGGATTCTGTTCGAAGGAGCAAACGCTTCGCTCCTCGACATCGACTTTGGCACCTATCCTTTTGTTACCTCGAGCAACTGCACGTCGCTCGGAATCTATCCCGGCACCGGCCTTCCCGGTGGGATCGTGAACAACTCCTTTGGCGTCGCCAAGCTCTACATGAGTCGTGTGGGCGGCGGTCCCTTTCCCACGGAAATTCACGGCGACGAGGCCGAAGCCATTCGCAACGCCGCCGGGGAGTTTGGCACTACCACCGGCCGCCCGCGACGCATCGGGTGGCTCGACCTGGTAGCACTTCGTCACGCGGCCGCCGTGAACGGCACTACGGGCCTGGTCCTAACAGGCCTTGCCTTTCTGCGGGGTGTGGATCCGATTCGTATCTGCACGTCGTACGAGTCCGACGGCCGGACTCTGGCCGTCTTCCCGTCATCGAGTCGGGTACTCTATGGGGTGGAGCCGGTATATGAAGAGGTCTCCGGGTTTGATGAGGATGTTCGAGGCTGTCGAAATCTCACGGATCTGCCCGACGGGGCGCGCCGGCTGATCGATCGTGTAGAAGTGGCTTCGGGCTTTCCGGTGCGCGCGGTGTGTGTTGGAAAGGAGCGAGACCAGGTTCTCCCGCGGTAAGCTCGTCTGGTCGCTCCGCCCTAAACAACGCGTCCGCATCTTGACAGGGACTTGTCCTGTCACGAACTTGGAGCGGTGCACAAGAAGCCCATCAAAGACTCATTTCTAAGTGAACACTTGGCCGGCCTGCCGGACGACGGCATGACGATTTTTGTTCTTCGCCGGGGCAATTATCGCGGCGCGTTGGTGAACGGTACGCGCATGGTAAACGAGATGCGCCACAACCACGAGTACGGTGTGATGGAGACGTTTATCGTCGGCCACGCCTACCTGGGAGCGGCGCTGATGGCATCAGGCATAAAAGGTATCGACCGCATCGGCATGCACCTCGATTGTGAGGGTCCTGCCGGCGGCGTGTCCGTCGAGGCTACTGCGGGGGGCGCGGTGCGTGGCTATCTGGAAAACGCGCCTCTCGACCTCACCGAAGTGTTCGGTCGGGAAGCCGAGGGCGTGGTCCCGCCGGTCTTCGACATGTCGCCGTTTTTAGGCGACGGAGTGCTCTCCGTTACGCGGAAGCTGCAGGATGCAAAGCAGCCCTACGTCGGCCGTGTGGAGATGGCCTACGGCAACGTCGCCCAGGATCTGGCCAACTACCACCGCCAGTCCGAACAGAAACCAAGCGCCTACAACTTGAGCACGCGTTTTGACGACGAGGGACGGCTTATCGGCGCGGCCGGCTTGAGTGTCCAGGCTTTTCCTGACTCCGAAGATGATCAGGCTGAAGCCCTGGACGTGAGGGTTCGCGGCTTGCCGAGCCTCGGGAAACTGATCGCGGACGGTGCGGACACCGAAGTGGTTATCGAGGAGCACTTTGCCGACTTCGAGCCGGTTGTTGTGGGCCGCAGACCCGTGAGCTTCTATTGCCACTGCTCTAAAGAGCGGTTCGGCCGGTTTTTGGCCGCGATGCCCCTCGAAGAGATCAGAGACATTCGAGACAACGGCCCGTTTCCGCTCCAAACCCGCTGCCACAACTGCAATACGGTCTACGAGTTTTCTGAGGACGACATCGAGAAGGCCTTTCAGATGGCCCGCTGAGACACCACGGGCGGCAAAACCCGGCGTCCGTCCCGACGCCGGCTACAACGCCCGGTACCGCGCGTATAGGTCTGCGAAGAGCCGCCGCCCGAGGCCGGTGCTGAGGCGGGGCTCCGAGGTGGCAAAAAACTCGTCGAGGCGTGGGTAGGGAGGCTCCTTGGCACCGGCGCCTTTGATGCCGGGTTCGGCGGGCGCGCCGCCGGTTCCGTAGTGTGGGTACCGGCCGTCTCGCTCGTACCGAAAGGCCTGCGCGCACATATCGATCAGGTTCATGTCGCGAACAAAGCGTGCCACGTCGGTTGTGGCGGCCTCGTACTCGTCCCACAGCGACCGTACTCTGCCGGCCGCCGGCCTAGTGTCGGCGGGTCCGGCGGTGGCAAGCGGCTCCGTCTCAGCGGCGGTGAATAGCTGATCCATCGCGTCGCGTTCCCGGTGCGCCTTTTCCTCGCGACGGTCCTTGTCGTGAAGCGTGGCCACGCGCGTGGGTACGTCCCCGGTGACCGCCTCCGCCAGATCGTGCACCACCGCCATAGCTAAAGCAGCTGCGAGGTCCACCCCCGCCTCTTCAGCGTACAACAGGCAAAGGTACGCCGTTCCCCAGCTGTGATCGCCCACGGACTCAGGTTCCCGAATGCCGCGCAAGCGCCACCCCTGTCGCACCTGATCCTTGAGAGCCAAGGCGGCGATCACGTGGTCGAGCATACTCGCTCCTCGATGTACCGAATCTCGCCTTCCTTAGTCAGCGGAATCACGAGGTCCCCGTAGAAGGCCATAAAGAGCTCCGGGTCCACCTTGCGACGCACAAGCACGTTGATTCGACTTTGGATATGCGCCACTTTTTCGGCCACTCTTGCCAAAATTCGCTCTTCGACCTCAGGTCGCGTCAGCTTTTCTTCGATTGCCTGTCGGTCGCCATTTTCCACAAGGGAACAAAAACCCTCGGTGTCGGCTCGAAACTTGGTGTCCCCAACGTAGAGCGCCCCGAAATGAACCCGCCGAGAGACGGCTTGCAAAGCCATCACGTCGTGCTCCACCGCGGACCCGTATTGCCCGTCGTCGCCGGCGCCACAAAGCTGCGGCAGGAATTGCAGGTAGCCGCCCAAAAGCTCTTTTGTCACGCTTACGCGCGAAAGGTCGATGCCCGCGAACTGAGAAGTGTCGGTATGCACCATTCTCTTCGGCGAGGGGAGAGCGGGTGTAAACGGGCGCTCCTCGGGAACGACAAATCGCCCGAACTCGGCGTCCATGCGCTCTTGGTAGACAAGGCGAATTTGGAAGAGCGAGGGGCCGCAGCTGCCTCCCGTAGGCTCCGGAAGTGCGGTTTCGGGCAGGTCGCCGGCGTCGGCAAAACCACTCTTTCCCATCGCGTAGGCGTCTTGGTTTTGGAGAAACTGCGCGCGGTCGATCAGTTTGTGGATGATGGTCTCTTCGAGACCCTCAAGGCGCGTGGCTATCGTGTTAAGATTTGAAGTTGACATTTTTGGCCCCTGCTGCGAGGTTCTATGTACCATGTCGGGCAAAAATCATCAAATTGAGGGGGCGGCTAAGCCGCGACACATCGTTGTTGTTGTTGCGGACAGCCTCCGTTACGACACTACGGAGACCCAACGTTCTCGTTTGAGCTATCTCGAAAAAAACGGGACGCGATTTACCGAGCTTCGTTCCGCGGGGTGTTGGACACTTCCCGCACACGCCTCTCTTTTCACCGGGCTTATGCCCCACGAGCACCGCGCCACCAGTCAAACGCGGGCCATCCGGCCCGAGTTCCCGCGCCTTGCCGAGCAACTTGCGGACGCAGGCTATCACCCCTACCAGATTACAGCCAACGTAGCCACCACGGACATCTTTGGCGTTGATCGTGGATTTGTCGAGACGCTTCGCGGGTGGGATCTGGTGCGGTCCGGGACCGGCCGCCTCAAGCGGGCTCTTGTAATGTTTGGCAAACCTCGAGTTCGGCGAATCCTCCTACGAGGTGATCGTGTCGGGCAAAAACTCGCCCAAGACGCCCGGGTAGCCACCGCGTGGGTCAAGACAACGGCTCCCGCGATGTTTCAGCGGGCACGGCGAATAATAGAAGAACATGATCGTCGGGGAGAGCGGTGCTTTCTCTTCCTGAATTTGATGGAAACACACTTTCCGTACCACGTGCATACCAGCTTCGACATCACTTCGCGTGATGTTGCCGACGCAATCTCGGAGCTCCGAGGGCTGTTCCACACAGTCAATCAAACCTTTCTGCGCAGTGGGCGCATTGATCTGAGTAAGCGAGTGCTTCGGATGCTCAAGAGGCGTCAGCAGAGAGCATTTCGGCTTTTGGCGCCGGAGATCGACGACTTTGCTCGTTTTGTTCATCACGAGGGCGACAATCTCTTTGTGTTCCTCTCCGACCACGGAGACAACTTCGGCGAACAGGATTGGCTCTACCACTTCTCGAACGTGACGGATGCGGGGAACCGCACGCCGCTTTACTGGCTCGATCACGCCGGCGGCGCCGGAGCCAACAGGGTTCCCGGCAGCAGCATTGGCACACCCGTAAGCGCCCGCTTTTTTTACCACGACATTCTCCGTTCGGCGGGAGTACAATCCGATGGACCGAGCCTTTTCTCCGAGCGTCCCGATTCGCTGCCGATTATGCAGAGCTATTGGTACGACAACGCCGGTCGTACACAACCCTGGTTTCGGGCCAATCGCTTTGCCTTTGTGGACGGCGAGGATCGGTATATGCACCGAGGCGACGGGTGGTTTGCGGCAAGAGTATCAAACGGGACCGAGCCGGATTTTCGTCCGCTGCCCCCCGACGCAATGCCGATCTCCGATGCGGTCATCGATCGCGAACGTCGGTCGTACCTGGAGAACAGCTTTGCGTCCTTTATGAAGTTCTCTGCCTCGATTCGCGGGAGCGTCGGCTACAAGGCGGGATAGGTGCCCGTCGGCTCGCGCCGAAGCCGCCTTTTTGTCCGCAACCGGACCGCGACGGCCGCTGCCACGCCACCGGCTGCGGTCAGCGAACCTTCACAAAAACCCCAAACATCACAATGATAATAAGAATCTGAACGAGGGCGAAGCGCACAAGCACCTGTGTGTTGGACCAGCCCTTTGTGTGACGGAAGTGATCGTGCAGCGGAAAGCGCACTCGCTTGAAGACCTTGATCCGGGCGAAGCGAATCAGCGCCACCTTGATAATGCCGGTGCCACCGTTCACAAGCATCACGGACGAGGTGATAAGGATCAAAAACGGGTTTCCGCTTACGATAATCGTCACGCCGATAAAAAAACCGAGCGCGCGGCTGCCCGCGTCCCCCATAAGAACCTTGGACGGATAGGCGTTGAACCATAAGTAGGCGGCAAGACTGCCCACCATCGAAAAGGTCATAATCGCCCAGGACGCGGCTCGGCCGTAGAACGGGAGGAGGAGGTACTCGGAAATCTCGGAATTGCCTACCACGACGTACAAAAAGACCGCGAGACTAATCATCGCAAGCAGCACAAGCGTGCTCGAGAGCCCGTCGACCCCGTCGGTGCAGTTTGTGCTGTTGATGGAAAGCCAAATAATCGCCGTGGAGAGAGGCACGAATACAACGGCCGAGAGGTCAAACTCGACCGGGGTGAACGGTATCCAGATATGGCCGCTGTCGGGAAAGAGCAAAAACGACGCTGCTAAGGCGATGGCAAAGTCCATTGCTCCCTTGAGGTACTCGCCCCAGGGCCGTTTGCTCCGGTCGTCCACATAGCCCGACAGCATCGCGATGACAACAAAGCCGAGCAGCACAAAGTGGCGCCAGTACAGTGGTGCAGTGAGCGCCGCGGTCGCCACCGCAACCAACACAAACACCAGACCGCCTCCGGTCGGCTTGCCGACGGAAATGTCGCTATAAACGGCATGCTCTCGACCGCGGTCCTTCGGGAGCAGACGGAAGCTGCGCGGTAGCAGAACAATCGACAACACAAAACTCACCGACGTTCCCGCGACTATCAAGAACAGGTGAGAGCTGAGGAGCCGGAACGGACCAAAAACCGGCTCTAGGAGGTCTCCAAGCCAGGGTATCATCTATGCGGCAACTTTCTCCGTTGTCTTAAAAGGGACACGATCGATCAGAAGACCGACCAGCAGCAAGCCCAGAGCTCCCCCGTAAAGCGCCACCGGAATAAACGTGATCTCGTAGATGTACGAGAAGCCCCGAACAAATCCATACAACAGCGCGACGCCGGCTACAAAAAGCACAAGTTGCGCCCACTTCGCAACGCGGGAGAGCTTAAACGCGTGAACTTGCGTCAAGACAAACATCCACATAAACCCGACCATAAACATGGTCCAAATCGGATTGTCCTTGTACACCGTAATCAGCGTGGCATGCACAATGACTCCGGCCTCGAGCGCCACAATCCAGCCCGGGTTCATATGGAGTTTTGTATTGGCCATCGAAATCTGAATAAACAGCAGAAACATGTACACAAAACCGCTCAACAAGCCCCAGTTTCCGTCCATCGGGTGAAACCAAAACGTAAACACCACGGCCCAAGCGATGTACATGCCGTGCCACCGCCGGACAAATGCATACACGCGCTGTGGCGGCCTAAACGCCTTACCCCAGAACAAACCGCGTCGGGGAATCTCCAAGAACAGGATCAGGACAAGCATGACGATGACCGATCCCTGGCTTACCCAAATCGGCACATCCTGCGCCAGCCCGTCGTACCAGATGTAGGTCTGGACCTGGTGAAGGATAACAAACAACAGGTTCACGCCGAGCGCTGCGAGATTGTACTTCGAGATGCCCTGCTTGCCGTCGCGGGCCGACCGCGCCTTGAAGAGCAATGCCCACACCACAAGTTGATGTACTCCATAGCCGACCCAATAGGTTATGCGTGCCGCCGTGGACGCCACCGGAAGCTGCCAAAAATACCAGTCGGCCCCTTGGTCCGGGAGTAGCGGATAGAACCTGCGAACGATGCTCGGCTCGAGCAGAAAACTAACAACGCTTATGATGCCAAAGGCGATCAAGGAGGCGGTCAGAACCCGTTTTTCCGTCATGGCAAGAGGGTAACTCAGCGCCGGCACCAAATCAAGATGACGCCTGCAGCGGTTCTGTAGTAGCCTCTCCCACGATGCGTTTCCGGCTTGTGGTGTTTTTGTTGCTGCCCATGCTGATTGTCTTTGTGGCAGGTGTTGTTGTGTACGGGACCCGTTCTCGGCCCTTTGTTATAGACCAGTACGGAGTCGAGGTCGTAACCACTTTGGAGCTCAAGGCGGCCTTTACCACCTCTTGGCTGGAGGACCGAATCGGTTTGGTCCGCGCGTTTGCCCGTGCACCGGAAGTTGAGAGGTGGGATCCGGCGGCCCTCGCTGTCGCGGCAAGGCGGTTTGCACAGTCCTTTGATGAGTTCTCCGCGGTTGTCTATGTGGATGCCGAGGGTATCAGCGTCGCCGAGTCGGCCGGTGCGCCGGGCGGCTTTGTCGGAGATAGGCCCTACTTCCGTCGCGCGATTGCCGGGGAGGCAAACACCAGCCCCGCGCTCACCGGGCGCAACACCGGCCGTCGTATCGTTATATTTGCGGCGCCGGTGTATGGCGACGCGACGGGCGCCGACGCAGACGATGGCACGGCCGGCGACGCGGCGGCCCCCGCCGCCGCGCCCCGGGGGATTGTCTTCGGCGCGGTCCGCTTGGACAGCCTAAACGCCTTTGTGGGTGAGTTGGCGCCGGGCCACGACATCTACACGACCCTGTACGATGGCGCCGGGAGTGTTGTTGCCACCAACTATGATCCGCGTGTATTCGCCGAAGGAGCTGCTCACAATTGTGTCGGGATCGAGCCCGCACTCTACACCGGGCCGGAGGGCCGGATGGTCTTGGGGGCCCGCCGAGTCATCACCGACGACGGGTGGGCGATGGTTGCCGAGGCGCCCGCCGACCGAATGTTTCGTTTGTTTCAGGACTACAACAACAGCTTGCTGACGACGGGCATTATTGCGACCGGTCTGTCACTGTTGTTTGCCTTTGCCCTTGCCGCCTCGGTCGTCCGGCCCATCGCACGATTGGATACGATAAGCCGCGATGCGGCGGCCGGCCGCTACGATGACGCCTTGGCTCGTGACTTCCCACCGACGGCGCCGCGGGAGCTTCGACACCTGTTCGGCGCCATGGTCGACATGATTCGATTGGTCCGCCGGCGACAAGTAGAGCTCGAGCGGATATCGGTTACGGACTCCCTCACTTCGCTTGCAAACCGCCGCTACTTGGAGGAGGAGGCCAAACGCATCTTTGTCATGTGCGCACGTGCCGGAAAACCGTGTACGGTGCTTGTGATCGATGTGGATCACTTCAAGTCCGTGAACGACCGGTACGGACACGATACGGGCGACGCGGTGCTGATCGGCCTCGCAGTCAAGATGCGACGACTCCTCAGGGCGGGCGATCTGCTTGCTCGCTATGGGGGCGAGGAGTTTGTGGCGGTCCTTCCAAAGACGTCGTGCACGGAAGGGGTGGTGCTGGCTGAGCGTATGCGGGGTGGTATCGAGGGGGCGGTTTTCGAGGCCGCCGTCCACGGCCTGCACCTCACGGTGAGCATAGGCGTCGCTCCTGTTCACATTCCCACCGAAGAGGATCCGGACGCCTTTGACGAGCTACTCGGTGCGGGTATATCGGTCGCGGACGCGGCGTTGTACAGCGCCAAGCGCGCCGGCAGAAATCGCGTTCAGTCGGCATGCTGAACCCCCACCCGGCCGTGGCAAGGCTGCTCTTCTTTACCTAGTTGACTGACTTAGTTGAGTGACTTAGTTAAGTGACTTTGTTAGATTTGAGCGTGGAATTTGGGTCCATATTGGAGGAGCGGCATGAAAAAGCGGGCGATAGTTGGTCTGTTATTGGCCGGATGTGTTTTTAGCACAAGCGCAATCGGTACCAGCGAATCAGGGATGCCGTTTCACGAGCGTTTTGACAACATGAGTTGGGAGGATGTCGTCGCCGAGGCCGAAGGGCAGGAGGTCTTTTTCTACATGTGGGGCGGCTCCGACGCAATAAACGAATTTGTGACCGGCTTTGTCGGCGGCCGCCTCGCCGCTGAATACGGAGTCGAGATGGAAGTAGTGCCGGTTGCGGACGCGTCGGTGTTTGTGAACCGGGTGCTCACCGAGAGGCAGGCCGGTCGTGACCAAATGGGCTCGGTGGATTTGATGTGGATAAACGGCGAGAACTTCCGTACGCTTCGCGAGGCGGACCTTCTCTTCGGCCCCTTCGCCTCGCGGTTGCCGAGCTCGCAGTACCTGGATCTCGACGATGCCGCCGTCGCGTTTGACTTCGGCTATCCCGTGGAGGGCTACGAGTCGCCCTACGGTTCCGCCCAGTTTGTGATGATCTACGACTCGGCGCGGGTGCCGGAGCCTCCGGCGACGATTGCGGCGCTTTTTGATTGGATAGAGGCGAATCCGGGACGCTTTGCCTATCCCGCACCGCCGGATTTTACCGGCTCGGCGTTTGTGCGCCATGTCTTTTACCACGCCGCCGGCGAGGTGGAGCGCCTCCTTGTTCCCTTCGATGAGGAGCTCTTCGACGAGGTTGCCGCAGAGGCGTGGAACATGCTCAACAACCTCGAGCAGTATCTCTGGCGTGATGGCGACACCTATCCCGAGTCCGCCACTATTGTCGAGGATCTCTTTGCCAACAGCGAAGTCGACTTCGACATGGCCTATAATCCGGCGGAAGCCGCCAATCTCGTCGCCCAAGGGCGGTACCCCGAAACCACGCGTACCTTTGTGTTCGAAGGTGGCACGATTGGAAATACGCACTACGTGGCAATCCCCTACAACGCATCTCACAAGGCGGCGGCTCTTGTCACGGCTAACCTGCTTTTGAGCCCGGAGGCGCAGTACGAGAAGGCGCTTCCATCGGTCTGGGGCGATCTACCGGTACTTGACATCGACTTGCTGCCGGAACGCCTGCAAGATGCCTTTGCGTCAATTCCCCGCTCACCGTCGGTGCTGTCGCCGCAGGTTCTGTCTAATGCAAAGCTGCCCGAGTTGGACGCCGCATGGATACAGGCCATTGAAGAGGGGTGGCGTGAGACGGTGTTGCAGCAGTAGGGTGCGGATTCGCCTGCGATGAGACGTTGGTGGGCCGTCCCGGCCTTTGTGGTCCTCAGCATCCTGTTTGTCGGCGGCCTCGCGTCCGGCTTGGCGCAGAGTCTCGGCTATCTGCCGGCTGCAGGCCTTTTTGACTTGACGCTCGGGGCATACATTGAGGTTTTGTGTATGCCGAGCTTCCTGCAGTCCTTGGTCCTCACGACATTTGTCTCCGCCACAGCCACTTTCTTGAGTGTAGCCCTTGCCCTGGTAACTGCATTTGCCCTGCGCCGCCGGCTCCGGGGACGTCGTCTTCTCGGGTTTATCTACCAGCTGCCGCTGACCGTGCCCCATCTTGTTGTGGCGGTTGGTGCCCTTATGCTTTTTTCGCAGAGTGGTCTGATCTCCCGTCTACTCTACTCGCTTGGGGTTATCGACGGCACCGCCGCGTTCCCGGTTGTCGTGTACGATGACTACGGCCTCGCCGTCATCTTTGTGTACGTTTGGAAGCAGATACCGTTTATTGGTCTTATCGTCTTGGCGGTTCTCCAGTCGACGGGAGAAGACTACGAGGAGGTAGCGCGCACGCTCGGCGCCGGCCGTCGAAAGACTTTTTTTCACGTACTGCTGCCTTTGGTGCTTCCCGGCATCCTGCCGGGATCGGTGATAATCTTTGCCTACGTGTTTGGATCGTTCGAGGTGCCGCTACTGTTAGGAAAGTCATATCCCGCTATGCTCTCGGTGTTTGCATACCAAAACTACGTGGACGTGGATCTGTCAATGCGACCGATCGCTATGGCGGCCGGTATCCTAATCGCGCTGGTGTGTATGACGCTGATTCTAATATACCGAGGGTTGGCTACACGGGTGGTGCGGCGATGAAACTCTTTCGAATCATAGTTGTAGCCGGGATTATCGTAGGCGTTGTTCTGCCGCTTCTTCCGATCCTGGTCAACGCCTTTGGTACGCGTTGGTTTTTCCCAGATCTCTTGCCGCAGACGTTCTCGCTACGCGGCTGGCAGTATGTGCTAAA
>CAZFLD010000106.1:0-11676 GCA_964519835.1 uncultured Spirochaetales bacterium
GTCCGAAACGCGAATGATGTGAAAGCCGAACTGGGTCTGCACAACTTCGGATATCTGGCCCGGTTCGAGGGCAAATGCCGACTCTTCAAAGGCCGGCACCATCTGGCCGCGGCCGAAGGTTCCCAGCGAGCCACCGTTGGGGCCGCTCGGGCCCTCGGAGACCTCACGCGCGGTTTCCGCAAAGTCCGCCCCGTCGAGCAAGTCCTGCCGTACGGCCTCGGCACGCCGACGGGCATCCTCGATCGCCGATTCCTCACTCAGCTCCTGCGTGGAGATAAGAATGTGACTCGCGGTGACCTGTGCGCCTTGTGCAAAGAGGTCGGTGTTCTCGTCGTAGAAGGTTTGTACATCTTCGTCGGATACCGCATCGGGTTCTTCCACAAACCTATCGAGAGCCTGTTGAACTATCTGACCCCGCGATAGGTCCTCGCGCAACTGCTCCTCGGAGGTGTTGTTCGCCGCAAGGGCCTGCTGATAGGCGTCTTCCGTATCGAACTGGCCCTGGATCCGCTCGATCTCTTGGTCCACAGCCTCCTCCTCCGGTTCAAGGCCCTCATCAACGGCCTTCTGGTACAAAAGCTCCTCTGCAATAAGCTGATCCAAAATTTGCCCACGGAGTGTCTCTTGATCGGTCGGCGTAAGTTGGCGGCCCTGCATCATGTACTGGTTCTGAACCTGGTTTAGCGTCTGATTTAGCGTGGCGCGCTCGATTCCAACACCGTTTACGGATGCCACGTAGGTTTCAGGGTCTAGCTCGCCGCCGTTGGTCCCATCTTGTGCTGTACCGGATCCGTCCTGTGAAGACTCTTCTTCGGCGGGCGTTTCCTCTCCGCCGCCGCCGGCAAATGCCGGCGCGGCAATCAGTAGGACTCCAACGAGGACTCCCAATATCAAAAGCGTGCTCTTAATGCGTGAAAACATACAATCTCCTACGGTGATGATATAACTCTCACGGTAGCGATGGAGATGCCTGCGGTCAAGTTCGAAGGCCGAGCTCCGTGATACGACGGGCGAGGTTGTTTGGGAGTACATCGAGGGCCTCGGCCGTGCGCTTTACGGAGTTTCCGTGTCGGTGGAGGGCGCGCCGGATGTAGGCTGCCTCCAGGGTACGGCGCGCCTCGGTGAGTTTGAAGTCCTGGGAGAGGAGGGATTCGAGCTCGGAATCCGCGTGCGGGTCCGCCTCGGCATCCGGCACCTCGCCCAATACAACCAGCCGCTCCAAGACGCTTCGCAAGCTGCGGATGTTTCCCGGCATGGGGTGCACCTCCAAATACGCCAGGAGCTGCTCGGTCATCGGCGGCCGGACAACACCGTGGCGCGTGGCCAGGGTGTCCAAGAAAAACTCCGCGAGCGCGGGAATGTCTGCGCGCCTATCTCGAAGCGGAGGTAGAAAGACCGGCACGATCGATAGGCGATAGTAGAGGTCTTCACGGAACTTACCGGTCTGCACCATCTCCTCGAGATTCCGATTTGTGGCGGCAACGATTCTTGTGTCTACCACCAGCGTCGTTGTATCACCCACGCGCTGGATCTCTCCGGTTTCCAGAAATCGCAGGAGTTTGACCTGTGCCGAAGCGGGCAACTCGCCCACCTCGTCCAGGAAAAGGGTGCCCCCGGCTGCCGCGGAGATACGGCCGTCGGCGTCGGAAACGGCGCCTGTGAACGATCCCTTTTTGTGACCGAATAGCTCGCTCTCGATAAGCCCTTCAGGGATGGCGCCGCAGTTGATCTTCACAAGCGGCTTCTCGCCCCACGGCGAGAGCGCGTGAAGGAGCCGGGCGGCCACGTCCTTTCCCGTCCCGCTCTCCCCATTGATAAGCACGGTGACCTTGGTGCCGGCCAGGCGCCGTAGTTGCGACATTACTTTTTTCATCGCCTCGGACTTGAATTCCGAAAGCACGTCGCCTAAGGACCTGCTCCTCAGAGACCTCAGCCGCATGGCGTTCTCGAGGGCGACCAAGAGACGCTCGGCGCGAACCGGTTTCTCGATAAAGTCGAAGGCGCCTCCACGCACCACCTCTAAGGCCTCCTCGAGCGTGGCGACACCGGAAATCACAATAACCGGCGTAAGGGGCGAGGTCTCTCCGACGGCCGCCAACACGTCGCGGCCCGATGCCGAGCCGAGATAGAGGTCCGTGATGACCGCGGCAAACTCACTCACGCCCAGCGCCTTCCGCGCCCCCGATAGACTACGCTCCACGACAGTCTTATAGCCGTCGCCGTGAAGGGTGAGGGCAATGCTTTGGGCGACGGCGGTGTCGTCGTCTACCACCAATACAGGTCTATGTTTGACTTGTTCCATCAATCACAATCTCCACACGCGCTCCGGGGCCCGGGAGCATACAAACGCTCCACCCGTGAGCTTCAACAACGCGTGCCACAAAAGCAAGCCCAAGGCCCATTCCTTGGGACTTTGTTGTCACCTCGTCCTCGAAGACGGTCGTCTCGAGGCCGGCGGGCACGCCGGGCCCGTCGTCTCCCGCCCAGAGAGTCACCGCGCCGAAAGCGCCTGAGAGCTTGGAGTCGCCGACGATCGCACCGGCAATGGGACCATCAAACGCCGCACCGAAACAAAACATCGTGGCACCGGCATCGCGGGAGTTGGCGGCCAGGTTTCGAAACGACTCTGTGACGAGATCAACGTCACAGGCGATAGTCGGCGGCAGCGTAGCGGCCGGCGCCGTCGGGGTGTTGAAGACCGTCGCGGGCTCGGAGATCTCGAGCTCCGGAAACTCGGCGGCAAGGACCGCACGAATCTCAGTCAGCAGTGTGGCCACCTCACGAGTCTCCTTGAACGGCGTCGGCGCCCGGTAGACGGTTCGAAACTGTTCCACAAGGCGCTCCACGCGCTGGGACTGTCCTTCAATAAGCCGCAGCGCTTGTTCGCCGGCGACGCCCGGGTTCCGTCGGATTTCCCTGACCGCAAGGCCAATCGGGGTAAGGCCGTTTTTGAGCTGGTGCACAACAAAACGTCCGAGATTTTCGCGTTCCGCCAGCTTGATACGCCGGTTCTGTTCTTCGATTCGCTCGAGCATCTCGTTGGCTCTTGTCGCCAGCGTCCTGATCTCCACTGCCGCCGCCGTTGGCGTTTCAAGGCGGCCGCGCGTTTGCGGATATGTGGATAGAAATGCCGACGCCCGACCAATCGGCCCGGTTATGCTTCGGCGTGTTACGGCCACCACGGCAACCGCAATGGCAATTGAGATAATCGCGGTGGCAATCAGGGTTGTGGACAGGGATTCACGGACAAGACGCCCCACGACCAAGAGCCGACCGGTCCCGGCCGCAGCTCGATCGAGGTCGTTCCCTACTTCCTCGGTCAACCCATAGGCCTCCTCCGAATCCAGCGTTTGGTAAAGGCGCCGGAGGTCTCGCCGAGCGTCCTCCACGGCGTCGGCAATACCGGTAGCTTCGATCTGTTCCAAGGCATTGCCTGCAACAATCAGGCCGATCAGCGGTCCTCCTACGGAGAGGAGTAGAAGAGCCGACACGATAAACGCCAAAAAGAGCTTCACGTAATGCTCCGCCTAAAATCGATGGCGCAGACTCGGTCCGGGTGTTCCCCAGATGCGGTCTACAAAGACTTGCTCGACATCGGGAAGCTCGAGCTCGGCTTCGGCGAGGAGCAGACGGGGATCGTCTATACGTTCGGAGATACAAAACAAAAAGAGGTCGGCCAACGCAGGCTCGAGCGAAGCGTAGTGTCGTTCGTCACGACCGTGGGCGACGCGGTAGCTGTCGGCCAGACCGTCGTAGGTGACGGTTTTCGCAACAGAAATCTCGCGTCTCCCGGCGGCTCCATAGTAGAGAATCGCCGCGTAGCGAACGGTAACGGGATTCGACGATTCGATAAGACGCCTCAGGTCCTCGGTAAGCCCATCGTGGACCACGACGTCGACCTGCACGATTCCGTCGGAGACCGTCACGTCCGCGGCCACGAGCGAGACCTCGATGAGGGCGATAAATCCAAGGGCCGCCGCGAAGTCACGAAAAAACGTCGAGAGTGCCTCGCCAAGACTCATAGTAGTCAGTGTAAACAAACGCCCCACCGTGGAAAACGGCGGGGCGCGAGCCTCACGAAATTCTGACGATCAGGCCTAATATCGAAAGTGGGGGCCAATACGAACCCAGGCGTTCATCGGATTCCAGTCCGGCGGTGTGGATGTTCCTTGGTGGACACCTGCCGCGGGTTTCCAATCCTGAATCGGCACAAAGTAGTCAAACCCGCCTTCAATGCCGAGGCGAACAACGTTGGCGTCATCCAGGGCGATCTGAACGCCGAGGGCTCCTCCGAGTTGTAGTAGACTCCGACTCCACTCCACATCACCGGTCACGATATTGACGGTGGTCTCGAGCACGTCGCGCCTGCTTCGCTCGACGGTAAGGGACTCGCCGGCCACACCGATACGCGCCGCGCTGGTCAGAAAGAGAACGTCTTGGACCGGCTCGAGCTTCCCTGCAACAACAAGACTTCCCATGCCGATACCCCAGTTCGCGTAGCTGTAGTAATCGTCGTATCCGTCTCCGTCTTCATCCACCGTGTCGTTGGCGTCGTTGGCGGCTGTTTGGTGGGTCAGGAAGCCAAGATTCGAATAGCCGCCGCTCCAGAAGTCAAAACCTATCTGGAAGTTGCGGGAGAACGACCAGCGCCACGTGCCGCCGCCGCTGTCGACCATGGGGAACATAAACTCGGAATAGCCGGCCGTCCCGTCGTCCCGGTCAAAGGCACCGACGCCGGCCACATAGGAGTTTAGCGTGCCGATATCCAGGAAATACCGAAAGGGATAGAACTGACTTCCGCCGCCGCCGGCGTCCGGGGCGCGCATCTCGTAGTCTTCGTCTTCCTCCCCCGTGATCCGAGCAAGTCGATGGTTGATGGCCTGTAGCTGCTCTACAACATCGGCAAGTATTACGTCTTCACCACCTTCCTCGTGCTCGTCTCTTTCCCCGTGCTCATCCGCCGGCGCAAACCCGGCGACGAGCGCCATTATCACAAACAACAAAATTCTTCTCATAGCTTTCTCCCTGCGCTTGTTTTACGGGATCAACATCCCGCTACGGAGTAGCAGCATCCGTGCCAAGACGGCTCGCGAGGAGATAGGTCGTTATTGCGAAGTGATTTATCTCGCCGGACTTGATGAGACGACGGTTACCGCGTGGCAGAGCGGCAACCGGTTCCGACCAGGCCGAATATCGGTAGTGATAGGCGTCGGAGCGTGTGGCCTATCGAACTTGATACGCCGTGGCGCCGGTGCGTATCCACTGATCCACCGCCTCCGCCGACATTCTGCGCATCCCCGCCTTGCCCTGGTCGGATTCCGAGCCCACGTGAGGACCACAGACGATGTTGAGGGTCTCAGCCCGCTCACCGTCCAGAGGCAGGTCCGGCCGACGCCACGGATCATCGACGCCGTAGCCAAAGAGCCGATTCTCGGCTACACGACGGTATACCTCGGTGTCGTCGACAAGGTGGGCGCGGGCGCAATTGATAAGGCAAGCGGTCGACTTCATCAAATCGAGCTCACGAGCGCCGATTATCTGCTCCGTGCTGGAGGCGTGGAGCGTCACAAAGTCGGACTCGGAGAGCAACTCGTCGAGATCGACGTAGCGGAAGCCTCGCTCCTCCGCCCATGCCGTGTTTGGGCAAAGATCGTTGGCAAGCACCTTCATCGAAAAACCCGACAGGAGGGAGGCCACGATTCTGCCGATACGACCGGTACCAACGATACCGAGGGTCTTGCCGCTGACATCGAGGCGCGAGGGACCCGACTTTCCCTTACCCCGGGAGGCCAGGCTGTGTTGGGCAACGCGCCGGCCGGCGACGCTTAGAAGCGTGGATACCGCCCACTCCGCCGTGGGGAGGCTGTTGGCCCCCGGCGTATTGGCAACGGCGACTCCGGCCGCTTTGGCACCGTCCAAGTCTACGGAGTCGACGCCGACACCATAGCGAGCAACAAGCTCGAGGCCGCCGGCGCCCGCGGCGGCAAGCACATCCGGCGAGTAGCGCTCGAGGTCGGCGATCGTCGCGCTTACCCCGGCGAGCTCTTCAACGGTAACCGGAACGGATGGATCGCGATCGCAACGATACTCCACTTCGGCGAGTCCGTCGGCGACAAGCCCCTCCAAGAGCCGCTTCCCGACATGCTCATCGGCCGGATGGGTGAGGAGCTCGTCCAAGAAGCTCACGGCAAAGACAAGGATTTTCCGAGGTGGCCTCGTTTTGTCTGTAGTCATTGGCATAGGGTAGCACAAACGCCGGAATGAGAAAAATATCGTTGCAGCACAAAAGGACACTGGATACGATCGACGGGTGTTCCCAAGCACCTTCGCCTCTCGGTTTTTGTTGTTCGCACTTCTATCGTCACTCGGCACTGCCGGCGTCGCAGCCGACGAGGCGGGTGTTTCTGTTGACACACATGCCGTCGAGCTCGGGAACCGGCCGATAACCCTATCGAACAATCCGGAGTTTCGTGAGCTTGTCGGATACCGCGAGTACTACAATCAGGAGCACCCTCCCAAGACCCTCGTCGAACACAACCTTCAGTTTCTTCCGGTGGACGAATTCGACTACGACGGGTCACGCAACGAGATTATGGTATGGGTCCGCATCCCGGTTCTGCGGACCGAGGCAGGCGAGGATACCTATTACCTCCACTTATCAAAGGGACATTTCTGGAAGGCGGCGTTTTACCTTACAAGACCGAACGGCACCACAATTACGGAGGCGGACTACAGCGCCGTTCGCCCAACCTCGAACATCAATGACCTCTCGCTCCGTGTCAGCTTTCCGTTTGTCATGCGACAAGGAGACCAACGAATCATCTATCTTCGCCTGAAGGTGTATGACATCGAGGCTGTTGCGCTTAGTGTGTATCCTCGCGCCGATCACGTTGCCCTTGTCATCCACGAGCGAGTTGTGGTGGGCATATTGCTGGGCGCGCTGCTTGGTCTTTTGATCTACAACGTGATAGTTCTTCCATCCTTTCGCGAGCGTTCATACGGCCTTTTCGTCGGCTTCCTCGTGGCTGCAACCGGCTACATTGTCACCGTAAATCGAATCGGCACCTCGGTAACAAACATCCTTTTTTCGTGGTACCCGGACACACCCACGACGCTTTTTGTCGCCTCGGGCCTGGTTTTCGCCGCACTATTCACACGCGCTTTTTTGCGCACACGCGAAACAATGCCCGTTTTGCACAAGACGATCCTGGCCTTTGTCTTGGCGGTCCCCGTCGTGATAGCGCTCGATCTTATCGATGTGCTTCCGCACTCGGCGGTCGATGGTATGATCGCCCTTGGGATGGTAGGCAGCCTGTTGGTGGCCGGAGTGGTCGGGGCGGCGCAACGACGACCGGAAGCCGTGGAGTACTTGCTGTCCATGGCGTTTTTCTGCGTCGGCAGTGCGCTGTCCATCCTGGGTGATCTCGGCATTCGACCGACCGCAGCCGCCTACCTCTTCGACGTTGCAGCACAGCTCGGGATCGTGCTTAGCCTGCTGTTCCTGTCCGTGAGCATCGCACAAAAGGTACGCCGGATGCGCCACAGGGAGCATGCGCTGGGGATCGCTCGTGAGCGCGAATCCTCGGAGCGTCGGCGTTTGGAGGAAGTCAGCGCCGCGAAGAGTGACTTCCTTGCCGACGCCTCGCACGAGCTTCGGGCGCCACTATCGTGTATTCGCCTGGCGGTGGAGGGTCTGGCCAACGACTCGAACAAGCAAGTCACGCCCGACCATCAGATGCTACGATCCTTACTCGCCCAGATCGATCGCCTAACACATCACGTGGACAACCTGCTGCTGCGATCACGAGTGGACCTGCCGGCACGCCACTTTCACCGCGAACCGGCGGATCTGGCGACGCTTGTCGATCTACACGTCGCGGAACTAAGACCGCTTTCCGAGCAACGAGGCGTTGCGCTTGCTTTCGACAACGGCACCGACGTCCCCGTCACCGTCCTTGTCGACCGGGCGCTTTTTGCCTCGGTTATCATCAACCTTCTCGATAACGCAATTAGGTTTACAGCTGCCGGGGGGAGTATCGCCGTTCTTTTAGGTCGCCGGGATACACACGCGCTGATCACCGTAACCGACACGGGCTGCGGCATTGAGCCTGACAAACTCGAGCTGATCTTTGACCGTTACTCCCGTGTGGATCGCCGCGCCGGCAATTCGGTGGGAGGTACAACTCCGGGTCTGGGCATCGGTCTATCGATAGTACGGGAAATCGTTGAGCTTCACGGCGGTACCATATCGGCAACAAGCGAAGTGGGCGTCGGCACCACGATTACGATCGACCTGCCCACCGTGACCGATAATTCGCCCGAGGCTCTGGACGGATGTATCGACCCGGCCCCGGTCGACACCCCGCACCTGCCGGCGTCTGTCCGCTCAATGCCAACCTTGCTACTCGTAGAAGATGACCTCGCAATGCTTAGACATCTGGAGCGCTTACTCTCGATACGCTTTGTAGTATCAACCGCTTCAGATTTGGCGGGAGCAAAGAGCCTCGTCGAATCACGAGACTTCGACGTGGTTCTCTCGGACGTCCGTCTGCCCGACGGGGAGGGCTTTGAGCTCTGTGCAGTACTGCGGCGCCGCGAGGGCCGTGGCGACACGCCGATTGTCTTTCTCTCGGGCGTTGCGGATCACAAAGCCGTTGTGCGCGGGCTACGCTGCGGTGGCGTTGACTACGTCCGAAAACCGTTCGTAGGCGAAGAACTCGAGGCCAAGTTGCTATCTGTGGTCGCCGCGCGTCGGCGTACCGCGGAAGCGCAACGAGAAAGTCTTATACGCCACATAAAAGGCTGGGGCGGGAGTCCGCCTGAAGCGCTCCCGAGCCAAAACCTCGATCCGGCGCAGATTCAAAGGCGATACGAGCTTACGGACAGGCAGATCAACGTCCTGGATTTGGTCATGAAAGGCTATACCGATTCTGAGATCGGCTCGTTTCTCGATATTTCACACAGAACGGTGGGCCACCACGTCAGCGTCATCCTCCGGCGTGTCGGCGTGGAGCGGCGGACACAGCTCACCTACGAGCTCTTATCCAATCAAGAGATTCGGGACTCAGGTCCGCCGGCCTCCGATTCGGGGCAGTCCGACACCCACCGGGCCTGATCCGGGTGACGGATCGCCTAACAAAGCTACCAAACTCCTCCCCGCCGGCGACTCCCCGCGGTAATATATGCACAATGGTTCCGTGTCACAATACAACCACATAACGGACGACAAGGCGTTCGACGCCTACGTCGATCAACTTCGATCCGCGGGCGCTTCACCGAATAGCGCCTCGGCCCACGGAAACGGCTTGCCCGACGGCCACGGTGCACTAAGCATGGCCGTCGACCTCGAGGCGGAGATGAACCTCCACATCTACGGCGAGCACTTCTGCCTCTTGCAGCTTTTTGATGGGAAGCAAGCCGCGGTCGTAGACCCGTACTCCGTTTCGGTAGACAAGATCGGCTCCTTTCTCGAAGACGACTCGATCACAAAGATCTTCTACGACGCCGCGAGCGACCGCAACCTCTTGTACAAAAACCACGGCATCCTGATACATGGAATTCTCGATCTCAAACCGGCGGTCGAATTACTCGGCCTAAGCAAACAAGGCCTGGATTCTGTTCTTGAAGGGGTCCTCGGGCTCGAGCCCGTTTCCGGTAAATCGAGGTTTCAGAAATACGATTGGACACGACGTCCCATTCGCAGCGACGCGGTCGACTACGCCCTGCGGGATGTCCTGCACCTCTTTGCGCTGCGGGATGAGCTCCTTTCGCGGCTCGAGGCGGCCGGCAAGACAGCCGAGTTTTACAAAGAGAATAGCCGCCGGGAAGCGATTGTCCCGGACCTCGACCGAAAACCCGGCATGTTCCGCACCCGCCGATTCGAGCGCATGAGTGATGCCGCGAAAGCCGAGTTCGAGCGTATCTACAACATCCGCGACACCTGCGCCCAGCAACTAAACGTGCCGCCTCACCTGGTATTGAGCAAAGACCAGCTCTTTGACCTCGCGGCCGGCAAACTCCGGGCGGACCAGCTCCAACGAGCGCCACGAATACCGGCCAACGTCTTTGACGCACTCAAACAAAAGCTCGGGTAACTGCCCTTCGAGGCTGACCAACAAACCCGAAGCCTCGGCGTAGCGGCCGCGTCATCGTACGTTGTTCCAGGGTAGATCTCTACGATTTTACCGTCCATTCCGTAACCTGGGGCGAGCACATCTACCTGTTGGAGTTGAGGGGTATCTTCCCAGTCGCTCGGTCCTTCGAAAACGATCCGGCCCAGCTTGTCGTACGCGGTCACGAAAAGTCCTTTGATGCGGCCAAACTCGCGGAATAGCGCCGATTGTGACGGCGAGAACAACCCGCTGATGATGTCCGGCGAAAAGCTGCATTGAGTGATCACCTGATGGGGGATTCAGCGAGAGGCGTTGAGTTTCGCCGATGGTTTCTCGAACGTGATTGGCAAGAGTGGGACCGCCGCAACAACAGACGACCTCTGATGCACCGCACAACTGTCAGATTCCGCAAACTCTTCGGCTCCCTGGGTTCTGAAGTACAGCAGCGAGCCCGGACAACAACACACCCCGGGTCCTGCAGAACTCCTTCTGAGGAATACCACTCTCCCGGTCGAGCTGCGGGGAGAAGACGGCAAGCCCCTTTCGCCGGAGCCACTCCGCCCGCGGGTGGTCGGCATTGAAGCCCCGGAGGCGCTGCCGATAGCACCGAGGCCCGGGTAGTAGCCCCAACGATCCAGCTCCCGGCCGTCTTTGGTCATATTCGAAGGCGCAGTCGCGCCGGCGAAACACTTAAAGGGACCCGAGACCATACCCATGTAGGTTGGAGCGCCAAGCATAATAGCGTCGCAGCCGTCAATCTGCGCCATAAACGGCTCGTCGCTAAAGCGCCCCTCGACAATCGGAATGTGTCACAAACCCTGGTGCTGGACAGACAAACAGCCGCCTGTCTGTCAAGGAGTTACGCGTAGCCTTTTACGGCTTGCGGAACTCGGACTGTATAGGCGCTCCAAACACTTGCCAAACAGGGAAATATTCGTTCTTCAGCACCAGGGTTTGTGACACTTCACGACAATCGAGGCGGTCTCGATGGGCATACGTGCCGCCTCTACCCCCGGCCGCCCGGCCTCCCCTTTGGCTAACGCTTCCATCGGCCGGTGGGTGTTTCCCATTCCGGGATGATACACAATCCCTACGCTTTTCAAGAAATCCTCCGTCTTGCCGGTGCGCGAGTGCGCCGGTTCTTGGTTAACCGGCTAAGCTGTCACCGGTTTCCAGCAATGTCTTTAGTAGTCCCGACAAAATGCGGGCCCAGCCTTCCGCGATATCCGCACCAATACCCTGGGAGGTATCGAGACCCTCGTGGGTCAGGGTGAGATTCGGCTTCTCGCAGGAGCAGAGAAAGAACAGTTATCCACTATTGATCTGTTCGCCGAACTGCTGCACAAACCATGGTTGACATGTAACCATTTATAGGATACTTTCATTGTGATGCGTCCAATGATCATGGTGGCAAGAAAGGAGACTCTGTGGCAAGGCAACGCAGGAACGACTGGCGCGTGTTCTTTCGTAGGAAGGTGGAGAAGAGCGTCATCAGGATGCCACGTCGCGAGCAAGTTCTTTTCGCCAACCTGGTCGAGGACCTGCAACGCAAGGGTCCCATCCG
>CAZFLD010000107.1:0-11337 GCA_964519835.1 uncultured Spirochaetales bacterium
TGCAAGACGTAGTTGGTGGAGGTGGACAGCTCGTGCTTGTCGTCCATCCACGCAAGGACCGCCTCGAACTCGCTCTCTACCTCGGGAATGTTGTGGCGACGGACGATCATATCGCCACGGCTTACATCAATCTCGTCCTGAAGGGTGATAATCACCGAATCGCCCTCGTCGGCCTCCGGCAACTCTTCTGTGTACTTGACGATGGAGCGAACGGTGGAGCGCTGCATGCTCGGAAGAACAACTACTTCTTCGCCTACCGCGATCGTCCCGGAGAGAACCTGCCCCGAGAAGCCTCGGAAGTCCTGGTGCGGGCGCACCACGTACTGCACGGGAAAGCGAAAGTCCACCAGGTTCCGGTCCGCGCTGATGGTGACGTTTTCCAGGAACTGCAAGAGCGGCGCGCCGTTGTACCAGCTTATGTTTTTGCTACGGTTTACAACGTTGTCGCCGAGGAGGGCTGAGACGGGAATAAACTCGATGTCGTGAACGTTCAGCTTTTGGGCAAACTCCTGGTACTCGGCAACAATCTCGTCGTAACGCGCCTTGTCGTAGTCGACCAGGTCCATCTTGTTGATACAGACAACCACGTGGGGGATGGCAAGAAGGCTCGCGATAATGCCGTGGCGCTTGCTCTGGGTGAGGACGCCGTTACGCGCATCGATAAGGATAATCGCCAGGTCCGCGGTGGAGGCGCCGGTGACCATGTTGCGTGTGTACTGCTCGTGCCCCGGCGTGTCGGCGATAATAAACTTGCGCTTGGCCGTGGAGAAGTAGCGGTAGGCAACATCGATTGTGATGCCCTGCTCCCGCTCCGCCCGCAGGCCATCGGTCAAAAGGGCTAAGTTCACGCCCTCCTCGCCGCGCAGCTTACTCGTGTGCTCGAGTTGATCCATCTGATCCTGAAAGATCTGCTTGGAGTCGAAGAGCATCCGCCCAATAAGCGTACTCTTCCCGTCGTCCACGCTACCGGCCGTGGTAAACCTGAGAAGATCGCGCTCTTGAACGAGGGTTGTGGTGGTCAGTTGGGGGTCCTATCGTCCGGAGTCCGGCCTGCACGTGATAGGTATGCAGCCTTGAGGTCGGCATAGACTTCAACGAGGGCCGGAAGGCGATCGTGAAGCTTGTTACGTGTCAGGGCCGTCTGGGCGGCGCTTTCCGGATAGTCGTGGGCCAAACTGTTTCGCAGATCTCTAAACTCTTGCCAAACTCGCTGATCGCGAAGCACGCCAAGCTGCTCGAGGCGACTCAGGATATCCATAAATGGAATGGAACCATCGCTTGCCTCGAGGTAGGAGTACAGCGACGGTACAAGACGATGTGCCATAGAATCCTGAAGCTTGGTAAATCGGTAGATCAGTTGATCGACAAGCTCAACGGACCGATCGGGCAACGAGGTGACGGCGTCTTGATCGAGGGGGAAGGTCGACGTGAGCGCTGCTCGAGCACGCTCGATCCATTTGATGTGCGACTCACACTCGGAAATCGATGACTCAATGGTCTTTTTCGCCTCGTCGTTCACAGAAGGACGCCTTCCTTCTCCACGTTTTTCCGGACAAGCGCGTCGGGCTTGATCAGGGGCGAGACAAGCAAATCGATCTTCCGCTCCCCCCACTTGAGGTGAAGGTCCACAAGAACTTGCAGGCGCGCATCAAACGCCGCCTCTTTGTCCAAGTCGGTCTGGACGAACAAGTCTATGTCGCCGCCTCGGCGCGAATCGTCGACCCGGGAACCGAACAAAAGCACCTGGGCGTCGGGACCAAAGCGGGTTTCGACGGACTCTTTGATGTCGGTGATTTCTTGCTCGGTTAGGCGCACCCAATCCCCACCTCTACCGTTCCGATGTACTGCTCGTGGGGCAGCCGTTCGTGGAGCTCTTGGGGACTTGCCTCTTCGAGGAACAGCTCAATGGCCTCGGTGATGTTTTCACGGGCTTCGTCGAGGCTGGTGCCCTGGCTCGCGATGTCCAACTCGGGACAGATCGCTACAAACATGTCTTCTTCGCGCTGAAATATGACCGTGAACCTTTGCTTGCTCATGCTGCTCTAAAAATACCCCTGCTTCTTGCGGTCTTCCATGGCGGCTTCGCTGCGTTTGTCGTCGGCGCGGCCGCCGCGCTCGGTGACGCGGGTGGCGGCGATCTCGTTGACGATGTCCTCGAGGTCGTCCGCCCGGCTCTCGGTGGCGCCGGTGCAGGTCATGTCGCCGAAATTACCGCCCTGCATCGGAATCGGGTCTTTGGGGCTCGCTCAACCGACGTCCAATCGTGTCGGACAACGGTAGCTTGTATCTTGGTGGTGAAAGAATGCCTTTGCGTTTGAGATCATCAATTGTGGAGAGTGTTTGAGCAAACTCCCTGTCTTGCCGGTGTTTTTTGCTCTCGGAGTCTATTGTCTTTAAGACCTGGTCGGTGATACTCATGGCGCGCCTCTAAAAAAAGTTGCGGGATTGGAGAAACACTTTGAACCCCATGCGAGAAATATACCCAGTCAGCATATCGCTGTACTGACGAATCAACTCCCTGAACTCAACGTCGCCGGTGTAGTCATCGATTTCAAGTCTGAGGATTTGCTTTAATGCGTCAACTCCGATAGATCGCCCGTGCGAGTGCCACAAACTCGTGTCGTTTAGTTTCTGTGCCACTTCACGAGCTCGTTCTCGCTTTTCGTCATCCGTAACTTCCTTGCCCTGCTTGCCAGGGTTTGTCCGGTGATGCGTCCAGGTTCTGAACTTGTAGTTCACAAGCCACTGCTCCAGAAGCGATATTGTAAGATCCCGCGCCTGTTCGTAGGTTCGTAGTTCGGCAAGATCAAGTTCCCGGAGCATTATGAACTCCGCCTGCGTGAGCGAGTTCTCCGCACTCTTCTTGATAAGCTCTTCGACCTTGTCCAGGTAGTTCAAGGCAGGGACAAAAGTCGCTCCGTTGTGCACTTGCGGGTCGATAGGTCCGAGAGATGAGGAGTAGTCCATGAAAATCTTGTCTCCGGACATGCACCAAATAGTCCCGGCGGACATCGCGCTATCCGGCACGACGAAGAACACGTTTTGATAGTGATGGCGAGTGATGCGTACAAGTTTTTCCGTGGTCTCGGCACTTCCTCCCGGCGTGTTGAGCACGATCGCGAGCGACTCCCGCTTGTCACGAGTCGAATCTGTTGCGAGCGCCTCGATCACATCCCGAAAGAGTCTCTCGATTCCTGGAAAGATCTCACTGTAAAAAAAGATCACGTCAGAATCGAGCTCGCCATTGGCGCATCTTTTTATTTCCGCGGTTCCGTCTACTCTGTGTGACCGCTCGACAACTGGACACCGTCACGCAAGCGCTAAAAATACCCCTGCTTCTTGCGGTCTTCCATGGCGGCTTCGCTGCGTTTGTCGTCGGCGCGGCCGCCGCGCTCGGTGACGCGGGTGGCGGCGATCTCGTTGACGATGTCCTCGAGGTCGTCCGCCCGGCTCTCGGTGGCGCCGGTGCAGGTCATGTCGCCGATGGTGCGAAAGCGCACCCATGCGGTCTCGGACTCTTCGCCGTCGACGAGCTTATTGTAGGCACCCAAGGCCAGGATCACGCCGTCCCGGCGCACGATCTCGCGCTCGTGAGTGAAGTAGAGCTTGGGCAGCTCGATCTGTTCCCGCCGGATGTACTGCCACACATCGAGCTCGGTCCAGTTACTGATGGGAAAGACCCGAATATGCTCGCCGGGACGCTTCATGCCGTTGTAGAGGTTCCACAGCTCGGGCCGCTGATTCTTGGGGTCCCATTGGCCAAAGCGATCGCGAAAGCTAAAAAAGCGCTCTTTGGCGCGCGCCTTTTCTTCATCACGGCGGGCGCCGCCCATGGCGCAATCGAACTTGAACTCCGCCACGGCGTCGAGCAAGGTCACCGTCTGCAGGCCGTTCCGGCTGGGGTTTAATGCCTCTTCCTCTTTGACTCGACCTTGTTTGATGGAATCCTCGACGTATCGCACGATGATCTTTGCGCCAATCTCCTCCATCCACCGATCGCGATACTCGATGGTTTCAACAAAGTTGTGTCCCGTGTCGATGTGCATCAACGGAAATGGAATGCGCCCGGGATAAAAGGCCTTTTTGGCAAGGTAGGACATCACAACGGAGTCCTTGCCGCCTGAAAATAGCATCACCGGCCGCTCGAACTGTGCCGCCACTTCACGAAGAACATAAATGGCTTCGGATTCGAGAATGTCGAGGGTGGAGTGTGTGTAACGGGATCGCTGTGCTTGCATGATGTTTTGGCGGTGGAGCCGGAAGGCCCGGAGGGACCGCCGGCGCGGCGCCCCGCCGACCGGCTAACGGAAGGTGCCGCGCTTGTACATGGGCTCCGAGTTGTCGTCGATCTTCTCTCGGAGCGTATCGTCCGTGAGAGCTTCGTAGTGCACCACCTCGATGGTGTACGGGATCGGCGTCTCGTCGTTTAGCTGCGTCTTGAGCCGGGCAACTATCTCGTTGGTGACGTCGACTCCGTAGATCGCGATGTCTATATCCGAACCGGGCCGTGCCGTACCCCAGGCACGTGTCCCGAACACTCGTGCCGCCTCGATCTGCTCATGACTCGAAACCGCTTCGACGATAAAGCCGTACGATCGGGGCGAGATGCCGAATGTGCGAAGGTTTGGGTTCATGGCGGGTTGATCTCCGGGTGTGGGTGTCGGCGGCGGACGCCTGGGCCGGATTCGAGACGGAGCTCCGCCGGTGCAACCGGTTCCACGCGGCGCGGCCTGTAGTCCTTTTCGGCTCTGCCTCACGTTGCGGCTCCCGCGCGGCCGAAACTCGCTGCGGCACCGTCTACCAACGCGCTATTGTTCAGAAATTGAACAATAGCGCGCTCAACCACTCACTTCAAGCCGTTTGGCGCAAAGTTTCTAAATCGGCGGGGTCGCGCGGGCGCCCAAGGCGATCTGCACCCCTTCGACTCAACTGTTATTCCGCGTCGTGGAGCCCACACTCTTCAATAAGGCCTCGGAAGCGGCTGCGTCCGGCGGCGGGGCTGCTCGAGTGTACATCGCCTACCGACGCATAGCCCTTCGCGGAGAGGGGGTGTCGTGGCAGGTCGTAGACACGGAAGTAGGTTTCGATGTGTTCCGCGGTCCAGCGCAGAATGGGGTGGAGTTTGTACACGCCCATCTGAGCCTCCACCGTTTGGAGCCCCCCGCGATGCCTGGTTTGTTCGGCGCGGATCCCCGCCATCCAGCACGACGCCCCTAAATCGTCGAAGGCGCGCTTCATCGGCTCGACTTTGCGAATGCGGTTGTATTCACGCACCTGATCGCGGTCACCCTCCCACAGTCGCCCGGAGAGGGCCTCCATGCGGGCGGGGCTGATCTCGGACTGATACACGTGGAGGTTTAGATCGAGGCGCCTTGTCAGTGTCTTGGCATAGCAATAGGTCTCGGCGGGCAAATACCCGGTATCTACCCAGATGACGGGTGTTCCCGGTGCGGTACGGCTTACCAGGTCCAGGAGGACCGCGGACTGAATGCCAAAGCTTGTGCTCATCACAAGGCCCCGGCCGAAGAGCAGGGCGGTCTCGCGAACCTGGCCCCAGGCGTCGAGCGGAGTAAGCTCCCGCCTGAGGCGACCCAGGCGTATTGCAACAGGCCACCGGATGCCCGCCTTGAGCTGCCTGAGCGCTCGCCGTCGGTGTCGCCGCTGGAGGGCCGACCCGGAACGGCGTCTCACATCGCCTGTGCGTAGGGGTCTGTCGGGGGTTTGTCTGCGTCGCATTTCTTGTGAAGTTCCGTCGCACCGGCCCGCCCGGGCGGCCTTTGTACGACCCCGCGCGACTGATACCGCGTTGTATATACCTCTCACCCGGCGTGAGTGTGCGAGGCGAGCTCGGCATAGGTGCCGAGACCGAGGGACCGGCAGATCTCTTGCGTGGCGGTAGATGCATTTAGGGTGTAGAGGTGGACGCCGGGGGCGTCGTGGTTTACCAGGTTCGAGACCTGCTCGGTGGCCCAGTGAACGCCCACGCGCCGCAAGGCCTCATCCGTTCGCGCGCGAGCCACGGAACGCAGCAGCTGAGCCGGAAACCGCGCGCCGGCGGCAAGCTCGGCCATCTTCTCCATGCCCTTGCGGCTGGTAATGGGCATGATGCCCGCAACCACCGGCTTGGTGATGCCTGCAAGGCGGCACCGCTCCACAAAGTCGTAATAATCACTGTTGTCGAAAAAAAGCTGGGTTACCAGATAGTCCGCGCCGGCAGCTACCTTGGCCCTCAGAAACTCGATCTCCTGCAAGCGGTTGGGCGTTGCCGGATGTCCCTCCACAAAGGCCGCAACACCGATGGTCATCTCCGGATAGTAAGTCTTGATGTGCTCCACCAGATCCACGGCATAGGAAAAGTAGGGCCGCACCGGCGAGGTCGCGTCGGCGGCTCTTGGCTCATCGCCGCGGAGGGCCAGGATATTGCGGACGCCCTCGCGGCGGTAGGACAACAGTATCTCGTCTACCTCTTCCCGGGTATGACCAACGCACGTAAGATGCGCAACAACCGTTAGGCTCGTCTCCCGCTGAATGGTGGTGACAAGGCGGTGAGTGTTCTCCCGCGTGGAGCCGCCGGCACCGTAAGTGACACTCACATAGGCGGGTTTTAGGTCCGCGAGCTCACTGATGGTCTTATACAGGCGGTCCCAGGCCCCCGGCTTTTTGGGCGGAAAGAACTCAAAACTGAATTTGGTCGGCGGTGAGCTCAGGATCTCCACTACCGGCTGCCCCTTTTTTAAATGACCTCGTGTCATATGACCTCGTGAGGACCCAGCTCTGCGGAATCTTCCGGGACCGGATTAACGGCGGAACAAAACGTACCGTGGCGTTTGCTCATCGTCGCCATAGCGGCCTCGGTAAAGGCGGTGGCGATGGCCACACGTCGAATGTCGAGGTGTCTGTCGAACACACTGCGAAACGCGCGGCGAAAGCTGCGTAGCTCGTGAAACGACTCGAGCTCTTCGGTGCAAAGAAGCGCCGGGCGGACACCCGGGATCTCCAAGGCCATACGGTCCACGAGGTCGCCGTGCCAGGCGCGATTCTGCAGGTGACCCCGCGTGAACTGGCCGATCTGCTGGAAGTAGTGCTCCACGGCGTTGTAGAAGTTGTGGATGGCGTAGGCAACGGTAACCCAGGCAACTTCGTCGTTGGCGGCGAACTCCGTCATGGCACGCGCGCGCAAGGTAGCGAAGTCGTTCCAGCGATTCTGTACGTGAGAAAAGGCCTCGGAGAGCGAGCTCGCAAGTATGGCGTACGCTCGTGGTGAGACCTGCTCCGCCTCAACAACCGCTTGGACATCCTGAATCACGGGGTCACTCATCGTTCTAACACTCGCGGGCGAGCTCTTCTGCCTTGTCCGTCTTCTCCCAGCTAAAACCGTCGCGGCCGAAGTGGCCGTATGCCGCCGTTTCTTGAAACACCGGCTTTTTGAGGTCGAGGGTTCTAATAATCCCGGCCGGCGTGAGATCAAAGACCTTTTGCGCGGCTTCAGAAATCTTTTCCTCGGGCACTGTCCCGGTTCCAAAGGTGTCTACCGCCACACTTACCGGGAAGGGCACGCCGATGGCATAGGCCAGAGCCACCTCACAGCGGTCGGCAAGATTTGCGGCAACGATGTTTTTGGCCACGTAGCGGGCCATGTACGCGGCGGACCGGTCGACCTTGCTGGGGTCCTTACCGGAGAACGCGCCGCCGCCGTGCCTGCCCATGCCGCCGTAGGTGTCCACGATGATCTTTCTGCCGGTAAGGCCGGTGTCCCCGTGGGGTCCGCCGATCACAAATCGACCTGTTGGATTGATAAAGTAGCGCGTCTTCTCATCCAAAAGGCCCGTCGGCTCCAAAACCGGATGGACAACCTTTTTGACGATGGCGTCCTTGATTTCCTCATAGCCGACTCGACCATCGTGCTGATGCGAAACCACAACGGTGTCGATTCGCTTTGGCACAAATCCGTCGTATTCGACCGTGACCTGGCTTTTCGAGTCGGGCCTGAGCCACGTGATCGCCCCCTCTTTGCGCAGCTTCGCGGCAAGCATCAGGATCTGATGGGCCAAGGTGATGGGTGCCGGCATAAGGTTCGGCGTCTCTCGACAGGCAAAGCCGAACATCATTCCCTGGTCGCCGGCGCCCTGCTGACCTTCAAAAAGGCCCTTGCCGTCTACGCCTTGCGCGATGTCCGGGCTCTGGCTGTGAATCGTGCTCAGCACGCTCATCGACTCGTAGTCCAGGCCGTAGGACGGATCGTCGTAGCCGATTTTTCGTGCCACGCCGCGGGCAATGTCTTGCACATCGACGTAGGCATGGGTTGTTATCTCGCCGCCAACCAAGACCATCCCGGTGGTGGTAAAGGTCTCGCAAGCGACGTGGCTCTCCGAATCAGCCTCTAAACAGGCGTCGAGCACCGCATCGGAAACTTGGTCACAGATCTTGTCGGGATGGCCTTCGCTTACCGATTCGGAAGTAAAAAGATAACGGCGGTTTTCCATGCTGCGTCCTTTGGGAAGTCGCAGGCGCCTATCCGGCCATGAGGCCGGACCGGTGACACCTACGACTCCGACTGAATTAGTTTGATGATTCTCCGCGCCAGCTCGACCTGGCGCCGACAGATCAGGCCGATGTAGACCTTGATCAGGTTGGTTCTAAAATCGTCGTCCTGGTAGTCCCGACGCTCTTCAGGCTCTTCGGGACAAGTCAAAGTTGCGCGATTTCCGGTCATCGTACCCTCCTGGAAATTTGGGAAATTTGGTCTCCATTAGGGAACTACCGGGCCTTTTGCGTTTCTGCTTCAAATAGCGCTGAACTTCGTTTTTTTCCCGGCGCTGCGCCTAGTACCGGTACTCGTCGGACTTGTACGGGCCTTCCACGGGAACGTCGATGTAGTCGGCCTGCTCCGGCGTGAGCGTGGTGAGCTTGGCGCCGATTTTCTCGAGATGCAGGCGCGCCACCTCTTCATCCAGCTGCTTGGAAAGCACGTAGACCTTTTTCCCGTAGCTTTCACGGTGCTCCCAGAGATCGATCTGCGCAAGCACCTGGTTTGTAAAGCTGTTGGACATCACAAAACTGGGATGGCCGGTGGCGCACCCGAGGTTCACAAGCCGTCCCTCGGCGAGCAAAAAGATCGCGTGCCCGTCGGGAAAGGTGTACTTGTCGACCTGGGGCTTGATTGTGATCCGCTCCACTCCGGGGGCCTCGTTGAGCTTGTCGACCTGGATTTCGTTGTCGAAGTGGCCGATGTTGCAAACGATGGCCTGGTCTTTCATGGCCGCCATGTGCTCGAGAGTGATGATATCCCGGTTTCCGGTGGTGGTAACGTAGATGTCCGCCTCACCGAGGGTGTCCTCCAGCGTCCGCACCGCAAAACCCGCCATGGCAGCTTGGAGCGCGCAGATCGGGTCGATCTCGGTCACCACTATTCGCGCGCCAAGACCACGGAGGCTCTGGGCGGAGCCCTTGCCCACGTCCCCGTACCCACAGATAACGGCGATCTTGCCGGCAATCATCACGTCGGTCGCCCGCTTGATGCCGTCTACCAAGCTTTCGCGGCAGCCGTAGAGGTTGTCGAACTTGCTCTTGGTAACCGAGTCGTTGACGTTGAGGGCCGGAACGAGCAGCGTGCCGTCCTTCTCCATGCGCTGGAGGCGGTGAACGCCCGTTGTGGTCTCTTCGCTCACCCCATGCCACTCGGCGACAATACGATGCCAATGCTCAGGATCGGCCTGATACACCTTCTCGAGAAGGGCCTTGATCACACCTTCCTCGTGGCTTGTGGTCTCTTCACCCACCCAGGTTGATCCGTTCTCCAGCTCGTAGCCTTTGTGGATAAGAAGCGTTGCATCACCGCCGTCGTCCACAACAAGCTGCGGGCCAAGCGTGGAGGTATCCGAGCCGCCGGCGCCCTGTTTGGTGCTCCCGTGGGCGCCGGGGAAGCTCAGGGCGCGGTACGTGCAATCCCAATACTCCTCGAGGCTCTCTCCCTTCCAGGCAAAGACCGGCACGCCACGCGGGTCCGCGGGCGTTCCACCGTTTTCGGGCCGGCCGACAACCACCGCAGCCGCGGCGTGGTCCTGCGTAGAAAAGATGTTACAGCTCGCCCAACGAACGTCGGCGCCGAGATCGACAAGCGTCTCGATCAAGACCGCCGTCTGAATGGTCATGTGCAGGCTGCCGGATATGCGAACGCCCTTGAGCGGCTTCCGGGACCCAAACTTCTCGCGTGCCGCGACCAGCCCGGGCATCTCTTTCTCGGCAATCTCGATCTCCTTGCGACCCCAGTCGGCAAGCGCGAGATCACGGACGTTGTAGTCGGTAAGCTTCTCGCCGACCGCGCGGCTAGCGGCGGTCGGACTGTCTGTTGCATGTGCTGTTGCCATGGTTCCTCCTGAATCGGCTGTAGTGCTTAATTGACCGCCCTCGTCCAAAAAGTGTGGCGGCGTGTTAGGTGGCCGCCGCCAAGACCTGCCGCAAATAGACAGAGTCGACGGCGGCTGTGCCGTGCATGTTCTCGGAATATACAAAAAACTGGGTCCGGTCGGCACCGACCGATCGCGAAGTGTTGCCACCATCGCAGTCGGCGGACTCATGTTGGGCCCGCTCGCCGGCCGACGAGGCCGCCTTTGCAAAGCTCTCGCGCGGCAATACATCGACGGCTCTAAAATTCATGCCGCGCAAGTTGCACCAGTGCTCCACGATAAAGTCCAGGTCACTATTTCCCACAAGAACCACCGACTCGTAGCCGTCGGCGGCGGCTTTGTCCACCACGGCGCCGATAGCGTGCTTGTAGTACACCACGTTTTTGATGGTTCGACGGAGATAGCGGTAGCTCCGACGCGCGATCTCTTCCATGCCGGCGGCCGACACAACGTAGTGAATATTCCTGTTGTTGATCTTGCGGACGGAGATAAGACCCTTCTGCGCCAAACGCTTGAGGATGGCGTTTGTCATACCCAGCGAGGTTCCGACTATTCGGGCAATGTCCCGCTGACGTACCTGGGAATGTTTGGAGATGGTTTGGAGAACTTCGAGTTCTTTTTCGGGAGAGGACACAAGCGGCTCGGTTGTTCGGACGGCGCACCTTTCCCAACGGCATGGTCAAAGCCGTCGTCCTCCCTGCCTTTTACCGGTCCGCTTTCGATGCCGCCGAAACTGACTACCGCGCGCTGCCGGTGTATTCACCGTGACCGCGCTTATCGCCCGGGGCGACGTTGTGCGACGGACACCGAGTTGTTCACGGGGTGAACACTATACTCCGGGCGAAAGAGGTGCAACCACCTTTCCTCGCAGAAAAAAAGGGTAATGTCACGAACCATGATGCGCGAAATCACGCAAGTGCATACTTTGGCA
>CAZFLD010000108.1:0-10994 GCA_964519835.1 uncultured Spirochaetales bacterium
CGGGTGGTACGGCAGGAGATCGACCCCCTCGATGCAGCCGTAGCGTTCCGCCCAGTCCGCGATTCCGTCGAGGTGGTCCGCGCGGGCGTTGAGGTCGGGAACGAGCGGGCAGCGGAGAAGCGCCTTCGCCCCCGCGGCGTCAAGCGCCGCAAGACTCGCCAGAACGCCCTCGATCGGCATGCCGGTCGCGTACCGGTGGCGGGCGGGGTCGGTCTCCTTGCAGTCGAAGAGAAAAAGGTCCACGAGCGTCGCGATTTCGGTGTAGCGTGCGGCCGCGCCGTATCCCGAGGTCTCCACGCAGGTGTGGACGCCGTGGGCCCGCGCCGCTTCGAGAAGCGCCTTCGCGAACGCGAACTGCGCCATCGGCTCCCCGCCGGAGAGCGTCATCCCCCCGCCCGAGGTCTCGTAGAACGGCTGGTCGCGGAGGACGTCGGACATCACCGCCTCGACGTCGGTTTTCCGGCCGACCGTCTCGAGCGCGCCGGTCGGGCACGCCTCCACGCACGCGCCGCACCGCGTGCAGGCCGCCCGGTGGAACGTGTGCGCCCCGCCGGCGACGGCGTGGCATCCTTCCGGGCAGGCCGCGACGCAGGCCCCGCACACGATGCAGGTCGCGGGGGTGTAGCCGATCTCGGGGGCGAAGTCCTGCGACTCCGGGTTGTGGCACCAGAGGCACCAAAGCGGGCACCCCTTGAGGAAGACGATGGTCCGGATCCCTGGCCCATCGTGGAGCGAAAACTTCTGGATGTCGAAGACGATGCCCTCGGCGGTCATGATCGGCGCAATCCTTGTGGCGGAGCGGCGCGTCAGTGATCCCGGTTCTGCTCCGTACGTACGATGATCATGTCCTGCCACTCCCTTGTCAAGGTCGCGAACCGCGCCGACCACCCCGAGATCCGCACCGCGAGGTTCGGATACTTCTCCGGATGCGCCTGCGCGTCGCGGAGGAGGTCGGTGTCGACGACGTCGATCTGCAGGAAAATCCCGCCGAGCCGGACAAAGCTCCGCATCAGCCCGGCCAGCGCCCGGATCCCGGTCTCGCCGCGGACGCTGCCCGGAGCGATCTTGAGGTCGAGCGCGGTCCCGCACGGGAGCTTCCGGAGGTCGACGGCGCAGTGCGAGCGGATCACCGCCGTGGGGCCGCGGCGGTCCGTGCCGGGCGAGGGGGAGAAGTTGCCCGCCAGCACGTCGCCGCGCTTCGTCCCCGCCGCCGAGGCGGTGCGGTGCGGGAGGTACTGCGAACCTTCCCGCCCGAAGGTGCTGATTCCCGCGGGGCGCAGGACGCCGTGGCGCTCGCGCTCCGCCCCGACGAGGTCGGCGTAGTCCTCGAAGACCCGCTTCAACATCGCGTCGGCGTCGGCATCGTCGTTGCCGTAGAAGCCGAATTGGCGGCGGATGCGGCGGCGGAGCGCCTCGTGCCCCGCCCAGTCGTCGCGGAGGATCCCGATCAGCGCCGGCAGCGTAAACGCCTGTTCCTCGTAGACCAGGCGCCGGATCGCGAGCAGGGCGTTGGCGACGTCGGGCAGGCCTCCGGCGTGGGGCGAGCGCACGGTGTAGAGCGGCCCGCCGTCGAGATAGCTCCGGCCCGTTTCGACGCAGCCCTCGACGAGGAGCGAGAGCAGGGGGCACGGCTGATCGCTGAACGGCGTGCAATCCAGCAATTCGTCCACGGTCCGGGCCAGGCGCGCGCGGAAGTCCGCGTACAGCGACTCGAAATCCGGGAACGCCGCGCCCGCGCCGTCTCCCGGCACAAGCGACCGCAAATCGCTGCATTCCGGCTTTTCCGTGCGGGCGACCGGCGCCGCCTCCGTAAGCCCCAGCGTCTCCTGGAGCAGAAGCAGCGTGTCGAACGGCTGGTATCCGAACGCGGTCTTCCCGGGGATCAGGATTTCCCAGCACCCGTCGTTGGCGTAGTTGCGCGCTTCCGCGAGCGGATAGCCGAACCGGACCAGATTCGGGATGATCCGGTCGTCGTTGTAGACCGCGAGAGTCCCCCCGCCCAGACGCTGAATCGCGGCGATCCGCTCCAGGAGCCGGTCCGGGGTGTGCGCGTCGATCCGCACCGCGATGGGGAAGTCGCTAATGTGGAGTTCCTCCACCACGTCGAGGACGAGGTCGGTCACCGCGTTGGCGACCGGGCGGCCCGCTTCGTCCACGCCGGCGAGTACGATGTTCTGGTAGAACTGCGCGTCGCCGCTGCCGCGGCCTTCGGCGGTGATCCACTCGCACCCCTTGATCCAGAAGTGCGCCAGCAGTTCCCGCGCCTCGTCGAGGTCGATCCGCCCCACCGCGCGGTCCCGCTCGAGCAGCGGCCCGAGCATCTTGTCGATCCGGCCGATCCCGCTCCAGTTGCCGCAGAGGCGCTGGAAGTCCCAGAGCAGCCAGAGCGCCTGCACGCCCTCGCGGAAGGTCGCCGGCGGTTCTTCCGGGACGCGGCGCGCCCCGTCCAGCACCGTCTTCCAGTGCGCGTTTTCGGCTCCGCCGGAGTCGGCGATCCGCTCCTCGAGCCGCGCGACGTACCGCCCGTGCCAGATCCCGGCCGCGGCGATACAGATTCGCATCGATTCGAGCAGATCGACGCCATTCCCGTCCAGACCGCCCCGCGTGAGGCGGTCGTCGATCTCCGCCCGCAGGCCCCGATACCCGATCCGCATCGCCTTATCGAAATCAATGGTGGTATGGCTGATCGACCGGTGGGACGTGAGCGGGATCACATGCGCCATCGCCGCCCGAAGCGTCGCCGCCCCGACCAGCTTCTCGCCGGGCAGTATCCGGAGCGGCGCATGCGCCGCGATGGTCCGGATCGCTTCGGCCACCTCCCGGTTCGGTGTCGGATTGTGGGCGAGACATGCCGGATCGAGCCCGAAATCCGCCTCCCGGATGGTCCGCCCCACGGCCCCGGAAAGGTATTGCGCCGCCAAGGCCCGCGTCGCCGGCGCGAGCCGCGTCTCGGCCCGGTACTGGGTAGTCACGCCGAAGCCGGTCGAATCGAGCTGTTTCTGAACGGGATCGGTCAGGACGGGCGCTTCGGCAGTCATGGCTTTTAATATTGATATTAGGAAAAGTTATCCGCAAGCGCAACCGCGAAACGGCCACCAGTTCTCATTTTGGCCGATTTGTGTGGATCGGAGCAGGTTGGCATGGCGAGACGGATTGAGTGGCATGGAAGCTTCAAACGCTTGAACGGGGCGGGCTGACTCGTCGGGCGGAGGTTGCTATCGATTTTCTGAGATTCAGAAGCTATGAACGGAACGAGAACGATCTACCGATTGACCCGGTAGCCAACGGACACAAAGCAGCCGGCGTTGGCGACCGTGCTACCCACCGGGGTCTTCGAGATCCAGGCCGTTGAGCATGAACATCATCAGGGCTTCCCAGCTCTCGAAGAGCATATATTGCGTGAGCGCTGTTACATCGTTGAAGAATCGATCTCGCCTGGGTAGCGTCTTGCGAATCAGCTGGTAGCGCTGATCGTAGAGTTCGAGCATCGTGTGAAACAGGAACGCCAACAGGTTCAGGCTCAGCAGCAGGTTCGATAGATTCTTCTTCCCGTGCCCGTCCGGCGTCGGTGTAGGCGGCAACGTTGTGGCGGGTCAATTCGTGATTGGTGGCAAACACGTGTCGAGCCCGCTGCTTCCCATCGGCATCGAGAATGACCAGCTCCATCCAGTTCACCCGAAGCGCATCATCACCGTCCTTAATCGGCACACCGTTGGCGAACCGGTAGCGCCAGGTTGTGTGCTTCTTCCCGTCCCACTGCTTCCGGATGTGTTCGTTGAGATCGAGCTTCGCGTCGGCCTGCTCGATCCATTCGGCCAAGTATTTGTGAGAAGTGTATTTACAGGTGAGGATGAAGTTGTAGTCATGCTCGAGCAACAGCTCACACATCGGTTGGTTGCAGTACAGGTCGTCGCCGAGAATCGTCACGCCGTGCTCGACGTAGGAGAGCCCGGCACCGCGCAGCCATCGCTTGCCGGCCGCGTTCTCGCAGTCCTGCTTCGTCTGCCCGTCCTGCGGCTCGATGAACTGCGGTTCAAGCGAGATCACTCGACTGCTACCGGGTGAGACGATCACCGGGGTGACCGCGCTGTGATAGTAGGTGGTGCGCCCATCGCGGTGGCTCTGGGTGTTGCACTGCTCGCAGTGCACCGACTCTGAGTTGTGAAACCATACCCCCTCAAGGGCGACAAGGAGCGTGCCGTCGGAGCACCGCAATTCATCGAGGGCCTTGCGTTGCTCAAGCGCCTTGAAGACCTTCCTGAACACCGGCTGCACCAGTGAGGCATTTACCGGATCGAGTAATAAGCGAATGTGGTTATCGGTCGGGATGTCGTTGACGCCGAAGATCGTACCGGCGTTATTCTTGCCCTTGCTCTGCTGCATCGATCGCTGGTGGGCGAGGAACGACGGGCTTTGGGTGAAGAACACCGAGAACGCGGCCAAGGCTGCATCGCGAATCTCATAGCGAGTATTGCTCCCGGTTCGCAGATCGGGAAACTCGCTGATCGCCGCTTCGAGGTAGCTCATCAATGTCGGCAGATCAACGCCGCCACCGCCCATCGGTAGCAGTATGGCAAACTTGAAAGCTAGTGTCTAGTGTGGAGATATTGGAGTTTATAGCCTAGGGCTGCTTCCCGTCACTCGGCCATAATAAGAATCGCTACACCGAGAGTCTCAGCACGGCTTGTCCCCTGTGCGGAACCGTCCATACCGGGCGGATTCATTATTGTGTGAAGCGGAAGTACCGTGACCGGGAAAGCGGAGAGAGTATCACGATCATCATTCCGGTGATTATCTGTCTGATCGCACGCGCAAGGGCCAAGCAATACACAAAACGGCTGTTGCCCAACTCTCTTACATCCCACACCGTGATCCGGCTGGACCATCTTCTGGGAGCTGCCAATCTTCCGGAGACTGCTCGGACAGAGGCTGCCGTCTGCGATCTCCTGGGCTGTCTTGATCCTCGCACCACACGGTATCAGATGCGCCGTCTGACCCCCGCGATCCAGGCGGTTTCCCTGGAGCTTGCCCGGCGACGAGCGGCAATTCACGAATTGGGAGAGCTACCGGAGCGCAGCCCGGAGACGCCGTCCGGAGAACGGCTTGTGATCTTGTTCGAGGGGCTCCCTATCCCGGGCTTCTTGAATACTGGATTGAATCGACCCTTCGAATCGTCTCAATCCCACGTGTTATCGCGTGCTACTATCTCTGTTACGACCGAACTCCGTCGCGATCCCGTAGACGGCCTCTGGGTTGTGGTCGGCGATCATGGTATTGACGTTGTATACGTTATGTGATTGTATAGGCTGTGGTTCGATGGAACGAGACAAAAAACCAACAACCGCAGGAGCGTCGTGGAATTTCGTTCGACCGAATCGCGGAACTCTATGAGAAGGAGGAGTTCGAGGCGATTGTGAAGCACGAGACACGGTCCAACCAGCAGATCTTGGTAGTCAAGATCGACGGCTACTGTTGGGCAGTCCCGTTTGTCATCGAAGAAGACGGACCGACGATCTTCTTCAAGACGGCGCATCCGAGTCGGGAACTCCACAAACGTTACCGAGGAGAAGAATGAAGGATATATTTGAACTCGATGAAGAAGAACAGCAGATAGAGGATGAGATCGATCAGTATGTCCCGGCAGATGCTGAGACCGAAGCCAAGGTTCGATTGATTGCGCAAGAGAGCAAGAAACGTAAGAACGTGAACATTAGAATCTCGCAGCGAGACCTATCGCAGATACGAGATCGGGCGTCACGCGAAGGGGTCCCGTATCAGACGCTGATCGCGAGCGTGTTACACAAGTACGTAACCGACCAACTTTACGATGAACGGGAGATTCGGAAGACGCTTGATCTGATCGGATCGAGCGGACCGAAGTAAGCTATCTCTCACCGTCACCGGTAGGAGTCTATTGGGGTCCGCCGCCAAGGGACCAACCGTCGACGTTGGTCCGGCGACACGGGAGTCGTATCTGCGTTTGGTACGACAAGTGGCCGACTACCCGCAAAAAGAGCCGGAGAAGGCTGAGGAGGAGGAGCTTGAGCGCTACCTGCTGTACCGTCGAAACGAGAGCCGGTGGAAGCCGGCGACGCTTCGGCTGTGTTAGGCCGGCATCAAGTTCTACGTCCGCACCGTCCTGGACCCGATGTGGAAGCTCTTCTCTATTCTTCACGCCGAAGACCAGCGCCCGCTCTCGGCAGGGTAGCCAATAGCGGCCACGAAGGCGACAACCGCGATGAACCGCGCAAGCGTCCAGGGAGCGTTCCTTCGCACTCGCAAAGCCGCCGGCGTCACCAGAGCCCACGTGTCAATCCACGCCCTTCGCCACAGCTACGCCACGCATCTGCTGGAGGCGGGTCTCAGCATCCGCTTCATGCCCCGGGCCCTCGGTCACGGGCGGCTCGAGACGACCAAGCGCTATTATGTGCTGCAGCACATAGCGCTATCTGAAGATCGAAATCGGCGACCTCAAGGCCATGCACGCCCGGTTTCATCCGCGGGAGACGGGAGCTTAGCCCGAGGGCCGAACCGGACGTCTATCGGCTATTGCTGGTGATCGGCGACCGCCGATCGATTGCCTCTACGTGCCTGCCGTTGACCATCGCCGTCGTACCGCCGGAGCGCGATTGGCTGCTGAACGTTACAAGCTCGGCAAGTCGATCCGCCATTGCCTTTGCCAACAGCGGCGGTACCGCGTTCCCAATCTGCCGGGCAACTTCGATCTTTGTGCCGGTGAAGCGGAACTGATCAGGAAAGGTCTGAAATCTTGCAGCCTCCCGATGCGTAATCGGCCGATGTTGTTCCGGGTGAAGGTATCGACCCTTTTCAGGTTTGAAAAACTCCGTGCGGATTGTGAAGGCGGGTCGATTCCACCAGAGTCGGCCGAATGAGTCTGTCCCACCCGATGGTTTGTTAATCCAACACTGCGGTGTCAACTCAGGAGCCAGGCGTTGTAGGTCAAAACGGTTCATTCCTTCATGTGGAATGGTTTTGTATCGGGCGACACTCTTGGCCGTTGGGTTACGCCCAAAGTGAATATCAAGCGGCGGGTCGACGTCGCGAATCTCGGTGCCTTCCGGGGCAGGCAAGTCTCCGATCGCCTCGCGTACAGTTTTCCACGGCTCCGCATGCGCCGCGTAATTTCCGCCAAAAAGCGAAAGCTGCACGGAAGTCTTTCGAGCATCGTAGTGAGTCCGTGTCGGTGGAAAAAAGATACCGGGATCTGTACTTCGCGACCCGACGATAAAAGCACGCTTACGCGTTTGTGGAACCCCGTAGTCTGCCGCCACGAGTAAGCCGGACCAAGTTTGGAAACCTCTCGCCGATGCCCATTCGTCGATCTCGGAGTGCTCAAGCGATCCGAGCAACTGTGGCACATTCTCCATCACAAAAAACTGCGCGCCGGAGCGATCGATGACTTCCATAAAAGGGATCCACAACTTCTTCCGAGGATCGTCGAGTCGTTTCTTGTTGAGGAGGCTAAAGCCTTGACAAGGTGGGCCGCCGATGACGAGGTCGGCCTCTGGAATCTCGGTCTGTGGATCAGCAAGAATATCGACAATGTCTCCATGAACGCACAGGTTTCCGAAGTTTCGGTTGTATGTATTTGCCGCATAGCTTCGAAAGTCGTTTGCCCAAACGGCTCGAAACGGCCCGTCGCTGAGCCACTCAAAGCCTATCGAAAGGCCACCTGCTCCGGAGAATAGATCAACAAATCTGATTTCGTCAGGCATTTGAATCCTCAAAAACCATACGAATGTTAGCCTTTTTTGTCCAGTTTGTGGACCTCATTGTGACAGACGATACAGTACGTCACTAAGTTGTCGGTTTTGTTGCTACCGCCCTGGGAGTGATGACGAATGTGATGTAGTTCCAGAAACCGTGGATCAGATCGGTTCCACATCGTGTGAGACCATCCGCACTTGCGACACGTGTACATGTCTCGGCGAAGCGCGTGACGTCGGGTCGCTTCCGGAATGTGCCTGTCGTGGGCAAACGCTTGTCTATCTTTTTCAAGAATGTAGACCCTAACCGGAAGTGACGGATTCCCGGACATCTTTGTGGAGATTGGCCATCCGTCTTCGGTCCTGAGCTCTCTCGCTCGACGCACCCACTCGCTGCTCTGGGCAACATAACTCAGTTCCTCCCCGGTAACCGGCCGGCCGACGTTCTGGCGCAGGTACTCGAGTATCCTTTATCGACTGCCGCCGGCCCGTTTTCGATTTCCATTCGCGAGGTTCCACCGGTGGGCTGCATCGCGATCTTGTTCGGTATCGGCCGGAACATAGTCGTTTGGACTCAGCGAACCGAGTTAGATATCTCCTTCAGCGAGTTCTGACTCGTCGAGCATATGGCGTGTCGTCATGCCGGTTATGATCCGCCAACCAAACTCAACTCGCAGCTCCCGTACACGCCTCGCCCACTCGCTTATGCCGGCAACAATCGCCAACTCACGTTCCTGCAAAACAGTCTTCGGGTAGGAGAGGAAGCACTTCAGAAGACGGTCCCGGGCAGACAAGGATAATCCGCTCGGAACGAGGCTCCTTCCAAGATCCCTTAGGGTTTCAAACACCGGAATAAGCCGCTGCACGCGTGCCCTCGTGTCGGGACCAGCAGCTTCCTTTTCGAAGGCTGCACGAAGATCGCGAAGTTGACTAAAGAGTTCGATGCTTTGGTCCATAGTGCGAACTCCATTGCAACACCAACGCCGGCGTCGGACGTCTTTGGGCCAGGACAGAGACATTTCTCCATCACGGTTTTCTCCCCAATCGGGTATTGACGCAGCACCAATCGTGCGGTTTCTCGCGCCGTGAAACCAAGCACGAGGAGCTGTGTATGTCCTTTCCGTCCCCATCCGTCACCGTGGTGCCCGGACCCACCGGTACTCCGGTCCGCGCCCCCCCGGTCGGTCCTCTTTGCCGGCAGCCGCAACGGCGTGGTCGACCCGGCCATCGCCAAAAACCTTGTCGCCGCCCTCTCGCGCGGCGGCTACTCCTTCCTAGTCGGCTGTGCCCCCGGCATAGACGCCGGCTTTCGCACGGTGCCGGCGTCGGTGCGGTCGGCGGCGGAGTCCACCTTTGTCGCCTTCGCCTTTGAACGTCGTGTTGCCTGCCGTGCCGCCGGGGTCGCTACTCGTCGGTCGTGGTCCCGTCGGGCCTCTCTCCCGCCGCCGCCCTGCGCCGCCGTACCCTCTGGATGATCAAGCGCGCCCAGCTTCTGGTCCTCTTCCCGGACGATCCGGTCTCAGGCCGTTGGGGCCGTGGTAGCTCCCTTGCCTTCCGCGCGGCAACCAACCAACTCAAACCCGTCTTTGTGGTATCAGTAACGCTCCCGCCCAAAGCCTCTTGTTTTTTCTCTATCCCGGCACCCTCTGCGGCCTTGTAAGCGGCACCTGGTCCGTGCCCCATCCGGTCCCCGCCGGCACCTGTGACGAGGAGTTGTAGGTATGGACAAGATTCTCTTCGTTCACATCACCACCCACCCACGGGAGAAGAGCCGCTACATCGCACGCTACAAAAGCGAGTTTTTAGGCGCGGTCTCTCTCTACCACTTCGTCGAGATGCTCAAGACCCGGTATCCCGCCGCCCAGGTACGTTTCCATTTGCCCCGGACTCCGAGCCAGGAATCGGCTCCCGCGCTCAAGGACGCTTTTGCGATGCACCAAGCGGCATAAACAAAAGAGGAGAAGAGAAACGGGGCGTCCTCCCAACTCCCAGCCCATCGTCCGTGCCGGGCCGTCTTTTCTTCCCGAGCCAGGACGGCGAGGGAAGATTGCGGCGTTGCCGGCTCTACATCAGAATATGGACGCGGTTTTGCAGAAGGCAGCTTTGGAAATCGTAGTCGTGAACCGGCTTCCCGTCTCGACGAGACACTGTCTGTGGATCGGTTGCCATAAAAAAGTGATAGCGACCTTTAGGATGCTGCTGAGCGACTTGGTCCAACTCACCATTCCTTACCAGCCAGACACGAGAGGACTCCAGATCAACAAATGCAAAGAGATCCGCCGGTGAATCATCCGGAGCCCACCAATCTAGATGTGGCTTACCCTTGCCACCTCCCGGCTTTGCACGAAGGTTTGCCTTAACTTGAATGGTGAACGAATCCTGGTGACGTGGTGAAAAGGCCACCAAATCGATTCCCGAATCCGTTGTCATCGTCGCCGACTCGATCCCGTGAAGAAGCAACTGCTGCTGGCCGAGCAGCTCGCCGACCCTGCCGATCTGCGCCTGTGTCAGTCCCATTTCGCCGAAACCCTTGCGTCGATTCTACCGCAAACACAAGACCGATGAGAAAGACGCCGCCGACCACTACCCCGCTCACGCCGAAGTCAAAACCCGCGCTATGGCGAAAATCGGCGTGACCCAACGCCACGTCGGTCACACCCACCGAAGAACGCCAGGGAATCCACCTGCTCGTCGGGTCGGGTGGCAGCGCGAGGTGGCACGGTCGTCGATCTACGCGACATACCCACAGGGGACTAGGCAGGCGTGATGCCGACGGCGGTTTTCTGGGGCCGGGTCCTGCTTTCTGTAACCGCGACGTCAATCACGAATAGCGTGATTGCGACGGACCCGGTTCCGTAGCAACGCGTCGAGCAGAACGATCGCCGTCGTGGCAGATAGGCCGAGCCTCCTGCAGCGACTCTCCACGGCGGCACGCCTGATCCGGCTTCAACCCGCCGGGCACAGAGCGATCGGAGCAACAGAAATCCCCATCCGGAGCGCGCGCTTTCCAAGGGCACGCCCGGCCGTCCTGGCCGGGCGCCTTGCGTCACCCGTATGAGGAGCCATGGATGGCGACGACGTGGGAGCCGATCGACTGACTGATAGGAATTTCGAACGCGGCACAACTTGCCGAACGCCGGTGACGAACGGGAAATGGCGGAGAGGATCGCACAAGATTGGGCTATAGGGACCTTCGACCCGCTCACCGCTGGCGATGAGGCGGTCGGCAGCGGCGAACGGAGCCACATTGGCTTGAGTTGGCGAAGG
>CAZFLD010000109.1:0-10828 GCA_964519835.1 uncultured Spirochaetales bacterium
CTTGTGCCCGGCCGACCAACGTCGCATGGGCGTCCATGCCGAACAGGAAATCCACCTCGCAGGCCCAGCGATCGAAGTTCGCCGGCGAGATGATCAGCGGCGCATACCCCCTGATCCCTTTGTAGGAGATGTGCATCAGCTCGGTGATCTGCGACTCGTCGAAGCGCCGGCAGAAGTCGCCGGCGGTCGTCGGATCGGGTATCAGATCCGCTCCCAGCGCATTCATGTAGGCGGTGTCATGACGAAGCCGCTCGATGTCCTCAAGTCGCGTGCCGCCGCACAATACGTTGTAGGCGAGGTTCAACACATGATCCGACTCGTGATAGGGCAGATGTACCCTCCGTAGCTCATCGCGTCGATGTTCGCTCCGATCTCGTAATGGATCTTGCCCGAGCTCATCATCGGCTGCGGCTGCGATTTCCAATGGCCCGTCCGGGCATGTCCGGCGGCTACGCCAGGCTTGCGTGTTGATCATGCTCGCTCGAGGTCTAGTGGCCGGGACGTCGTCCGCGAGACGCGACGGCGGCCGGTGCCTCGAATTGTGAATTACGGCATCCGATGGTACTCTGAGCTGGTGAGATCGACCCGTCTTGTCTTTGTCGGTTGGGGCGCTACTCTGCTCTTGTTCGTGCTTTCGATCCTCGCTGCGCTTCGCCTTGGCTCGATCGGCGCGGAAACGATCAATCTTGTCGCCGACGCCTCGTTTCGGGACGCCAATGCCACGGCAGATGTTGTGGCGGTCATCGAACCTGCCGGCGTCGATCATCTGTCAACCGTCATACGTCCGGCCCTGGATGCGGCCCGACAGGATGCCCGCTATCCGTTTCGCGTGTTCTCGCCCGGTCTACCCTCCTTTCTTGCCGAGTCTTCCGCCATGATCCAGACCCTCGATATCGCCTATGAGGCCGGCGTGGATGCGGTGCTGGTGCGCCCCGACAGACTCGAATCGCTTGAGCGGGCGAGTCGTATAGCGGCCGGTGGTCTGCTCACGGCCGTGATCGGGACCCTCGTTCCGCGGTCCGCCACGCAGATTCGTGTTGGCGCCGATCCCGAGGATTACGCAAGGCTCGTGGCGAGCTCGATTACCCCCGATCTGGGAACGGGAGCCAAGGTCGGCTACCTCTGCGGGCTTTGCGCCGGGGCGGAGGCAGATACGGCGAACCAGCTTGTGCGAGCCGTGGAGGCGGCGCCGGAGTTCCAGGCGGCGTCGCTATCGCCGATTGTCGTGCAAGGCGTGGACGACGTGGAGCTCGGATCGGTGGCTGCCGCCAGATCGCTGCTTCTTCGGCAGGTCGACGCGGTGTTCTGCGATACGACCGAGGCAACAATCGCCATGGCGCAGGTGGTAGTCGACGCGAACCTGGTGGGTTCGGTTCGGATAATCGGGTTTGGTGCTTCGGAACGCGTACTGTCCCTTGTCGACGACCGAGTTGTGCACGCTACGATTACGGGGGACTACGCCGGCGCCGTGGAGGAGGCTTTCGCGGTGATGGTGGACCTGCTCGCCGGCCTGAATGTGCACGGGGTTGTGTCGTCGGATCGTCCCGTTCTTGTTGTTCCGCCGCTCTCCCGTGTGGGTCCGGAGATCGACTCGTGAGTCGGTCGATTCGAAGCCAGTTGAGCCTGGTATTTGTCGTGGTGCTGGTTCCCGTCGTAGTCACCGCGGGAGCGATCGTCGTCGTCAGCCAAATTGTGGTGACGGAGACTGGGGAGATATTCGACGACAGCCTGCGACTGGAAGAGATTGACAGCGGCCTGATCGGAGCCGACCGGTACCTGCGGGCCTACCTGGACGTGCGAACTCTCGAGTCGCTTCAAAGCTACTACGAGACCGTCGACCGGCTTCAACAAAACGCTGCCATGCTCCCGGCGCTCGCCACGCGTCGCGAGCACGACATCTCGCTGGTCATGGTCCGGCGGCTGATTCATCGCTACATCGACGCAACCGCCGAGGTTGTCGCAGCCGGTCGGGGCAGGCGAGTCTCCGAGTACACGCGTCTCTACCAGGAGTCCGTTCGCCTTCGCGAGCTCACCAGCCTCCTTGTCTCCACCCTGTATTGGCAGGATGTCAGCAACAACGTGATCCGGTTCACCGAAGTCTCCGAGGGCCTCAACCGTCTTGTGGTGGAGTCCGGGCTCTGGCTGACCGTCATCGTGGTGGTGGCCGTTGTCTGCATCGGGATACTGAGCCGCCGCGTGGCCCAACCGATCGCGGAGCTGAGTCTGCGGGCACACGCGGTGGCCGATGGCGCCTTCGACATGCCGGACTTCGGCGACCGAAGCGTCGCCCGAGAGATCAACGACCTTGGTTCGTCTTTTGACGTTATGAAGCACAGCATAAAGGACAGCATCGACGAGCTTAACCGTAACGCCGGCGTGGAGCGGCGGCTCATGGAGCAGGATATCGCGGTTCTGCGAATGCGTTCGTCGCTCCGCTCGGCCCAACTCCTTGCGCTGCAGAGCCGAATCAATCCGCACTTCCTGTACAACACGCTGAACACCGGCGTCCAGCTCGCCGTTGTTGAAGGCGCCGAACGCACCAGCGAGTATCTCGAACGCTTCGGTACCGCCGTTCGTGGTCTGCTTTCAGATCCGTCGACACCCGTAACGGTGGCGGCGGAGTTCGAGAGTCTCGATGACTATCTCTACATCATGCGCATCAGATTCGGCGATCGAATCACCTTCGTGACGCGGGTAGGGGAGGATGTTCGCGACGTTCTTATCCCGCCCCTTATCGTGCAGCCCCTCGTCGAAAACTCGATCACCCATGGGCTCCGCGACATGGAACAGAACGGCCGGGTCGAAGCGGTAGCCGAGCGAGTGGTGACCGGTGGAAAAGATTGCCTGGTGATCAGCGTGCGCGACAACGGTGTGGGCATTCCCCGGGGACGTGTCGAGACGATAGTCAGCGCCGACGGCCATGGCAGCGCCGACGGCCATGGCAACCACGACGGAGCGGAGGTATCCGCGGAGACTGCCGGGGAGCGCGGCCTTGGCATTGGAAACGTTCTCGAGCGTTTACGCCTCTCTTTTGGCTCCCACGACATCTGTACTATCAATTCCGGTCCCGACGGCACGGTGGTCCGGTTTACCCTGCCCATCGCGGAGGGGGTAAGTGGCAAGGTGGGTGCCGATGCCTGACGCGATTCGTGTGCTTATTGTCGATGACGAGCCTCCGGTTATCGAGGGACTGCACGCAACGATTGCCCGGGAGCTGCCCGGTTTCTCGGTGGTGGGAAGCGCTTCAAACGGGCGAGAGGCAATAGGAAAGGCGCGGACACTGCAACCGGATGTCCTGCTTCTGGATGTGCAGATGCCGGGCATCGACGGCATCGAGGCGCTTCGAACCATGCGCGAGCAGGGGCTGCGATCCATCGCGATTCTGGTGACGGCCTACGAGCGCTTCGACGTGGCGCGTCGCGGCTACGGTCTCGGAGTCCGCGACTATCTGGTCAAGCCTGTGGGACCTCGAACCGTTCGGGAAGCGCTCGGCAGGGCGGAAATCGAGATTCGGGCGGAGCGAGAGCGCGAGGCGCATGTGGTCGAGATTACCGAGGGCAATACCAGGATGCTTGCCATCGTTGAGCGCGCCCTGCTTCACCTAATTCTGGCCGGCGCGGCCGACGCGTCCATCGTCCGGGAGATGATTGTCTGCCTGGGTCTGGACGGTGCATCGGTGGTGCCGGTTCTGATTCACCACAACAAGGACGCCGCCACGGCCGCGGAGCTTGCGGACCGCCTCCACTACGCCGTTCACGGCCTGGTCGGCGTGGTCGGACCGGGCCGGATGCTCGCCCTCGCGTTTTATCCCCGGCAAACGGCCCACGAAGTGGGTGAGCGCATCCGACGATCCCTCGCCCAGAGTGGGGCGGGCGCAGATTTCCGGGTGGAAGTGGGCGGCGTCGCGCCTCTCGGAGACATTCCGGCCGAGGTGGAGACACTCTCCAAGGCAGTCACCCTCATGCCGGACGCAGGGCTCTTTCGCCTTCGAACCAAAATCGTGCGGGCTGTCCGGCTTGCGGACCGGTCCCAGGCCATGGCGACCCTGGACGAGTATGTCTCCTGTGCAACCGAATGCGGCGTCGTCCCGGAAGCGCTCGAGGCGCTCCTTGTCGCGGTGGCCGACGTCACCACCAGTCATCGAGGGGCCATCGTGGATCGGGCTCTGGAAACCATCGTCGAGGCAAGGCGCCTCCACGACCTCGAGTCGGCCGTTGCTTCCGCGCGGCGTCACCTCAACGAGTGGATCGACTCGGTCGCCGCCACCGATTCGCTCTCGGAGATCGTTCGCGCAGCCGTGCGTATTGTAAGGGAGGAGTTTGCCGCCGACCTTTCGATCGACAACATCGCTGATCGGTTGAATGTGAGCCCGTCGCACCTTAGCCGGACCTTTTCCGCCGAGGTTGGCCTGCCGCTGAGCGCCTACCTCGCGGACCTGCGAATCCAGCGCGCCGGCGACCTTCTGGAAGCTGGGGCGCTGTCGGTGAAGGAGATTGCCGCCCGGTGCGGGTTTCGCGATCCCAACTATTTCAGCCGTGCCTTTCGAGGCGCGACCGGCCTGACTCCATCCGAGTTCGCCAGGTCGAGGAGGCAGAGTGTTGAGTCATAACCGCAACATGGGTATCACTTTGCTGCTGCTGGCCGCCGCGCTGCTCGCGGGGTGCGGCGGCGAGTCGCCGGCGGATGCGGCGGGGAACGAGTCGCCCCCCGACTCCATCGAAACGTTTCGCATCGGCTTCTCCGTGGACTCCCTCGTCGTGGAGCGGTGGATTCGCGACACCAATGCCTTTATACAGGCGGGATCCGACCTCGGTGCGGAGGTGCTCTACCGGAACGCCCTGGAGGACAGCGATCGGCAACGTCGGGACTTGTTGAGCCTGAAGGAAGAGGGCATTGGGGCGCTGGTTGTTATTCCCTTCGACTCCGTCGACCTTGCCGACGCGATTCGGAGTATCGCGGCCGAAGGCATCCCCGTAATTGCCTACGACCGATTGGTCCTGAACGCGCCCATCTCCGCCTACGTCAGCTTCGACAACGTCGAGGTTGGTCGACTCCTCGCACGGGGGGTCACGAGCAGGCTCGAGAGCGGGCACATCGTGGTGGTAAACGGCGGCTCACGGGACAACAACAGCGCGATGATCCGCCAGGGCGTTTTCGAAGTCCTTGATCCCTACATCGAGTCGGGCGCCTACCAAATCGTCGCCGAGCTCTCACCCACCGACTGGCTTCCCGCCCTCTTTACCGACGAACTCGAGGCCCTTATCGAGGAGGGGGCACAGGTAGACGCGATAATCGCCGCGAACGACAGCTTCGCCGATGCGGTCATCGACATTCTCGCAAGGCATCGGCTGGCCGGTCAGGTAATCGTAGTGGGGCAGGATGCCGATCTTGTGGCCACGCAACGTCTTGTAACCGGGATGCAGCATCGTACCGTCTACAAGCCGGTGGCGGATCTCGCTCGTCGTGCGGCCGAGATCGCCGTGGCGCTCTCCCGCGGAGAGGCGGTGGAATCCGACCGTACTATCGACAACGGTTTTGCCGCCGTGCCCTACGTCGCAATTGACCCCATCCCGGTCGAGGCGGACAATATCGACGAGACGGTGATCGCCGACGGATTCCACAGCCGAGACGATGTCTACATGAACACCGATTGAGGCGGGGGGCCTGGAAGCCCGTAGCACTCACTCGCCACATAAAAGTGCATGCGGTGGCCTTCCCGATTCCGGCCTCCTGCATTATTTTCCAGTCAATGTCACGACTTTCCTCATGACGGCTCTCCCGACCGATGGTAGCGTAAATCAAGACCCCATAGGGGTTATTATTGCAAGGAGGCGTTATGAAGCGTGTAGTTATCCTTATCTGTCTCGTCGCATTTATGCTTGGCGGGGCGCTCTCGACATTCGCCGGCGGCCAGGCGGACGACGGTGATTTGGTAATTGGCCTTTCGCTGCCCACGCAGCGCGAAGAACGATGGGTCCGCGACCGTGAGACAATGGAAGCCTATGCCGACGAGCTCGGCGTCGATCTCCGTGTCCAGGTAGCCGACGCGAATACCGCGGAGCAGACCGCGCAGGTCGAGAATCTTTTTGCCCAGAGTATCGACGTTCTGATCCTCGCTCCCCACGACGCGGCAGCCGCGGCATCGCTCGTTGACCAGGCGGAGGACGAGGGTATTCCCGTCATCTCCTACGACCGCCTTATCACCAACACCGCCAATCTCGATGTCTACATCAGTTTTGACAACGTGGGTGTCGGTCGGATTCAGGGCGAGTACTTCGTGGACAACGTGCCCGACGGATCGAATATTATCATCCTCGCCGGGGCGCCGACGGACAACAATGCCTTCCTCTTCAAAGAGGGCGCGATGGAGTTTATCCAGCCCAAGATCGACAGCGGCGCCTACGAAGTAATCGCGGATCAGTTCGTGGACAACTGGCTGCCGGAAAACGCGCTGGCGATCGTGGAGAACGCGTTGACCTCGGCCCAGAACGATGTTCAGGGCATACTCGCGCCCAACGATGGAACCGCCGGTGGCGCGATTGTCGCGCTGGAAGCGCAGGGTCTTGCGGGTGACGTTGTGGTGACCGGCCAGGACGCGTCGCTTGCCGGTGCGCGCCGAATCGTCGAGGGTACGCAGGGCATGACTGTCTTCAAGGACACCCGGGAGCTTGGCCGGGCGGCAATCGACGCCGCGATGGCGCTGGCTCGTGGAGAAGCGCTGGAGTTCAACGGCGCCGTGGATAACCAGGTCTTTGATGTACCGTCGATCCTGCTCACGCCCTTCGCCGTAAACGCCGACAACATTGACGAGGTGCTTGTCGAGTCCGGGTACCTGAGCCGAGACGACGTCTACGGCGAGTAGTCGTCGACTAGTCCAAAACCTGTATTGCCCGACGGCCGTCCACGAATGTGGGCGGCCTTTTTTGGAGGCCGACGATGCGCGAGGACTACATTCTGGAGATGCGGGACATCACCAAGGACTTCCCGGGTGTGCGTGCGCTCGACGGCGTCAACTTGCGGGTACGTCGTGGTGAGATCCACGCGCTCGTGGGGGAGAACGGCGCCGGCAAGTCGACCCTCATGAAGATCCTCAGCGGCCTGTATCCGGCGGGCACGTACGAAGGTTCGATCCTGGTGGACGACAGCGACGTAAGCTTCGCCGGTATCAAAGAGAGCGAAGCTGCGGGAATCGCGGTCATCTACCAGGAGCTCGCCCTCGTCCGCCTATTGAACGTAACGGAGAACATCTTCCTCGGCAATGAGATAACAAGCGGCATCAGCATCGACTGGACCCGTGCCTATGCCAAAGCGACCGACCTTCTCCAACAGGTCGGCCTGAACGTGAACCCAAGAACCCAGGTTCTCAAACTCGGCATCGGCGCCCAGCAGCTGGTCGAGATCGCGAAGGCGCTTTACAAGAACGCCCGCATTCTTGTCCTCGACGAACCGACGGCTGCCCTCAACGAAACCGAAACGCAGAACCTACTGAGCATTATCCGCAAGCTGCGGGACACCGGTGTCACCTGCATCTACATCTCTCACAAGTTGGAAGAGGTCAACTCGATTGCCGATTCGGTCACCGTTCTCCGCGACGGCCGTTCCATTCAGACGCGTCACCCGAGCGACGGCGATGAGGTTACCGAAGCGCTTATCATCTCCATGATGGTTGGACGGGAACTCACCGAGCGCTTTCCCCGGGTGGAGCACGTCGCCGGCAAGACCTTGCTGGAGGTTCGAGACTGGAACGTTTACGATCCCGAGCGTCCCAACCGAAAGATCCTGGACAATATCAGCTTCGAGGTTCGGGAGGGCGAGATTTTGGGAATCGCCGGGCTTATGGGCGCCGGCCGGACCGAGCTCGCGACAAGCATCTTCGGCGCCTACGGTGCAAAACGCAGCGGAACGATTCTTCTCGACGGAAAGAAACTCACCATCAACGAGCCGTCCGACGCCATTCGGAGCGGCATCAGTTACGTTACCGAGGACCGGAAAGAAAAGGGCTTGGTCCTCAACATGGACATCGTCCAAAACTCCACACTTGCCTCGCACTTCCGTATCGCACCGGGAGGCATTCTCAACAAGCTGCAGGAGATCGTCGAGGCCCGTACCTACACCAGCCGGCTTCAGGTAAAGATGTCGTCGCTGGAACAGGCAACCCGGAGCCTTTCCGGGGGGAACCAGCAGAAGGTGGTTCTTTCCAAGTGGCTTATGACCAAGCCGCGAATACTTCTTCTGGACGAGCCAACGAGGGGCATAGATGTGGGCGCGAAGTTTGAGATCTACAACATCATGAATCAACTTGTGGAGGACGGCGTCGGGATAGTCATGATCTCTTCCGAGCTGCCCGAAGTCTTAGGGATTACCGATCGCATCCTCGTGATGCACCAGGGTCGCCTCGCCGGATCACAGCAGTGGAACGACGCGACACAGGAATCGATCATGCACATGGCAACGGGAGGCCGATAGAGATGTCCGATCATGAGCGTTCCTTCAAGCACATTCTCAAGGATCAGCTTTCGACCAATGTGAAGCAGTACGCGATGTTTATTGCCCTGCTCGCGGTCTGGGTCCTGTTCACGGTCCTGACCAACGGGACCTTTTTGTCTTCCCGCAACATTACCAACCTCTTTCTGCAGGCCTCGCACATCGCGATTCTTGCGGTAGGCATGGTGCTGGTGATAGTGGCCGGGCACATTGACCTCTCCGTAGGCTCACTTATGGGGTTCATCGGCGCGATTGCCGCCGTTCTCCAGGTGAACCTCGGGTGGTCGACCCTGCCCGTTATCCTGGTGGCGTTGGTCGTAGGAGCGGTGATAGGTCTGTGGCAGGGCTTCTGGGTCGCCTACCGCGGCATCCCGGCCTTTATCGTCACCCTTGCCGGCATGACCATGTTCAGAGGCGGCATCATTGCCGTTACCCGAGGGGCGACCATCGCTCCGCTCTCCGAGCCGTTCCGGGCGATAGGGCAAGGCTACCTTCCTAGAATACTTAATCCCGAGGCTCGCACCGGCTTTCATGAGGTCAGCGCCATAGTCGGTGGGATTTTTGTGCTGGTCTTTGTGATTCGTCAGATCGCCAATCGCAGAAGGCGGGTTCAGTACGGCTTCGAGGTGCTGCCCGGGCGGATCGAGGTGCTTCGCCTTGTTCTTATCAGCGCTCTGATCTCCGCCTTTTTTGGGATCCTTGTCTTCTACCGAGGCATCCCCTGGGTCGTGATCATCATCCTCGGGCTGACCCTGTTGTACACCTTTTTGACCGAGAACACCGTATTCGGTAGACAGGTGTACGCCCTCGGCGGAAACAAGGAGGCCGCCCGCCTCTCCGGAATCAACATCAGGCGGCGGACGCTGATGATTTTTGTCAGCATGGGGCTTCTCTCCGCGGTGGCCGGCATCGTCTTTACGGCCCGTCTCAACGCCGCAAGCGCCCAGGCCGGCACCCTCGTCGAGCTGGACACCATCGCGGCCACCATCATTGGCGGTACCAGCACGCTCGGAGGCGTGGGAACCGTGTTCGGCGCCATTATCGGTGCGCTTCTTATGTCCAGCGTAAACAACGGCATGTCACTCATGAACCTCTCCTCCGACGTGCAGATGATCGTTCGGGGAGCCATTCTCCTGCTCGCGGTCTGGTTCGACATTTCTTCGCGACGGGCGCAGAGCTGATCTGCGCCGCGCCAATCGGCAGGAACCGGTGACCTCCGTCGGACATCGGCCTGCCGACTACCGCCGGCCGATCGACCATCCGGGTAAACGCGTGAGCCATGAGACGATCTACCAGTTCATCTTCAAGATACGGCGGGATTCGACAAATTGCCTCGGGCGCGGGTGTTTCCGGCATATCCGGCCCGTGGACAAACAGGTCCAGGGCGCCAGGTATCTCACCCGAGCTGCAACTTCATAGGCAGCAATTGCACGAGAGCAGCTCGAATCGTGGTAGCCCGTTCCCTCGTGAGATGCACCGTCGTCAAGAATGTAGTTTTCGACAGACTGCGTAAGTGCCGCAAGATACCAGTCGATTCCATTCCCACCGAAGTCGAGCATCTTTTCCAGCGCCCTGACAATAATGACCCCTGCAGACGCAAAGAAAATTGCCTGATTATTCTCCCGCATGCACGCATACTTGCGCAGACTGTAGTCGATCATGGGGAGCGCCTTGGTGCTGAGAGCGCGTGCGACAAACGCCAGACCGATTGGTGTAAGAAGATCGCCGGTCCAATCGACTGCTCTGGCCACGGCCTCTGAGATCGTCATGGCTGTGAACGCACGGTGATCCCATTGTGCGCTGGAGCGCGTGATCATAAATGAATCGTCCCGGTGGGTGCAGTGCGCGGCCGATAGCACGTGTCTTAGTCCAACTCGCGCGTATCGAGGGTTATTCTCCAGCAGCCCGAATAGGCTGCGCACTTTCATCGCCTCAAGAGAAATCGGTCGCGGGTCACCCTGATCGCGGCCAAGGTCGTGCTCAAAACGGCCATCTCCGTGTGTTGGTTGCGCCAGATGCTCCAGAATCCCCTCTTCAGGCTCTGAGTCGAGAAAGGAATCTGCGCTCTCCCTGATTTGCTGCCGGACCGGTCTGTAGGCAGGATCTGGGCGCATCCCCGTCCGCAGCGCTGCGCGCCGCAGCCGTGGACCGCGTGCTCCGCTTGTACTCCTCGGGCCCGCCGGGCCCTGCGGGGTACCGCTGCGCCCGCTTGCGCGGGGAGTCTCGCTCACCCGACTGAGAAATCGACACCGATCGGTATCATGCCGAGCTTCCGGGCCACTTCCTGCGAGGCGACCGGCTATTTGCTCGGAGCTCCATCCGAGCTTGAGATGTTGTTGTATGT
>CAZFLD010000110.1:0-10808 GCA_964519835.1 uncultured Spirochaetales bacterium
AAAACCCGCTCCATAAAGCATTTATTGATAGCGCTGACAAAAATGTCGTGCACCCCTGGTCGCCTCTCGGGTTGATCACCTGCGGCTGAATTCAGTACTCTATTCGCACTGGAGGAGCTATGAATCTCGAGACCAGCATCCGTCCTATTTCCTACATCAAGACGAACGCGGCACAAATGATCCAGCAGATCAATGAAACTCGTAACCCGATTGTCATTACCCAGAATGGTGAGGCGAAAGGGGTGCTTCTCGATACTCGCAGCTACCAGGAGATGGTTGACGCCCTGGGCATGCTCAAGCTCATCTCGCAAAGTGAGCGAGCTCTAGAAGCCGGGCGGGTTGCCTCGCATCGGGACGTGATGGCAGCACTGCGCAATCGACTCAAGACCACGTGAATCGCATCGTCTGGGCGACACCGGCGCAGGAAGACCTTGCCGACATCGTCGACTACCTTTCGCTCGAATCCACATCTGCTGCTGCCACGTTCATCGATCGTGTAGACGCCTCGGTGAAGCAGCTGGCCGAACACGTGCACATCGGCAGAGTGGTGCCGGAACTGGAGCGACACAACATCACCAAGTATCGGGAGTTGATCCTTACCCCATGGCGACTGTTCTATCGGGCTGAGCAACGAACCGTCTCCGTTCTCGCGGTTATCGACGGGAGACGCAATGTGGAAGACATCTTACTCAGGCGGATGATGAGGGAGTAAGAGTCGAGGAACAGCGTAGAGATTCGGGAGTCGTTGCGTGGTTGCGCGGTGCATCTAAAAGCCAGTCTGGACGGCGCGAAATGTTGAGCGTGGGCGGCCATTCATGGCTCAATTGAAATACGAACCTTCCGATCAAACACCTGCGCCACTCGCTCAAGCGTCGATAGGCGAATACTCTCCGCGTGATTCTCCAAGCGAGAGATCGCACTCTTTGTGGTGTGTAGTTGTTCGGCCAGCTCTTCCTGCGTCATATGGTATTCTTGGCGAAGATTGCGTATGATCTCCCCAATCCGAATACTCTCGAACTCAGCATCCACCAATGCACCAAAGTCCGGCTCACGCTTTGACCGTTGCTGGATATAGTTCTCAATATCACTCACAACTGGTACCTCCTCGAGTAATCGTCAGGATAGCTATCAGCTCGCCGGAGTTCGTTCTGCGGGGTCTTCCGGCTCTTTTTGTTCCGCTACCAGCCGAAACACCGCAACGGCTTTCGCTGCAGCCTTCTTCGGCAGTGTGTCCGGAAACTCCTCCACTGGACACTGCCCAGACGTGGTACGGTAGAAGCGCAGCGAACGGGGCGTCGCAGGTGCGAAGTTAGCACAATTGTGAACGTATGTGTACCCTGATCCGGTCGGCAGCTGGGAAGAAGAGTACGAGGTCCAGCATTGGGAAACGGCGGTCCCACCTCATACGCGTCGCCAGGGTGCGGTGGCGTCCGGCGGCAACAGACGCACGGTATGAGATTGAACACATACAATCTTTGTATGTATACTGTCGGAATGGCGAAAGAAACGAGCACGGTGAATGTTTCGTTTAGGCAAGATCTCCTCAATGATATAGACGAGGTTGCCCGGTCGGAGTCTCGCTCACGATCGGAGCTGCTGCGCGAGGCTGCGCGACTGTACATCGAGCGAAAAAAGAGGCTGAAGTCGATCGTAGAATCGATACGGCGCGTCGCTGCGGCGCGCGGCATAAACGAACGGGACGTCGAGGCGGAAATCGCGGCCCATCGAGCGGAAAAGAAAGCTCGCCCGTGATTGCCACGGTGGACACAAACGTCCTCGTGTCGGCTACGCTTTTTGGCGGCGTGCCGGGGCGCCTTCTGGAGGCAGCCATAGATAGACGGTTTGGCCTCGCTCTATCGCCGGCAATACTTCGCGAGTACCATTCCGTCTTATTGCGCCCGAAATTTGGATTGGACGCGGACGCAGTGGCTGTTCTAGTCCGTGACTTGGAGTCGCACGGTCTCATGGTCTACCCCACCAAACACTATGAGATCGTTGTGGACGACCCCGATGACAATGCGGTCATCGATTGTGCAATCGAAGCACACGCCGACATGATCGTGAGCGGCGACCGGCATCTAACGGTACTTACCGAAGTTGTAGGGATTCCGGTCCTTACTCCGGCGCGGTTCGTGGAACTGCTTCGTTAGGTCGGAGACGCGGAAAGACGTAGATGCTCCCTGCCAACCACGGTTACGAAACAAGAACCGAAGTTAAGCGCGACTGCTGCCCCGCTGCCCCTTCGTTGCCGACGGGCCGTTGGGACGATATCGGCAACTAACTTCGCAGAAGGCACTTACACTCCCCTTCCCCCCGTCTCGGCCTTGTTGGCACGAAGGCTGCCAATACAGCCGCGTGAGGCGCGAAGCGCGCCGAGGAGGAGCGAGTATCAGAGCGTTTCGCCCGGCTCCTACCGCGTCGAGCTTCTGCTTCCCACGGGCGTGTGGGCGGCCGACACACTGGTGAGCTTTCCGGTGGCGGAGGGTGTGTCTGAGTCGGCTGGATGAAGTCCTATCGGCTCCCGCTTAGGGAACTGCTCGTGCGGGAGCGGTACTTCTCGGCGGCGAAGTAGTAGGCCAGCGTATTGTCAAAGGCTTTCGGACCCGCCTGAACCGTATGGTTCGAACAGAGTATAAGCCCGCCTCCGTCACCGAGTAGCCCAATGACCCGCTCGACCTCCCGAATGACGTCGGCGGTGGTACCCGACGACATGACGGTTCGGGTATCGACATTTCCCCAATACGTCAGGTTCTTGCCGTATCGTCGTTTTACCCGTTGGACGTCATTCGCGTCGGGCTGGAGAGGATTGATGATGTCGATACCCATCTCGACGAGATCGTCGAGTAGCCACTCGATGTGGCCGTCGGAATGAAACGCAATCCGGACGTCGGGGTTGATCGCCGTGACCTCCGAAATCATGTGCGCGTAACGCGGGAAAATGAGCTCACGGACGAGGTCGGGCGAGAACAAGGGGCCGGTTTCGAGGCTCAGGTCGTCGCCCCACCATACGATATCGACGCCCATGCGGACCAGCTCCCGGGAGAGCGCAAGGGAGAAGGACATACAGGAGTCGAGGAGTTCCTCGGCAAAGTCCCTGTTGTCCAACAGATCCATCAGGAATTTGTCCAAACCACGCAGATACCAGGCGGCCTCGAAAATCGTGCATGCGACACCACCGATGATCGCATAATGGTCTCCGTCCCGGGCAATCAGGTCTCTGTAGGCATCCAGGTCTCGCTTGGACGATTCGAGCGGATCGGGCAAGACGTAGCTGTGCCTTCGGTCGGCATTGGCCAAAGGATGCTCGACAAACTCGCAGTAGGCACCGTGGTCATGTGAATGCTTCCTCCATCGGATTCCGAACCTGTCCTCATAGAGATTGCTTGCTATTCGCCGGGACTCATCATGGATCGACTGATAGCTCTCGCAAAAACCGATGTTGCGGTAGAGCAGGTCGTGGCCCAGAAACTTCTGCAAAGCGAAGGGGTCTGTGGGATCGGGTAGCGTGCAGGCCTTCCTAAACTCCTCACGGATCTCGGGTGCCAACCAACAATCCACCGGCACCTTGTCCACTTCCTCGTGAGCGATCGTCGCCATCACACGTTCTTTTGGGGTCATGCGCGCCTCCTTCGGGCGGGCGATCAGTCCGCGCGGTCGGTGTATGTCGAGTACGGAGAGTTGCCGGACTCCGGACGCCGTCGGTCGGCCTCGACCCGGGCGAACCAGTCCAAAAGATCGTCCAACAGCCCGTCCTTCTTTTGCGGATAGGTTTCGGCCAGATCGATCTGCTCCAGGGGGTCGTCTGCAACATTAAAGAGCAGCGGCTTCAACGGCTGCGGCCGGTCGCGCTGGGGGATCCTCTCAGGTATAAACGGCCGGTTTTCCGGGTGCGTGTAGCGACTCTGTGCGTCCAACTCCACAATCTCCCGTGGATCATTCGGCGGCATGACCGAAGGGACATCCGGTTGAACCAGCTTCCAATCACCATCCCGGACAGCCGCGTTTGATTCGACGAAGGGGGTAAAGCGGTTCCACTGCCAGTAGAGCTTCCTACCACTTTCGCCTTGACCATTTCCGGTCAACAAGGGCAAGACGCTCGATCCGTCCAGGTCGCCGGCGTTTGGACAAGGCACACCGCAGGCATCTAGAAGAGTCGGATACCAGTCGGTCAGATGAACGACTTCGTCGCATCGATTCCCCGCCTCCAGGTGCTCCGGCCACCTGACAATGCAGGGAACCCGGATTCCGCCCTCGTAGACAAGCGTCTTTGAGCCACGATAGTTGCAGTTAAAGCGCACAAGAGAGTCGTCGCCCTTCCCGCCAAAATCCGGCCCGTTGTCGCTCGTGAAGATGAGGATCGTATTCTGTTCGAGATCCTGCCGCCGGAGAGTCTCCACAATTCTGCCGATGCCCGTGTCCATGCGCTCGATCATGGCGTACAGGGTGCTTACGGCCGTCGTGTGGCTCCCTCTGGCGCGATAGTACTCGACGTCTTCCGCCGGAGCCTGAATTGGGAAGTGGGGTGCATTATAGGCCAAGTGGAGGAAGAAGGGCTCCCCCTGTCGACGGCGGATGAACTCGATTGCCTCGTCGGTAATGGTGTCGGTGATGTACGACCCGTCGCCCTTGTAGGAGATTCCGTTGCGCTCCATGTACCAGTCGTAGTAGTCGGCCCAGCCGCCGAGAAACCCGGAAAACTCTCCAAAGCCCCGACGATTGGGGTGGTAGCGGGGATCGCCCGCGCCACAGTGCCACTTCCCGACCAGCCCGGTTGCATACCCGGCCGCTTTTAAGGCATCGGCCACCGTCATTTCGTCGGTTCTTAGCCGATCCAGACCGAGGGACTCGTAGGTGTCGATTACGCCGGTACGATGCGGATACCTTCCCGTGAGGAGGCCCGCCCGGGCGGGGGCGCATACCGGCGAGGCGCTATAGTGCTGTGTCAGGCACACGCCCGCGTCAACCAGCATGTCGATTGCAGGTGTGCGGGTCAGTTTATTGTTGAATACTCCGAAATCGCCGTATCCCATGTCGTCCGCCATGATAAAGATCACATTTGGGGGGCGTTGTTGTGCCATTTCCTACTCCTGCAAGCTTATTTCGAACATCCGTGTAGCGGCGCCGACGCAGTTGATTCTGCCGGAAAGTGATGCCCTCTGGAACCTGGAAACCGAAATCTCGTCGCGTGCCAGCAGCTTGCCGGCGGTGGCCACGGCCGTCTCGAAGAAGCCCGGCAAGCTCTCGATCGTTTCTCCCCCGAGTACGACAACCTCCGATCTGGCGATGCTCAGATAGTTTGCCAGGCCGATCCCGAATATCTCCGCCGATCGCCCGACGATTTCGGTCACCAGGGGATCGTCGCTTCGACACGCTTTTGCTATATCGCGAAAATCGAGCGGCTTGTCGAGGGGGACACCTTGCAAGGTCGAAGGCCTGCCTGCCTGCAGCCCGCGTCGTACCTCCCGTATGATCGCCTCTACCGAGGCGTAGTCTTCGAGAGTGCCGAAGAGCTCGGAGTCGGTCCCGAGAGCAGCTCGAAAGTCAATGATCATGTTGCCGATGACTCCCGTGAAGTCGCGGGATTCGTTGGAGGGCTCCGACGGAGAGGTCCTGCTCGCACCGATTCCATAATCGGCATGGATATGCGCGACCGAGGCGGAACCCCGGCCTACCCCGAACCATTGCTCGCCCAACGCCATAGCGCGGGAATGATTCTCGAGAACGACACGCATACCGGTATCTCGAGCGATAAGCCGGCAGATCGGAACGTTTTTCCACGCGCGAATATTGGCGTGCCGAGGAGCCAGGATAATGCCGTTGTCCTTGTCGAGTGGACCAAAGGTGGAAATCCCCACGCCGATTGGCATAAGGCTTGTATCGATGGGCGACGCCACGAACGAGGTCACGGCTTCGATTACCTGCTCCGCGTCGGTACCGTCATCGTACCAGATATCGTTTTCCCGAATTATTTTGCCTGTCAGATTCATCAGGATCATCGCGAGACGGTCGCGGGAGATGCTGACGCCGTAGGCGACAATGTGACTTCCGTCCACCGAGAATAGAGTCGGCTTTCGTCCGCCCTTTGATTCGCCGTGTGCCTCCCGTTTGATCAGTCCCTCTTCCATCAGCTCGTGCAGCAGACGCGAAATGGTCGTGACCGACACATCAAAAACGATGCTCAGATCCTTGATGGAAATCGGGGCGCGCTTCCTGACTTCGGCAAAGAGGGAACGCTTGTCGACGCTTGTTCGTCCCGCGGGGATCACGTAGCCGGCGTTCACCCCTTCACTCCTCCGGCGGTCAGTCCGCTTATGAAGTACCGTTGCAGAAAGATAAAAAGAAGGACGATCGGAATCGTCACGGTGACCGATGCAGCCATCATCTCGTTCCAGTAGGTTGAAGTAGTCGAGGCGTAGTTTCGGAGTCCAACCGCTATGGTCCTGGTGCTGGAATCGGTCAAGGCGCTGGCAAAGAGGACCTCCTGCCAGCCCAGCAGAAACCCATAAATCGCAACCGCGGTTACTCCGGGAAGCGTCAGGGGCAGAATGATCTTCCGGATAGCGGCGATGTACCCGCATCCATCGATAAAGGCAGCCTCTTCCAACTCTTTGGGAATCGTCTCGAAGAACCCCTTCATCATCCAGATTGAAAAGGGAAGTGTAAACGCCAGATACGTGATAATAACGCCCTGATAGGTACCAACCATCGGCACACGCAGGACTGCACGAATGAACACGTATATCAGGTAAAGCGGCAGCAAGATCAGAAAGTTCGGCATGGTCTGGGCCGAGACCAGGAAGTGGCCGAAGAGTCTACGACCCCGAAAACGGAACCGGTCCAGTGCATATCCGGCAAAAACGGAGATGACAATGGAGATTGCCGTAGAAATCGATACGATTATGAGACTGTTAATGATGTAGTGCAAAAGCGGAACGGTGTCCCACATGCGCACGTAGGTTCCGAAATCGAAGCGAGACGGGAGCAAGCCGCCGCTGGATACCTGGATTTCGCTGAGGGGCTTGACCGACGCGATGATCATGTTGAGCAAAGGCAGAATGACGTAGACGGATAGGCCTGCCAGCACGATCCACGGAAGAATCTTTCCCCAGAGAAGATCCGAAAGGGCCTTTGCCTTGCGCTTTTTCATGCAACGACTCCTATAATCCTTCCGCCCGGTAGATCCGCGTCAGCTTCGCTAATGCCGTCGCCATGAGTACGAGCGTAACAAGCCACACCGCTCCCATAGCCGACGCCAGCCCGAAGTTCCAGTTCACAAATGCCTGGTTGTAGACCTGGACGCTGATCACGTTCACCGACGCCGGCGGTCGCTGCCCGATCATGACAAAGACCGTGTCAAATTCGTTGAGTATGCGCAAACCGTTGACCACCAAGAGCACCTTGAGGATCGGCTTGATGTGTTGGAAGGTCACGTGCCGGAACTTCGTGAACCGCCCACCCCCGTCTATTTCGACCGCTTCGTACAACTCCTGCGGTACCCCCTTGAGACTCGCGAAAATCATAAGGTAGTGGAATGCCCACCCTTTCCAGACCTGCGCCGTTACCACCGCGGCGAGGGCGTTGGGACCGACCAACCAGAACGGACGCTCACTGAGAATGCCAAAGAAGTCGACCAGAAGATGGTTCACGAGCCCCCATTCACGCAGGAACATAAACCGCCAACCGATCGCGGAGATAAAGCTGGGAATTGCCAACGGAATAAGGAAGAGCGTCTGGAAAAAGAGTCTTCCCTTGAACTTCCTGTTCACGACAATCGCCCCGATCAGGCCCAGGCCAAAGTGCAGAATCTTGGAAATGACGCCGTAACGGATGGTAGTCAGGATGGAACTGTAGAAGGCGGTACCGATTGGATTGGCAGGGTCGAGCACTCGGAAGAAATTTCGCAGTCCAACGTTATCGGCATTAACCCAATCGAGGATCGTAGTCTGGGTTACGGACTTGGTGGCTATGTAGACCCCCAGCAACATCGGAATAACAAGAATAACAAGCGACACAACGATTGCCGGCGACAGCAATCCGAATGCAACTCGACTGCTCGATGCCCGAAACTGTTTTGTCCTCATAACCCAGTGTTCCTCCGGAAAAACTGCTCGGCCAGCGCCGTTGCAAGTGCATCCTGCACCGACCGGAGTTCTTCATGACCTGCCAGGTTCGTCATCTCCCAGGGATCTTCTTCCAGGTCGTACAGCTCATCGATATCGCCCATCGGATCGTGCACGTATTTGTACCGGCCGTCAAAGACCATCTTTCGCCGGCCCTCGGCTTCCCGTCTTTGACCCGATTCAAGAAGCGCCGGCCTGCCCGTGGCATGCTGTTGCCGCCGATAGTCCTCCATTGTGTAGAGCGGCTCCCCGGCTCCGTACTCCGAAAACACATAAGAACGAGCCGGATCGCCGGCACAGAGCGGCAGGGCGACTCCCTCGAAGGCTGCGGTCTCCGGGATGCCTTGCAGACGGAAGAGGGTGGGGAGAACGTCGATAAGGCTAACGGGACGATGCTCAACGTATCCTGGAGTTCCACAACCTGGGCCGGCAATAATCAGCGGGACCCGAGTCAGGGCGTCAACAAAGACGCCACCTTTGGCTATTAATCCATATTCGCCCGCGAAGTCCCCGTGATCGGAGGTGAACACAACGATTGTTCGCTGTTCGAGACCGGCGGAACGAATGGCCCGCCTAATCCGTCCAACTGCTTCGTCAATAAAGGCGATCATGCCGTAGTAGGCCGCCATAAACGCGGGAAGCTCGCCTCGATCTACCGAGAGAATCGAAGACAGCAGGCGCATGCGCTCGGGTTTGTCTTTTAGACCTACCTCCGTATTGCGTGGCAGCAGCGGGGCGGCTTGGAGACATTGACAAAAGAACCTCTCGGGGACCTCATAGGGCGGATGCGGATCCGGAAATGAAACCCACAGAGCAAAAGGCTCGCCGCGATGATCGTGCAGAAAACGCTCGGCCTGAGCCCCTATGACACCAGTGGCGTAGCTATCTTCGTCGAAGCTTGTGGGCGTAGCAGCGTAGTCGTGTCCCGGAGCATGGACAACACGGCGCTCAGCATGGGCCGCATCGATCGATTGCGCCGGCCGTACCCATTCCATTCCTCGGGTCTTGCCGTCCTTCTCTCTGCCGGTGTGACCGAGCTCACACCACACGTCGAAACTCTCTTCTGCATCCCGTTCGCTAAAGCAATGGTTCTTGCCAATGAGGCCCGTCGTATAGCCTCGGTGTTTCCACTCGGCGAAGGCATGTGGAAGCGACTCCGGCTTCAGGCGTTTATTGGTCATGCAGCCATGTGTGCTCGAGTACATCGACGTCCAGAATCCGATCCTCGACGGCACACAAAGGGGATGGGCGGCATAGGCAGCGTCGTATCGAACACCACTTTGTGCCAACTCGTCGATGTGGGGAGTCCGGCAAGGATTCAGTTCATATGGAGATAGAGCCTTGGCTTTTAGTTCATCGCACATGATCACGACGACGTTATACGACCCGTCCATTTGAGGTTCCTAAAATAAAAGTTTGTCCGAGGAAGACTATAAGGGCAGACAGGCCGGAACGCCCGACCTGTCCGCCATAAAACTAATCGGTCACAAAGGAGGCGTTGGCCTCGGCCACCGCCCTGTCGAGCAGTGCCTGCAGCTCGGATCGCGAAACCGGGCCCTCGCTTGCGCGTGTCAGAGCGCTCTGAATCGCCTGAGCCACAATGTTCAGACTCGGCTGGAAGTAAGGCACACGCGGCATCGGGGTCAGGTGGTTCTCCGCGACAAAGAGCGCGTCGGTCAAAATGGGGGTCAGATCGTCGGGACCAAAGGCGTTTTTGACGGGCGGAAGCGAGGAGAACGCCTGGTTGATCATTCCGTTGACGTCCTGCTGCGAGACGAACTTCAGAAAACTCAGCGCTTCGTCCTCGTTTTCGGTCGATCGCAGAATGCCGATGTTTGTCCCGCCCACATGGCCGGTCGCCGGGTGGCCGTCAGGGTACACGTCCTGCCTGCCGGGCCAAATGTAGGGCAAGGGAGCGACTCCGTAGGACCCTGCGACCTGCGACTCATCCAACCTCACCATAAAGCCGGAGTCGGCAATCATACTCGCTACCACGCCGTTGGCGAAGGCATTGACCATGTCGTCCTGATTCCATTCGGCGGCGACAGGAGGGCTGATCTGATACTCGGACACAAAACGAGTGAGGAACTCCAAGGCGTCGACGCCTTCTTCCGAATTGTGCTGAACGTTCCCGTCTTCGTCGAGAAAATCTACGCCGCGCTGAAACATCAGCGGCAGAAACACTTTCCAGCTCTGAATGGGGCGGCCGTAGAGTCCATAGCCCCAGCGATCAGTTGTGCCGTCGCCATCCGTATCGGCGGTAATGCCTTGCGCCAGATCTATGAACTCGTCCCAACTAGCCGGTATCTCCGTTGCGCCGACCTCAGCGAACATCTCGGTATTGTAGAAGAGCAAGCCGTTCACGATGGTGAGGGGGATGGACACCGGGTCTTTGTTTGCCTCGCCCACGATAAAATCCGCCTCCAGGAATTGATCCCAGCCGCCGATCTGCTCGAGTCGAGCAGGAGTCAGCGGCAGCATTCCGCCCGCCGCCGAGAAGCCGATCGACATGTTGTTGCCCATTCCGCTTACGTCCGGACCACCACCAGCCGTCATGGCCGTAAGGAGCCGGGTTTGCAGGTCTGCCCAGGGCACCATCTCGAACTCCACGGCAACACCCGTCTCTTCAGCGAATACGTCTGCGAGCTCGGTCCAAACCTCGTTTACCTGACTCTCAGTAGCAAGCGG
>CAZFLD010000111.1:0-10583 GCA_964519835.1 uncultured Spirochaetales bacterium
GTGGGTCGAAGGGAAAGTGCGGACTACAGAAGCTCGTCCACAAGAAGAAAGGCGCCGAGGTATCGCGTCCTCGAAGATAGGCGATTGTCTCCTCTGTAACGCGGTAGTCGACGTGGTGCTCTTCGGGCAAAAGACTCGGGCCCGCCTCGCACTCGCCCCTCTTGCGCTTGCCCATGCGCTCGACCGTACTCATGCGGTAGGCTTCGTGGAGGCCGTGTTGCCTAAGGTAGCGCGACCAGAAATCCTCCGCCGCGTCTTCGAAACCCGGCATTCCCGCTACCATCGACTTTCCCGCAACCGTCCACGAATGATCCCACCCGTAGGCGCGGCGCGTATGCTCGTCGGCCTCGGCCAGGTCGACAAAGCCCTCGAAGAAATGCTCCTTCCCGATCAGGGCTGTCCGGTAGCCCAGGCTTTGGAGCGTTTTTGGAAGCGTCGGAAGCGTGTCGGGAAGGTCGCCCCGATTGTTCATTGCGCCGTGCTGGTGGGAATACAGGCCGGTCAGCATCGAGCAGCGGGCAGGCATGCAGACCGGATTAACCGAATAGGTGTGTGGGTGATACGCTCCTTCACGCATTAATCGATCCAAGTTGGGAGTGAGTACGGGCACTCTACCCACCGCGCCAAGGAAGTCGTATCGTTGCTCGTCGGTCGTGATAAGGAGTAGATTTGGCCTATTTTGGTTCATTTTGTTTCGTCCCTTTGCGTTGACGGTGTCCCTACATGAATGGTATACACAATCGAGCTAACTAAACTTAACTTACAAAGGTTAACACCGGCCCGGATTCGACGCAAGTGAAGCCCAGGAACGCCAAAGAACAGCGACGGGAAAACGCAAATATCGTCACCCGGATTATCCAGACCCGCGGCCCGATCTCGCGACAGCAGATTGCGCATTGGTCGGGCCTCAGTATCCCTTCGGTAACAAATATCGTGGCCTACCTCGAGGATCTGCACCTTCTCCGGCAAGTAACCGCAATGGGACGGAACGGCAAGCCTATCCCGGCCTACGCCTTTGATGGTTCCCGATATGCCGCCTTGGGCTTGGAGTTCGTTCGACGTCACATTTATGGTGTGGCCACCGACTTTGCAGGCAATGTCCTCGGGCGGTTCAGGCTCGATCACCACGGCGGCAGTTACGAAGCGGTCCTCTCCGATGCCGCGTCGCGGTTGTCCCGGCTCCGGACGGCAGCCGAAAAACGGGGCATGCACACGGTGGGCCTCGGCGTGGCCTCGCCCGGACCTCTCGACGAATCGGAGCGGCGGCTGACAAATCCCTATGGCTTCAACGACTGGCAGTCGATGCCGCTGGCAGATGATTTTGAACGTATCTTGCGCATGCCGACGCTCTTAAAAAAAGACACTGATCTCTCCGCAATTGCCGAACTACTTTTAGACTCCGAGACAGAGTCCGATAGCTTGATCTACGTAAAAATGGAGGAGGGCGTTGGCGCTGCAGTGGTAGACCGCGGTCGGCTCTACGGTGGCGGTGGCATGCTCCACAGCTCTCTTGGCCACACGACCGTGGTCGTGGATGGAGAGCGGTGCGAGTGTGGAAATAGAGGGTGTTTAGAAGTATACACACGGCAGTCTCGCCTGGAGCGTTTGTTGCGGGCCTGTACCACGGACAAAGAACGAGAAGGCATTCTCGATCAGGTGGCCGAATACATGGCCGTGGGAATCGCCAACTTGGTAGTTCTGTTTGGGATGGAGTGGATCGTAATCGACGGAGAGACCTTGGACCTTGACGAGTCGCTCTTCGGGCGGATCGAACAACGTATCTCCCAACACGCCTTTCCAGTGTTGCAACGCACACTTGCCGTGACCAGAGGAAAGCTCGGACTCGGAAGCGCCGCGCTCGGGTCCGCCTTGTGGATCGCGAAAGCAGCCCTTACCGAGCCCGAGCTCCTGCGTAGTGCTGGAGCCGAGGTGTTACCAAAGCTTCCCTCGAATTTGATTCTGTAAGGTCAGGGTACAGGTCGCGATGAAAGGTGAATAGCTGCACCGGACCTTAATTTTGTGGTTGACCGCTCGCACAAACGATGTTAGCCTGGATTGAGTAACTAAACTTAACTTAGCTACTGACACCCTCAGGAATCTTTGTGGTGTTGGCAAGGAGGAAGGATGAAAAGGACAATTACAGCCATCTCCTGCATCGTGATGCTTTTGGCAGGGGCCGGAATGCTCATGGCAGGTGGCCAGGCCGACGACGATGGTGGCGAGGCGCTCTCCGAGCGTCATGGTGGCGTCTTGCGAGTCGCCCAAACGTCGGATATTCGAGGAGCCGATCCGACCAGCATGGGGCAGACACAGGAACTTGTATTCCGTCAGGTATTTGACACTTTAATCACGCTCAGCAAAGACGGGAATCTTACGCCCCAGCCGCTCTTAGCGGAGAGCTGGGAATGGAACGACGACAAGACGGAGCTTACGTTTAATCTTAGGCAAGGCGTGACCTTCCATTCCGGAACGGAGCTCACCGCGGACGCCGTTATCGCAAATATCGAGTATTTGCAGACGCCGGAAGCCGCCTCAAAGCTGCGGGGCACATTGGCGGCCATCACGGACATGGAAGCCGTTGACGACTACACCGTTCGATTGGTGCTTGATGACTTTAGTGCCGCCTTAATCGGTGCGTTTACCATGCTCTGGATCATCGATCCCGCCGTACTCGGCGAGGACAACATGATGGTCGGTACCGGGCCCTTCACCTGGGAAGAGTGGCTCCCCGGCACAAGCGTAACGCTGGAGCGATACGATAGCTACTGGGACGGCGACCTGCCGTATCTCGACGAGATTCAAGTTCTCGCACAGCCGGATGCGCAGACGATGCTCGCGAACCTCGAATCCGGAGCGGCCGACGTGATCAAGTTTCCACCGCTCTCCGATGTTCCCAGGATCATGGAACAGGATGAGTTCCAGGTTGTTGTCTCCGACGTACACAACTCTTTCTACGCTGTGGCGTATAACACTGAAGACGATATCCTCGGTGATGCCCGAGTGCGCAGGGCCTTGGCGCATACTATGCCGCGCGAACGTTTTGTGGAGAACCACCTCTACGGCATCTCCCGGGCTCAGTCCATCTTGTTTGCCACCACGTCGGCGGCGTACAACGAAGAACTAAATGACTTCTACGCCTACGACCTGGACACCGCCCGCTCGTTGCTCGAAGAAGCCGGCTATGGCGACGGGTTTGATACCAGCATCATGGTTGCGCCGAGTCTAGACGAAAACCACTTGCGATTTTGCATTATGTGGCAGCAAGAGCTCGAGAAGGTCGGCGTCAACATGGAGATCGAACAGGTCGAACGGGCCGTCTGGGTAGACCACAAGCGGGGAGCGACATTCCCGCAGATGCAAGCCGACCTCTACGGGCGTGCGCAGAAAGAGCCGGTCGAGATGCTCCTACAGTCACTTCCCTTTGTTCCCGACGGAAATCCGGCTCGATTCATCGACGCAGAGTACCAGGAACTGGTCCGCCGGGCCGCGAATGAGCCCTCGGACAGCGAGCGCGCCGAGATCTATGCGCAGATCAACGACCTGTTGCTTCGGGAAGCCTTCGAGGTACCGGTCGCGCCGCAGGTGCGAACCTGGGCCATGCGTGCGGATATTGAGGGCTTTGACTTCAACATCGACAACCGCGAGGTGTTCAGAGAAACATACTACGCCAATTAGAACGCAAGAGCGTCCGATGCTCAGCGAGGGGGACGGCGGTCGAATCAGATCACCGTCCCTTTTTTTCCCGTTGGTGGACGCGTAAGGCTCTTTTACCGTTGACGCGTCGATGGTAGTCTACTTGCTGTCACCACGGATGATTGACCGGCCCGCACTACGGTGCTATGATTTAATACTAACTAAACTTAACTTACTTGAAGATGTGTATTGGACAAGGTTCGACTCGGATCGAAGGTAGCGGTATGTAATGCACGTATACATAATCCGTCGACTGTTGCAGGCCATTCCCGTGGTGCTCATCACCACACTCCTCGTCTTTATGTTGATCCACATGGTCCCCGGCGATCCCGCCCAGATGCTTGCCGGGCCAAATGCCACCGACGACGTGGTCGAAGGACTCCGCTTGCGGATGAACCTCGACCAACCCTTGCCTCTGCAATACGGGACGTGGATCACAAACCTCATGCAGGGCGACATGGGGACCTCTTTTATAAGCCGTGTTCCGGTTTCGCAGCTTATCGGCCGTTCGTTGGGGGCGACCCTGCAGTTGGCCTTCACGGTGGTTATCCTCGCGATCTTTGTCGCGGTACCCCTCGGCGTGGTCGCCGCGGCTTTCAACGGGCGTGCCGTCGATCACGCCATCAATGGCTACGTGGGTCTCTCCCTGGCACTACCCAATTTCTGGTTGGGCATTCTTCTTATTCTGATCTTTGCAGTGCAGTTGCGCTGGCTCCCCTCGTCGGGCTACGCAAATCTCTTTGATGATCCCGCGCGGGCAATACCGCTGTTGATTCTCCCGACATTGGCGCTCGGAAACCGAATCGCCGCCGAGATCACGCGGTTTGTCAAGAACTCGATGTTGGAGACCTTTCACGAGGACTTTGTCAGGACGGCAAAAGCGAAGGGTTTGCCCCACCGTAAGATTCTGTTCAAACATGTTCTCCGCAATGCCTTAATTCCCGTTGTTACCATGATTGGTCTGCGATTCGGGCGCCTGCTTGGTGGCGCGGTTGTCGTCGAGAGCGTCTTCGCATGGCCGGGCATAGGGCGGCTCATAGTCCAAGCGATAGGAAACCGAGACTATCCCTTGGTACAGGGCAGCCTCATGACGGTCGTCCTTTTGTTCATCGGCGTCAACCTGGTAACAGACCTCTTGTACGGGGTTCTGGACCCACGCATCAGCCTTGGTGGAGAGGAGCGAGCCACGTGAGTAACGCGACTGCTGCTACCCAGGGGCGTCGTCCCCTGGCCGCTGTTCGGCGCTTTTTGGATGGAATCTCGACGCCGGGGAAAATCGGCTTTGTGATTGTCGGACTTTGGATACTCATCGCCGTCTTGGCACCCGTACTGACTCCCTATGAACCGTACCAAATGCAAGAGGGCAACGAGCTGCAGGGGCCCTCTCTGGCGCATCCGGCGGGTACGGATGAGTTTGGACGCGACATCCTGACCCGCACGTTTTTTGGTGCCCGCTTCTCCATCGGTATCGCCTTTGGCGGTGTTTTCGGGGCGCTTGTCGTAGGGGCGACATTGGGATTGATGGCCGGTGTCTTTGGCGGTGCTTCGGAGACCTTGGTTATGCGGGGCGCGGATGTGCTGCTTTCGTTTCCGCCGATCCTGTTGGGCGTGTTTGTCGTAAGCATAGCCGGTCCGGGCGTTGGAAAGGTTGGGATCGCGGTCTTTATTGCCAACGTCCCTCGCTTTGTGCGGTTCATGCGAGCCAGTGTGCACAAGGAAATGCCTCTCGACTATGTTGATGCGGCTCGTGCTCTTGGGGCGAGCCGGGCCCGACTGATGTTTCGACACATTGCACCGAACACACTCTCTTCCCTCATCGTGTACATCAACATCGCCTTGGTCGACGCCGTTTTGTTGGAGGCCGGCTTGAGCTTTGTGGGCCTGGGTGCGCAGGCTCCACAGCCTTCCTGGGGCCTCCTCTTGCGGGACGCCCGGAGCTACCTAAGCCGATCGGCGTCCTACGCCCTCGCACCGGGCATTGCGTTATCAAGCTTGATGATTGGATTAAACCTCGTCGTCGACGCCCTTCGGACGGCGCTCGATCCCCGCAAGTAGGAGCACGTATCTATGGCGGAAGCTGCGAACGTTCTTCTTATTGTCTCGGACCAGCACAACGCCCGATGCCTCTCCTGCGCCGGCCACCCGGATGCCAAAACGCCCAACATTGATCGTCTTGCTGCGGAAGGGGTTCGATTTGAGGAGGCCTACTGCCAATCGCCTGTTTGCACCCCGAGCAGAATGAGCTTCCTTTCAAGCCTCTATCCATCGACGACCGGCTACTACGGCTTGTATGGACCGGAGCCGCAGCAGTCTATTACAAGTATTTTTCGTTGGTTTTACCTGCACGGCTACCGCACCGGCGCCGTAGGCAAGCTCCATACGCCTCGCTATTGGATCGAGGCGGACTGCAACTATGTCTGGGACGAGTTCCGTGACTACCCGACCTACCTGGAAGCCCTTGGTCTGTACGAGCAGAACGACAGTCGCAACTTTGTGCCCGACAGGTCCATGTACTCCACCAGAGCGTCCGCCATACCGGCGGAGCACACGCCCGAGGCGGTGACGGCAAAACACGCCGCGCGCTTTATTAGCAACGAAGGGGAGCCGAAAGATCGAGGGTCTTCACGGCAGCCTTGGTTTCTCTGGGCCACGTTCTCGCGGCCTCACGAGCCTTGTGTACCCTCCGCGCCGTACACCGACTGGTTTGATCCTGCGTTGTTGACGATCCCCCCCACAGGCGAAGGCAACAGCTCCGCAAAGCCTCTGGAGCACGGTCACCATGGCAATTCGCTCCCCGAAAAAGAGCTCCGCGCGTGGCTTGCGGCCTACTACGGTGTCCTGGCGCAGGTGGACGACGGCATCGGTCGTATCCTTGCCCATCTTGAAGCGGTGGGGGATCTCGAGAATACAATCATCGCTTATACCTCGGATCACGGGGACTACGCGGGGGAGCAGGGCCGCATGGAAAAAAACGGAGGTATTAGCCACCGGGCAATAACACGCGTCCCACTCGTCGTGCGATTGGGCTCCAGCCTCGAAGGATCGCAGGAAACCGGCGGCGCTGCATCGGTCCGCGGCGCCGTTTCCAACGGCATTGTGGAGCTCGTCGACGTGTTCCCGACAATCTGCGAGCTTTCCGGTACACCGACACCCCATACGGTCCAGGGACGGAGCTTCGCCCCGCTGTTGGACTCGCCGGACGCGGAGTTCCGTGATTCCGCGCTCACTGAGAACCCACACCGCAAAGCAGTTGCAACCAAGGACTACAGATTTGTAGCAAATCTGGCGGATGAGAACGAAAAAGACGAGCTGTACGTTCGGACCTCCGACCCGTGGGAACATCGGAACGTGGTGGAAGATCCCGAGCATCGCGAAAGCGCACAGGATGGGGCGCGGCTATTGCTGCAGCGTGTTGTGGAGGCTCGCCGTCCCGTTACGAGCATGAACGGTCACTGGCACGGGCATATATACGACGAAGACGGACGCTTGGATGTCTCCCAATCCGGCGAACGCACGGCATACTGGTAGGAGTCAATGGCAGATATGGATCGCGATCCCCTTATTCGTGTTGAGGATCTCAGGACGCAGTTCCGCCGTAAGAAAAAAGATGCCGTGCGGGCCGTCGACGGAGTCTCGTTTGAGATCTACCCCGGGGAGACTCTGGGTCTGGTTGGGGAGTCCGGCTCCGGCAAGAGCGTCACGGCGCTATCGTTGCTCGGCTTGGTGGAATCGCCTCCCGGCGAGGTTGTCGGGGGTTGTGTGATGTTCCAAGGGGAAAACCTAGTAGCGGTACCGGAGCGGCGAATGCAGGAAATCCGCGGTCGCCACATCTCCATGATCTTCCAAGAGCCCATGACCTCTCTCCATCCAATCTTCTCCGTCGGCGATCAGATTATCGAAGTGCTGCGCGTCCATTTGAAGCTGTCCAAAAAAGAAGCGCGGAAGCGGGGGATCGAGATGCTGCGACAGGTAGAGATTCCGGACCCTGTCGAGCGGTTTGACCAGTACCCGCACCAGTTGAGCGGTGGCATGCGCCAGCGCGTCATGATTGCCATGGCGTTGGCTTGCGACCCGAATTTGCTTATTGCCGATGAGCCCACAACGGCTCTCGACGTGACCGTTCAGGCGAGGATCCTCGAACTCATGAACACGCTTAAGGCAAGGTCGGGAGCGGCAATCCTTATGATAACCCACGATCTGGGGGTAATCGCCGAGACCTGCGATCGGGTCGCTGTCATGTATGCCGGTCGCATCGTAGAGTACGGGCCTGTCGAGCAAATTTTCGAACAACCCAGACATCCCTATACGGTGGGTCTTCTTCGTTCAATTCCACCCATGGATCGAGATTTAAAGCGCCTCGACGCAATTCCCGGAATCGTTCCCGGTCCGGACAACCTACCAATCGGCTGCAAGTTCAACACTCGGTGCCTCTTGGCAAGCGAAAAGTGCTTGGCAGACGAGCCGGACCTCGAGCTTGTCGACGGCCACCGACAATCTCGGTGCTGGCATTGGGACAAGGTGGAGGCTCCGGAGGCACTTCATAGCGAGTAAGGCGATGGCGGAGAACAAGAAAAACGAACAATATCCTGACGACGTCATTCTGTCTGTAGAGGGCCTCAAAAAGCACTTTCCCGTACGAACCGGGGTTTTTCGACGCGTGACGGGCCATGTGCGCGCCGTGGACGGAGTGTCCTTCGACGTTCACCGCAACGAGATTCTGGGTGTTGTGGGTGAATCGGGCTGCGGCAAGTCTACGACCGCCAAGACGGTCGTCCGCCTCCTAAACCCGACGGCTGGGAAGATCAAGGTAGAGGGAAAAGATATAGCCTCGATACGGCAGTCGGAGCTTCGTGATGTCCGCCGCGACCTGCAGATTGTCTTCCAGGATCCGTACGGTTCCTTGAACCGACGAATGCGAGTGCGAGCAATCCTGGAAGAGCCGTACCTGATCCACAAGGTCTACGAGAATCCGGCGGAACGACGGCGGAAAGTGGCCGAGCTGCTCGATCATGTGGGATTGACGGAAGAGCAGGCGGATCGTTTTCCCCATGCCTTTTCCGGTGGTCAGCGGCAGCGCATTGGGATAGCGCGAGCCCTGGCCCTCAACCCCAAGCTTATTGTCGCCGACGAGCCCGTCTCGGCCCTAGACGTTTCGATCCAGGCACAGATCATCAATCTGCTGCAAGATTTACAGGAGCGTTTTGGTCTGACCTATATCTTGGTTGCCCACGACTTGAGCGTTATCCGCCACGTGAGCGATCGCGTAGCCGTTATGTACCTCGGAAAGATTGTCGAGATCGGTCCAAAGCAAGACATATTCTCGAATACCATGCACCCGTACACTCGGGCACTTCTGTCGGCCATCCCGATTCCCGATCCCAAGACAAAGCGAAAGAGGATCTTTCTCGAAGGCGACGTCCCGAGTCCCTCAAGCCCCCCTGCCGGGTGTCCCTTTCACACGCGTTGCCCGGATGTTATGCCGATCTGCAAGTCGGTGCCGCCGCTCCTTTTAGACTATGGGGACTATGGGAAAAGTCACCGGACAGCCTGTCATCTCCACTACAAGCACGCCGACTACGAAGAGCTACCGGCCGGCGCTTTCAAGCCGGCAGCTGAGTCTACAGGAGACGCTCGATGAGCACCCAAAAGCGTCCGAACATCATTCTGATCATGGCCGATCTGCAGCGCGTAGACACGATTCGTGCTCACGGGCACAAGCACATGACAACGCCGGCCATGGATCTGATTGCTACTGAAGGAGTCAGCTTTCGCCGGGCCTTCTGCTGTGGCGCTACATGTATTGTTTCCCGTACCGCGATGTTTACCGGCCAATTTGCCAACAACACCGGTGCATATAGCTTTTATCCTTGGGCGCACCAGCGCTCGTGGGTACACGATCTGCGTGATGTCGGCTACCACTGCGTGAACATCGGAAAGATGCATCTGGACCCCAAGTACGACGACTATGCTTTTCATGAACGAGTTGTTGTCGAGAATCCGTCTAAGCCCACGACAGCCTGGGGCGAGGTAGACGACGACTGGGGCAGGTTTCTCGCCTTGCACGGTCAAGAGAGAATCGGCTTCCGTCACGAGACAGACCCGAATTGGAAACGACGTTATCAGGGCGTGCGCTGGCATCTCGAAGAGCGATTCCATCCCGACGTTTATGTCGGAGACGAAGCGCTTGGTTGGATCACCCGTCATGTGCCGAAGGAACCCGTATTCTTACAGATAGGTTTCACCGGTCCCCATGAGCCCTACGACCCGCTCGAGCGACACCTGCAAATGTACGACGGGGTGCCGATCCCACCGCCCCTACGACGAGAGGGTGAGCTGGCCGACAAGCCCGAGCAGCAGGCGGTACACTTAGATTTTAACCATCGTTTTCACCACGAATGTGTTCTGCCGTTGTCAGATGCAAGGGACGAGGATATCGAGCACATGCGTCGCCACTACTACGCCAAGGTGACCACTGTTGACGAGAAGATGGGGGAGATTCTCGATCGTCTGGAATCTGCCGGTTACCTGGACGACGCGATTGTGGTCTTCACCTCGGATCACGGTGACATGCTGGGGGACCATTGGCTTCCGTACAAGTGGTTTATGTACGACACCGTCGTAAACGTTCCCATGATCATCTGGGATCGACGTCACGGCGCGGATCGGAAAAACGCCGGGACCACGGTCGCCGATCTGGTTTCGCAGATCGATCTGGGGCCAACGATTTTACAGGCTGCGGGCCTCGATGCCCCGCGGTATCTCGAGGGCCGTTCCCTTCTCGGTTACCTCGACGGTCGGCCGCCGGAGGCTCGGGACTTTGTGATCGCCCAAGACCACTACATGACAATGCTTCGCACGGAGCGCTACAAGCTTGTTTACTACGCATTTCA
>CAZFLD010000112.1:0-10352 GCA_964519835.1 uncultured Spirochaetales bacterium
ACAGACGACGTGCCGTTTTCTTTGGCAAATTGCCTAAAAACACCAACGGGCAGAATGGCGAGGACGCCTCGGAACAAAAACTCCCATGGCAGGTAGTAGAAAACGACGTAGGCAAGCAGATGCATCGGATACAACCACCACGCACCGCCGGCGATCTCGACAACAAGTACACTGGAAAACGGATAAATCGCGGCGAGCGCCGTATCGAAGGCCCCGCCGACACCGATCGCGATTCCGAGGCCGAGCACTACAAGAAAAGGACGGCCGACGCCGTGCCACCGCGGCAGGCGCAAGCCAAGCTCCCGAGCACCGAGTCCGGCAAACCTCGAGGCGACAAACGGTAGAATCCCCAACAGAACAGACGCCAGCAAAAAGCGAACAAAATACAGACCTAGGTCGCCCGGGAGCCCGCCCAGCAGCCGCTGTGCCACCGGACCAAGCACAGGCACATCCGACGGCGACGTAGCTCCGATGGCCGTTGGCGTCGTGTACTGGTAGATTGTGACGGAGGAGGCGGCAATAACAAGCAAAACCAGCGCCGCGCGAAGGCGAAGTGCCATTACCAGGACTATACGCAGCGCAGAATGCGCGGTCAACGATCACGGGTCCGTACAGGCCTCGAACCGGATACTATGTCTTGAACCCCGGTAACGATAGTGGTATAACGGCAGGCACGTCGGGCCGACCCACACACCCGGCGAGCACCCACAGTGAGAGATCATAAGGTGAACTTCTTAGCTTTGCTTCGCGTAATCGAGAAGCGGCCGTGGCCTTTTATCATCGCCGCGGTCGTGATAACGATTGGTGCGTTTGTCTCCGCGTTGGGTATCGAAATCGACGCCGACGTTTCGAGTCTCCTGCCCGAAAACCCACGGTACCAGGAGCTTCAGGAACGGCACGGCGGCCGAGCCGCCGCCGACTTCCTAATCGTCGCTGCGCAGGCGGAAGACGCCTTTGCGGTTGAGAACCTGCGCGCTTACCACGAGTTTGTCTCGGAAGTCGCGCGATTCGACACAATCACAAGCGTAACAAGTGTCTTCAACGTACAAACCTTCCGACGACAAGGCGCCCGACTCTCCATCGGCTTTGTGAGCCCGGCGGGAGACCTTCCTGCCAACGAGACGGAGGCGAGGGAGTTAAGAGCCGCGCTGTTGTCGGACCGCTTTTCCAGGGGCCTTGTGGTGTCGGCCGACGGGAGTACCCTTATCGCCTACTTCGTGTCGGACCCTGTCGAAGATGCCGTGGCGTTTATGTCGCGGGTCCGCGAAGTTGCTTCGGAATTGGAGGCCCGGTTTCAAGTCTACTACGACGGGAGCGTCCCGTTTATCGACTCCACCGAAAACCATCTCACGGGCGACTTTCCACTTCTTATCGGTTTGGCCGGGGCGTTTATCCTCGTCTTCTACTACTTGAGCTTCCGTGCCAAACGGGCGGTCCTTCTTACTCTCCTGGTAGTTGGATTCGGCACGATTTGGTCCATCGGCTTTATGCAATTGGCCGATTTCAAGATATCGATCATTTCTATCCTGACGCCGCCGCTCGTACTCACGATCGGCAGCTCATACACCCTGCACATCTTGAACCAGTACTACCGCGAGGCCCGGCTCCGGGGCACCGACGGGAAACCCGATCTCGGCAGTGGTTCGACCATCGCCGAGTCCGTTGACCACGTTACAAGGACCGTGGGAATGGCGGCCCTAACAACGGTCATCGGCTTTATGAGCCTCCTTGCGACCACGATAGGCCAAATCCGCCAGTTTGGCATCGCGACTACCGTCGGAATCGTCGCCTCCGCGCTACTTGCGGTCTTTTTTCTACCGGCGGCGCTATCGGTCATCCGGGCGCCGGGTCCGGAGCAGCGAAAACGGGTTCGCACCGGTCTTTTGACCGTTATCATGGCCCGCGTATCGCTTTTTTCCGTCAGGTTTCGTGTACCGATTATTATTGCGACGGCCGCCGCAATCGTGGCGACCGTCATCGTGTTTCCGCAGATTCGTACCGAGACGGATTACGTCAACTATTTTCCGAACGACGACTACGTGGTGACGTCGCGGAGGTTTATCAACCGAACCGTCGGAAGTTTTGACGTTATCAACCTCACGCTCACCGCTCCGCAAGGCGACGGCCAAGGCGGGTCGTCCGCCGGTGAAAACTACTTTCTCGAACAGGACCGCCTTCTCGAGGTGGCACGCTTCGAGGAGGCGATCCAAGCTATCCCGGATGTCTCGTACTTGTATTCCTTTGGCGCTTACCTGCAGTTTGCGAACGAGGTTATGACCGGTGACTATCGAATCCCGCCGTCGCGGGGTCTCGCACTGTTGCTCTCGCGGTTTGCTAGGGAGCTGTCGGAATCGTATGAAGCCTACTCCGGTCTCGGAGGCGTTGCGAACCAAGACTTCTCAGAGATAACCATCGCCATCCGGTATCAAGAAGATGCCAACGTTGACGGAAGGACCTTTGAAGAGATCATGAAGGCGCTGGTACCCGCAGTTGAGCATGCCGCCGGCGAATACTTGAACTCCGGCATCAGCGTTGAAATCTGGGGTCGGCCACTCGAGTTCCTCAGGCTCACGGAGACCTTTAACAGGGATCAACGCGTATCGATGGCACTTTCGATAATTCTCGTGTTCTTTATGACCTCAATTGCCTTTCGAGCACTCCGTTTCGGCATACTTGCCGTCGTTCCGCTTATCGTCGGATTGCTAAGCAATTTTCTGGCAATGGGGGTGTTCGGTATCCCTCTCGACATGTCCACCGTTATGGTCGCCAGCATTGCAATCGGCGTCGGCGTCGACGACTCCATACACTTCCTGCTTCAGTACCGACGGCAAATCCGTGCTTATCCTCGGTCAAACAAGCTCGCGCTAATAAAGACGCTTGCCATCACCGGTCGGCCGATTCTGCTTACCACGACGGCAATCGCAGGCGGCCTCTTGATCCTGGTGTTCGCAAACTTCAAGCCGATCGTCTTCTTTGGCCTCCTAGTGGCGATCGTCTTGGTAGCGACCGCGATCGGCACCCTGGTGCTGCTCCCAGCCCTGCTTTCGTTTAGGCGTCCACGAGGTGGCCCGAAGGTTGTGAAGAGCCCTTAGCGTAAGCACCAAAAGCAAGAACCGAAAGCGGAACGAGGCACAGGTTTTGTACCAGGAAAAACTACTTTAGCATGACCTGCCCACCGGTCACCGGCAGCGCTTGGCCCGTCTCGTATGCCTGCTCAACCAGATACAGGATCGCTTTCACAACGTCCTCTCCGCGGCACCCCCGCCGCATCGGCACTTTCTGCTCGTAGGCGTGGCGGACATCCTCAACACTCTTTGCTCCTGGTACCTTTCCGGCATTGAGGTACTGCACAAACAAGCCTTTCTCCGGATCCGACCATAGCGGTCCCTCGAAAAAGTTCCCGGGACAAACGGCGTTTACTTTGATGTTGTCGGTTACGAGCTCCATTGCAAAGCTCTGTACGAGCCCGATACCCCCAAACTTTGCACCCGCATACGCGCCGTTTTTGTTAGAACCCGCGAGTCCGGACTTCGAATTGATCTGAATGATATCCGTGAAGTACGCGCCGGAGGCAAAGTTCTGTAGCGCCATCACAGGCGCGACATGCTTCGTGCAGAGAAAAAACGCCGAGTAGTTCACCGACGTGACAAATTCGAAGTCGCGAATGCTGAGGTCTTTAACACTTCCCGCTCGGAGCACTCCCGCATTTGACACAAACAGGTCGACCCCGCCCCAGGCGCGGACAATCGATTCCATCATCTTTCGGACCGAACCCTCGTCGGCGACGTTAACCTCCAGGCCAAGGGCAACGGCCGTCTCGCCGGCAGAATCATTCAACTCGGCAGCCAGCGCCTCGGCGCCTTCCCGATTCAGATCGGCGATGACAACGTACGCCCCCCGAGCAACCATAGCTCTGGCAATCTCTTCTCCGAATCCTTGGGCGCCGCCCGTAACCACGACAATCCGCCCGGCGATTCGAGGATCAGCCGTCGCCTTGTCTCTCGATCCACCGGCAGGCCGCCCACCGGCAGCCGCCCCGCCGCCGGCAATGGCCGGCGGCACGTCGGATATGCAAAAACGGCCGACACCTTTGATCCTGACTATCCGCGGACGAGTCCCTGTCTGCGCGACTGTTTGCCCATAGGCCTCGACGATTGTCGCAGCCGCCTCTTCGATCTCATCGACGTCAGACAGCTTTGACCCGTCAATCACCACCGTCTCGTCGGTCGACGCGCCGGGTTCTTCAGAAGCCGAGTCACCCGGATCAAACGTGACAATCGCACCGGACCGGCCGTCATAGGTAAGGCCCCGAATAACCGGAGCGATCTTTGTTATCTCGATCATCGCAATGCTCCTTCCCGAAGCTCTTTCGCAAGTCCGACGACGGACTCCCGGCGACTACGGAAAACGATTCTCCGCCCAATCCCCTCGTACAATTCCAGTCTTGTCGGGAGATCGGGGATTTTCTCAACTGCCCTAGGCGAAAACAAACCAAGGCCCCCATCAACTGAGCTCAAATGCTCGTGGGCGACCAAAGCCCAGGTTGCCGTCGACAGATGCCTAAACTCAGGCTCTAGTGTTTCGGGGGAAAAAAACGACTGTCGTGTACTGTTGATATCAACACCGCTTATTTCCATCAGCCCGTGGCTCCCGCACAACGCTTGCACCCGCAAAAGCTGCTCCTTGGTATTCCGCGGCGGCATGTAGGTAACAGCGCGAAATCCGACCCGTACGAGCTCGTCGAACAACTCGTCGAGATAGTCATCTTCAAACTTCTCCGCTCGCTTGTCGCCCGTCGGCGAATCCCCCACATCACCGAGATACGCGTAGGCAGGGATTGCCCCGACGGCGTTGGAAAACTCGACGGCTTGGGCAACAGATACGCACTCATCGGCCGCGGGCTGAACAAAAAACCGCGGAAGCAACTCGCTTTTCAAGAGTCCCAAGAGATCGTACAGGCGGTGCGGGTTCGCCTCATCATCCAGTCGCGTTTTGTGCTTGTCCAACGCAGTTATGTTGAGACGCCCCGCTATAAACTCCGTAAGCTCGTGACCCCTTGGCGTTTCCTTCAGCAGATCCTGCGCCAGCGCCGCCAAAATATGACGCTCGGTCACACTTCCTCCTTCCTCTGAGCGTGACAACGGCAATACGTCGCGATCGAAGCTCACCAACGGGAGCTTGGCGGATGAGAGAATGGCATTGAGTTTGTCAACCTGGCGTCTGTTTCGCCGATTTCGAGCCATGTTGAGTGGGGCGAGGAACCGCTTGACCTGGTCTATTCGGTCGTGTGGGACGCCGTGTGTAACATAGTACGCGACGCTGTGGGAATCAGGATTATTGATCTTCCGGCCGGCGAGGGATGTCCCGTCGAAACTGACTCGAAGCTCGTATCCCACCGTCGTCGCAATGCCGAGGATTTCTCCCGCAGCCGTGGTTTCAGGGGCGGCAGAAATCGAATCATGGTCCACACTACCGACGGCCTTTAGGCCGGATCGCCAGGCCGCGTAGACCGCCGCAGTCGGAGAATAGGGGCTAAAACTGTAGATGGTATGCACATGATTGTTTACTTCTTCGACCCCCTCAGGGGAACGGCGGTTTGAGCCCAACGGGTTTCCGGTGGCCGCCACCTTGGTCAACGCATCGAGCCGTTGTTTTGTCGTCGGCGCGTTAAGCGATCTATCCAATACAAAACCCGATCCATCATCCGCGATGACGACGTCGCCGGCGACGTTTGGAAACATTACAAAACTCCTCCGAAAAATTCGTGTCCGTGGCTCTAATTGCGTAGATGCTCTGTGATTTCGGCAATCACCGATTGGGCGCGGTCGTTCGCAACCTGAACAGTTCCCGCGTTGGCATGACCACCACCGCCGTAGTCTACAAGCAAGCGTCCGACGTCCACAATACAGGTCCGATTGAAAATGGAACGTTCGACAGTTACCACAGTGCGTTCCTTTCGGAATCCCCACGCTACAACGACGGACGCGTGGCAATCGGGAAACAGTGCAAACTTAACAAACCTGTTTCCTGCGTACACCTGATCTTCCCCACGAAAGTCGATCACAAGCAAACGCCCATCCAGCCGGCCGCAACGCAAAAGCTGCGCCTTCAGAAGCGGCTCATGCGATCGATACACCTCCACCCGCTCGACGACGTCAGGAAGAGACAGGATGTCGTCTACCGACGACGTACCAAAGTAATCGATCAAACGCACAAGATGCTCGTGATTGGACAGTCGAAATCGGGAAAAGCGAGCAAGACCCGTCCGCTGGTCGAGGACGAAGTTCAGCAGAAGCCACCCTTCCGGATTTAAGACTTCCGAGCGGCTAAACGTCAACGTTTCAACCGTATCCACCGCGTCCACCAGTTCCAAAAAGGCGGCAGTGAATTTGTCTTTCCCGAAATACTCAACGATTACGCGCGATGTTGACGGAGCATTCGCGGGAATAATGAGGTTTTGCGTATCGCCGACACGAAGCCGTTCACTGACGTGATGATCAAACGCAGCTCTGACTCCTTGTGCGTACGGCATTCCCGCCGTCACGTCTCCGTCGGAAACCTCGATTAATCCGTCCTGCATGTCTTTCGGGTGCGCGAACATCACCTCTTCAACAAGGCCGATATATCGCAGAAGAGCGGCTGAGACGACGCCGTCGAAGTCGGTACGCGTGATCAATCGGTATGGAGCGCGTGTTGAATCGAGCATTGGCGGTGTAGACCATAGCAATGCTACGAAAAACCGTTCGGCGGGGCAACCTCCTTGAAGTGGTCCAAAGAGTGTTGGTTTTTGGACCAAATAGCCTGGATTTTTCCTCGCCGGCGCCGTACCTGCCAATTGCGGTGTGGTAAGTGCCGTGACGGATGTATCGGTTTTCGGGCGGCGATCGGTGGTTCCGGCGCTATTTGTAGGGGCAAAAGGGTGCTCGACCGACGGATCTCATAGGGCACCTACCTCCGGGTGACGTCGGCATCGGGTTGCCGGGGTTGCGCTTAGGCGATATAAAGGCGTGGTGTCTTTGGTGTCAGAACAGTTCCTCGTCGCCGACGTCGGCGGTACTAACTGTCGTCTCGCGATGGTTGAAATGCACGGTCAAGCATCGCGCATTGTGGACCTCCAAGTCTTTCAGACAGCTGACTACACATCCTTTGCGGACGCTGTCTCGGAATTCATCGCCGCCCGTCGGCGGACCATATCGCGGATTGACGGGTGTTGCGTCAGCGTGGCCGGACCAGTGGTGGGGAACGTAGCGCAGATGACCAACGCTCCCTGGACGATCGATGCGATGGAGATCGAGTCAGCACTTGAGGTGCCGACCGCAGTCATCAATGACTTTTCAGCACTCAGCTATGGGCTACCAAATCTCGACCTTTACGACGGTTCGGACGTTACCGCACTACGGCACGTCGACGGTTGCAAACCCGAGCCGCAGGGGGCCGTGAGAGCCGTAGTAGGCGCAGGCACCGGGTTGGGAGTGGGTTTTCTCGTTGAAACTCGCGACGGATACTTTGGATTGCCGTCCGAAGCGGGCCACTCGGGTTTCGCACCCTTCGATGAGAGATCGCGAGGTCTCCGTGATGAAATCGCCGCAAAGATCGGGACAGTACCCGGTACAGAAGCATTTGTTTCAGGACAAGGAATAACAAATTGGTTCGACCGGCTATTCGCGGAGTTTGGAAAGCCGGCGGCATGCGACGACATTTCCTCACTCGAGCCGGACAAGCGACCGGCGGCCGTGGCCGCCAGGTCCGCCACCGATGAGATCTGCTCGATTGTTATGGACGAGTTCTTCCGCGGCTATGGACATTTTGCGTCCGACGTTGCCCTTCATTTTATACCAAGGGCCGGCCTGTTTGTCGCGGGTGGCATAGCGGCCAAAAACAGGGAGCTTTTCTTGAATTCGGCGTTTATGGAGGCTTTCGACACCAACTATCGCACCAATGTTCGTGAGGTGCTACGCTCGATTCCGGTCTATTTGATCGAACAGAAGCACACCGCCCTACACGGCGCAGCGCTTTTTATCAGCCAACAACGCCAACGGAGGCTACAGTGAGCAACCACAAACCGGACCACCTGCCGGACCGCAAACCGGACCACAAACCGGACCACCTGCCGGACCACCTGGATGAAGCCGTCATCCGCGACATGCGGTCGAAGTCTATCGACGTGGAACTGACACAGAGGATACTCGACCGTTACAACAGTGGAGATCTTGCTGATCAGAGTGCTGTTGTAGTGACGGAAATCCCCAAAATCGACGGCCGGCAAGTGCTGGACATGCGCGACAGCTACGCATTGTCGATGCCTCGCGCTCGGCTCCGATCGAGGTTGACTGATCTCGGGCTGGATCCGGGTTTAGCCGATCTTTACACCGACGACACGGCGCATCTTAGGAAAGATCAGCTGACAGATATTGGCAAAAGGCTTTTCTCCGTGACAGCCCTGGGAGTGCTCAACGGTGGTTCCGCCACAAGCTACGCGGACAGCAAGAAAAACACAAAGTTGAACAAGGATCTCCTCGACTTGCTTCACGGTCCGTTCAACCGGCTCTCTGAAGCGGCTTCCGGTCGGCCCAAGGGCCTGACGCCCGCATACCTCAACCCGGATGGCTCCTTTGGGGCGAGCTTCCTCGAGCTTCGGATGCGCAATTTGGCGCTCTCAGGCATACCGATGTTTCAGATGACAAGCCGCATGACCGATAAGGCCCTGTCGAAAGCCTACAGCGAGTATGCTTCGGGGGCAGTGGTTGGTACTGCGATACAGGAAACCGGGTTCGACATAACGCATGTTCGGAGTGCGATGCAGCCGCTGATCGCCGCCTATACCCACTCCAGTAACGAGGTAGACGGCAAAAAGTCGGTTTTTTCGAGCGCATACGGTCATGACGGCGAAACCTTGCCTTTGCCGGGCGGGCACGGACAGAATTTTTCCGTGCTCAAGGATGTCTATGAGTCGTTGCTTGATGAGGGCAAGCGCTTTGTATACCTCGGCAACGTCGACAACATAGGCTTCACTCCGGACCCAGGAACCCTGGCGTACTTTGCGCTTTCGGATCGTAGTGCTGCCTTTGAGTTCACTTTTAGGACGCCGGTCGACATAAAGGGCGGCATTCTCGTCCACGACGCAAACGGGCGGCTGAACTGTGGGGACATCGGACCGGCGATCGACGAAGAGTCCGTCTTAGCCGCTGAGGCGTCAGGCAAGAAGATACTTTTCAACTGCGCTACAGGGTTGTTCGATCTGCAAAAACTTGTGTCGGATCTCGACCGTATCATCCGTGACCTCCCGACCCGTTTTTCCGACCAGGACAAGGACGCCGGCCGCTACTCCCAGGCCGAGCAAGTCACGTGGGAGGTCCTGGGGATCCTTAACGACTTTCTTATCTTTGGTGTCGACAAGTACCGCAGATTCCTGTCTGCGAAAGTGTTGCTGGAAACCCTTATGACAAGCGGAACGATGCTCGAATCACCCGACTATCCAACCTCGGATGATGTGGCCAAGGACACAAAAACGGCCGCGCAGCGCCTCCATCACGGCTTTGAGCAGTTGATGCGGGAGGAGTACCGGATGGAGATTGTCGACGGCCGTTGGGTTCCCGGCGCGTGAGGGATCCTTCTCTACCGGTCCTAAGACCTTTGATTCCTCCGCGCGTATCTTATTTGTTGCGGAGGCAACAACACATGATTCAAACAGGTAAATCGGCCGTCGTCTTTGTCCAGGCAGCAAATAACGACGGCAAAGCGAGAACGTCGATTTGATTCAACACTCTTCGGAACAGTTCGCTCCCGCCCCGTCGTTGCGGTTCGACAAACTCAACGGATTAGTGCCGGTTGTTGTTCAGAACGCCGACACCCGCGAGGTGCTGATGCTTGCCTTTATGGATGCGAAGGCCTGGTCGATGAGCATAGAGACCGGCTACGCCCACTATTACAGCCGTTCACGAAATAGGCTTTGGAAAAAGGGAGAGACCTCCGGACACGTACAACAAATCCGCGAGATTCGGGTGGACTGTGACGACGATTCGGTTTTGCTTCTCGTCGATCAAATCGGAGGGACGGCCTGTCATACCGGGAGACGCAGTTGCTTCTATCGGCGCCTTACAGGCGACGGACTGGAACTCGACGAGTAGTGGTTCCGAGTCCCGCAAACCGACAATCAAGGGCACAAATCCGCCGGAGCCTGCATTCACCTGGTCCGAAGTCTGTGGATACTAGATCAGGTATCTCGTTTGGCGCCGAAGATTTGCCCTGGTCGCGAAAAAGCGAACATGACACGCCATCGACTCGGCACGATAACTCGAGTTGACTACACGCGTTAGGCGTAGGGACTTCACACTCTTCGGACCAGTCAAAAC
>CAZFLD010000113.1:0-10318 GCA_964519835.1 uncultured Spirochaetales bacterium
AGGTGGCGGCGGCGCTGTCGGTGAACGAGCAACGGCTTGCCAAGCGCGTTGGGGCGGCCGACGGCGGAAAGCTGATCGTGCGGGTACCGATATCGGCCTCGCAGCTGACGAGGCAGATCGTGCAGGCACTGTGGGTGCGAGGAGCATGATCCAGATTATCCCGCAGATGAGGATTCTCCTGGCGGTGCGGCCGGTTGATTTCCGCAAGGGAATCGACGGACTCGCGGCGATCTGCCGAAGCGTCATGGGCGCCGACCCGTTCTCGGGCTACGTCTTCGCGTTTCGCAACCGGCGCGGGACGACGATCAAGCTGTTGACCTACGACGGGCAGGGATTCCGGCTATTGCAGTTATGTGAAGCTCCACATAAGTACCACAGCGCGTAGCCGTTGCGGTCATAATAGAGAACCTTCAGCGTATTCTTCTTCCGACCACAGAAGACGAAGTAGTGCCCGCTCATGGGATCCATCTCCAGGGTGTTGGCCACCAGCGCGGAAAGGCCATCTATAGCCTTGCTCATGTCGGTGCGTCCCAGGACCAACCAGACCCGAGCGTTCTTTTCAAGCCGAATCATCGCTCGGTCCACAGGCCCCGGCTATTCGGCGCAGACTTGCCATGGTCATGCGTCCTCGCGCCGTAATCTGGGCATCCCGGCCGTTGATCGTCAGTGCCGCCGACTCGATCACCAGCTGCTCATCGTCCACCTCGCCTTCCTTGCTCCGTGTCACTTCTACACAGGTAAGGCTATCAGAATGCTCCAAGTTACCGCCGTCCGGTACGATACCTTTTCCACCGTCGTCATCTTCGTGTTCCTCCGGCAGAAACTATACGGCCGGGCATCAGATCACGCTGACTGGGTTCGTGGAGCGCTTACGACCTTTTAATAGATCCACACAAGGCGCGCCATCTCTCGATTCATCCGGCCTACGCCGAACGCCCGTAGAAATGCGGCTGGTGATGGAGCAATGGATCGATAAAACAACCAATCCCGCCTTGATCCGCTATCGTCGCCACTTACGATACCGAAAAACGGTTGGCTACAAGACTTAGTCTGAGTTGCGGCGGCGCACATGCGGACGTGCGCCGTGTTCCACAAGTTCGTCAAACGGGTACACTGGGCGCGAAATCCGATGAAACGGAATGGACCGGATGTTGGCGCTACTGACGCCGGGGCCGTCAACCAGCATCATCTCTTTAGCTATGCCGGCGTAATTCGCGCGAAAGGCGTATGGCGACTTCACCACCACCACCTGGGCATTGGCGGGATCAAGACCTAACGATAGATAAAAGGCGGGATCCCAGTTGAACGCGGCGCGCTCGCTTACGACGATGTGAATACCGTAGGATACAATCACTGCGGTTTTTCCCCGTTGTTGTCGGGTCCCGCGCTCCTGCTCCCCCGCAAAAACAAAATCCCCGTCGGACAGAAGCTTTACGTAGCCGTTGACTTCGACCGGGCTGTTGTTTACGTGGTCGATTTTCCCGCCAACCTCAAAGGTACCGGTTTGCCCGAGTCCGGTCACGAATGCGCATTGTACGGTATCCGGGTCAACGACGGACAGCAAGCACGGTTTATCCGGCTTTTGTTTCAGAAGCGCTCTTAGGATCGCGGTCCCGTCGCCCGGTGAGCCGGATCCCGTCCCGTCTGCCTGGTCTGCCAAGACTATCGGCCCGCTTTCGTGAGCAAGAGCTTGTTCGACGGAATCCTCCACAGGTACGAGGTCGACCGTAAACTCTTTTCGGCTACGCCACATCAGATCGGCAATGTCCTCCGAATGCTGCTCTGCAGATTCAACGTCGCCGTTGGTTACAACAAGTGAGGCGCACCCGAGATCCGGAAGATCCATCCACAATTGCACAAAAAGCGCCGAGGCCGAGAGGACACCGCGCTTTTGCTCAACCGTATCAACCCTTTCCATCACCTTGCCGAACGCGGCACTCGCCTCGCCCGCACCGGCAATCTGAACAAGCATGGGTAGTTTTACAAACGACATTACCGGATCTATTTCGCCCCTCGCAGCGGCCAAACCTAACTCGGCCGCCCGGACTCCTGTCTCCCGCTGGTCGACGTGAGGATATGTATGGAAGGCGACAATAATGTCGGCGTTACGCACCATTCTTTCTGTCAAGTTTGCGTGGAGGTCCAACGTAGCAGAGATAATTAGGTCAGGCCCGCCAATTCTGCGAGCCTCTTCGAGAATGGCGCCCGACGCATCGTCTTCACCTTCGGCCGCCATTGCGCCGTGCAGGCAGAGCAAGAGGCAGTCAGGCTTTACCCGCTGTACGTCTTCTGAAAGAAAACCGGCGATCTCTTTCAGTGCGGCGGCTTCGGTTCTGCCCGCGCTTACGGCGTGAGCTGCGATCGAGTAGTTCGGCTCAATCGCGTTTTCGTGGAGAGTCTCTATAAACCCACCTATGATTGTCCCCGAACCCTCGAAGCGCTTGCCGACCTCGTCGCCTCGGACATACGTAAAGTCGCGGAACATCTGAAGGCCACATGAGACCGGTGAAAACGTATTCGTCTCTGTGCGACATTCAGCAACTAAAACCTTCATGCTTGCGCCCCCTTAATTGGTATATTCTTCATACCAAAATGGCCGGGAAGGGTCAACGTAATACCCGCAGCATCCTGGATCAGGTAAGACCGGAATCCGAAGAGCCGGCGCCGTGCTCGTCCGAGATGTATCGCCTCATGTCTGCAAAATGGTCGGAGATGACTCTCGAGCCCAGTCGCGAACGTTTAGACTTCAATTCCCCCAGAATCCGTTCGTGATGGTGAATTGTGTTTTTGACCTCGTCCTGCTTGTAGCTGGTGTAGATCTGAGAGAAACGGTGATAGTGACGGATTGCCTCAAAGGCGACCGTCAAGACAGGATTCCCACTTGCACGGACGATCTCGTGGTGGAACTCCATATCGTGTTCTACAAAGGCCCCAATGCTGTGGACACTATGACGCATGTGGTCAAGAATTGCCTCGAGTCGCTTTAGGTGTTCCGCACGGGCATTGCTACAAGCAAGTTGGAACGCAGGTACTTCAATTGCCTGCCTGGCGAACAGAACGTCGTCGAGGTGCACCCGGCCAGAATCACGGTTTCCGTCGATGAGTGGCAACAATTGGGGCGCGGTCCTGCGTACGTACGTTCCGGATCCTCGCCTTGTTTCAACGACGTCAAGCTCTTCGAGGCCGGCAAGCGCATCCCGAATGGTCCCCCGGCTTACCTTTAGCCGGCGGCTCAATTCTCGTTCGGCCGGAAGACGGTTGCCCGGCTCCAATTCGCCACGAAAGATCATGGCGATGAGTTCTTTGGCCACTTGGTCTGTTAGGTACTCGCGCTCAACAGCTATTTTTTCTTTCCTCCGTTCGTGATAAATGCGTGACGGGGAAAGCTACCAGGAATCAGTCGACCACGCAACATTCAATGGCCCGATCGGGCTCAAAGATCTCCGAGTGCGTTTATCCGATCCCGATAGATCACGAGTGACTCCTCCAGTACATTCAGGGCCTTGTCGATATCTTCCTCGCTATGTTGGATGGAAAAGCCATGGTGAACGGGAGCTCCACCGTAGTCATGGAAGTACACCCCCCTTTCCAAGCAAGCGCCCCAGATGTCGATCATTACCTGATTATCGTGGCAGAACGTGTCTTCGTACCGGCGGGGGGCGTCGCGGCGACCGAGGACAACGTCGAACCTCGGACCGTGGCGAGTTACGACCATGTTGAGATCATGCTCAGTGATGATCTTGTCGACGCCGCAGTAGAATCGTTCGCCAAGGGCCCTTAGTCGCGGGTAGAAGTACGGTTTTTTTACCTCAGTGACAAAGGCCAAGCCGGCCAACACGGGGACGAGATGCGCGTTAAACGTGCCGCTGTGCTGAACCGCCCCGACCGGCTTGTACATCGACATTATGCTTTCGGACCCGAGAAATGCCGAAAGGGGAAACCCTCCTCCCAGTGACTTACCAATCGTCGCAACATCCGGCACAACCCCAAAGTCCTCTTGAGCCCCACCCGGCGAGACCTTAAATGCCGACTGAATCTCATCGAAAAACAACACGATGTTGTGCTCACGTGTAAGGCGGCGCACAAGCTCCAAATAGCCGGAGTCGGCTTTGATACCGCCGCAGTTGTAGTTAACGGGTTCGAGTATCAGCGTGCCGACTTCGTCTGCTTGATCCTCAATCGCCTTTTGGAGAGCTTCACGGTCGTTGTGGGGAATCGGGATTATAAGGTTGCGGAACTCTTCCGGTATGCCCGCCGATTCGATATAGGGCTTGGTACGATTGCTTGGAAGATAGTCTTTTGGCGGATGCCCCCCGATATACAGTAGCTCATGATATCCGTGGAAGTGTCCTTCGACGCGCATCACTTTGTTCTTTCCGGTTGCCGCGCGGCATGCCCGAAGCAAGTGAAGGGTAGCCTCAGATCCGGATGAGCAGAAGCGAACCATATCGGCGCAAGGCGTTGCCTCACAGAGCATCTTAGCGAGCTTTTCGTGGTGCACGGTCTCGAAGACACTTGCGAATCCAAGATTCGTAGCCATAGCGACCGCCTCTACGATGGCTGGGTGACCATGCCCAAGGAGTGCGGCTCCGTGGGCGCAACACATGTCAAGATATGGACGTCCGTCCAGATCGTAGATATATGCCCCCTCCGCCCGAGAGACAAAAAACGGTACTCCCATAGCGTTGTGAATTCGAACGGACGAGTTTACGCCTCCCGGCATTACCTGGCGCGCCAACTCAAACTGGCGCCTATTCGTCGCAGTTAGTCGATCGAGTTCAGAGTGTACGGGGCTAGTCATGGTTTATCTCCGTCCTTATTCGGTTCCGTGCGATTTCTGGAGAACTCCATCCGTCTTTTGTCGAGAAATCCAAGCGACCGCTGCATTTCTTCCATGCCGTTCTCCCCGTCCTCGATCGATACCCATATCTCGCGCGGAATGCGGCTGATGCGATCGAAGATCGCGTCGTAGTCATTGAGACCTTCGCCCGTTACCCCATGAACGAGACCGTCCATGTATCCAACCGTGCCGTCGGCACCATAGAGATCGTCCAAGGTAACACCGGGCGCAAGATAGCGGTCACTGGCATGGACAGTCATCACTCGCGGCAACACAATATCGAGAAGCTCAACTGGATCGTCCCCCGCCACGAAAGCGTTTGACGGATCGAACTGCACGCCAAACCACGGTGAGTCGATGGCTTCGACAATCTTCACAAACAACTCTCGTTTCTGTGCAAACTCGCGATGTTCCCAAAAAAAACCGTCTTTATAATGATTCTCGATGACAAGATGGACCCCAAGCTTCTCCGCCTCCGGCAGACACTGTTCGATACTCTCTACCACCCAGGCCAGACCCTCGTCCTCTGTTACATTGGGTCTTTTTTGCCCGGAAAGCGTACGACAGTAGCTAACGCCGATTTCCGCCGAAACCCGCAGCATCTCCAACTGGCGCTCAACTTGCTTTTGACGCGCCTCGCGATCCGGGATAGTGAAGTCAGGTGAAAAGCAGAGCATCGGGATGATCTTGCCTTGAGATTCAACTGCTCGTCGAACCTTGCCGAGGTAGTCCGAGTCCGTGGACTGGAAGAAGCGATCGTACAGCTCCAAGCCGTCGCACTCGAGTTGCTTGGCCATCTCGATCCAGTCGAACAGGTCCATCCTGCCTTCGGAAATCTCTGTTATGAAGCACTTTGGAAAGGCGGCAAGCTTGATCACTTTAGTCCCGCTTTTCGTGCAAACTCGTTCACTCGGTCCACGACATCACGCAGGATACTCTCAAACTCATCGCCGGCGGCAAATCTATCGGCCTGTACCGCCAACGGTGCGCCAATCACCAAAGATGAAGCTCCCATTTCGATGCTGGAAATCGACTGTTCGATTGACAGTCCCCCTACGGCCTGAACCGGAATGCCTACGGCCTTCAATACCTCCGGCAAGTCGTCTAGGGGAGAGGCCCCATGAATTTGTCGCCTCTCATCAAAACCGGTGTGAACGATGATCCAGTCTACAGCGAGCTCTTCCATCCGACGCGCAGCTTCCGCCTTGTCAGACGCGTTGAGAACGTCTGCCATCACAACACCGTTGTAACGTTTCGCCGTTTGAACCATTTCGACGATCGACGCCTCGTGCGCGTGACTCATAACAACGACGTGCGTGGCACCGGCCTTCAACATCATCTCGGCTTCAAGCCCCGCTCCGTCCATCGTCTTGAGATCCGCCACAATAGGGTGGTCCGGAAATTCTGCCCGCAGAGCTGCGACCGCATGCAATCCCTCTCCGAGAATGAGCGGCGTGCCCGCCTCGATCCAGTCAATGCCCGCGCGCACCGCTCCCCGAGCCATTGCCAGGGCCTCGTCAATAGTTGTCACATCAAGCGATACTTGCGTGACTGGTCGATTTCTTAACATTTTCCTTCCCTTTTGTCGGTTATTGGTCTAGTATGTGTACCAAATTTCACTCGTCGGTGTCAAGTTTGGTACCGGCCCATCGAGTGGGACCGGAAATGGAAGGAATCGTAAAACGCGTAATAGAGCACTCGCTGTTCCGGGCAGGCCGTAGCGCGGACTTTGCCTGCCCCGAGGATTGGCAGATCAACGACCTAGCCTTTGAAGACTACGATTTGTGGTACATCCGTCGGGGTGCGGGCATGCTTACTCGAAGCGGAGTCGAGTTCAATCTGCGACCAGGACAGCTATACCTGTTCCGGCCGGGTGACGTGATATCGGCCCGACAAATAGAGGATGATCGTTTGCGAGTGTACTTTTGTGACTTCTCGCCCGCGAACAACTCCCTATTTAAGTACCTGTCCTTTCCGTTTGTGACTTGCGATTCCGGCGATAGAATTGCCGATGCCTTTCGCCTTTTTTTTCGAGAAGCAGGGCGATGCGGCGACGTATCCTCGTTCAGCGTACGCTTGCTTTTGTACTCCGTTTTTCAATTCTGGCTGCAGGCAGGAGAGGTAAGCCTAAAAGGTTTAGACCAAGGGGTAAGTGGTTTTGAGGCTCTCCTCAGGGCTATCGATTTTATGGAGTTCCATCGCAACGAACGGCTGAGCCTACTGCAGCTATCGAAGGTCTGTGCAATGGAAAAAAGTGGACTGACCCGTCTGTTCAAGAAGCTAATCGGCAAGTCCCCAATCAAATATCACAACGAACTCCGCATGAGTTATGCGGGATTCCTCCTGGACGCGGGGGCCTCGGTAAAGGAGGTCTCTACTCAGACCGGGTATGCGGATACGTTTTCGTTCTCAAAAGCATTCAAGCGCGTGACGGGTCGGAACCCGTCCGAGCTTCCGACGCCTCCCGACGCGAGTCAGGCGATATGACATCCTCTTTTGGACAAACAAAATCCAGTATTCAACATGGGTTATGGTACACGGACGGAGTTACGTTACATGGGTCATGGTTAAGGCTGTAGAATCGCAGGTGGCTCATTCAAATGCATCCACTCGTCTCCGCACGTTTCGCGATCGCGTGCTTGCGTGACACCCCCCCAGCCAACCCTGTTTTGGGTGGGGGAATATGCATGGCCTTGGGGTGGGGAATTACGCGGCCCTTGACATCTGTTACTTGGCCGTATACGCAGGTCACGATAAGAGGCACATTACGTCAACGCATCCGGATCACAAGTGGTACACGGCGGATTACGAGAGAACACTCGGCTACTTCAAGCGCGATTATCTCGACGAGCTGTAAAGGTTGCGAGAGTGACGATAGTGAAGGAATGGTCGAACGAAGAAGAGCTACGTGCTCTTGTAGCTCGTGAGCTTAGTACCCCCGTCGTCGGGGGCATCCTTGACGGAATGGGCTACTACCGTCAGTTCCTACCCCAGGGGATACAACCTCTCCGTGCGGGTATGAGAGTCGTCGGCCGGGCAATGCCGGTCTTGATGATGGATGTGTACGGTCCCCAAGAGGACCCTTTTGGTTTGATGACCCAGGCCTTGCATAACTTGCGTCCTGGGGAAGTCTACATCGCGGCGGGGGCGTTCCCACGAAGCGCGAATTGGGGCGAGATAATGACGGCCGCTGCAAAGGCACGTGGTGTTGTGGTAGAGCCGGGAGACTTTATCTTCGGCGACGTAGACGAGGCAGTCGCGGGAGCGGTGGAGAAAGCGCGTGGCGAGAAAGTCGTGCGCAAGGAAATTGAGGCAGGAATGACCGCCACGGAGGCGTTTCGGAAATACGGGATTCTTTACAAATCCAAACCGATCTGTCTGGATCGGTGGCTCAAATCCAAGTCAGGCAAGGGTATTAGAATAGGCCTAGGTTAATTCCGTAGGAGGGATAGCGGATGGAAGAATTTAAGTTCTCGGTCGGCCCCTGGAACATCCAGGAAGGCGCCGATGCCTTCGGGCCGTCGGTTCGACAATCCTTCACATTTGACGAGAAGGTGCGGCGATTCAAGGCGATGGGGTTTCACGCGATTCAGTTTCACGATGACGACGTTGTCCCCGAGATCGACAGTAAGGACGACAGGACGTGCAAGTCCGTCGCCAACGAAAAGCGAAGGATTCTCTTGGACAACGGCCTTGTCGCCGAATTTGTAGCACCGCGACTGTGGGAATCTCCGAAGGGCATCGATGGCTCATTCACTTCCAACAATCCAAAGGAACGCTTGTATGCGGTGGAGCGCTCGAAACGAAGCGTCGACCTCTGCCGACAGATGGGATGTAATCTTCTCGGGCTATGGTATGCCAGGGAGGGGACTGTTTGTGCGGAGAGCAAGAATCCCCAAGACGGTATTCGTTGGATGATTGACGGTCTCAACGACATTCTCGACTACGATCCGCAGATCAGAGTCTTCATCGAACCAAAGCCGAATGAACCCATAGATCGAAGTTTCGCTCCGACCATAGGGCATGCTATGGCGCTGTCCGCAGCAACTCATGATCCCGCTCGAGTTGGCGGGCTCGTCGAGAGCGCCCACGCGATGCTTGCCGGGCTCGATCCTGCATCCGAGATGGGATTTGCTCTCGCAATGGGAAAGCTGTTCGGCGTTCACCTAAACGACCAAAACAGCCTGAAGTTCGACCAGGATAAGACCTTCGGTGCCGAGAACATACGGCAGGCATTTAATCAGATACGGGTCCTGAAACGAGGCGGATTCGGCAAGGCGGGAGAGATTGTGGGGTTGGATGTGCAAGCAATGCGAACACAGCCGTCGGAGCTTTCTTTTCGGCACCTCGAGAATTCCCTCAAAATGGTACGAATCCTCGAACGGAAGGTGGAAGAGTTCGATGAGTCAATACACCAACAGTTTATCGATGCCCGCGACTACGACGGTCTTGAGATGTACACGCTCAGCCATCTTCTCGGCGAGTGAGTGCTCACACCGACGACGGATACTAGGTAGCCTGGCCGCATGAGTCACAATCCGAACCGAATTAATCTTCGCGAAACACAGATTGTTAGCGTTGGAGGAGCCGGTGGCTTGGGAAGTGCATTTTCAACCGCCGCAAGCCTCGCCGGCGCGACCGTGTACGTATTCGACAAAGACAAGGCGGAGACCGACTTGCCGTCTGCGCGAGTAGACGTCACCGACCTGGTCGGTCTACGTGAGCAGTTTCGACGCGTCATTGAGCCCGATGCACAGTCGGTTGTGGTCGTAAACTTTGCCGGAATCCATCATCCATCCATGGATCTTACAATGGAACTGACCGGTGATGATCTTGAGACGTTTCGTCGAGTGTGTGAGGTGAACCTGACGGGCGCATTTGCCGTTACAGGCGCCGTGGCTCCACTCCTTGTGGCACGTGGCGGCGGCCACATCCTTCACTTATGCAGCAACGGGAGCCGCCAGTCGCTGTTTGGCAGCTACGCCTACAATGCGAGCAAACACGGGCTGGAGGGTCTAGTTAAGACCGCGGCGGCGCAGCTCGCGCCTTACGGTGTTCGAGTGAACGGTATTGCCCCCGGCACCGTGATTACGAACTTGAATCGTCGCCTGCTTACTGAGGATGACGGTGAGTATACGGCACGGGCCCTGAGCATTCTCGCGCACACGCCGACGAAGCGTTTTGCTACAGCGGAGGGAGTCGTTGAGTCTCTTCTTGCTATGTGCGTGCCTCAAAGGCACCTGACCGGTAACGTTATCTTCGCTGATGACGGCTACGCGGTCGAGGGCCATTCATGGCCCGAGGGTAACAAAGCCCTGTATGAATCACGCGACGAGTTAGAGGCATTGCTCGCAGATACCGGTCGTAGGCGCAGCGCGAATCAGTCATAAGCCGGCGCCGCCTCGGGCGCGACGGCGCTGGTAGGGCCGGGCCATGCCCTACCAGCGGCGAAAGGCAATCCATGCGGGAATTGTGACA
>CAZFLD010000114.1:0-10234 GCA_964519835.1 uncultured Spirochaetales bacterium
GTTGCCTTAGTGTATCTTTGTCGATCGGTGTCCTGTAGAAGCCGATTGTATTGGCTGTTGCCATACCTACCTCCGTACCACGGCGTTGCGGGCGGCCGCACCCCGTGGCCGTCCAAAAAACGCCAAGATTGCAGGGCCGTGCTCGAGCACGGCATCTCATAAAGTAGACCGATATACCTGAACGGTCAAGTCAGATTTGGTATTGCCTCCGAACATCACAACCTTGACAGGTAGATAAGACCGATTTACCGTTCTGGTAGCGTCTTACGCGGGGGTTGTGCACGTTGCGGCCGCGGAACAGTGCTGTCTCTTCCGGATTGCCTCACGTCCCCGCGCACTGAAATCTGGTGGCAGCTCGAGGCAAAGGGAGAATGTGTTGTCGATCCAAGTCTCTTTTGTGCCAATAGCGGAGTACTAGTCCGTGAGTAACGAACTCGATCGATTGTTTTGCCCTCGGAGAGTGGCCGTAATCGGTGCAACCGAGACGCTGAATAAGCCGGGGTGTATAGTCCTCCGGCAGCTCCTCGCAGCCGGTATTGAAACATACCCCGTGAACCCCACGAAAGACACCGTGCTTGGGTTGACGGCTTACAAATCGCTTGCTGCTGTACCGGAAACTCCCGATGTTGCCGTGGTAGCAGTTCCTGCGTCGGCAGCCGTCTCCGCGGTTAAAGAGTGTGCGAGAATCGAGGTGCCGTTTGTCATCGTGCTTGCCGGAGGTTTTGCCGAGACTGATGATGCCGGCAAGGAATTGGAGTCGTGTTTGCGACAGGTTGTGGACAAAACAGAAACACGACTTCTCGGCCCTAACACGCTTGGCATCCAGAATCCGGCGACCGGTTTCGATACGGTGTTTGTTGAACACGCGGTCGATGGGCTACGGATGTCCGATCAATCCTCGGGCTCCGGCGGAGTTGTCTTTGTAAGTCAGAGTGGCTCGGTCGGGGTTGAAGCGCTGGGTGCTGCATCGATTCACGGGTTACCTCTGAGGGCCTTTGTTGGATTGGGAAATGCCGTCGATCTCCGGGTTTACGACTTTGTGGAACATGTAGGCAGCATGCCGGCGGTCTCGGCCCTTGCGGTGTACCTGGAACACCTCGCTGAGGGGCGGCCACTTCTCGAATCGGCGCAGCGTGTCATGCAGGAATTGCCTGTGTTTTTTCTGAAGGCCGGGCGAACAGCGGCAGGCGCGGCAGCGGCTGCCAGTCATACCGGACGCTTGGCAGGTTCGGATGCTGTTGTGAACGGTGCCTTGTCTCAGTATGGGATTCAGCGTGTTCAAGACGATGAAGAGCTCATCGATGCAATGCGCGCCGCATGCTATGCCAAGATTCCGGCGAACAATCGTGTTGCGATTGTAACGTCGGCCGGCGGGTACGGAGTGATGGGTGCGGACTATATCGAGACCAAGCGTGGTAGTCAAACTCTTCGCCTCGCCAAGTTTACGAAAACAACTGAAGAGTCCTTGCGGTCCGTGATCTTGTCCTTTGCCTCACCGCATAATCCCGTCGATCTGACCGCCGGCGCGGATACAAAAGGATTCGTCGACGCCGTGAACATAGTGCTCCACGACCCCGAGGTGGATATTCTGATTGCGTACTGCTTTTTTGCTCCCGTCAACATCGGCGATGATCTGGTTGATGGTATTGCCGATTGCGCAAAGAAGTCCAACAAGACGGTACTCGTTTTTGCCCATTTTGGTGCCAGGACGGATGAGTACTGCAAGCGATTTACCGAATTGGGCCTTGCCGCCTATCCTGCGCTCGACCGCACTATTCGAGCCGCCCGGATTCTTGTAGAGAGAGCCGCGCTACTAAAACGTCAAGCCGAGGCATACGTGGGGAGCCTCACGGACCCAATCAGGTCAACGGCGGCCGTTTCAACCACAGGCAACAAGGACATCGATGGTAACGGCGGCGCGGATCCCGTCGCAGATAAGCTTTGCACCGGGGGGGGGCCTGGAGAGGTTGAGACAAAACGCCTCCTCGAGAGCTACGGTGTAGAGACACCTTCCCGCTTGGTAATGCCACCCGGCGCCATGATAACTTTGCCCGAGTTTCCCGGACCCTATGCGGTGAAGGTATCGGCGTCCGGATTGTTGCACAAGACGGATGTTCGTGCCGTTCGCTTAAGAGTTACCGAGGCTGATCTCCCAGGCGTTGCGCTCGAGCTTCGTAATCGTTTTGCCAACTTTTCTGTCTTGGTAGAACAGATGATTGGCGAAATCGATGTAGAGCTGATAGTGGGCGCGATCCGAGACCCCGACATGGGACCGGCGCTTATGGTTGGCGCGGGGGGAACACTCGTCGAGCTCTACCGCGATACAAGCTTTAGACTAGTCCCCGCCTCGCGTTCCGAGCTGTTTGCCATGGTGGGCGAGCTTACGGTTGCGCCCCTTTTCTCCGGCTTTCGTGGCATTCGGGTAGATTGCGAAGATTTGGTCGACGTTCTCGTGAGGGTCTCGCAGTGCGTGATAGATCTTGGAGACGACTTTTTGGAATTGGACATTAATCCGCTTGCCTTTGCGCACGGCAAGTGGATTGCCTTGGATGCCAAACTGGCGCTGCGCGCAGCAGTGCGGGTAGAGTGAGACGCCGGGCCATAGTGATGCTTGCGAACCGTGCTCGAGCACGGTACGATAAAAGGGTCGGCGGGCGGTACGCGCCGGTGGTGGCCAAACGCCCGCTCGCGCGTGCGTGCAGCCCGGGTGACGCATCTAGGAGGCATCATGACCAGCAAAGAAAAGGTACAACGAGCACTTTCGCACGATGGCGGGCCAATCCCCATCGACTTCGGCAGCAACGCGGTCACGGGGATGCATTCGAGCATTGTGGCGGCGCTTCGTGACTACTACGGACTTGAAAAGCGACCGGTCAAGATCAACGAGCCTTTCCAAATGCTCGGCGAGGTTGAACCGGACCTGCAAGATGCCATCGGCACGGATGTGGACTTTATTTATCCGCGAAAGACAATCTTTGGGTTTACCAACGAGGGCTGGAAGGAGTGGCGTACTCCCTGGGGGCAGGATGTGCTGGTTCCCCGCGACTTTGTTACCACCACAAACGAGAAGGGGGACGTCTTTATCTATCCGGAGGGAGACAGTACGGTGCCCGCGAGCGGACGGATGCCTGAGGGAGGTTTCTTTTTCGACGCTATTGTTCGGCAAGAGCCGATCGATGACGACAAACTCAATGTCGAAGACAACCTCGAGGAATTCGGTCCGCTCTCAGACGAAGACCTGGCCTACTTCAAGGCCGAGGCGGACAAGCTCCAAGACTCCGATCGAGCGGTCATGGCCAACTTCGGCGGCACCGGTCTTGGTGACATCGCCCTTGTCCCGGCGCCGTTTCTCAAGCACCCCAAAGGGATCCGTGACATAGCCGAGTGGTACATGTCGACGGTGGCCCGGACGGACTACATCCACGAAATTTACAGCCGGCAGACCGAGATTGCCGTTGAGAACCTCAAACGTGTTCACGCCGTTGTCGGCGAGGTGCCGGACGTCGTCTTTTTGTGCGGTACGGACTTCGGCACGCAGGACTCGACCTTTTGTTCGCCGCAGACCTACCGCGACCTCTGGATGCCGTACTACCAAAAGATGACCAACTGGATTCACGGCAACACAACGTGGAAGGTCTTCAAACACTGCTGTGGCGCGGTTGCCAACTTTATGCCGCTGTTTATCGAGTCCGGCTTCGACGTCATCAACCCCGTACAGATCTCGGCAAAGGGCATGGACCGCGAGCATCTCAAGCGCGAGTTTGGTAACGACTTGGTCTTCTGGGGCGGCGGCGTCGATACGCAACACACACTGGCCTTCGGCTCCACCGACAAGGTGCGTGCCGAGGTGACCGAAGGCTGCAAAGTCTTTTCCCGCGGCGGCGGCTTTGTGTTCAACGCGGTGCACAACGTGCAGGCCAAGAGCCCCATCGAGAACGTCGCCGCCATGATCGAGGCGGTCAAGGCGTTCGAGGCGTAGGCGCAGTAGCGACGCGGCGCCGTGGCTGCCGGCGGACGCAGGCCGAGTCCACGTGGGGCCACGCCCGGGAGGCCCGGCTCCCGCTAGGTCGCCTACAGCAGCGTGTGCAGTGAGTGTCGCCTACAGTAGCGTGTCGTCCTCGCGGGCAATCTTGATTTCGCCCGCCTCTTCCAGGCGTCGAAGCTCTTCGATGATCTCGCGCTGTGTGGATTCAACTTCGCTTCGTCTCACCGGTCCCAAGGTCCGCTCAACATCTTCTACCGCCCCCGCGTGCTCTTCGCTGAACGACGAGTAGATATGTTTTGATACGTTCTGCGGTACACCTTTTAGGGCGATCGCCCATTCTTCCGGCGCGATGCGCGAAGCGAGCTTTTGTATGGCGGAGGGATCGAGGAGCACAAAGTCCTCGAAAACAAACATTAGCTTCGCAATCGACTCAAAAAGGTCCTTGTTCTCCTTCTCGAATCGTTCCATGACCGCGATTTCGACGTTGCGTGTTACGTGATTGAGGATCTCGGCGATTGCTCTTGGGCCGCCGGATATGGTCGACTCTTCCTTAGAGCGCGCCCGTCGCGCGAGAAGTGCCATGAGCCTTTTGTGTAATGCTCTATCTCCGGCGGTCAACTCGTTTAGAGCCACCACGGTCCTGTCGCGGAGGTCCGGCGCCAGGGCGCTTATCGTCCGTGCAGCCTCGTCCGGTGGAATAGCCGCGAGCACAAAGGCTATTACCGTCGGCGTCTCCTTTGCCAACATACGCCCAAGGTCGTCGGGAACGCGGGGCGACGCAACATCTTCCACGTCCACCGCGGGTACCGAGCTACTCTCCACCCGGAGGTCGTCAACGGCTCTCCGAAGGTCGGAAAGCCCTCTTATAATGGCTTGGAGTTCGCCGTCATTGCCGGATGCACTGCCTATGGGCTCGGCGTGGACACGGCCACGACCGGCATTCGGGCGGTGCTCCTGGACCGGCAAGGTGAGATGCGAGCCCGATACGTCGATCGACTCGGCGTTGAGTCGGGCCACCCGCACCCCGCCTACGCGCAGGGCAGGTTGGTTAGCAATTGCCTGTTCGAGCGGCAGTGGAGCGCCGTCGATTACGCTCGCGAGCCGGCTGAGCTTTATGCCGTCGAGGGTCAGGCATAGCTCGCACGGAACCTCGAGGGTCTCGGCTCTATCCGCCAATTGTGGGGTCGCCGAGCCGTGACGGAGCCTACTGAAAAAGTACATCGCGCCCAATCGCGGGACGATTGGCTCGATCGTGAGATAGGGTATGCCGATGTTCACCGACGCCACGACTCCGCCGGCGCGCACGGTAATCCTCGAAGAGATGACCATTTCGCTTGGCGGGGCTATCTGAAGGTACTTGCTTTCACTATGGATGGTCTCGATGCTCGGTTGTATGTCGAAGATCGGCTGCCAGGCTTCGCGAAGTGCCGGTAGGAAAGATCCCAAGACGTGGTCGAGGACGAGGTTTTCGAGCTCGGTCGAGTGACGGTCGTCAGTCGTTTCCGCGACCGACGCGCCGAACGGGCGTCCACATGCGGTATCGATCAAAAGGCGCGATAGCTTGGGGTCAACCTGCAGCACGGCCGGACCGCGGAGTGGGGCCAGCCCGATCGTCGCAAGCGCCGAGTAGGTCGAAAGCCGATCCACAAACTCTTGGTAGGTCTCTTGATCAACGACGGTCGGCTCGGCTTCAGCCGGTGTACCGATGATACGCGCCAGGATGGGCGTGAGCCGCCGGGCAAAGGTCTCGTTGGTGAAGTAAAATGTGCGCAGCTTATCCTTGGAGAACTTGTCGGGCCGCTTGAAATCATACCGTGTAACCTTCCTGTTGCTTTCACGGGTGTTAGTCGGCATCGCCTTCCCCTTTTGGTTTCTTGCTTGGCCGCATTGCCGGTCCGCCGGAAGCCCCGTTGTCATCCTTGGCCAAACTGGTGATGCGTACACCAAAGTGTTCATCGATTACAACAACCTCTCCATAGGCGACAATCGCGCCGCCTGCTCGAAGTTGTACGGGCTCGCTCTCTATGGCGTCGAGCTCAATGATGGTTCCTTCGCCTATGGAGGCCACCTGTTCTACCGGTTGTTCCGTGCTTCCGAGCACCACATCGAGGGGAACCTTGACTGAACCAATTCTTCCAAGCTTCATTCCACTACCTCCGTAACAACAAATGATAAGACGCCGTCCAACTCCCGGATTTCTCCACGGGCGAGGACGATTTCCCCGGCGGTCAGCTCACATATCGGCGGACCGTCGATCTCAACCGTTCCGTCTTCAAGCACAGCAGCCACCTGCTTCGGGGTGCTCGAAAAGCGTCTGATCACAATCCGGGCATCCACTCCGATCCTTCTGGCCGCGGACGACGTTTTTAGAAATGTTTCTGCATTCACGTTTGTACCTCCAAGTGTTGTGGTTGCACTTGTGAGTCTGTCACATTCGCGTACCGGCTGCCGGTCGGATCTGGAACAAATGCGCACTATTTTGTTCGAACTCGCCCGCGAACGGGCTGTTCGAGTCGGCCGGCTGGGGTCTATCTAGTCGAGCGACGGTACTCTCGCGGTGACACGCGCATAATTCGTCTGAAGTAGCGGTTAAAAAACGAGACGTTGTTGTATCCGACGTCGATTGCGATTTGCATCACGCTGAGGCTCGTCTTTCGCAGGAGGAGAGAGGCTTTTCTGATCCGAACTCTGTTGATGTACTCAAAAAGCGGCATCCCCACCTGCCGCGTAAACAATCGCGAAAGGTGTGACGGGCTTGTCTTTATCATCGATGCAAGCTCTTCTAGGCGGAGCGAACGGCTGTAGTGCATCTCGATGTAGTCGAGGAGCTCAGCGAGGCCGTACGCAGCTTCCGGAAGGAAAGCGTCGGAGGTCAGCCCCGCCTGGTACGCTCCGAGGAGGACTTCCGTAACCATTGAGCGGGCCAAGGTACGGTAGACGGGAGGTCGATCCCGCAGGACGGAGACAAGGCGATCGAGTGCCTCCAGCGTTGTCCTCTCGAAGGGACCGGTCTTGGCACCTCCCTCGGTCGAAAAGCCATCGAGGAAACTCACAAAGCCGGACTCTCCGAACGATCCAACAATCATCTGTTCGAGGAGGGGACTTCCTACAACCATAATCCAGTAATCCGGCTCGGATGGTGATGTCTCTCCGGTGGGATGTCGCTGCTGGATATACCGCCACCGGCCGGCGTGCCACCAACAGAGCGCCGGAGCAGTTAGGCGTGTTGCGGAACCCTGTTGCTGCACAACATCGACGCTCCCGCCGGCGCAGATGAGTATCGCCGTGGCTGCTTCGATGCCGGCGACCGGTCGCGTAGACGCGGCGTTTTTCTCGAGGAAGAGGGGAAGAAGGGGATCGAGGTAGAGCGCCGGAGATTGCATGCCTTCGCTCTTGAGTATAGCGGCCGCCGCAGAAAACCGAGGCACAATTTTCGCACCCGCGGCACTATCTTGCGCCCGTCGGACCACAAAGGCGACTCGCACCGGACGGCGCGGTTCGGCAATCACGAACACGTGCCGCCAAGCCAATCGCGCTACACCGGTCCAACTGCGGGCAGGGCAACTGCGGGCAGGGCAACTGCGGGCAGGGCAACTGCGGGCAGGGCACAAAAAAACCGCCCAACCATCCGGCTGGGCGGCCCGTCGGTCGCGGTGCGACCGTCAGCGATTGTCTCGACTAGCGATAAATCTCGAGTCGACCGAGGGCGGTCTGGACGAGGTTGACGTAGTCGGGAAGGTCGGAAGCGGTAGCGGAAGTGGTTGCGTCAGCGAGCTCCCAGGTATTGTCGTCCGTACGAACCATCTCGTCGAGCTTGAAGCCGCCACCGTTCTCTTCGATGGTCTCTTCGATGGCATCGATGTTGCCCTGCCAGCCGATACCAAAGTTCCAGTACTCAGAACCCTCTTTGGTCAGGCTGCCGTAGCTGGTGGTGGTAACGGGTGCCGCGTCGCCGCCAAACTCGGTGTAAACGGCGAATTCGCCCGCAGCAATGTTTTCGTACCAAGCGGCCATCGTGCTTTGATTGCGAAGGATGGTCTTCTCGAGGTCGACTGCACCTGCAGGTTCGCCGTCTTCGTCGGCGACGACGTAGATGAGAGATGTACCAACGGTGGAGCCGACGTACATGTCCTCGCCGTACGAGACATACTTGGCCACACGCACCTCATCACCACGCACTACGTAGAAGACGGTGTTGTCTTCGGTCCAGTCGTCGGACTCCATGTCCACGACGGCGAGGGTGTGGGGCAGGAAGGCCTCGTCAATTTCGACGTCGAGGTCTCCGTCGCCGTCAACTTCCACAGTTGCCATTCCGACGTAACCCCCGTGGGTGTAGGCGTAGGCGACAGCCGTCTGGTTCGGCACGTAACCGACTGAGGGACCGTCGCCGTTGCCGGCGTTGTTGTCATTGCCGCAGCTAATCAGAGCGATGCCGATAAACACGGCAAGCGTTAAGAGCATAATCTTGCGCATAAAGGTTCTCCTTTTGGGATTTGCTTCCTATTCTACACGTATATTGGAGACTTGAGAAGCTATTTCGGACTAAAATTATCGATTTAATTTGAGTGAGTGGCGAACTCGGGAGTGGCGCCGGCGTCCTGCCGCCGGCGGGTCCGCCCGGCCGTGGTTCACGTACCATAGATTGGTTGCAGCTTAATTGCGCAGCTGTTCCTCGATCACCTCGACCTGGACACGAAGGTCTTCGGTTTCCCGTATCCAAAACCCCTTGCTTCCCCAGCCGGGGTTGTCCGCGGCAAACCGGTGATCCGAAGCTTGTGAAGCTTGCCAGGCCAGGTAATAGATCATCCGCATTAGGCGGAGGGGCTCCACCAGCCGCCACTGTTGGGGATCAAAGTCGGCAAACTGCTCGTAGCCCGACAAGAGGTGGGTCAGCTCGGAACCCAGGTTGGGAATTCGGTCCGGCAGCAGAAGCCAGAGGTCTTGCACGGCCGGTCCTATCATCATGTCGTCGAAGTCGATCAAGAGCAGGCCTTCGCGACCGCGCTCCAAGATGTTTCCTCGGTGGAAGTCACCGTGAAGCCTTTGAAGCGGAACGCCGTCAAACAGCGGGAGAAGCGGCCGCAGTCCCCGCTCGGCAAGCTCGAAAAACTCGCCCGAAATCTCCGGATGAACGACGCCTTTATCCGACAAATCTTGGAGGAATCCGGCGGTGGAGTGATCGGGCGTACACGTTAGACGGTGGTCGGCGTGGTTGGTGAGGCCTACTTGGTGCACACGGCCGGCCAGCGCGCCAAGGCGAAACCAATCGTCCGGTCTCTCCGCGTCGAATCCGCGCCCGGCGCGTTTTGGGTAGAGCACCAGGCAGTACTCAACGGCGCCGTTGTCCTCTTCCCACTCAACGGTGCTGACGGTGTAACCGTCCTCGTCGACGATTGGAGCAACCACCGGAACGTCCGCGGCGGCACAGTCGGCAACAAACTCGTGCTCTTCCTCGATCGCGTCTATGCTCCACCGCCCCGGTCGATAGAACTTGACGACATACTCATCACCGGTCTCGCTTCGCACCCCGTAGACCCGGTTGACGTAGCTTGCATAGGGGGTGATCGTGCCGTCCAATTCCAAGCCGTAGATTTGCTCCACGGAGGAGATGACGTAGTGGGGGCTCAGGGCATCAAAGCCGGCCGTTTGCATGGGCCTCGAAACTCCGCCGGAGCGCCGCAACGTCTTGGAGGCCCGTTTGCACGTCGACCAGTTCTCCGTTGCCGTCTATAAATAGGAGCGTGCGGCGTCGCTCGTTGGTGTAGCGAGCCGCAAAATCCAAGCCTGCACTGGTGTGGATGTCCGCAACACGTACAAGAAGCGCCTCGTCTGAGAACTCGCCTTCTATCCGTCGGACGTTGGCCCGTAGCTCACTACAGATTGGACAGGTTGCGTCGTGGACTTGAACAACGGCAGGAACGCCGTCACCGATGCCCGACAGGTCGTAGGCCCGGTTTTCCGCCGCAGCTGAGAGCACAATCGTAACGACAACACCGGCCGCAACTACTACGGCCGCGCCGATTCCGAGGAGGAGCCGCCGCCGATTGCGTCGCCTTTTTCGATCGGCCTTCTCTTGTCGCTTGCGGGCCTGAGTGATGTGTGATCCAGCTTGTTGTTTGGTCGCCATGTATGCCCCCGAATTACCTACTGTCGCAATAAAGAATACAATTGGCCAAGCCCGGTGGGTAGTGGGTCAGCAATTCGAAATGTGAGAGATTGCGGGTGACGGTAAAACTCCAATAACTCCAA
>CAZFLD010000115.1:0-10149 GCA_964519835.1 uncultured Spirochaetales bacterium
GTGGGGACTCAGCTGGGACTACCGTGCGGATTGGTGTGGCGGCTAACGGAGGGGGCGGGCGGGCGGGGAGTGGTGCGGCGGGACTTGCTACTCAGTATAGAATAGCGTGTCGTCGGGGTGGTGTTCGAGGAATTCGTAGCGGACGGTGCGTTCGAGGCCTTCGGAGAGGGAGACGGGGGGCTCGAAGCCGGAATCACGGATCTTTTTTGCGGCGAACATGGTGTCGCTGACGAACTTTTTGATGCGGATGGCGCTAACGGTGAACCTCTTGTTTGTTATGCGGGCGAGAAAATCAAAAGCCAGGCCCGCGGGGTAAGCGAGCGCGACGGGCCAGTGGGCTCGGCGGCGCTTGCCTCGGCCAAGATGGCGATCGATCTCCGCGATGAGGTCGTTCATGGTGAAGTCGGGTTTATCCACGTAGTTGTAGGTATGGACACCGGGCCCAAAATCGAGGAAGTACTCCAGGGCTGCGGCTACGTTTTCTACGTACGCCATGGACTTCCGGTTGGTTCCGCGGCCAATCATCAAAAACGGACCGGTTGCCATCTGGCGGAGCAAGTTGTAGACGTTCCCCCGGTTCCGCTCGCCGAAGATGACGGTCGGCCGGACGATTACCAGTGTACGCCCATTGTCGGCGCCGGCCCAGGCCCGGTATACCGCTTCGGCCTCGAGCTTGGTTCGACCGTAGTCGTTGAACGGTTTTGTGTCGCCGCACTCGTCTGTTCCCAGGGGCGCAAAACCGTAGACGGCAACGGAGCTCGTGAACACGAGTTTTGTGATGCCGAGGGCCTCGGCTGCTTTGCAGACGTTGCGGGCGCCGTCGACGTTAACCTCGTCGTAGAGGCTCTTTGGGGTCACGTCGTCTCGATGCTCGGCGGCAAGGTTGACTATGCAGTCGACTCCGGAAAGCGCCTCCACTAGGGCGGGATAGTCGCGCACGTCGGCTACGGTCACGTCGTCGGGGAAGAACTTGCTTGGGCTTTTGTCGATTATTCGGGCGGGGATGCCGTGCTTTGTCAGGCGACTCATAAGTGGAGTGCCGACAAACCCGGACCCGCCGATAATTGCGATCACAGAGTCACTCCTCGGTACAGACCAGGCCGTTTCGTGCGCGCATGAGCTGGCCGGTTTTGACGCCCAGCCGGCGGAAGGGGTAGACCAGGGGTAGGGGAAACCTATTGAGGCTAAAGGCGCGGAGGCAGTTCCAGTTGCCTAAGAGAATGTTGCCAAAGGATCGGTTACTGATACCGCCACTTGCCATACGCACCAGTACCCTTGGAAGGTAGACTGCGGGGACACGGCAGCGCTCGAGCATTCGCAACATCAACTCAAAATCCGCGGAGACACGGAGGTCGGTGCGATAGAGGCCACAACTGTCGTAGGCACTTTTTGTGGCGTAGAACGCGGGATGCGGAGGGTGCCAACCCCTCTTAAACGAACGGGGGTGGAAACGGCCCGTCTTCCATACGCGCAGGATTCGGTCGGGGTCCCGGCGATCGAAGATCTCGATGTCGCCAAAGACCACTTCAGCGGAGCCGGAGGAAAACGTCTCGGCGATCTGCGCAACCGAGCCCGGACCGGCGAAGTAGTCATCGGAGTTCAGGATGCCGACGATGTCGGCATCCGCCGCACAGATGCCCGTGTTCATTGCGTCGTACGGACCCGAGTCGGCGCCAACCAGAATCTGCCGCCTTCGACTGGAAACAGTTTCGATGATCTCACGGGTAGAGTCGGTAGACCCGCCATCGACAAAGACATGTGTCAGGTTGGCGTAGGTCTGGGCGTTGACCGATTCGATCGTGCGCCCGATTGTGTCGGCGGAGTTAAAAGACACGGTCACAATGGCGACGCTGGGGCCGGCTCTATTCAACGGCCTACCCCTGCGTAGGTAAACCCGGCCTCTCGGGCGACCTGAGGATCCAACACGTTCCTGGTGTCCAGGATGGTGCTGCCCCTCATGATGGAACGTGCCCGAGCGAGATCCAGGTTGCGATAGGCATTCCACTCGGTGGCGATCAGAATCGCGTCGGCTTGGTCTATGGCCTCGAACTCTAGTAGATGGTAAGAAACGGTGTCGCCGAAGTGCGCCCGAAAGTTGTCCAAACCCTTGGGGTCGTGGACGGCAACGGTGGCGCCGCGGGAGAGCAATCCCCGGACAATGGTAATTGCCGGACTCTCGCGTACGTCGTCCGTTTCCGCCTTGAAGCTCACACCCAGCACGGCAACCTTCCGGTCGCGAAGAGTGCCCATAAGGCGCTCTAATCGGTCCACGACCCGCGCCTTCTGCGCCTCGTTGGCGGCAATCACCTCCTTTATGAGGCTCATATCCACGCCGTACTCCTCACCGGTTTGGGCCAGGGCCTGGGTGTCCTTGGGAAAGCAGCTACCTCCGTAGCCGGGACCGGGATGCAGGAACTTCGGGCTTATTCTGCCGTCCATGCCCATGGTGCGGGCAATGGCGTGGATGTCCGCGTCACAGGCTTCGGCAAGGTTGGCCATTTGGTTGATAAAGGTGATTTTTGTGGCCAAAAAGGCGTTGGATGCGTATTTGATAAGCTCGGCCGTCTCGAGGGAACACCAGACAAAGGGTGTGGAGATTAGGTAGAGGGGACGGTAGATGTCCTCCATGGTCTCCTTGACATGGCCGGCGTGGGGCGAGTCGGTCTCGTAGCCGATGACGATGCGGTCGGGGTGAAAAAAGTCCTGTACCGCGCGTCCTTCGCGGAGGAACTCCGGATTTGAGACCACCGCAAAACGGTCGTGCCCGGCGGACTCGGCAAGGACGGACTTGATCCGGCGGTTTGTCCCCACGGGCACGGTAGACTTGGTCACGACAATCGCACCCTCGCGGAGGTTCCCGCCGACGGTACGCGCCGCCCGCTCGATGTAGCTCAGGTCCGCGCCCCCGTCTTCCTTTTCCGGCGTCCCCACCGCGAGAAACACCACCGAAGACTCCCGGACTCCCGCCGACGCGTCGGTGGTAAACGTAAGCCGCCGTGCCTGGCGATTGCGCTCCAAGTAGTCTGTAATGCCGTGCTCGTAGATCGTCGGCTCACCGGCATTCAAGCGACTCACGATGGACTCGTTGATGTCGACGCCGACAACGTTGTTACCGAAGTCGGAGAGACCCACAGCAGACACGAGTCCGACGTAGCCGGTGCCGATGACGGTTATTCGCTTTGACATGGTACAGGTAACTCCTAAGAGACGGTAACTTCGAGGCCGCTTCGGTTCAAGGCGAAGTCGACTACGCGGGCGCGGTCGTTGGGCGGATTAGAGTCGAGGGCTTCGCGGAGCATCTCCGCATCGCGCACCGTTTCCGACAGGAAGAGCGCATAGCCCCCTCCGCCGGCGCCGAGGAGCTTTACCGCCCGGTAGTGGGAAGCGGTGGCGGAAAGGAGCGTCTCGACCTCCGCGTTTGTTGTACTTGCGTGGATAAAGCGATTCTCTTTCCACGAGGAGCGCACCAACAAGCAGAGCTCGCCGTAGTCGCGGAGCGAGATTGCCCTTCCGGCTCGCCCGGCAAGAGAGCGGATACAGTGGTGGGTAAACAAAAAGGCGGGGTCTCTTTGGTTCACCCGTTCCACCACCTCTCCAAGGATGTTCCTGGCCAGGCGGGTTACCCCGGTGTAGTAGAGGGTCATTCTATCGGCATAGCGGCGATCCTCGAAGAGGGTCGGGTCGAGTTGGTGCACGATGGGGTCCGGCGTGGGGCCGGGCGCGCTCTCGATGTACTTCACGCCTCCCGCCAAGCCACCGATCTGGTCCTGCCAGCCACCGCCGGTGGTAAGCATCTGCTCGAGCTCGAGCACCGCCAGATAGAGCTCCGCAGGAGAGAAACGCAGACCAAAGTAGCGAAGGAGCGCCGCGAACAGGACGCCGCCAAGAACCGAAGATGTGCCCAAACCGGAGCCCTTGGGGATGGCGGCCAACAGCGATATTTCGAAGCCGCCACCGAGGGAGAGGAGTCGTTTCTCGAGGGCACCGTCGGCAAGGCCCAAAAACGAGCAGGCGGCCCGGGGCAGGGCAAAGCGGGCCAGGGGGTCGCGGTACGTTTTTAGGGAGGCGGCGTCGGTCACCTCTTCTCGCTCTCCCAGGTCGATGGAGTGAAAGACTATCGTTGGTTTTGTGTGTGGCCGAACAAAGACCTGGATGGGCGACTGTCCGTTGAGGTCCACGGCAACGTTTGTCACCGCGCCTCCAAAGAGGTTGGTGTAGGGGGGCGTGTCGGTCCAGCCCCCGGCCAGGTCGAGGCGGACGGGAGACCTTGCCCAGACGATCTGGTCGGACTTTACGGCGCGCCCTGCGGGGGCGAAGGTTCGTCCCGAAACAAAGCGGTAGCGCGGGCTCTCGCGTGGCTCGCCCTCCGGGGCAAGCCCCAAAGCAGCCACGGTCTCTAGGCGATAGCTCCGCAGAATCGGATCGACTGTGCCGTTTGCCAGGTCGCTCAGGCGCCCGTGGTCCCCTTCGTTCGGGGGCACATTCAGGCCCAGACTCAGGTCCTTCGTAAAGGCGGTATGCCATCCCGAGCCCGCCAAGACTCGTCGTCGAAGACGCGCCGCGCGCCTCGTGGAGCGGAGTGTGTCTCGAAGCGACGGGTCGGTGGCGGCGTTAAGCTCTCGAAGGGAGAGCCTCTTTGAGGCCACAAAGCGTTTTTTCCACGCAGCCGGATCATCGGGGAGGGCCATGTACCCACGAAGGTCGGTGGTGGTCGCTTGTGACAGATAGAGGGGAAGATCGTAGAGGTCGAGGACTGCCTCTCCTTGAATCCCAAGCTCCTTCGCCTCGATGCCCCGCGCGGCCAGCCAGTCGACTAAGAGGCTTCCGGCAAAACGGAGTGACGCTAGTTCGGTCGGGCGGAAGCTGTCGTCCTTGTGATAGACGGCTATGTACAACTCGGTGCCGACGCTGCGCCCGTCGATGCAAAAGCCGTCGGAGACGAGCAGCGGCTCACCCAAGCTTTCTACGCCTGCAACAATGCCTGAGCCCGCAAAGCTGACTTGTACATCCTCTCCGCAATTTTCCACGTACGACGGCGCGCCGGCACGGGCGACATAAGTGTCCGTGGAAAGACAGGCATAGCTTACGTTGTCCACCGAATGGGGCGGGAGCTCCGCGGCGTCCGTGAAGTGGTAGAAGGGGCGGATGCCGGAGGCGGCAATCTGCCGGGCGGCGTCGGGAAACTCCCCTAGACTCCCGATATGCAGGAAGCGACAGTTTCGAGCAAGGTGGGCGCCCAACGGCATGTCGTGGAAGGAATCGTAGAAGCGGTCGAGAACGGCGTCCGGCAGCTTGGACCGGCCCTCGAGTCGGCGTCGGTACTCGTGGGCGTCGATGCCGGCGAGTGAGGCGGACAATTGCTCTAGGTAGAGCTCAAAACGAGTCTCGCCGGCGGATAGGAGGTTGATGAGGGTCTTTTCCGGAGTCGACTCTTTTCTCGCGAATGCAAAAAGGCGGGCCAGGTAGTCCTGACGCATCACAACTATGCCCGTATCAAGAGCGCAGCCGCCGGTGCTCTCGATCAAGGCGTTCTTATGCAGGAACCCGACGCCCGCCTTTTGGAAGTAGTCCTCCACCGTGCTTAGATCCGGGGCAAACTTGAATACCCCGTGGCGGCTTCCCTGCTCGAGGTCCGAGGAGGTGGCAATGCCGGTGACCGGCGTGTTGAACCTGCCAAGCTCGCCGGCGTCGAAGTCGATGACAACATCGCCTGAGGAGACGATGACCTGTCCGGGCTCCCAGGGAAATCCCAGGTAGAGGTGAATCTGAAGGTCCAGCACCACCGGCGGGAGTACCGAGCTCGACGCCGCGGGTACCGGCGCAAAGAGCTTGCCCTCGGGGGCGAATAAGGGCATGCGCCGTGACTCGCCCGCACCGTGGACAATAAGGACCGTCGGCGCGTCGCCTGTTGCCTCCTCGGGATCATAGCCAAGGTCCTTGTAGAGGCATTGCAGGGCCCAAAGCGTGCCGCCCCCGGAACCCACGCGGCCGGGCGGATCGGCGTAGACGTGGAAGGAGATCTCACGCGGATAGAGCCCGTGATCGATCCTCCTGTCCAGCAGGGCCCTGAAGGCGGCGGCTTGCGGCTCATCGGAGGCTGTAAGGACGCAGTGGGTAAAGAGATTCATTGTTAGTGATCTAGGACGGAGAGGTACAAGTCGCGCACGTCGGCTTGGACTAACTCGGTGTTGTGCCAGAGCAGTGTGAAGTCGCCGTTGTAGGCTCGGCACGTGTCTTTGAGGCGTGCCAAGACCTCAAACGCCCCTTCGCCGTAGCCGTGACCCATATACTTCTGCGAGGCAACCGAGGCTTCCATGGCAACCAAGGGCCGCTCCCGCAGCGACAGCCTGCGGCGGGCCAGGACGTCGTAGGCCGGGAACTCCCAGCAAGTACCGCAGCGGAAGCCGGCGTGGTCGGCGTAGCTGAGCGTGGAATCATAGTCCATTCCGGCGGCTTCCCAGTTGCGAAAGCTCTGAGGCGTCTGCCAACGGAGGAAGTGCTGCCGGCCGCCGACATCTTCTTGCTCGACGCCGATTCGCACAAGGGCACGCCTTAGCGCGTCGGCCTCGGATACCGTCCGATCCGCGTCCCGGTAGGTGTTGTAGCTCGTGTGCAGGCCGATTTCGTGACCTCGGGCCGATACTTCCTTCATCAAGCCGTCAATGTGGGGATCGCTGAGGCTGTAACGCCCATCGATGGCCCCTGCACTGTGCCCGGCGATAAAGTAGAAGGCGCTTTTTAGTCCGCGCCGCTCGCTCTCGGCCATGATAAAGGCAAAGGTGTTGTGGGGGTCCGTGGAAAGATTCCCGCGACGAACGGCTCGCCAATCCTTCCACGTGCGCACGGCCTGACCCGGCGACTTGCGCTTTAGAAGATCCCCGGCCATTCGGCGGAAAAGCGACGTGGCGGGCAAGCCTGCATAGGCAAAGGGCGAGTCGACATCGTGGGACGGCAGCATACGGAACGTGTGTGGTTTCCGCCGGAGCCCCGGCCACAGGTACGACATCATCGCCCACAACAGCTCAGCGTACTCGTTGGCAATCGGCCGGTGAAGGAATCCCGAACGATGGGCGAACGACGCCGTGGCGGGGAAACGGTCGTGCTCGTCCCGATCGATCCCTACTACCTCTTCGTAACGGGAAAGCATAAAAAAGATCGTGCCGAATACGTCGATCCCACAGTGGACGTTCTGCGAGTCGGTCACGCGGATCTCGGGCTTACCGTATGGAACAGGTATCGTGTCGAGCCCGAGCGACGCCGACATACTCTCGTCCAGTCGGCGCCGAACAGCGTCGGGTAGAGAATCGAGATGGAGCTGCGCTACAGGCAGGGTCGGGAACGTTGAGGCATCCAACCACTTGGCTTCGGCACTGCGGAAAAATGACGCGTTTAGGGCGAGTCGCTTGCCGTTGTACGCGATCTCGATGCCCTCGTCTCCGTGATACCGGAGGTCGTAGGGAATCCCCAGCCAGTCACGGAGCACCACGTCCAGGACGTAGGCAATCTCTGCATTGGCGCTCTCTGGAACATGAACCAGAATACTGTCACTCATTGTATGTGTCGGAGTACATACCGGAACCGGAGCCCGCTTCAGGTTTTCTTTTTTCGTAGAAGGCGCCGAAGCAGCAGAACAAAAGGATTAAAAAGCGATATGAGACCGGGGTAGGGATCGCGGAGGCTAAAGGGCTCGAGTGTATAGGCGGAGCCGAGGAGGCTCTTGAGATACCGGCCAAGGCTCATAATCTTCCTGTTGAACCTCAAAAAGCTGACGATGTCTTCGATTGCGTACCACCAGATGACGTTGGACTTGTACCTTCGCCGATAGTCGCGAACCTCAGGTCGGTTTTTGTTGACGGCCTCATCGTACATAAGGTAGGGCAAGTTCACGCCGCACTTCAGAGAGAGACTATTTGACATGCTCACCCGACCGTTCGCTTCGAGTAGCTTAAAACGGCCATCTTTTGTGTCGAGCTTGTACTGAAAACCGGCGTAGCCGTAGTAGCCGATTTCCTTGGCCAAGCGCATGCTCTGTGTGAGTAACTCCTCGGACCACGAAGAAACCACCAGTGTGCCGCTCAAGAACCTGCCCGAGGATCGCTTTTTCTCGTTTATGGTAAATCCCATGGGCTCCGATCGGTGGTTTAGGGCCATAAGGACGGTCTTAATGGTCTCTGCATCTCCCGGAAGCATCTCTTGGATAAGAAGATCCCCGCAGAAGCCGTCGTAACGCTGGTAGCTGTTCCGGACATGGGTCGCGTCGTTACAGATCACACCCTTGGTTCCGTACCTCTCCAAGAGATAGCCGGAATCCTCCATCTTCAAAAAGAGCGGAAAGCCGAAGGAGTCGGCCTCACGGCTTAGAAACTCCTCGAGCTGAACTTCGTCGCTAATGTGGCGCGTTTTTGGAACCGGCACACCAACTCTCTCGGCAGTTTGGTAGGTAAGCCTCTTTTGCCGTAGCAGCTTGACGGTCTCCCAGTCGGGAAACGTGACTCTGATGTCGCCGCTGAGCTCGTGGTGGTGTTTTGAGAGCGCATCCAAGTAGCCGTCTTCGCCGGCGACGATAAGAACCGCCTTGTCACCAACACGTCTGGATAGCCACGTATCAAGCTTGGAGATAAAGCGTGGATCGTCGGGCGCAAGTACAAGGACCTTCTTGACAAAACGCGACTTAAGCGCAAGCCCTTCGCCGCGGGACGAAACCATGTAGATGGGGACTCCGTACTTGGACAGCCCCCGGATGGCCCCGAATGCCGATATGTAGTCGCCAAAGAGAACCACAGGTGGTCTCTCGGTCTTTTGCTTGCGTCTCGTTTTGTGTCTCGCTTGTGTTTTTGGCTGCTTTGCTCTTCGGCCGCTTGATTCCTACGAGAAGGCGCCGGTCGTCTTCTACACGGTCGCTACTGGGGTGACCGGGGATCCCACGGCGCCGGTTAGGCGAAGCGGCGGAGCCGTCAATAAAAAGCGATTGCGGCCATGTTCCTTAAGCCACGTCGCCAACTCGGCGAGGTACCACAGCTCCCCGAGGTGAACACCAAGCTTGAACAAGCACAGCTCGTGAAGTGGCAGGTTCGTGCCGTGGTGCTCCGCGGGCAAGGGTTTACCGGCGGCCTCGACGGCCACGTTGTCGGAAACTATGCAGGCAAGCTCGCTGCCTACAATCCACTGCAGCAAACGCTCATCTCTGCCGTCCAGGACCGCACAGGCCTCTCGGATACTCGGGTCCGGATTGCCCTTCATCCGCAGGATCATGGTGTCGAGGCCGGTCCAAAAACAGACAATGTCCCCTCGTTCCACCGTGATTCGGTCCTCCTCGAGGATCGTCATCAAATCCGCGAATCCGACTTCCTTACGGGGAAACTCACCAAAGCGGCTGGAAAGATCGATGAGGACTCCCCGGCCCTGGACGCCGTGGGCAGCCATGTTCTCTACCCCGAGGGCAGCGGCGGCAACACGCCCGTCTGAGTCCATCGTGATGTCTTTGTCGGCCCGGTAGCCGTTGTAGTAAACCGCCTCCGGCGTGCCGTCGCCGTCTACATCAAAGAGTGAACCGCGGTGCGCCAGACTGTCCCACTGGGTGGAGTACTGCGTGTGCAGCAGGACCGAGTCGTCGCTGGCGATGTCGTTAACTTCGGGCAGAACCCGACGCCACTGATAGTTGTAGTAGGGCGCATCGTTACGAACGACGGGCCGCAACTCCGGGGGGAAGCGGACCGGACTCACGACGTTACCCCCGGGATAGTCGAGGGGGAGGCTCAAGCAAAAGCTGCGGCCTGTGGTGACCTCTTGGAGGGCAGCCAGAACCTGCTCCGGACCTATCAGATTTAGCCGGCCAAGCTGATCGTCGTCTCCCCAGTCTCCCCATGTTGAGGGCTCAGGCCGATGCTTCCACCGCTTAGCCACGACCAAACCCCGCTTGAGCCGCGTGAGACAGCACCGCGTCTATCATGTCCCGCGCCGACCCCAAGTAGTTGGACGGATCCAAGGCGTGGTCGATTTCCGATTCGGAGAGGATGTCGGCAATCTCCGTGTCCGCAAGCAATGCGTCGCGGAGCGGGGCTCCGGTATCTCGGGCGTGTCCCGAGGCCCGATACACCGCCTCGTGAGCGGCCTGCCTCCCGATTCTCGGCGCCAGGGCCATCATTACCG
>CAZFLD010000116.1:0-10092 GCA_964519835.1 uncultured Spirochaetales bacterium
TTACCGTGGCCTATAACCAGGAAGTACTGGGCAAACGCTACATGCCCGCGGTTCATTCGGGCCACGATTGGGGGCTATGGCTGGACATTACACGAGCCGGGATCCGCGCACGGAAGTATCCGGGTCTGGAGGCCGCGTACACAAACGGCAAAATATCGCTGTCAAGTCGCAAACTTCGAAAAGTTGTAAACGTCTACCGCATCTACCGGACTGGTGAGAACCTACCACGGGCGCAGGCGTTTTTGAGGACCTTGCAGCACGCCGTGGTCGCCCTCGCTAAAAAGGCTCGACTCGTCTACATATAGCGAGCACTCAACACATGAAAACCGCCCTAATTACCGGCATTACCGGACAAGACGGCGCCTATCTAGGTGAGTTTCTCCTCCGCAAGGGATACGTCGTACACGGTGTAAAGCGCCGCTCGTCTCTTTTCAACACCGATCGTGTGGACCACCTCTACCACGATCCTCACGAAGCTAATGTGCGTTTTTTTATGCATTACGGTGACCTGACGGACAGCACCAACCTGATAAGAATCATTCAAGAGGTCCGGCCCGACGAAATCTACAACCTTGGCGCCCAGAGCCACGTAAAGGTCTCCTTCGAGACTCCGGAGTACACCGCCAACTCCGACGCCCTGGGGACGCTTCGAATACTCGAGGCAATTCGTATACTCGGCATGGAAAGCAGTGTGCGGTTCTACCAAGCCTCCACCAGCGAGCTCTACGGCCTTGTGCAGGAGACACCCCAAACCGAGAAGACGCCTTTCTACCCGCGCAGTCCCTACGCCGCTGCGAAGCTGTATGCCTACTGGATTACCGTGAACTATCGCGAGAGCTACGGCATGTTTGCCTGCAACGGAATTCTGTTTAACCACGAAAGCCCCGTCCGTGGTGAGACCTTTGTGACTCGGAAGATCACGCGGGCCGTGGCCCGGATCAAACTCGGCCTTCAAGACCTTGTGTACTTGGGAAACCTAGAGGCAAAGCGTGATTGGGGCTTTGCCGGGGACTACGTTGACGCAATGTGGCGTATGTTGCAGACGGAGAAACCCGCGGATTATGTGATTGCCACGGGTCGTATGCACACCGTACGGCAGTTTGTTGAGGCGGCGTTCGCCGAGATAGGCACAAGAATAGAGTGGCAGGGCGCGGGCGTAGACGAAGTTGGCATGGACGCTGAAAACGGCGCGCTACGCGTACGAATCGACAAACGCTATTTTCGTCCAGCGGAGGTGGAGGTCTTGCTTGGTGATCCTTCACGTGCAAAGGTGGACTTAGGCTGGGAGCCAAAGGTGACCTTCGAGGAACTTGTGTCCATGATGGTCCACGCCGACCTCAAACAACAGGGCCGTGACGCTTACCTGAGGGACGGCGGCTATCAGGTACTGCGCCACTATGAATAAAGGGTCTAAGGTCTTTGTTGCCGGTCACGGGGGGTTAGTTGGGTCCGCGGTGCTCCGTTCGTTGCACCGTGCGGGCTACGCCCACGTCTTGACGCGAACTCACGATGAGTTGGACTTGGCCGATCAGTCCGCCGTCCGGCGATTTTTTGTCGCCGAGCGGCCCGACCTTGTCATTCTGGCCGCCGCGAAGGTCGGTGGGATCATGGCCAACTCGACTTACAAGGCCGACTTTATCTACGAGAATCTTGCGATAGGCACAAACGTAGTCCACGCCGCCCACAAGGCAGGTGTCGCCAAGCTTGTAAATTTAGGCTCATCGTGTATCTACCCCAAACACGCGAAACAGCCGATGCGGGAGGAAGATCTCCTGACCGGGCCCCTCGAGCCGACAAACGAGCCCTACGCAATCGCCAAGATCGCCGTGCTTAAGCTGTGCCGTTACTACCACGAGCAGTACGGCTGCAACTTTGTCTCTGCGATGCCTACCAACCTCTACGGCCCGCGAGACAACTTTGACCCATATAACTCACACGTGCTCGCCGCGCTTATTCGCAAGATAGACGACGCAAAAGGCAAGGGAGGGCCGGTTGAGCTCTGGGGAGACGGATCGCCACTCCGCGAGTTTTTGCACGTCGATGATCTGGCCAAGGCAGTGCTCTTTATCGTCGAGAACGTGGACGCCCGGTCCTTATGCTCCCAGGTACCCGACTTGTTCCTTAACGTCGGCTCGGAGAAAGAGGTGTCTATTCGTGATCTTGCCGGCACCGTCGCGGAAGTGGTGGGCTACGACGGGGAGTTTTCCTGGGATAGGTCCAAACCAAACGGAACTCCGCGTAAGTTGATGGACTCCTCTCGGATAGGCGCCCTTGGTTGGAAGGCAAGTGTACCGCTGGCCGTGGGCCTTCAATCGACCTACGACTGGTACAAAACCAACGCGAAGTGATGAATCTCTTTAGCCACTGTGTTCTCACCGCATCCGACGAGCGCCAGGCCCATGCGTTCGAAACGTTAATTGAACGACGGACTACGCATGGGTTGTACCCAAACGAAGTATCGTTCCATGTGTACTCTGATCCACCCGGGCGCGTCGGGTCCGGTGGCGGCACCCTCTGGGCCCTGCACCGGCTCTACCAAGACCTTGGCTACGATCCTGCGAAACCGGCAAAAGACGCGCCCACGGTTCTAATCGTCCACGGCGCCGGGGAATCTCGTCGGTTGCCGTTGTATGCTCCCGAAGGCAAGCTCTTTGCGCCGGTTCCGGCTCTGTCCAATTCCGTCGTTCCGCCGGTTGTTCTAGACTTGCAGCTGGGTCTTTTCTTGCGTTTTCCCTGGGAGCCGGGACAGGTGATTGTTTCCTCCGGGGACGTTGTAATCGACTTCGATACCAGCGCCATCGGTCGCTTTTCAACTCCCATTACCGGCTTTGGCGCATCATCGAGCTTGGAACAGGGGAGCAGACACGGCGTGTTCAAATTCGCTTCCGATTTGAACGGCGTCGAAGATTATTATCAAAAGGCACGTATCGACTTCTTACGGCGGAACGCGCGAGTCGAAAGCACGGGCGGCTGCGCGGTGGATACGGGGATTGTCGTCTTGCAGAAGTCGTATGTGTCGTGTCTCTTCGAGCTTTCCCAGCAGCACTTGGCCGACGGCGAGACGCTGTTGGCCCAGCTCGAGCGTGGCGCAGTTCGGTTCGAGCTGTACTTAGAGCAATTGTACGCGTCGCTCGGGGCGCTGGAGGTCAATGAGTATCAGAGGCGGCTGGACGGCCGGTCGTCCCTCTCGCCGGCCGACCGGCACATCTTTTTCGAGCACCTACACGGCATGCCGCTGTCCGCCCACTTGGCACGCAACTGTCGCTTTATTCACATCGGGGACGTCGGAGAGTTTCCACAAGCGGCCCGTCAAGTAGCGGCATCGGGCATCACTCCGTTTTACCACTTTGGCGATGCGGCGGAGTTGCCGCCACATGTTGTCGAAAACGTGACTTTTGCCTGTGTTGGCTCCGACGTGCCGTCCGTCACTTCAAAGGCTCTGTCCTACGTGGAAAACTGCGCCGGCGAAGTCGACATCCGCTTCGACGGCGGCGGCATAGTTGCAGGGGTCGACCGGCTCGAACGGCCCATGATGGTCGCAGACGGTTTTTGTGTCGATATTCGCACCGCCGACGGCACGTCCTATGCTGCGGTCTACCACGCGAACGATAGTTTTCGACCCTGCGATCTTTCGTCCTGTGTGTATGCCGGTGTTCCGCTCGCGGATTGGCTCCACGATCGGCACCTGACGCCCGCCGACCTAGGAATCGAGGGCTCCGACCCGGTAGACCTTTACGACTTACCGCTTTTTGCACCCGGTCCGACTGCCGAGGGTATTCGGGCTTACATGGTCATCCCGCAGGATCTTGATACCTGGCGTAATCAATTCCTGTCGTCTGAGCGTCTGTCCTTGCGTGCCCTAAACGCCGCTTCGGATCCGGCTGCTCGGGATCAGGCGCGATCTGTCAGGCGCGCGGCTCGACTCCGCCGCCGAGTCCTGGACGGGGCCGGGTGGCACAGCGCATTTTCCAAAGACCTGGCCTCGGCAACGGTAGCGGACGATCGACAGCGCCTTTCCCAGCTTGCCGGCGCAACCATAGAGCCCATCCTATCCGATTATCGTCATGAGACCCTGTCGTCTCTCGGCTTTGGCGCCAACCCCGTTGGAAGACCGTCGGGAAACTACCGTTTTGTTTCGGCCGGGGCATTTGTTCCGACCGCACGCGCGGTGAAATCGGATCAGATTGTTTGGGCTCGCTCCCCTGTACGTCTTGACTTGGGCGGCGGCTGGACGGACACACCACCGTACACAAATCTCTACGGCGGCGCGGTTACCAACGTCGCCGTCGACCTAAACGGTCAGCCGCCGATCCAGGTGTTTGTGCGACCGCGCAACGAGCCGACGGTAATCTTCCACTCTATCGACCTCGGGGAACGGGAGGAGATTGTTGACGCCCGCTCGATCCGGAGTTACAAAGATCCCCAGGCGCACTTCGCGCTTCCGCGTGCCGCCTGTGCCTTGTTGGGTCTTGGGGAGGAGCCGCTCGAACAAACCTTGACACGGCTCGGCGGCGGCTTCGAGCTGTCCCTCTTGGCCGCCGTTCCAAAGGGATCCGGACTCGGCACCTCCTCCGTCCTTGGTGGGGTGCTTCTGGCAGCGCTGCTACGCTATTTTGGCCTGAGCTGCACCCCGGCGGAGCTCTATCTTGCCGTTTTGGAGCTCGAGCAGATGCTCACTACCGGGGGCGGCTGGCAGGACCAGATCGGCGGCCTCGCCGGCGGCGTTAAGTATATCGAAAGTCGTCCGGGGGCAACCCCAGATCCCATTGTCTACCAACTCGATCCCACGCTTTTTGAAAATCCGCACTACGCCGACCGGATGACGCTCTATTACACCGGCGTAACACGGTTGGCACGAAACATTCTTGGTGACGTCGTGAAACGGGTGAACCGTAGAGATCCGGCGTTTTTGTTTACACATCACTGCATTCGGGCCTTGGCGGCCCAGGCGCGCACCGCCGTTTCTCTGCGGGATTACGACGGGCTTTCCAAAGTCATCGCTTTGTCGTGGCAGGAGAACAAGCTCATCCATGCGAGCACAACAAACGACGAGATAGATGCGCTGTTGGCCGAGCACGCCGAAACCTACAGTTCCGTGAAACTTTTGGGAGCCGGTGGAGGCGGCTACGCGCTGTTCGTCTCCGAAACGGCACGCGATGCGGAACGATTGCGGGAAGGACTCACGGTCCGTTCGCCCAACAACCGCGCGAGAGTAGTTGACTGTTCCCTAAACCGGACGGGACTCCAGGTAACCGTTTCTTAGGAGCGCAAAGCCACAATGTCGAAAAAAATCACCGTGGTCGGAACCGGCTATGTAGGACTTGTTTCCTCGGTAGGGTTGTCCGACTTTGGCAATACCGTGGTCGGAGTCGACCTCAACGAGTCCATAGTTGAACGACTAAACCAGGGCGAACCCACTATCTACGAGCACGGCATAAACGACTACCTGCAACGCAACCTCGAAGCTGGAAGGCTTTCGTTTAGAACGGACCCCGGCGGTGCAGTTCGCGAAGCGAGCGTGGTGTTTATCGCGGTCGGCACTCCCGAACGCGACGACGGTGCCGCCGACCTCTCGTATATCGAACGCGCCGCGCGAACGATCGGCGAAAACCTCGACGGCTTTACCGTCGTGGTCACCAAGTCTACCGTTCCCGTCGGCACTAATCGGCGCATCAGGACCATAGTTGCGAACGCCGCCGGCCACGACGACTTTGCCGTTGTCTCCAATCCTGAGTTTCTGCGGGAGGGGCGGGCGGTCCAAGATTTCTTCCATCCGGACCGTATCGTCATTGGCTACGAATTGGACTCGGCCAACGCCGACAGGGTACGAGAAATCATGGAGGACATTTACCGCCCTCTGTATCTCATTTCGACACCATTTGTATGGTGTTCTCTCGAGACGGCGGAGCTTATCAAATACGCCTCGAACGCCTTCTTGGCCACCAAAATCACGTTTATCAACCAGATGGCAAATCTGGCCGAAGCGTGCGGCGCCGACATTCACGCCATAGCACGAACGATGGGCATGGACGGTCGGATTAGTCCCAAGTTCTTGCACCCTGGTCCCGGTTACGGCGGCAGCTGCTTCCCGAAGGACACCAAGGCCATTGCACGCACCGGCGACGAACATGGCGTCGAGATGAGCTTGATCAAAGAGGTGATCGCCGCCAACGAGGTCCAAAAGGCCCGGGTGGTCGACCGCCTCGAGCGATTGATGGGCTCGTTTTCCGGGGGCAAGGTTGCTATTCTGGGTGTCACGTTCAAGGCTGAGACCGACGACGTGCGCGAGAGTCCTGCAATCACCATTGTTCGCGAGATTCTGGCACGCGGCGCCACCGTGGCCGTTCATGATCCAAAGGGGCTCGGGAACTTTCGGTCGCACTTTCACGACGCCATTACCTACCATAGCTCCGAGTTCGATGCCGTCACGGACGCGGACGCCATTCTTATCGCAACGGAATGGAACGCCTACCGTAACCTCGATCTGGTTCGCGCGCGAACAATCATGAAGGGCGATATCATATTGGACACGAGAAACGTTTTGGATCCGGATGTCGCTCGGGCAGCCGGGTTCTCGTACACCGGAGTGGGCCGGTGAATCGAGCCGAGCCCAGCGTCGCTATCGTCACCGTCTGTTTTAATTCGGCCCAGACAATTGGGCGAACTATCGAGTCCGTGAATGCCCAGGTCTATCACCACATCACCCACGTTTTTGTGGACGGCGGATCCAGCGATTCTACCTGCGGCATCATCGAGTCCATTGGAAAACGGCCGCGACAGCTCCTTGTGGGCCCCGATGCGGGTCCCTACGATGCGATGAATAAGGGTATTCGTGCCGCTGAGGCAGACATTGTCGGTATTCTCAACTCCGACGATTACTTTACAAGTCCGGAATCCATTTCTGAGATCGTGCGATGTTTTCAGAGCTCCGATACGGAGGTTGTCTACGGTGACATCGAGATTTTTGATCGCCGTGATCCCCAGCGACTCGTGCGGGTATGGAGGACGGGAGAGTTTTCTCCCAGGTCATTTCGGCGGGGCTGGCATCCGCCCCACCCGGCCTTTTACGCCACCAAAAGCGCCTACGACCGCTGTGGTCTCTATCGCACGGACCTGAGAGTCTCCGCCGACTTCGAGCTTATGCTACGAATGCTCGAGCGCTGCCGGCTCTCATCGTCCTACTTGCCAAAGGTTTTGGTAAGGATGGCCAGCGGCGGAATAAGCAATCGATCTCTCCCAAACATCGTCTTGGGAAACTGGAACTGCCTCCGGGCTTTTAGTCTCAACAGATTTCCACTTCCACTTGTGTATCCATTTCGGCGGCTGCGCGTGAAAACAACTCAGTTGCTACGCGCACGAAATGGTGTGGCCTGTACCGAGGAGTGATTAGGTGGTCGCAATTATAGGCGGTTCGGGGTTTGTCGGCACTCGTCTTATGAGTCGCCTGACCCACCACGGTACCCCCGCCCGGATAGTGGACAAACAGCCAAGCAAGCTCTACCCGGACGCCGTGACCATCGCCGACGTACGCGACTACGCGGCCCTCGAGGCGTCACTGTCCGGCGCCGACTGCATAGTCAACCTTGCCGCCGAGCACCGTGACGACGTAACCCCAAAGAGCCTCTACGACGAGGTAAACGTCGACGGAGCGCGCAACGTCTGCAAGGCTGCCGAAGCACTTGGCATCACAAAGCTGGTCTTTACAAGCTCGGTGGCCGTCTACGGCTTTGCTCCCGTAGGCACCGACGAATCCGGGGACACCAGACCGTTTAACGATTACGGGCGGACCAAGCTCGAGGCCGAGGCGGTGTACCGCGCTTGGGCCGGTGCCGATCCAAATCGCTCCCTCGTGGTCCTTCGCCCCACGGTCATCTTTGGCGAGCGAAACCGAGGCAACGTGTACAACTTGCTGCGTCAAATGGCCACAGGGCCGTTTTTGATGATCGGCCGTGGAACCAACCGAAAATCGATGGCCTATGTGGAAAACGTCGCCGCCGCCATAGAGTACTGCCTCGAACTCGGCGCCGGCGTCAATGTATACAACTACGTCGACAAGCCCGACTTCACGATGAACGACCTCATTTCGGAGATCGATCATCACCTCGGCCGCGGAGAACGCCGGCGCGCGCACTGGCCGTTCCGGCTGGCCTATCCCGCAGGGCTTGTCTTTGATCTACTCGCGCGAATGACCAACAAAAAGTTTACCATAAGCGCCATTCGCATTAGAAAGTTCGTCAGCGACAGCATGTTCGCCGCCGACAAAATCCTCAACTCCGGCTTCCGGCCGCCCGTCTCCCTCTCCGACGGTCTCGAACGCACTCTCCGCTACGAGTTCCTCGAAGACCACCCCGACGACACGCTATTCTACACCGAGTAGCCCCCTCGCACCCCGCCTCCCTTACACCGCGGCTCCGCCGCCACCTCCCCCCCCATCTGACGACTGACAATAGCCAACCGTTCCCCAGCCTACGGTAGCCACCTCTCGCAATCCTCTGGTATCCTAAAGCAAACGCCGCAGCCGCCCGGTATGAGCGGTTGCGGTGTACCATGAGTAATTCGATGGAGCGAAACGAGTCCGCGCTCGAGACAATCGGAACTTGTTTGGTAGGGAGCTTGCTCAGCGGTAGCTCCTGTTATCCGGCGCCCCAACTAAGGCCGGATCGGGGTTGGTCAGTTCCCGCACCCCCCGGGTCACGTCGCGTGCCGGATTACAGCTCCGCGTCGAAGACGAGCTCCAAACGCACCGCCTGACTATCGAACGTGGCTTTTCCTGAATGGACGAAGGCTTCAGGCGCATGGACCAACGCTTTGAACAGGTCGAGACGCGTATCGAGCAGGTTGAAAGACGAGTCGACGAGCAACGTCAGGAGAGACTTGACCGGCAGGATGTGATTGGCGAGATAAAGCGCTCAGATAAGCACTTCAATCGTTGAGAACTCTACCGGTCAGCGCAGTCTTTGGGAATTCTTCTCAACCGTTTACAGATAGAAAGCCCCACAGGCTCCTAGAGCAATGCGCGGCGAAAGACGGGCGAAGCGGACGTGGGGCGAGCCGATGAAGATGCCGGCCCCGTCGCCGAGCGCGGGTTTTGAGTGCACATGGTCACAGGTACTAAGACGTCGGAAGTGGAGGAATAGTCGGTACTTCCGGCGGGACCAAGGGAGAAGAACGGAAAACGTCCGCTGGAATATGTTACACGGACCTTGCTCGTAGCGGCGCTTGGAGACGCTACGACGGGAGCGCGAAAATAGAGTCTTCGTTGGTCGATCAACGGAGAACAATTCCGTCTTTCCTCGGCGGTGGTAACAGAGTAGCATAGCGGATAGAAAGGCCTTCTGCTTGATCAGCGAAAATCAGGTGAGAAAACTGCGGGCGCATAGTAAGGCGTGCTGATTAGGAATTATACTATTGAGTATGGACGCGGCGGGGGTGATCGACACATTACGAGACCGGCATGAGGAGCTCAGGGACTTCCGAGTCAGCCGATTGGCTCTGTTCGGATCGGTGTTGCACTCAACCGGCAAACCTCACCGAGATATTGATCTGCTGGTTCGCTTTCAACCGGGAGGCAAGACGTTCGATAACTTTATGGGATTGAAGGCGTACCTAGAGGAGCTCTTCCCGGGAGAGCGTATTGATCTGGTACTTGAAGACACCTTAAAACCGGCGATTCGTGAACGTGTATTGGCGGAAGCCCGCGATGTCGCGTGATCTGAAGCTGTATCTGGATGATATCCTGGAAGCGGTGAGCGATATTCGTGAGTTCACCTCCGGGATGGGCTACGAGCAGTTCCATTCGGATAAACGAACGCTACACGCCTGCATTCGAAACCTGGAGATCATCGGAGAAGCGGTGAAACGAATTCCTCATGAGCTTCGCCGGCGCGAGCCGGCGGTCCCGTGGCGCAGGATTGCTGGACTGCGTGACATTCTGTCGCACGAGTACTTCGGTGTAGATAGTGAGATTATCTGGAATCTCATCGAGACGCGGCTTAACGAACTTGAGGAGGCGGCTCGTCGACTTGTGCAGGTTCAGCAATCGGAACGCGGCGAGAATGATGAATCGTCAGAGTCGGTTGAATGAGTCCTGAC
>CAZFLD010000117.1:0-1950 GCA_964519835.1 uncultured Spirochaetales bacterium
TGTGGGGTGGTGGCGACTGGAAGGCGCACCATGTGCAGATCGCCGAGCTGGACTCCTCCATGACCCGCCTGGCCGCCGAGCCGCGGGAAATCCGGGTGCAGACGATCACCGAGGCCGGCGGCCTGGAGTACTACGAGAGCCCGATCCTGTTTAAACGCGGCGACACCTGGTACCTGACCTACATCGCCTTCAAGGACTACGGCGGGCGCAATCTGAATTTCGACGAGTCGGATCCGCAAGGATGCTACGTTCGCTACTGCACCTCAGACAGCATGTTTGGTCCGTTTGACAAGACGCCACGAACCCTGGTGTATGGATCGGAGATCAACACCCAGCAAGGCGTCTGCACCTACAAGGGGCAGTGGATTCTGGCCTACCACCGCGTCACCCCCCGGGTGGAGGGCATTCCGGGCATCCACCGACGCGTCTGCGTCACCGCCCTGGAGTTCGACGCCGACGGAACGCCACTCACCGTCTATCCGGCGGACGATCCCGGCCTGGGAACCCCCGGGGTATCCCGTTTGACCCTGGACGCCTACGCGCCCTGCCGGCCGGCCACCGATTTCCACGAGCGCCGCGGCGCCCAAGAGGTGGAAGTGGCGTTCGGGGAGTACGAGTTTGCCATGCGGACCGGAGATTTCCTGCGCTTCAACCGGGTCGATTTTGGGGCCGGACCTTCGTCCGTGCACGCGGAGCTCACTCCCTTGACCGAAAAAGGCATGGACACGCGAATCGAGTTCCGCATCGACACGCCCGACGGACCCTTGGTCGGCGAGCTGCCGGCAACGGAGTCCGGGGACGCCGCCGAGGGTGACACCAAACCCGTGAGCGGAATCCACGATCTGTTTGTAGTCGCGGCCGGAGACACCGCCCAGGCACCCCTTTTCCGATTAAGAGCGTTCCGATTCGGTCGTGGCGTGGATCTCTCGCCCTAGGCCGCCGACTATCGATAAGGAGCAAAGAATGAGCTATACGCAAGAGGAGACCACCATGACAGATCGAGTCGTCCACATGTGGGACGCCGGGATGCCGAAGGCCGACCGGAGTGATGCCGGCTACCCGCCGCTCGAGAGTGCCGAGCACGTTTTAGTGTTTGATCCGACGCGCGAGGACGGTGCGTACAACCACCATCCATCGATTGCCCACCACGACGGCCGATTCCACGCGTTCTGGAGTAACCACCCCTCCGGTGAGGACGGCCCCGGTCAACGCGTGCTCTACTCGCAGAGTGCCGACGGGCGTACCTGGACTGCGCCGACGGTGCTCTTCGAGCCGCCCGGTCCGGTCACGCAGTGGCATGGCCAAGGCCTGGTTCACACCGCCGCCGCCGCCGTTGTGATAGATGGGACACTCTACGCGGTTGCGCTCCTTCACGAGAATATCGGCTTCACCGACTTCGATCGCCGGCTAGCGCCTGTGCCCGAGCGCGACAAGGAGCACCCCGCCCGCGCCCGAAAGGGGTACAGCCCCGTGGCCCGTGCGGTCGGCGCCGAGGGAAACTTCGGCCCTGTTTTTCCGCTCCGCGACAAGCTGCCGCCCGACCTGCCGTATCCGATCACGCGGCCCGGCGGCTCCCCGGCGCCCGCCGCCGCCATCGACGCACACCCCTCGGCCTTCCCCGCTGGGACTTCGAAGGCGAGTACGGTTTCCCGCCGGCCTGGGACGGACACCGGATTGTAGAGCCGGTCACCTACCGCCGCCCCGACGGTGGCTTCACGCTCCTCGGCAGAGACTCGCAGTACTCCCATCGTATGTTCGTGAGCGAGTACGATAAATCCGGGACAGCGTGGCAACCCGCCGAGCCCACCGACATCCCGGACAGCCCCAGCCTCAGCTGTACACTCACCACGGCCGAGGGGAGCATACTGCTGATCGGTAACCAGTGCGCGCCCGAGTTCGACAACGCCGAGCAGGTGCAGCACTACGGTCGTATGCCGCTCACGGTGGCGG
>CAZFLD010000117.1:2050-9643 GCA_964519835.1 uncultured Spirochaetales bacterium
CGGTGGCGGCTATCAGTACCCGGACGCCTGCATCGTCGACGATCGGTTATGGGTGATCCACAGTATCGGCAAGGAACGGATCGCCGTCTCGTCGGTGGCGATAAGCGAGGTACTGGGAGAGGGGCAAAATCTATGACGGATCGACCTAACGCAGGAACTCGTAGCTACCCGGTAACACACGCGGAGGCCGCCTCGGACCTGTATACGCTTCACGTAGACGGAACCGAGATCTTCTGTCACACCGCGCGGGTATCGGCACGACCTGAGAATCAGCCATGGCCGGGGCATCAACGCCCCCTCGATCAAACCGAGCTTGCCGCTTTTGCGCACTGGGACCAAGCAGGCCCGACGACCGTTGTCGTCGAATCACAACGGACGGTGGAACAGGCCACCGTCCGTCCGCTTCGCCACGGCATCACCCCGGTCGTTGAGGCAACCACGGTATCGTTCGACATCCCCGGCCCCGGCTACTACGTGGTCGAAATCGACGACGAGCACAACGCGCTTCATCTCTTTGTCAACGACTTGGAACGTCCGGAGGCTTCAGGTGTAACGCACCGCTTTGAGCCGGGTCGTCACGACGCAGGACTCATCGAGCTTCACAGCGGCGACCACGTCCACCTTGAGCCCGGCGCCGTCGTCTACGGTGTTATTAACGCGCGGGACGCGGAGAACATCCGGATTACCGGCACCGGGATTCTCGACGCGAGTGGTGTGAAACGCTTTCAGTATCCGAACATGCTGTACTTCGAACGCTGCAAGAACGTACGCGTTGAAGGCATCGTGCTCCGCGATCCCCACGTCTGGGCGGCGAAGGTGCTTCAGTGCGACACTGTATCGTTCGACAACGTCAAGCTGATCGGCTGCTGGCGTTACAACTCCGACGGTCTTGATTTTGTCGACAGCCGCGGAGTCCGGGTCAACAACTGCTTTGTGCGAAGCTTCGACGACAGTATCGTCGTGAAATCCCTGGAACCCGGCTCTCATGAGGTGGGCGATGTCCTGGTGCGTGGCTGTACGATCTGGACCGACTGGGGCGTGTCCCTCGGGGTCACCTACGAGACCCGAGCGGACGTGATCGAAAACATCGCCTTCGAGGACTGCGACATCCTACACAGCATACGCGGACGCGGGATCCTCGGCGTCAATCCAAACGATCGTGGAACCGTTCGGAACGTCCGCTTCGAGGACATCCGTATAGAGGACGCACGGAGTCGGCTCATCGATCTGATTGTAGAAGAGTCGATGTGGGCCACCGATTCCGAGCGAGGAGAGGTCAAAGACGTGCAGTTCCGCAACGTCGTGGTACACGGCGAGACCAACCATCGATCGCGCATTCAGGGCTACGACGACAACCACCGTATTTCCGGCGTTCGAATCGACGGACTAGCCGTTGGCGGCACGCGTGTCCGCGACCTCGACTCCGCCCTCATCGACGTGGGCCCATACGCCGATGACGTGTTGCTAGGGTAGCGGCCGAAAAGGGTCCGAACGCCGAACCTGCACAAGGCGATCGGATCGAGTGGGCGCTCGCTTCGCCCCTACCGATGGCCTCCGCTTGCCTGAGCAGCCGTCGCGACGTACTCCCGCGTTGGGTCCTTGTCCTTCGCCTTGGCGATCTCGAACATCTCCACCCAGCAGCCAAAAACGTTGTCGGGGTCCGGCAGTTCGTCTTTGATAAGATCGTGGAGCTTGGGCAGATTCCGCGACGGCACACCGGGGTAGAGGTGGTGATCGACGTGATCGTCCAGTCCCCAGAAGATCTGCTTGATAAACCAGTTGACCTTCACCGAGCGAGTGTTGAGCCTGTGGTCGTTGACGTTGTAAGGCCTTCCGATGTGTTTGGTGGCGTGCCAGAACTGCTCGAAAGGGCGTCCAATTGCCCAGCCCAGAGTAACAAACGCGACAAGTGCCCAGGCCTGAAACAGAATCGCTGCGGCGACGATCGCGAGATGAACACCCAGGATCATGGCCGACTCCCATCGAATGGCCCTGATGTCCTTCTCGGTGCAGAACTTCTCCATCATCCAGTCCCTCTTGCCGGCCACGCGCTTGATCTGCTTCCACACGTCTTTTGCGAGCTGAACGGGGGCACCGACCACCAGAATACGCAGCCAGAGATTGAGAAAAAAGCCACGAAGCCACTTGCTGTCGACAACCTCGGGCCAGTCGGTCTCCGGGTCCGCGCCGCGAACCATTGTGTAGCGATGGTGCAAGCGGTGTGATATGACCGAGTAGCGAGGGCTGTTCCAGATCAGTATCTGAACGAAGTAGTGAAAGATCGTGTTGAGCCATTGGTGCTTTGTGGAGAAGGCGGTCCCATGCTGCAGCTCATGGGCGATCGGAACCCAGAATCCAAAAAGAAAGTAGTAGACGTAGAGTACTGGAATGGCGAGGAAGATGTTCACCCGGGCCACAAGGATCGTTGCTACCACAACACCCCCGATCAGGGCGCCAAAAAAGCCGATGCGCAGAAGTCCGTTCAGCGTGCTCCGCCGGGACAACTCCTTGAGCACGGCCTTGTCTACCGGCGGCCGTTGCCAATCCTTGCGCTGATTGTCCCACTCGCTCGCCGCGAGCTCTTCTCGCGTAACAAACGTTGCCATCGCCCTTACTCCTTCCGACTCCGTCGGCCTTTAGGCACCACTCGTGCCGTGCCGCGCAGCCCGCTTGTGTCGTTGATTCTATATAGAACAAGTTATCCTATATAGGCTTGTACAACGTACCAGCTTTGCCTGACTGTTTCAACAAGGAATAGGCGCAATCCACCGCGCAGCCGGCGCCTGTCGGGGCGGCCTGTGGCCGCTACAGGGGCCGGCGCGCCCGCGCCACGAACGTCCGCCTGCAACGACGCCCGCCCGCGATTAGCTCCGCGAGTCCCGCTCGAGGAGTGCCCCGCCCCGGGCGGCAATTCCGGCGGCCGCTTCCACGACGAGTTTCGCCAAGTCGGGAATGCGCTTGGTGGTGATCCGCTCGGCCGGACCCGACACACTGATTGCCGCGGTCGCGTGCTTATCCCGGGTCCGGATTGCGGCGCCCACGCAGCGGATGTCCGCATCGTTTTCCCTGTTGTCGACGGAGTAGCCACGGTGGCGCGTGCGCTCGAGCTCGGCCTCGAGAGACGTGCGATCGGTGATGGTCCATTTTGTGACCGGCTGCAAGCCCGCCGCCACCACGGCGTCGATTAGGTCCGGTGCCGCGCCTGCAAGAATCGCCTTTCCGACAGCGGTACAGTAGAGCGGGGCGCGGACGCCGATGACGGAGTACGTGCGAAGCCGCCTCGTTGACTCCACACAATCGACATAGAGGACCTCGACCCCGTCGAGGACGGTGAGATGGACCGTTTCGTCGGTCTGTTTGTTAAGCGCGACGAGGTAGGGATGGGCCACGCCGAACAGATCGATCTCTTCCTGAGCGCGGTGTCCGAGTTCGATCAGACGATACCCGAGATGGAAGGTCTGTCCGCCGGCATCGCGCTCAACCAGGCCCTCCGCTTCCAGGGTTACGAGGATTTTGTAGGTGGTGCTCCGCGGAAGCTCGAGCTGCGTGGCTACCGAGGCAACCGTTGCCGACCCAACTCGCGAGAGGTGCTTGAGAATGCGCGCGGCCTTTTCGACGCTGTTGACCACAGGAAACCCACGCTAGCTCAAGGCCCGTGGTGCTGTCAATGTGGCCGCGTGTAGCCGGTGGGCTGCCTAAACCACACTCCACCACGGCACGGCTATCGCGTCCGCCGACAACCATGCGAACTCCACGCCCGCGTACAGCACGACGCCGGGTCGACTCCTCAAGCCGTATTCCCTCCGAAACGCGGCAATACGTCGTGCGCCAATGTAGAATCTCAGCTCTACTCTGTGAAACGTCTCGCCATACCAGGAGGTCCTGAAGGACGACATTTTCCAGGCTGTGGCCCGTCGGCTCGGAGGAGCCGGCGAGAAACAGCGCCAAGCCTGAATCACCCCAGTACAACTTGGGAGATTTGATAAGCCTCTTGGTCCGATTTACCGAGTACGCCGGTACGCGGGTCAGCAAAAGCGAGGTTTCCAGGAGATTGAGGTAGCGGTGGACCGTCGGCTGAGGCATATTGAGGTCTCTGCCGAGCTCCGTCTGGTTTACCAAGCCCCCGGTGCGCAGGGCCGTCGCCTGCATAAGTCGACGGAAATCGGGCAGGGACGAAACCGCCGATAGCTCGCGGAGGTCACGTTCGAGATAGGTTCCCGTTGAACCTCGTCCAATGTGAGCGATCCGGGCGTTGCGTCGCGTCGCGTCGGGGCGGAAGGGTCGCGTTGTGCAAGGTCGAGGACATCGAGATTATCGAGGGTGCGGTAGCTCCGTGGCTCGCCCAAGAGCTCTCGGCAGAGCGTGCTCTTGCCGCTCTGTCGTGCACCGCTTAGGACGACGGCCGGCATTGATTCGAGATGTGAGAGAAGAGTCTGTCTGACTGCCCTGGGCACAGGATGTCCATTCACGTCCTGAATGATATCCATTCACGCTGTGAATGAAAGGCACGCGGCGATAACCGCCGTCTTTGCATGTGGGTAATCAAGGTCTATCATTATGGTATGCAATCATCCCATAGAACAAGTTTTGCCCTGGACGAGAAGACCATGGACAACCTCAAGCAGCTTTCTCGGCGATGGAACGTGTCCCAAGCCGAAGTGGTCCGGCGAGCCGTGAGTCTCGCTGCGGAGACCGCCGCGGAAGAACGGGACTCGGTACTCGATCGCCTGAAAAGGTACCGAGAAGACAAACGGCTGAATCGCGGCGATGTGGAGACTGTCTTAGCCGAGTTGCGTGCGGCGCGGCGCGGAGTCGCCGGGTGGACGGCATGATTGCCGCCGGCGCCATAATCGCCCGGGCAGCCCTTGCAACCGCTAACCGCGAGGACTTTTGTGTGTTCGAGGACGAGGGCCTTCGCCTCGTGTGATATAACCGACGTCCCCTATCCCTCGTCCGGTCGCGCCCGACGTGCCTTGTCGGCGGCCATCTCGGCCGCGGAGCGAACGGGTAGGCGGTAGGCGCCCTCGGTGGCCCGGGAAGTGCCCCTTGGTTTGCCGGCGGCGTCCCGCTCGGCGAGCCGTTTTTCGGCGGCCACGATGGCGTCACCGTACTGTGGCAGCCACTTCTTTTGGGCAACAAGCATCTCGTCCACCAAGCGCCATACCTCCTCGGGCGAGCACACGGCGCCGACGAGGGGGTCCATCAGCATAGCCTGCCGCAGCAGGTAGTCGTCGCCACGGACCGCCGCTTCGACGCTGAGGCGCTGCACGTCGATGCTTTGCCCGCAGACCGCCGCCGGTCCCAAGGGTAAGTCGCCGGTATGGAGCAGGCGGATGCCCGTGGCGTCGACAAGACCGGGGCCCTCGACAATCGCGTCGTCATCAAGGTTGGAGATTGCCCCGTTGTTTACCATGTTGAAGTGACCGCGATAGAGGCGGCCGGTTTCGAGTGCCTCTATGATATGGGAGCCGTGCTCGTGACTTCGATTCTCGGGACCGTAGTTGTACGGGGGCTCTTCGAGCCAGGTGGGAAACTCCTCGTCGAAGTAATTGCGCCACTCCCGGCACACGCGCAGGTATCCGCCCGTCTCGCCCTGAATCCAGGCGGCCTTGCCCATCCAGCCTTCGACCTCTTCCGGCCGCTTGCGATACCATGCAAGATACTCGCTTAAATGGCCGTTTGACTCGGTGCTGAAGTAGCCGAAGCGACGCAGCATATCGATCCGAACCGGCTCGTTCGCCGCCACCTCCGACTTCTCGAAGGCATCGAGGAGCTTGGGCCCCATGTCCTCGCCCTTGTACTTAAGCTCCGTGTACCAGGTCTGATGGTTGATGCCGGAGCAGACGTAGTGGAGTTCGTCCGCCGGAACCCCCAACACGCGTGCGATAAGCTGATGGCCGCCTTGCACGCCGTGGCACAGTCCGACGACGTTGATCTCGCCGTAGTGCGCCGCGGCCCAGACGTTCATCGCCATAGGGTTGGCGTAGTTCATAAAAAGAGCATCGGGCGCGGCGAGCTCCCTAATGTCCTTTGATAGATCGAGGATAAACGGGATGTTCCGTTGGCCGTACATAATGCCCCCGGCCGAGAGTGTGTCGCCGACGCACTGATCCACGCCGAAGCCCAAGGGAACCTCGATGTCGCTCTCGAATGCCTCGAGTCCGCCGATGCGGACGGTGCTGAACACGTAGTCGGCATCCTTCAGTGCTTCCCGTCTGTCCGTTGTTGTTTCGAGCATCGACGCCGGGAGCTTGTTGTGCTCGATATCTCTTCGAACGAGTTGCTCGGTACGGCCGAGGTTCCGCTCATCTATATCCATAAAGACAAGCTTGCTGTTGCGAAGCTCGTCTACCGCCATCAGGTCGGCTACGAGTTTTCGGGTGAAGCCGATGCTGCCGGCTCCGACAAAGGTGATTTTAGGTGCCATATCGTACCTCCACGGTACAGGGTAGCGGCGCCGGGCCGATGCTCCAATGCACACTTGGTCGCTTTTATTGTACATTTGTGCTGTCATGCCCCGATTGCTTGAAGGACTTCCGTGTGTCTTCAGATCCGCCGTACACCTTGCGAGGGAGGTGCCGTTGCACGCGATGGCCCGATCGGTCGGCAAGAGCCGCCACGAGCACGGAGGCTACCGTTGGGATGGGAGAAAGCGCGGTACTGCCGAGTTCGCCGTCCTTCAGGTAACTCTCGGCGGCTGTGGCCGTGTGGAGCATGCCGGCGGACCAAGCGCCGTGCCGATTGGCCGCGCAATGCTGGTTTTTATCCCCGATACTCATGTATACACCGTCGATCGGGAGGCCGGGTACTGGGAGTTCGCCTATGCGGTGGTCTACGGGCGGGAGTTGCTCCGGCTTCTGCGTCGAGCTGCGGACCGACGGCGTGTAATCCCGTGGTTTTCCGCGGGAGGGGAGGAGCAAGCGCTCTACGAGCTCTTTCGCGCCCTCGACGACACAACCCGGGGGTCGCCCCCATCGCCGTACGAGGTCTCTTCAAGGGTCTACACCCTGGCCATGGCAATCTTGGATGCCCAGCAAGCAAACGCCGCTGCGACAGTCGATAGCACGATTGTGCGGGCACGTGAGTACCTGCAAACCCACCTGGCGGAGGACATCTCGGTGGAGGATTTGGCCGACCGCATCGGTCTCAGCCGCCACCACTTCAGCCGGCGGTTCGCCGCAGCCTTTGGTCTGCCCCCGGTCCGTTATCTTCGGGAAATCCGCCTCCGCAGGGCGTCGGAGCTCCTGGCGACAGGCGACTTGGGCGTGGAGGAGGTGGCGTACCGGTCGGGCTTCTCGAGCGCGAGCTACTTCTGCCGGGTCTTTCGCGAAGGCACGGGCCTTACACCGACGGAGTTCCGGCGGAGCCGATCGTGAGGACGCGGCCGCTCCCCATCCACACCCATCCGCGCTATGCTGACTCCCATGGCCCCAAAAAAACCGGAAAACCCCGGATACCAGGATCACACAAACGCAGCGGACTACCGTCTTCGAAACCACATTCCCCTAGGTGCGCCCGCCACGCGTGAGCCTTGCGACGGTACCGAGGCCTCGGTACGAGTCTCCCTCGGTTTTACGCCCCGCTGGTATCACT
>CAZFLD010000118.1:0-9625 GCA_964519835.1 uncultured Spirochaetales bacterium
GTGACGGTGATCGAGGACAATGCGTTTGTGTCTCCCACTTCGCCGCTTATGGAAAAAAGTGCCGAGCGGAACACGTCGCCCCCAAGATCGGTCTCCGTAAGCGTGGGAAAGTTCCGGTCCACCATGACGTAGATCGGACCGACCTGTTGCTGTACGGCAACCAGGCCGTCCTTGGCCGACGCCTCGTCGGAAACTCGCAGGTAGAAGTTTGTGGTCCCCTCGGGCAACACGGTCGGGAGGTAGAGATTGTGGTTTGTATTTAGGGACTTGGAGTCGGCTGGGGCGCCGCCGCCGTTATGGTTTACGGCCACCCAACTCGTGTTGTCGCCGACGGAAATCTCGAGGGTGGAGACGTCAACCAAATCGTCGTCCGCTACCACAAAGCGAACCAGCGCGTCGGACTCGATAAGATTCTGCGACGACTCGGCGGGAGTATCCGCGTCCACATCAAAGGTCGTAAACGTGATGGCCGGCAAATCCGAGGATTGGTCGACGTCGAGGTCGAGCTCGATATCCGTAACGTTGCCCGCCCTATCGGTAGCACGAACCCAAAGCGTGCTCACCGCGCTGTCCGGGAACGTTGCACTTGCGGCGGCCCCACCGTTTACAACCACGTTGTCCACGGTTGTGGTGGTGTCTATGTCAAACAAAGGCGCGGTCTCGGAGCCGGTCACCGCTGTAAAGTCCCCTGCATTCGGCGTTACGCCGTCGGGGGCGACGGTCCACTCGGTTGTATCGAGGGCGATATCGTCGACCACCGCCGCTCGGACCGTGATCTTGCCGTTTACGGTGTTTACACCCACAACAGGCGTGAGCGATGTGATCTCAGCGGTGGGCGAGACGGTGTCGAAACGCACTGTCCGGGTGGTGGTGGCCTGTTTGCCGACAGCATCGGTGGCGGTAACGGTGTAGACGTACTCGCCGTCGCCGTCGGCGGGCGTGTGACCAACACTCCACGTGCCGTCGCCGTCGGTGTCGTCCAGAACCTGTGACGCCGGTCCGCCGTCCTTTGCTACATAAACGGTGACCGCGGTAACGCCGTTAGCATCTGCCACGGTTCCGCTTATGTCTACGTCGGTGTTGAGATAGGTCGTGCCGGAAACGGTGTTTCCGCCTGTCACGGCCAAACTCGGCGGGGCAAGGTCCACGTCGAAGGTGTAGTTTGCAGGCGTCGACGTGTTGCCGGCGTTGTCTGTTGCACGAATATCAAAGCTTGTCGCAAGCCCGTCCGGGAGCGAGGAAAGCGCGACGTTCCAGTTCGTGGTGCCGGTAGCAGCGGTCCATGATCCGCCGCCGAGGCGATATTCAACCGAGGCTACACCACTTGTATCGGGCCCCGAGGTGCCGGTGACGGTGTAAGAATCGCCGCTTACAAGCGTGGAGCCGTCGCCGGCGATATTGCCAACCGTCACCGGCGGCGCAACGGTGTCTACGGTGATGGTCCGCTCAGCGGTGGTGGTTCTGCCCACGGCATCGGTTACGGTGATCGTGGCAACGTACGAGCCGTCGCCGTCACCAATCGGCACATTTTGACTCCAGGCGTGGTCGTCGGCGTTACCGGCGATGTCGTCGGGACCGTCCGCGTCGTACACGATCGCCGGCAACGTCACTTCCGTGGAGCCGTTGTACTCCACCGATACCGCGATCGGCGTGCCGGTCAGAGGCAAACTGTCGCTTACCTGGCCGGAGACGGCAAATTCGGCATTGCGATACACAAGCCCGTCGTAGGCCGCGGAAACGGAGAGGTCGGGGTTGTTGCGGTCCACGGTAAACGATCGGCTTCCCGATGCGGAAACATTGCCCGCGCCGTCGGTGGCGCGTACGTAGAGGCTGTGGTCACCCTCCGCCAAATCCTCCCCGGTCGACCCGATGTCGATGTTCCGGAACCAGCTCTCGGTACCCGTGGCGGTGCTCCAAGCGGACTCGTCGAAGCTGTACTCCACGGTCAACACACCACTACCCACATCTGAGGCGGTTCCGTTTGCCACAAGCTCGTTCACCTGATAGCCGCCTGCAAACGCGGTGATCGTGGGTGTGACGGGGTCTGTTGTGTCCACGTAGACGTTTCGCGTAACCGTCGCGGTGCGGCCGGCGACGTCCTCGGCGGTAAACACAAGGACAAACGAGCCCTCGGCGGCATTTGGGTGGGTGTACGTCCAGTTATCGGACCCATCCACCGGAACGTTCGCGGGGGCTCCGCCGTTTACGGAAACGGAAAGCCCCTGCAGGGCATTCGAGTCGGTCGCCGACCCGCTGAGCACCAGATCCGTGGCGGTGATTTGCTCCACAGATGTTCCCACGGCGGTTTCTGTAACCACCGGCGGCGCCAGGTCGTAGTTAAAGGAAACGGTTTCCTGTGCCGAGGGATTAAGACCATCGTCCGCCCTGACATAGAGCGTTCGGCTCCCCTCTCCGCCGGGACTAAAGTCGACTCCCGCCACGCTCCAGTTCAAGCCGGCAATTACAATCGGGTTCCAGCTGGAGCCGTCGGTAGAGTACTCGAGACTCTCGACGCCTTTGCCACCGTTGTCGGTCACCTGCCCACGAATGGTGTAGGACGAACCGACAACAAGCTCAGCGGCAACCGGCGCGGTGATCGTAAGCGTCGGGGCGGCGGTGTCGAAGACGATGTTTCTCGTGACGCTCGATGTCTTGCCGACCGCGTCCTCCGCAGTGACGGTGACCTCGTACGAGCCCTCGCCCAAAGCCGAGGCGAGTGTCGTAGTCCAGCTACCGTCGTCCGTGGTGTCGTCGAGAATCTGCGCAGCCGGCCCTCCGTCCTTGGAGTAGCTCACGGTAACCGACGCCACCGAGTTGCCGTCGGCGGCGGCACCGCCCAAGGCAACATCCGCGTTTTGGTAGCTTACCGCCGGGCCGCCGATACCCGAGTCGACCTCGGTGAGCGTTGGCGGCGCGAGGTCTACGTCGAAGTCGCGCGAGTCGACGCCGCTTACGTTGCCGGCTATGTCGGTGGCCCGAGCATCAAAGGTTTGATTCAAGCCGTCGGAGAGTCCGCTCAACGGTACACTCCACGAGGTGGTGCCGTTGGCATCGGTCCACGAGCCGCCGTTTAGGCGGTACTCCACCGACAAAACACCAGCGGACAGATCGCTCGCGGTTCCGGTCACGGTGTAGTCTGCACCGTTGACCTGGGTAGAGCCGTCCGGGGCGATGTTTGTAACGGCAAAGCCCGGAGCAGCGGTGTCGACGATGACCTCGCGGGTTGCTACCTGGGTGCGGCCCACGGCGTCGCTCGCGGTTACGGTCACGGTGTAGGTACCGTCGCCGTCGCTTATCGGAACGGTTCGGCTCCACGTGGGAGGCGAGTCGCCGCCGTTGTAGCTAAGGGGGTTGCCGCTTAGGTCTACGGGACCGCCGGGGCCAACGGCGGTCACTGAAATAGGCGCGCCGCCTAAAGCAAGGCTGTCGTCCACCGTTCCGTCGAGAGTAAAATCACCACTCCGGTACGTAGTTCCCGTGTAGCCGTTTATCACAAGAGCCGGATCAGCGCGGTCGACCGTAAAGGACTGCGACGCGCTTGCGGAAACGTTGCCGGCGCGGTCGGTTGTACGGACGTAGAGCATGTGGCCGCCCTCCGCCAGGTTGGCTCCGGAGGCGCCGACGTTGATGTTTTTGAACCAGCTGCCCGCGCCGTCGGCGTTGGCCCATGTCGACTCGTCGAAGGAGTACTCCACGGCGGACACGCCGCTTGTGGCGTCGCTTGCCGTGCCGCTTGCCACAAGCTCGTTTACCACGTAGGTGCCGCTAAAAGGTTCGACAGTCGGCACCGGCGGAACTGTGGCGTCGACGGTGAGGTTGAGGCCGATTTCCGTTGTGCGCCCGAGGCGGTCGGTAACACGGATTGTATAGGTGGCCGCGCCGTCGTCGCCGCCGGCCGGGTCGACGGAGGCGTCAAAGGTCCACGCGCCCGCGGCAACGGCCGCCGTGGAAAAGCCCGCCCCGTCGTCGACCTCCACGGATACTACACCGTTGGCATCGGAGGCGGTGCCGGCAAGCTGGAAGTCGGAATTGTGGAAGCTACCGTCGGCCGGCCCGGTGAGTGCCGCCGCCGGCGCCGCAGCGTCGTAGGCAAAGGCGATTTGGCCGATTCGCTCCCACGCAAAGTTTTCCTGATCGTTGTATTCCGGGCCGAGAACGTCCGCGAAGCCGGTGTCTACGGCGCGAATTTGTATCTGATGGACGCCCTCACCCAAAAACGCGGCGTCGTGGGACCAGGTGCCGGAGGTCCGGACACCGGCGTAACTCGAATCCACAGGCATCCACGCGCCCCAGGCTCCAAACGTGCCCAAGCCCCAATCGTAAGATTGAAAGCGTACCTCGATTGCCGAGCCGTCAACGCCGTCGTCGTCGGAAACCGTACCGGCGATAACCGCGGAAGCGGTGAGGAGATTGTCCGGCGCCGTTCCGATGGGGCTTGGAACACCGGTGCCCGCTTCGTCCAAGTTGGAAAGACCGATCGTAGGCCGGTCCGTACTCTGATTGAGTGTTACATCGGCGGTCTGAACCGCGCTCAGGTTGCCGGCATTGTCGCGCGAGACAACGTGTAACGTGTAGGCACCGGCAGCAAAATCACCTTGCTCGTTTTGTTGGAAGCCATACGTGTCCCAGGACGATGACCATCCGTAGGCCTGGGCAAACTCGCTCCAACCGTTGTTGGAAGACAGGGAGGGAAGAGTCGGCGGAGCGTCACCGTCGGGGCCGATCCAGTAATAGGACCGAGCTACCTGATTGTTGTCGTCGGAAACGCCGCGAATCGTAACCGTGCCGTTGAGCGTTGCGGCATCAACGGGCTCTTGCAGGCTTATCGTCGGCACCACGGTGTCTACGGCCACCTGCCGCGTGACGACGCCCTGCTTGAGCGCTCCATCCACCGCGCGAATCTCTAAGGAGTACTCCCCCGTCGTGAGCCCTCCGCCGCCGACGGCAATGGCAAAGTCCCAGGTGAGCGTGTCGACGCCGGGTCCTATGACTGCGGGGTCGGTAGTTGCCGCGGTCCAGCTCGATCCAAAGGGAAATGATCCGTCTGAGGCGGTAACCCGATACTCTACGGTAGATACGCCCATTGTGTCGCCGGCAGAGCCCTCGAGACTCAAGTTATCCCTTGTAGTAATAACACCGCCGGACTCTATGCCGCCTGTGATTGTGTCTACAGTGACCGCAGGGGGAGAGCTGTCGAGGACAAAGGGAATTGAGCTGCCGGTTGTTGTAACAACAGGCTCACCAAGCTTGCGATTGCCGTCGTCGCTATCCGTGGCGCGCAGCTCAAACTGATAAAAGCCCTCCACCGCCCCGGAAAAGCCGTGCTGAAACTCGACAAGAGTCGAACTGGAACCGGTGGAAGTAACGGCACTCCAGGCGGACCAAGAGGACCACGGGTCGGCTTCGGTGGCCTGGTAGCGGCTTCGCACCTCGATGGACGACGCGTCCACCCAGTCATCGTCGGACACCGTTCCCAGGATGGTAGCCGAGCCGGTAAACACGTTGTCGTCAAACCCACCGTCGGCATCCACGTTTGTGAGGCCAATTACGGGCGCGTCGCCGGCTTGGGTAACGGCAACGGTTGAAGCCGCCTCGGCTTGATTGCCGCCGCGGTCGGTTACCCGAACACGAAGCTCTACGTCGTCGCCATCCGTCAGGGTGTCCGTATCGATCTGGGTAGACCACGAGTAGAGCTGTGGATGTGCCTCCGTACCAAAGAGCTCCCACTCCCCCGTGACCGGATCGAGGTACTCGACACGGGCCACCTGAACGTTGTCGTCCGCGGTGCCCCGCAGCGTTACGATGCCGTTTACCCCGGCGCCGTCATCAGGCTCGGTGATGGAAAGCGTCGGCGCGGTGTTATCAAAGGTGAGGCTGATACTCTCGCTATTCTCCACATCCGTGCTGGAGGTTGCTCGAACCCTAAGCGTGTAGGAGCCGTCAGCAAAGGAAGTTGTGTCGACGGAAAAGCTCCAGACATCGCCCGTCGCCGTAGTGGCAAAGCCGGGATCGTAGTTCTCGCCGTCGTCGAAGCTCAAATCCACGGCGGGGGGCCCCGCGTCGTGCTCCGCAGATCCCGCCAAGTCAAACGTGGCGCTTTGGAAGCTGCCGTTCGAAGGCGAGGTAATGTCGAGCTTGGGAGCGCCGGTAGTAATCACAATCGGAAGAGCGTCAATAACGGTTCGAGCACCGTTTACGTCCTCGGCAGCAACACTCAGGCGGAACCGACCGGCCTCGTCCTCAGGAAGCTCGTACTCAAAGTCAAAAATCTCCGGCGTGCTTGTGTCGCCCACATCGCGCAGATCGAACCAGTCGTCAGGCTCTTCCTCATCCTCGCGCCAGAGCTTGAGCTTGGGATAGCCGGTGGCGACCGCGTCATCGTCGCGCGCCGAGCCGTTGATCGTGCCGTTCATCGGCACCGAGTACGGCTCGGAGCCCCGGATGTTTGGGGCGGTCAGCGTGATCCCCGGGAGATCGAGGCTCTCGTCGAAGTCGAGGTTTATCGGTTCCGCGCGGGAGAACGCGAGGTTGCGAAGGGTGTCGGCACTCACATCGGCGGATCGGCCGGCAATGCCCGCGTTGGGAAACAAAATGCCCGCGAGTTGGTCCGCAGTGAGGGGCTCCTGATTGTTCGCCTGCCTGATATCGTCGGTGTGATAGAACTCCGTGCTGACATTCCCCGCGTCGTCTGTAGCATAGACGTAGACGGTAAACCGGAACTCGGAGGAAGACGGATCAAACCCGGCCGGGTAGTAGTCGTCGGACCTAAATACAAACGACCAGGGGCTCGCCGCCTGGTCAACCTCTACCGGCTCACCAAGGGAGCTCCCGGATTCGTCGAATACCTCGATGCCAAACGTGCTTATCGAGTGGATGTCGGAGGCGGCTACGTCTACGCTGACAAGAGTGTTAAACGCGCGGGTGCCGTAGTCGCGGGGACCGGTGAGCACGAGCACGGGGGCGGTGTTATCGATGCTAAACACCAGCTCGTCCGTGATGGTCACCTTGCCGGCGCTGTCGCCCGCTCGTAGCAGGACACGAATCCGCCCGTCGGTCATGGACTCGGTGTTTACGGCGAACGACCATCGCTCTTGCTCCGCATCGACGGCCTCCACCGTCTGCCAGTTGGTGCCGCCGTCGAGTGTGATCGCGAGCGAGCTGATCTCTTTGTCGTCGCGGGCGACGCCGGCAAAGGTGACTTGTCCGCTCAGGTAGCTTCCGGGCTGGTGGCTTGTGAGCGTGATGACCGGCGCCTCAATGTCTACCTGGTCGCCAAGACCCACTTGGAACAAGTTGTCACAGGTCGTGAGGAGTCCTAGCAACAATAGGATTAGGAGTGCGCGTAGAATGCCATTTTTAGCAAACAGTTTTTTACATCCTCACAAGTCTTCGCGCCGATTCTCGCAATAGCGAGGCCCTTCCCCCACGATATCGGCACAGAATTCCCGTCGAATTATGTAAGTTATCGCTTTTATGCAAGGTTTTCCACGAAAAAACAGCGTTTATGACCGGGCCATGGTGCGTTGACTTCGATGCCACCCGCCGCATACCTTTTAAAGGCGTTTATGAGTATCGGCACAACGTTCTCCCTTTTACACAGCGGGGGGCCCCGCGGTACCGCCGACCATTCCTATCCTCAGCTTCCCGCCGCGGTATTACATGACCTAAGGATTGGAGAAATAGTAGATCGTGTTGCAAGCAAGGGTGTGCGAGAACACACCGTTCGGCGGTTTTTCACCACGCCGCTGGACTCTCGGGATGCCATTAAGAACCGCAATCGGCTCTTTGCCGCCATACGGGCCGACTCGCACCTGCAAAACAGCCTCCGCGACCTCTTGCCGCGCCTTCGGGATCTCTCGATGTTCAGCCGGTCCTCAAAAGAGATCGACCGGCCACTCCTGCAGGCGGTGTGGCGCGTCGGCGAGCTCGAGATGTTTATCGAGGTTATGGAGGGCCTTGCCGGTGCGATCCCGGCCGGTCACACATGCGCCGGCCTTGCGGAACTGCGCCGGTACGCCATCGAAGCAACACAACGACCTGAAATCGTGGCCCTCAAGAAGGAGCTTCCCGAGATAAAACAGGGCATCAAGTCGCGCAGGAGCGTCACCGTCGGCATTAACCTCGATAGCCGCTTTAGGCCGATCGAGGCCACACTCTTGGGCATCCACGAAAAGCCGTTTCGCGAGCAGTCCTTCCTGGCGGGATTCTTGGGCAAGATCGCCGCCCAAGATGTGACCACAACGACGATTTTTCACAACACTGATTCCAACGATATCGACGAGACCGTTCCGCTTGCACCGCTCTTCGCCGACTTGGATCGCCTGTTGAAGTCCATGTCCCGACCGCTGTTTCGGATGGTGGATAAGTACACGTCGGTAAACACAAGCCCCCTCGCCGGCCTCGCCGAAGAACTTGCCCTTGTGCTTGCCCTTTGTGATCTGCTCGACGAGATCGAGAAGATGGGCATGCCGCTTGCCGAGCCGAGCTTTGGTCCGGTTAGGTATGTAACCGAGCTCTACAATCTTGCTCTTGCCCTGAGCCACGGCGATATACACGAGATCGTGACAAACAACGTAATCGAGTATGAGGGCGAGCTCACCTACCTGGTGACCGGCCCAAACCGTGGCGGCAAGACAACGTATATCCAAGCCGTCGGCCAGGCTCAGCTGTTTGCGCACCTGGGATTGCCGGTTCCCGCCCGGCAGGCCACGCTTCCCCTCCACCCGGGCATTCTCGCCCACTTTCCACGACCCGAGACCGAGGCCCTCGAACGCGGTCGCTTTGGCGAGGAAATGGAGCGGCTTTCGGCCATATTCGACCAGATCACACCCGGGTGTCTTCTTTTATTAAATGAGACCTTCTCATCTACGGGACGAAAGGAGGCGCTTGCCGTCTCCGAGGATGTTCTTGATGCCCTCGAGAGCGCCGGGGTAACTACCTACTTCTCCACGCACCTCTTGGGCCACGAATTACGGCCACATCGGGTCAACCTCGTTGCGCGGGCGGAGGACGACCTCGACGGAGGCCATCGCAGAACCTTTGTAGTCGAGCGATCGGAGCACGCCGGAAGGTCATATGCCGAGGATATCGCCCGTCAGTATGGGGTGGACCGTGAGGGTCTGCGGCGGCGTCTTCGCAAGGCAGGCATCCACAGCGACGCCGTATAGAGGGCCAGTGCCGTCCACACAAACAAAAATCCAATCAGCCGATCGGTGGGGAACGGCTCGTTGCAGACCAGTGTGCCAAGGATCAGCATTGTCGTGGGCGCGCCTGAGGCCGTACCGCCGGCGATCGCCGATGCAACCAGGAAAATCCCCACCGGGAGGAGGAACGTCAACTCGGTGGCTAAGCCCGCCGGACCACTCACCGGGAGCCGCTTTTTCATAAGACCGTAGACCCCAAAGCTCCCGGCGAGGGTCAGGCTGATCCATGGGAAGCTTCCGTAGGCAAGTGTTAGGAACACAACACCGGCAATGGCAAGGCCAAGCGCCACGACCTGCACTCGCCCCAATTTCTCGCGCAAGACAAGCACACCCAGCAACACACTCACAAGCGGGTTGATATAGTAGCCAAGCCTTGGGTAATGTCACGAACCTTGATGCGCGAAATCACGCAAGTGCATACT
>CAZFLD010000119.1:0-9421 GCA_964519835.1 uncultured Spirochaetales bacterium
ACTACGCCGCCCGCGCGAACTTTTTGCAGCTACGCACGCTCGCCGAAGGGACACGATGTTCTTCACAAACCCACCGGTTGGTGCGGGAACGGAAAGTCCGTTCTCCTCAAGAATCCGGGCGACCAAAGCGATAAGCTCGTTGCCCCCTAGACACTGAAGAAGATGGTAGTAGTCTCGCTTCTCGGGGGTGATTGCCGGATACCGGTCCTGAATACCCGCCTTGAAGAGAACGTGTTCTATCGAAACGACGGTGCCGAAGTCGTCGCTAATCTCCTTGAAGGTGCTGCTCGAAAGATGCCGGTTCGCGGTCAGCTGCGTAACCAACATAGGGACGTGGACGACCCGCTGACGGTAGAGAACATGGACGGGTACAATTTTGGGAAGGTCGTCGCGGTGTGGTGTAGGGCCGACGGCCGACTCGAACTCCTCCCGCTCAATCTCGTACATCGATCCTGCCGGACGCAAAACCCAGACGAACCCGGCGGCGACGCATACACCGTACCCGTCGAGCCCGCCGGTAGACCAGCGGTATAGGTCGATGGCCTGACGGCTAAACCGAACCGAATCGTCGTCGGCGCGTTCCGCTATCTCCTGAAGGGATACCGAGCGAAAAAAACCGGCAACGGCAGGGGTTCCGAGTTTGGCCTCGTCGAGGAGGGGGGCGGCATAGGAATTGCCGCTCCCGATTTTGACGAAGAAGTACCGCATCTCCATACTGTAAGCTGTCGGCGCATCTATCTCCAGTCCATGCGTTTGGGTACTTCGAGCATCTATGGTCTCCGGGAAAGCCCCCTGTGCCAGGATAGTTGTCGCGTAGCCCACCACACTACCGCCCCGGGTTAACCCCGGGCGCCACGGGGCGCGAAGGACGGCGATGAGGATGAGTAGCGAGTACACGGTCCCTTTCAAAGAGGCGATGGTTCAGAAGATGAGCGCAGCCGACGAGTTTGAGTTTTTGCTTCGAGTGATGGGGAGTGGTTTCGCGTTGCTTGCTTGCCGGTCCTCCCGACTTAGGCGAGGCGCAAGCCGTCGACTTGCTCGAAATGAGTATCCCTCGTAAGCAGAAGGGCACCATGCTCCATGCAGGAGGCGGCGATCCACACATCGTTGATGGGGATCGGGCGACCCCGCCGGCGAAGGCCGTTTTTGATCTCGCCAAACCACTCCGCAGTGGCGTCGGTGACTGGTACGGTTACGGTCCGCGGACGGCCGCGGAAACGGTTCAACACTGCCACGTTTTCCCGGTAGCGGGTCCCGTTTTGAAAGCCGTCGAAGAGCTCTCCCAAGACGATCGGCGAAAGGAGGACAGCGTCGCTGTGGCCGAGTAGATCAGCGATGTTCCCATCACCTGCCATAAGCGCAACGTATGCATTGGTATCAATGAGTAGGCGACTCATTCCCAGTCCTGGGGATCGACCGTCGCGTTTGAGTCCTGCGTCCGATTGAATGCATCGGTCTCCTCGGCAGTCCACAATCCGACGAACTCGCGATAGTCGTCACTGTAACGTCCGCCGACGGGCAAGCCCATTTGTTCCGCGAGAATTTGCTTGATGAGTGCATTCTTGCTTGTTCGCCGTCGCCGCGCTTCGTCTGCCAACCGCGCGTTCAGGGCATCGTCAATCTCGTGAATTGTAATGGAGCTCACGGTTCCGACCTCTGGTTCAAAATATCATTCATCTGGTTCATTTACAAGTCACTCAGGCTCCGGGCCGCGCGTTCACCTACGGTGGTCCAAAGACTCGCCGGCTCCGCCCATCACTGACGCCGGGCATGTAGCTCAAGTGGAAAATCGCGGCCGTGGCAAACACGGTACCGGTACGTGTGACGCGTACGAGCCACGGAGTGGAAAAGAAGTGATGTTTCCAGCCGTCTTGTGGATTCGTTTATTGGGGCGTTAGCAGAAACGTGGACACCTGTACCGCGTTGCTGTTTCCGGAAATCGCGGTTAAAATCCAGAAGTAGGAAAGTCCAAAAAATCGAAAAAGGCTGAAATATGCTCGGATAATGCCTACGCGGTCGACTTTGTCGAGGCAAACGGAGGCGCAAATGGCCAAAAAGATCCTTCTCGTCGAGGACGAGGCGCTCATAGCCCTCTCGGAGCGCCGGCTGCTCGAGAAACATGGTTTTGATGTAGAAGTCGCCCATAGCGGTGAGAAGGCGCTCGAGACGGGTGTATCGGTAACCGACATATCCCTCGTCCTGATGGACATCGACCTCGGCAAGGGCATGGACGGTACAGAGACGGCACGCCGGATTCTGCAGATACGTGAGATCCCGATCATCTTCCTGACCAGCCATTCGGAGAAAGAGTATGTGGACCGGGTCGAAGAGATCAGCGGCTACGGTTATGTGCTGAAGAACTCGGGAGAGTTCGTGCTGGTGCAGTCCATCCGGATGGCTTTCAAACTCTTCGAGGCCTACGGGGGCATGAAGGAGAGCGAAGAGAAGTACCGGGCCGCGTTTATGACCAGTCCCGATTCGGTCAACATCAACAGACTCGATGGTCTCTACGTGGACATCAACGAGGGTTTCACCGCCCTGACGGGATACACGCGGGAGGATGTCATTGGAAAGCTGTCGAGCGAGATCGAAATATGGACCATTCCCGAAGATAGAATGCAGCTTGTGCGCGGCCTCCAGACCGATGGGTATGTGAAAAACCTAGAGTCGCGATTTCGATGCAGGGACGGCACGATCAAAATCGCCCTGATGTCCGCCCGGCTTATTATGCTCAAGGGCGAGCCGCACATCCTTTCCATTACCAGGGACATTACAAACAAGAAGGAGATCGAGGAACGGCTGCAGCTCGCCGTAGAAGGTAGCCGAGATGGAATTTGGGACTGGAACCTCCTCACCGACGAGGCATATCACTCCGCCCGCTTTGCCCGCATGCTCGGGTATGAGCCTGATGAGTTGCCCTACACGAGCTCAGCCTGGAGCGAGCTTATTCATCCCGAAGACAAGGACGATGCGTTTCGAAGAGTCGAGCGCTACTTGTCGGGAAGCGACGACACATACGAGTCCACCTTCCGCATGAAAACGAAGAGCGGAGAGTATCGATGGATAAGCGGACGGGGAAAAGCCGTGTTCGACGGCAGCGGAAAAGCGACGCGATTTGTCGGATTCAACACAGATGTCACCGAGTACAAGCGCACAGCGGAAGAGGCGGACAAAGCAAAACGCTTCCTCGAAACCATCTCGGATATTGCCTACCAGGTCGATGCAAACGGCAGTATTACCTACGTGAACCCGGCGGTAGAGCAGATCACGGGAGTTTCCCCGCAGGAAATCGTTGGCCGGCCATTCCTCCCCCTCTTCCGCGAAGATGAACAGGCCTCCGTCATGGAGGTCTATGCGCGAACGCTCGAGGGTGAGGTGCTCGAAAACACGCTCACCTTTGTCAACGGGGCCACGTGCCACTTCACCACTATGCCGAGATATGGCGCCGACGGGACAATAATCGGGACGTTCGGGATAGGCCGTGATGTCTCCGGATGGCTTCTTCATAATGCAGAGCTCGTAGAGCGACGAGACATGTTCCGGCAGATGTTCATGCAGCACAGCGCGGTGCAGCTTCTCGTGGATCCCGACGAGGATGGCCGAATCATCGAGGCCAATCAGGCGGCCGTGGACTTCTACGGCTACAGCCGAAAGCAGCTGCTGAACATGTCGATCAGCGACATCAACACCCTTCCGTTGTCCGAGATTAAAGAGTGCATGCATGAGGCCCAAACGCGTGCCCGGGAGCGTTTCGAGTTCACCCATCGCCTGGCGGATGGGAGCACGAGAGTAGTGGAGGTTCACTCCAGTCCTGTTTGTCACAAAAAGCGATGGGTTCTCTACTCCATCATACGTGATGTCAGCGACAAGACCCTGGCCGAGCAGGAGTTAGCGAAAACCATAGCGCGTTATCATGAACTTGAGGCACGGATACCCGTGGGCGTCTACATCGTCTGGCTACGGGCAAATGGTGACAAGAGCTTCGAGTATGTAAGTGACCGATGGTGTCGGCTTCATCGGGTTAGCAAAGAAGAGGTGATGGCTGATTCCGCCGTCGTCGACGAGTTGGTGCATCCCGATGATCGTGCGGTTTTTGTCGAGTGTAACCGAGAAGCTGTAAGGGCGAAAAAAACCTTCCGTTGGGAGGGGCGATTCTTCACCGGCGACGGGGCCGTGCGGTGGTTTCGTATAGAATCAACTCCCCGGGCATACAAAAACGGTGATATACGCTTCTTCGGAGTAACCCAGGATATCACTGAGCGCAAGCGGGCAGAAGAGAAGTATCAATCACTCTTCAACTACTCGAACGATGCCATTTTTGTACATGAGATTGGTGAGGATGGTCTTCCGAGCAACAATGTCGATGTAAATGACCAGGCGGTGAGACTCCTGGATTACACAAAGGAAGAGCTTCTCAACCTTTCGGCCAAGGACGTTGTGCCCGAAGACCGCGCCCCTGAAATGTACCGGTATTCTCAGGAGCTTATGGACAAGAAGCATCTCACGTTTGAAACGGAAAACGTCAGAAGCGATGGTGTGGTTCTCCCCGTAGAAGTAAGTGCGTATCTACATACGGAAGGCAGTACGAAGCTGGTAGTTTCCAGTGTTCGTGATATCACCGCACGGAAACAGGCTGAACAAGACTTGATCAATCAGAAGCAGTACCTCGAAACCATACTGGAAACAACTGCCGACGGCTTCTGGGTAGTCGCGCCGGACAAGAAGATCGTGACGGCGAATGCTGCCTACTGCCGAATGTCGGGCTATGGAAGAGACGAGCTTGAAAGGATGGAAGTCCAGGACCTCGATGCCCTAGAGAATCTTGCGGAAACAGATGCGCGGTTCAAACGAATCATGGAAAACGGCTCGGAGATCTTTGAGACGAAGCACCGACGAAAAGACGGATCTCTTGTTGACATAGAGGTCACCGCGTCGCGTCTTGATCGAGTCGACGGAGCGCATCTAGTCGCGTTTTGCCGAGACATCAGTGAGCGCAAGCGAATGCTAGAGGAAGCAGAAGCACAGCTGGTCGAGAAAGAGACGCTTCTCCGGGAAGTCCATCACCGAGTCAAAAACAATATGGCCACGATAGAGAGCCTTCTGTCGCTGCAGGCCGATTCAATGATACAGGCTGAAGCGAAGGCCGCACTGCAGGACACCACCTCCCGTGTTCGAAGTTCGCGAGTTCTTTACGACAAGCTCTTGATAAGCCAGGACCTGCATGCGGTATCAGTCAGGGACTACTCAGAAGGGCTTATCGATTCGCTCGCCATGGTGTACTACCCGGACGGGACCATCGCCATTGAGAAGCAGATTTCGGAGTTTTCGATCGATCCGAAGAGGGCGTTTGCTATTGGAATAATCCTCAACGAGCTCTTGACCAATGTTTTCAAGTACGCTTTCAGAGGTCGTGACAGCGGAACGGTGTCCGTGCGTATCAATAACACCGACGGCAATGTGACGCTTATCATCCAGGACAATGGCGTGGGATTCGATGAGATAGCCTTAGAAGGTAAGTCGGCTGGGTTTGGTCTTACCGTTATTGAAATGCTGGCCAAACAGCTGGGCGGAACGTACAGTATTGCGAATCACAATGGTGCCAGAAGCGTCGTGATGTTTAAGGCACAACCCTCAGGGGAAGCGAGTCGGCAGGCGAAGTGAACTAAAACGCCGGGACCCCTAGACAGGATTATCTTACCCGGTGCCGCGGCACCGGGTGCTACGGCACCGAGAAATCAACGAAATCCTTGTTAAGCAGATTCTGAACAACCTTGGTGGTTGAAGCCCTACAAAGTTGTGCGCCGGCGGGACGTACATGCGCTGTCGCTCGGCCGGTGCAGTTCGACCTATTCGCCGCGCTCGAACACCGACAGCTCGGTAAGAACTCCGTCCAGTCGCAAGTAGTACCAGGTCCCGAAGAAGCCGGGCGCGACGGGGACTCCCGGAGTGAGGATCGGCATGAGCTCGCTGCGCGCCAGCTCTTTGCCGTCCGAAGCGCGGCGCCAGACGATCTGCTCCCGGAGGGTGCCGTCGTCAAGCCTATTGATCAGGACGGGCAGGGGCAAGTTTTCGAGCTCGCTCGCCACAAAGACGCGCTCATCCGGCGGGCCCACCAACGAGGTATGACTGACCGTTCGCTGGTCGACAATCCAGGCAATGCGCAGTTCGCTCTCGTCCACGAGGTCAACGGCCGCGATTTGGCCGGGACCAGTGTCCATCGTGTAGATTCGATTATTGGCGGGATCCACGGTTAGTGCCGAGGGGATTACGCTCGCGGGGATGGCGCTGTCCGCGAAGGGGTCGATTCGGATTACCCGATCGCTGTCATAGATGCTTACCGCCACGACACTCAACGGTACTTCACTCGGCGAGGCGTTTGTCTGAAACACTATCCAGTCGTTCATGACGATGGGCGCGCTTGCGAGAGTCTGCCCTTCTTTCATGTAAAAGAGCGGCCCCCAGTCCCGGCTCATCCGCAGCTCTTCTCCGTCCCAGTCCATGCGCAGGATCGCATCGGTGCCCGGCACAAAGATGAAGTCTCGGCCGTTTCTGTTCGTGCTGGTAATTCTGCCGCCGGACCCCTCGTCGAGCTGGTATTGCGCCACAACGTCCAGTGATTCGGGATCGACCACGACCACGAGCGAGACTGGGATCGGTCCGAATTCCGATTCGTCGCAAGGAGAGTCCTCGGTGCAGCCTTCCTGGCGGCCGAACGACTTAGTCACAAGCAGCCCACTGTCGAGGACGGTGAAGCCGTTGTACACGATGTTCTCGGCCAGCGCTCCTTCCGGCAGCGGTAGCTGGACCTGCTTGATGATGTCGCCGGTATCCGGGTTTATGCGGGCGAGCTGTTGGCTGAAGATCGCGTACAGGTCGCCGTTGCCGTGGACGGTGACAAGCCCGGGCCAGATCATCTCGCCCAAATCTCCGGCATTCCGAAGCGTGCGCTCCCAAACAATGGCGCCGCTTCGCGTGTCGTACTTCACCAAGTACGCGACTTCCGATTGGGCAAGGCCGGCCACGGTACCGCCGTAGAGGAACAGCTCGTGTGGCTCACGGGTGACGATGTTGTAGGGTGCAGGGAAGCGCCCGGCAAATTGCCGGGCCACCACCACGTTCCGCTCCGGCGATTGTAGCGATCCCCCGAAATCGGCCGGATAGACGTGAGTTCGCTCGGGATCGGCATGCTCAAACGGCGTCACGGAACGGTAGAGGCCCCTGTCCGTGGTCCCGGTTTGCATCGAGGCGCTAATCGGGTACTCGCCGACCGTCACCGATGTCTGCGGGCTTGGCGGCGCCGTCGTGCAGCCGAGGACGGCGACCGCGACCGCAAACGCCATTGCGCCCATCGCCATTGCCCGAGCGAAGGATCGGCTCCGCTTTTTCCCGTTTTCGCCGGCACCGTCGCCTTTAACCGTACTCACTGTGAAACCCTCCCCCGCAATCCGTATCAAAAAATGCGCCTTTGTTTGCTTGCTCGCACCCGGCGCGACTTGTATACTCTTAAATGTGACGTTGCAACATTACGCTACCTTGCATGCGGCAGCAACTGCAAAGCCGCTCCGTGACGATAACTGTTACAAACCGGGCGAGTTGCTACATGACGAGACAAAAGCAGATAGATGAATCCAAAGAAATGATCGCTGAGGCCTTTGTCGAGTTGCTCCATGACAACGACTATGATGACTTGACGTTGAGCCAAATTGCGGACCGCGCGAAGGTGAACCGCATGACTCTCTACCGGCACTTCAAGAACAAGGAGCGAATCATCCTCTACTGCGCACAGAAGTCCCTGGAGGAGCACGAAGCGACGGTCGCGGGCGAGTCCAAGCCCTTCCTGGAGTTCATCTTTCGGCGGCTCGAGTGGATGAAAGACCTTCCGCAGCTCCCGGTACTGCTGAAGAGCCGTGAGATCGAAGAGCTGCTGGAAGGCTTTGCAGTCTCGGCGCACCAGACCGGCCTCGAACAGGCCCTTGGCAAACGCTTCGAAGATGATCCCTATCTCTTCCACTTCTTCTTCGGCGGCATAAATAGAATCGTCCTCGAGTGGCTCGAAAACGGAAGCCGGGAACCTTCCCGTGAGATCGCTTACAAGATCATCGCGCTGACTCGATCGTTCTTACTCTCGAACGGCGGGGCGGTGCCGACTCCACGCGATTAGTGTCGGCACGTCCCACTTTTTTCAGTCCCTCGTCCGTCCTCTTGTTTGGGCAATAAACTGGTTGATCAACCGAGCGATTTCTGCGCCGGCGTCATCCTGGAGGAAGTGCCCCGCGTCGCGGATCCGGGTGTGCGGCCGGCCGGCCGCTCCGGGAACATAGTCGATAAGGGCCTGCTGCACTTCACGTCGACCCAGGTTCCCCGGGTCGTTGTCGCCCCAGATGGTGAGGAAGGGCTTGTCAAACTCGAAGAGTCGCGCCTGTGCTTCTCGGGTCCGACCCGGCAGCTGCGTGATCAGGCTGGGGAATGATCGGGGGCCTGCCATGGTAATCTCCGCCGGGAATGGAGCATCGTAGGCCGCCAGTTCCGCGTCGGGGACATCGAAATAGGTAACCGCCTCGATGATCTGTGACGGCCGGAAGTCCGGCGAGTAACGCGAGTAGGCCATCCAGCGCCCGAATCCCTCCGCACTTTCGGGGGGCTCATCCAGCACGATGTTCCCGTACTCATCCAGACCGGAGATCTCGACCGGGGCGGCGCCATCGGAACGGTTGCCGTCCTGGTCGTAAAGCCGGGGCATGCGCTGGGGGACCAATCGTAAGTATCTTCCGAACTGCGCATTGCTCGCGCCGATGTCGTCCGGAAGCACGCCCGGCACCGCACCTTCGGGAAAGACCGGAAGAAAGCCGTTTCCGACCACAACGCGATCGAACAAGTCCGGATACGTTCCCACGATGTGGAGCCCGATGAGGCTGCCCCAGTCCTGCACGAATGTCGTAATCCCGGACAGCTCGAGCTCGGCAATAAAGCGATAGAGGCGATCGACATGCATTTCGTAGCTGTAGTAGTCCGGATCGATCGGCTTGTCCGAGCGGCCCATTCCGAGGTGATCCATGGCGATGACTCGGTGGCCTTCGCCGGTCAATACGGGAATCATCTCGCGGTAGAGGTATGACCACGTAGGCTGTCCGTGGAGCAAAAGGATTGTTTGGCCGGATTCGCCGCCGCCCTCGTCAACGTAGGCCTGTCGCAATCCGTCTATCTCGACGTAGCGGGCCTCGTAGGGCCAGTCGGGCAGGTCCTCAAAGAAGCGGTCCGGGGTCCGGACGAACTCGACCCCATCTGGGGTCCTCATCACCGCAAGCTCCGAGTCCTCCAACTGAAACGGGGCGGTGGCACATGCTGCCATCAGGACCGCAGCAAGCGCCGCGCCGGTAAGTATCATCACCGTTCGCAATTGTCGTCGTGAGTAGTCTGCTTT
>CAZFLD010000120.1:0-6146 GCA_964519835.1 uncultured Spirochaetales bacterium
GCTGGACTTCCCATAACAGTATACTCCAATCGGCGGACTTGCGTCGTCCCGTATTGGCGCCGCAGCGCCGGCTTTCCTTTGACAACGCCTCGTGAGATATAACCGGTGGAAACGGGGAATTGCTTCAAGTTGGTGGGGGTGGCTGCGAAAAAAAACCACCCGGGCCTTCGCGTGGTCGTGCTCGACAGGCTACCGGACCGGGTGGGTGGCTCGTTGGGCGCAGCGCGCCCCGTAGGACCGGTTCACGTACGCGATGTCCATCACGCCTTGAGCTGGGGGACCGGAGCAGGCGGAAGCCTATGTTGTTGTTGCTGTTGTTCGGGTTGTTGTTGTTCCGATTAGCAACGCGAACGTTGTTCGCCGAATTGTTCCAGCTGCCGCCCCGTTTCACGCGGTTCGAGCCCGATCCCATGGTCCCACTTCGCTACCAATTGTTGCCGGAACCGAAGCGATTGCGCAAGGCGGAGATGTGAAAACACCGGAAGAACGTGGTCCGCGAACGCGGTCTCGGACCATTCGCCCACGGCCAGGTTGTGGTAGGCTTCGCTTGCGCGACGTCGCGCCAGGCCTTTCTTGCGCCTCGATAGGCGAACTGCATCCCGAAAGACGACAAAGCCGAGAAACGGAAGGCCGCCTTTCACGGCGCCGAGGATGGCGGGTTTGAGGTCAAGCGACAGTCTTCCGTGCACAAAGGTACGGACGCCATCCAGTGCGCGTCCGAGCGTGGCGCCATTTTCCGCAAATAGCACCATGTCATCCATGTAGCGGAGATAGCCGGGGATCCGCAGTTGCTCCTTGATAAAATGATCGAGGTGGGCAAGGTAGAAGTTGGCGAAGTGTTGACTGGTCAGGTTTCCGATCGGGAGACCGCGTCCGGGCATGATTTCGTAGGAAGCCACTATCCGGCGAAGCAACTCGAAAAGATCGGAATCCTTAATGCGTCGTTCCAAGAGTCCAAGAAGCCGGCCGTGGGGAATCGAATCGAAGTAGCGCCGAACATCGAGCTTGAGAAAGTGGCCAAATCTACGGCTAAAGGAAAACGCGCGAACTACCGCAGCCTCCGTTCCCTTGCCCGCACGACAAGCATAGCTATCGTGAATCTGAAATCGATCGAGAATGGGGTCCAAGACGTTGATGATCGCGTGATGCAGGACGCGCTCCCGGAAGGAGGCGGCGCAAATCAGGCGCTCCTTCGGCTCGTACACGGTAAAGTAGCGGTACTCCCCTACTGGTACATCGCGAGAGATTAGCTGCGCTCGAAGGAGACCGAGGTTGCGATCGAGGGAGCGCTGGTACTGAGCGACGTCGCGCTTGCGCCGTTTGCCCCGGGCCGCCTTGTAGAAAGCGAGGGAGAGGTTCTCCATATCGCAAATACGGCTGTAGAGATTACCCGCTCGTTTCATCCGTCGATGGGGATCCCGATGTGCCGCCCAACTGGGCGATTACGGCGTCCCCATAGTGCTCGACCTTGGATTTGCCGATGCCCGCGATCTCAGATAGTGCCGACTTGCTCGTCGGCATGGTAGTGGCGACCGCGGCAAGTTGCTCGTTGGTAAACACGGCGTATACGGGAACACCATGTTCCTCGGCCAAACGTTTTCGCAAATCCCGCAGACAAGAAAACGTCGAAAACTGCGATTCGGTCAACACCTGCTTGTAGTCCACCTTGTTGCGGCGCGCCGGCTCGGGCGTTCCGTCAACCAAATACTCGACAAGCACCGTCCAGAAGCTGTTTGCACCGTTTTCTACAAAACGCTTGTCGATGTTTACGATCCGCTTGCTCCGGAGGAAGGCGTTGAGCGAGTCTTCGGTGGCCGAGGGATTGCCGATCGGTATGGCAAAAACCTTCATCTGCATGCGTGTGTGATCTCTTCCTCTCGTTCAGCCCAAGAGGCGCTCAGGGCTTGTCCAAAAATTTATTCGGCTCCGCCGTGGGCGGAGCCGAAGCCAAAGCGCCCCTCCTCTCGTGACCGCTTCCGGGCCGCCTCCGGCGCCCCTCGCGCGGCCCCTCTCGGCGGGCCGCGTCATGGTGAACTGGGGGACCGGAGCAGGCGGAAGCCTACGTTGTCGTAGCTGTAGTACGGGGAGGAGTTGTTCCGAAGAGCAACGCGAACGTAGTACGCCGAATAGTTCCAGCCGCCGCCCCGTAGCACGCGGCCCGAGCCCGATCCCGGTCCTTCCGGGTCGTTTCCCGGCGAGCTGCCGTAGTAGCTACTTCCATACCAATCGTTCGCCCACTCCCACACGTTGCCGCTCATGTCGTACAGACCGATCTCGTTCGCGGCTTTTGTCCCAACCGTGTGCGTCGTCGATCCGCTGTTTCCCGAATACCACGCCACATCGCCCACGGTATTGCTTCCCGCATACGTCGTATCGGTAGCAGATGCTCCGCCTCCGGCGGCGTACTCCCACTCCGCCTCGGTAGGCAGACGGTAGCCGGCTTTTGTCGCATCCATGCTCCAATCCGTCAGGTCGTAAGTCTGTTCCCTCCCTTCAAACACATTCAGGTAGTACGCGAAAGCGACAGCACCATACCAGGTAATCTCGATTGCCGGATGATCCTCGTAGCCTGAGTCGACCACAAGGTTAGTGCCGTTCCAGGAGATCCGTTCCTCCCCGTCGTCTATGTCAAGCAGCTCCTGTTGGTTGCCCGTGGTGTTTTGCACGGTGGTGCCTGTCGCCGTGGCCAGGCCGCGGTCGACTGCCTCGTTGAACACCGCGGCCACGTGGGCGTTGGTCACCTCATAGGTGTTCATTTCAAATGGTCGTGTGAGGGTCACCGAATGCACCGGTGATTCATCGGACTGCCCGGATGTCGAGCCCATGTCAAAGGTTGCCGTGCTGCCTGAGGCGATCACTTCCGTGAAGGCGAAGTAGGTGTCGATCAAGAACTGGTCGACGTAGGTCAAATCGAAGATGCTGCTCCATGCGGAGTATTGGCCGCCCCCGTCTTTTGCACGTACGCGCCAAAAGAGCTTCTCGTCGTCTGAAAGCGCCGTCGCGTGGGTGTAGCTGTTTGTGGTTACCAGAGTCGCCGTCGCTCCCGTCACCCCCGCCTCGCTGTCGGCTACCTGGACCTCATAGCTCTCGGCGCCCTCCACCGCATCCCAGCGCAACTCAGGCGTCGTGTCACTTACCGTCGAGCCATCCGGGGGGCCGACACCGGCGGCATCTCCCACGACCTTTAGGGCACGGCGGTCGCTCCACGCGCCCCAGTTGGAGCCGGCAGCGGCGGCGCGGACGGAATAGTGGTAGTCACCGGCGGTCAGGCCCGCATCGGCCAACGACACACTGTTGCCGTCCACGGTCGCCTCCCAGACCATGACCCACTCATCACCGTCTTGCTTCTCCACCCGAAAGTGGTAGGCTGTTGCGTCGGCGGCTTCCGCCGCCATAAGCGTCGGGAGCCACGTTACCGCTTGATCGCCCACCGGCATGGGGTAGACTTCGTCGATGTCGGAGACCGTGTCGTAGCCCTGATACTGGTCGCTTGCAGGGTCCGCGGGATTGCCCAAGGGGCCGATGAGGTCCGTGCAGGCGCCGACCGTAAGCGCCATCAGGACGGTCAAAGCGACCGCGGCCGGCTGTCGCATACCGCGATACATTCGTTTCAACCTCATCGCTCGGCCTCCAGTTCTTGAATACGGCGCTCTACGTCGCCAATCTCGGTCTCGAGCTGTCCGGTGTCCGGCCGAAGCAACCAGAGAATCGGGCCAAGGGAGAGACCGGCGCCACCCACTCCCGCGCCCACGGCAAACAGCGCCGTCCAGCGCTCGTACCGGTTACGCGCCGCTGTTACGTCTGCGGTTATGACCGAGGCTTCGTAGTCCGCGTAGGCCGCGTCCGCCAGAAGGTAGCTCACCACGGCCAGGCCCCCGCCGGCGACGCCCATGCCAAGCGACACCCAGCCCCCTGCCGTAAGCCCGTCGTAGCTTTGCACGTGCGGAACAAGCGCCGCCCGCAGATCCGCGCGAGTATTTTCGAGGGCCCCGATCCGGTAGGCGACCGAATACTCGACCGGGCCCAGATCGATCCGTCGTGTATCCCGAGGCTCCACAAACACAATTCGCTCGGTCGACCATTCCACGTCGTCCGCCGGTCGGGCCAACAATCGATACTCCCCGGCAGGCAGCCGCACCATCTCGTTCGTGCCAATCTCAACCGCGTCGAGGGAACGGCCCTCTGCCAAAGGCTCGAGCCGGGCGTTGATACTCTCCGTCTCCGCGGAGACCTCTAGGGCGCCGAGCTCATCACGCGACAGATCGACACTCGCCCGGCTGCCGGCTGCAATACGAACCGATTGCGATAGCGGCTCGATCCATTCGCCGGTAAGGACCACCTCGTAGGCGCCCGGTAGAAGCTCGAGGGACGCACGGTCGGCTGCGACCGTCGTGTTATTCACGCGAAGCTCCGTCTGCGCCGGCCGGTTGGTAAAAAGGAGCTCGGCTACAGGCACCGTGATCCGGACCTGCCTGTCTTCGGCAATCTCTACCGACAGTCGGTAGGTCACGCCGTAGCGACTCTCCAGTAAGACCGTGTGAGAGCCGATCACCACCTCGCCAAAGACCGCTTCTCCGCGAGCGCTCACCACAGGGGCGCCGCCGTCAACCCGTGCCTCCACATGCTCGGGCAAGCCGACAAGGCGCACGCCGCCGGTTCGCAGCAGGAGCTGCGGCCGCACCGTGGTGGTTCGTCCGTAGCTCACATTCGCCGTGGTCATGTTCTCCGTATACAAGGGGTGCCGGATTGAGATCTCGTACTCACCAACCGGCACAAGGCCGTCGGGTCCGGAAAAACCGGCGACGGATCCGTTTAGGAGGATATCTGCGCCCTCCGGCACATCGGCGGCAACGGTTAGTCGCCCAAGGCGAGTCGGCTCCGGTGCGTAGCGAACCGTGGCACGACTCTCACCCGTTATGCGGGAGCCGAGGGTTGTGATGTAGTCGCCGCGAAGCTCCACGCTGCGCCTTCCCGCGGGAAGATCGAGCTGCGCGGGCGTCGTGCCCATCCGCCGACCGTCTACGTAGACCTCCAGGCCGTCCACGCCCGGGTCCACCGTCAGCGTAAAACGAGGGTCCGCCTCGTAGGTAAAGGCCACTTCGACGGCATCATCTTCCGGAACCACCGCCTCTTGTGCCTCGACACGGCTTTCGTAGCGCATCTCGAGCTCTCGAGTACCCGCGCTTACGTTGTCCAGGCTAATCGCTTCATCCCGACGCAGGCTCACGAGGAACTCACCGTCCAGATACAAGTCGCCGGGATCACGGGTAGAAACCTCGAGGCTTCCCAAGGCCCGCCGAATGGCAATACCGCCGCCGCCACCCGTGATGGGGCGGCCCGTCGCCGCGCCCCCGGCCAGAACAATGCTCCCGGTCAGGCTGGAGTTGGTCCAGGGGGTTTGTTGACCTCCTGTAGCCGCTACAACGTCCGCGCGAACATTTCGCATCATAAGCTCCACGTCCAGCCCCGGGGTAGACACGTGCGTCAAAAAGGCCTCGGTAAAGGGGCTGTTGTCCCCCGTGCCGTCGAGAGCCGCCTGTCCGGGATCCGTCGCGTACACGATAAGCGAGCCGGTCGGCGCCTGCACCACCGATAGGCCGCGGTCCGCCGAGGCGCTGCGCCGTGATGCGGGAAGTGGATTGTCCCGACAGGCGTCTAAGATCAAAATGTTCGAGCCGTTGCCCGCCGTCTCCATCTTGGAGAGGACAAAATCCACCGCGATCGAGGCGAACTGCACCTCGTCCTCAGCTTGGATGTCCGCATCCGTGGGAATAAGGTAGTTGCTGCCGCCCACCTCGACGCCGTGGCCCGCATAATAGAAGAGGCCAAGGCCCTTCTCGCGTGCCAGCCGGTCCCCAAAGTCCCGAACGGCGTTGAATAGGTCTCGCTGCGCAGCGTCCACCAAGAGGGCAACGTCAAAGCCGAGATCTTCAAGGGAAGCGGCCACGTCACGGGCATCGTTTCCGGGATTGCGAAGGTCCGCAAAGTGGTTGTAGTCGGAGTTGCCGATAATCAGTGCAGTGCGGGGTCCGTCGGCGGCCGTCTGGCCCCAAGCCATCCCTGCAACGGCCAGGAACACCATGGCTACTATTATTCCACGTGGTTGTTGCATGGCTCGCGCCTCCTCCCCATTGTGGCGGCGTCGG
>CAZFLD010000120.1:6246-9184 GCA_964519835.1 uncultured Spirochaetales bacterium
GCTTCACCGCCCGCACCGCGCAGTTGGTGGCGCCCGCCGTGCTTAGTATATTCGCGAGGTGAGTACAACAATCGCAACGGACATTGTTCAGGTTCGTGGCTTAAAAAAGGCCTACGGCAAGGTGCAGGCCGTGGACGGCGTGAGTTTTTCGCTCCGTGAGGGAAGCTGTTTTGGCCTTCTCGGTCCAAACGGCGCCGGCAAAACCACAACCATTGAGATAATGGAGGGCATCCTATCCCCCGACGAGGGCGAGGTCTTGTATCGCGGCCGCGCCATCGATAAGGAGTTCAAGGAACAGGTCGGCATCCAGTTCCAGAGCACCGCGCTTCAAGAGTTCATAACGGTTCGGGAAACGCTGAAGCTCTTTGCCTCGTTTTACCCCAAGCAGAAGCCCCTCGAGGAGATTGTCGAAATCTGCTCACTCGCGGACATCTTAGACCGGGACAACCGAAAGCTTTCCGGCGGCCAACGCCAGCGAATGCTATTGGCCGTCGCCCTTGTAAACGACCCGGAGCTTGTGTTTTTGGACGAGCCAACCACCGGCCTCGACCCGCAGGCCCGCCGCAATTTCTGGCAGCTTATCGAGAACATCAAGGCGGACAACAAGACGGTCTTGCTCACCACGCACTACATGGACGAGGCCGAAGAGCTGTGCGACGAGATAGCCATCATGGACCACGGCAAGATCATCGCGCAGAACTCTCCTAAGGGACTGCTGGCCGAGCACTTTAGCGGCGTCCTCATTCGGCTACCGTACGACGGCCCCGCCGCCGACGTGCCTGAGTCGGCAACGCTGATCGACGGTCACCTGGAAATCCAAACCAACCGTGTGGACGAAGAGGTAAAAAGGATCATGCAGCGGGGCATCAGCCTGGAGGGTCTGTCGATTCACAGTGCGGATCTAGACGACCTGTTCCTCAAACTGACCGGCTCGTCGCTCAGGGTCTAAGGAGACGGTGTTGAAGAAGTTCGCTTCTCTTTTGCATGCGCGGAACATGGAGTTCTTGCGCGATCGCGGCACGCTGATATGGAACATTGCCTTCCCCGTCTTGCTTGTGTTTGGATTTGCCTTTGCCTTCTCAGGCGGGGGCCAAAGCCTTTTTACGGTGGGAACCTACGGCGAAGTGCCGGATAGATTTACCGTGGCGCGCGGCGATGTGGCCGATCTGGTGGCCTACGAAGACTTAGAGGAGGCCGTGGGGAAGGTCCGGCGACATCAGCTCGACATGCTAATCGACTTCGAGTCGTCCGAGTACTACGTCAACGAAGGGTCTCCAAACGGCGGTGTGGTGGAGCAGCTTTTTGTGGCGAGCACAGGAGCCGAGTTCTCCAAGGAGCCGGTTACCGGCAACCCCATTCGGTACGTCGATTGGTTTGTTCCCGGCGTTATCGGAATGAACATGATGTTTTCCGGCATTTTCGGCGTGGGATTTGTCATCGTGCGCTATCGCAAAAACGGCTTTCTCAAGCGCCTAAAGGCGACGCCGGTAAGCTCGTTTGAGTTTGTCAGCTCGCAGGTCGCGTCTCGCTTTATCATCGTGTTGTTGTCTTCGGTCTTGGTGTTTACCGCAACCAGCCTGGTACTCAAATTTCTTATGCTCGGTTCGTACCTGACGCTCCTTCTGATAACCATGCTTGGTGTCATGTGCATGATTTCGTTTGGACTTATTTTCTCGTCGCGAATCAAAAGCGAGGAGCTGGCGGGCGGCCTCATTAATGTGATCACCTTGCCGATGCTGCTTCTGTCCGGGGTGTTCTTCTCGCTCGAGACGACTCCACAGGTCGTGCAGGGTATCTCGAAGATCATGCCGCTAACCCACTTTGTCGAAGGCGCGCGTTCGATTATGCTCGACGGGGCCACGCTGATCGACGTGATGCCAAACATCCTCGTACTCGGCGGCTTTACGATCGCCTTTTTGATTATCGCGTCCTTGCTGTTCCGCTGGGAGTAGGTGCGCGGGCGTCCCACGCGGCAGGAGGTTGTAGGTGGACGAGGCAAACAAGACTCGATTCGGCGCATTTGCCGAGATCTATGATAAGGCGCGGCCCCGCCCGCCGCGGTCCCTTGCGGCGGCCGTTCTCGACTATTGGCGCCAAGGGGCCGGTACGGACCGCGCACCGGTTGTTTCGGACATCGGCGCGGGCACGGGTTTGTCAACAGTGCCGTGGCTCGGCCTTGCCGCACGGGTGATTGCCGTCGAGCCGGACGCGAGGATGCTCGAGGCGCTCCGAGCAAAGCTGGGATCGGCGGGACCCGATGGTTCGGTGGTCGAAACGGCACAAGGTGGGGCGGACGCGCTGCCTCTTTCCGACGCCACGGTAGACATCATCACGGCCTCGCAATCGTTCCATTGGATGAATCCACAAACGGCCGTTCCCGAGATCGTGCGCGCTCTTGCGTCCGGCGGGCTTTTTGTTGCCTACGACTGCCACTGGCCGGTGTTGATCTGCCCGCGCCTCGACCGAGCCTACGAGCTGCTGTTTGAAGGTCTTAGAGAAATAGAGATCACAATTCAGGATCGCCAACGGTCCGCCGCAGCCGGCTCGGGGCTTGACCCGGGAATCTACTACCCCAAAGAAAAACACGTCGAAAGCCTACGGACCTACGGAGATTTCTTGTTGGTTTGTGAAGCGGGCCATCAGAACCGCGAGGAGGTCGACCGCGACCGATACCTCGGCATCGCATACAGTCAGGGCAGCTACCAGGCCCACTTAGCAGCAGCGCCGGACCAAGTTGGGCCCCTGCGCGACGCCTTCGAGGCTGTTGTCGACGACGAGTTCGCACGCGGTCCACGCACCATGTGGGTGAACTACCGACTGCGAATCGCGGCCAAGGGGCGGTAAGGCGCCGTAGGCGCCCATGTTCACTCGGGTGCTCACTTGGGCAAACCGCCAATGTCCGGGTAGCACGTATCGTCGCCAATCCTGTCCGTGTGCG
>CAZFLD010000121.1:0-9108 GCA_964519835.1 uncultured Spirochaetales bacterium
TTCCGACAGCGTCTTCATGGCCCGTTCGCGGCGCGTGGACCGGGAAACGCCGTTAAGAGCCAGACTAATCGCTACGTTCTCCATTGCCGTAAAGACGGGAATCAGGTTAAAGCTCTGGAACACAAAACCGATGGCTCTGTTTCGGAAGTCGGTGCGGCGTGAATCCCCGGCGGCGCTCACAAGCTCTCCGGAAACCCGTACACTGCCTTCATCGGGCCGATCGAGGCAGCCTATCAAGTTGAGCAAGGTACTCTTGCCCGAACCGGACGGCCCTGCGATAGCCACAAACTCACCGGGCCCCACGTGGAGGTCGACGCCCCTGAGGGCGTGTACGGTTTCATCGCCCGTTCGATAGGACTTGACCACCGCGGTACAATCTACGACGGCGTCGCCGTTAGGCATCACGTAACCCCTCCACAGGATCGATGCCGGTCGCCCGGGCCGCCGGCCGGAGGATACCCAGGATGGAAGCCCCCACAATCGTCAACGTAATCCAGCCGAACCACTCTCCGGGAACATGCCAGGGAATTCTGCCCGCAACAAGGAATATGCTGGTCCAACCGTCGGACGGTAGCTGGATAAGGCTGTGAGCCAATTGGAGCACAAGCAAGCCGACGGGAAGGCCAATCGCCAGACAAACAAGCGTTGTTATTGCCGCCTCGGTAGCCAGGGTGACTATGGTCCTGGCCCTCCCCATGCCCAGCGCGCGCAAGGTGGCAATTTCCCGGGTGCGCTCCTGCGTGACCATAAGAAAGGTGTTCGACACGCCGATAACTACGACAAGCAAGAAAAGCCCAACCACCACCAGCGCTACCAGCTGGAGACCGTCCAGCAGATCACGCAGCTCTTCGAGGTTTGCCGTCAGCGGCATGACGGAGCCCAGGAGGTCCGACCCGGTCAAGCTCCGATTGCGCTCGGCCCTGCTGTCAGCCAAGGGCACCGTGGCAAACTCTTGCGAGAGGCGGTCGTGAAGGCGCTTGGTAACGGTACTTAAGCGCGAATAGTTCGGCAGGTGGACTCCGATTTCGCCCACGGCGTCCGGAAACCACCCAATGGAAAGGTTGAGGGTCTCCCTGAGCATGTAAGCCGTATAACCGAAAAAACTCTCCTCATCGAAGATTGCCCGAACTACAAGCCGAGCCGTGTTGGCTTGATGTGCGCGGGTCCGCAGCGAAAGAATGACCTCGTCACCAACCCTGGCGCCAATGGCCTCCGCGGTCGCTGTAGACAAGACTATCGCTTCAGCGTCGCCGGCTTCCGGTACTCTACCTTCTACGATTGCCATATCCGCCAGGATCTTACTCTCCTGACGCCAGTCGACTCCGATCAATCGCCGCTGGCGGATGTAGGATCCTCCAAAGAACAACGTGGCGTCGGATCCGTGGTACACGTTGCGTCGAACCACGGTGGCGTCTCGAGGCACCGCAGAACGAACGGCCGCTACCGCCTGGTCGGGTTCTGGAAAGTACCACGCTGCGGAGCCGAGGTAGGCCGCGACGCTTATGTGGCCCGCAAAATACCTGGCAGACTTTTCACGGACCGTCTGTGACATTCCCTGAATAATGCCGATGAGCAGAACAAGAACGATAACGGCCACACTAAGTGCCGCGATAATCACCCGGTAACGATCGAGGCTCCGAGAGAAATTGCGCCAGGCAAGCTCAATCATCGAGTCTGTCTCCCGCCATGGCCCGTAGAGGAGAAACGGATAACACACGACGGACCGGATATAGAGCGGCGGCCGGCGCCAGGACAACGGCGGCAATCACGTGGAGGACGACCAGATCTACCGTGAGCAGTGCCCCCATGGTGGGGCCACCAAACAGCTGCTGGAGAAGTGGATTCGAAACACCGGGCGAAACGATGTCCAGAACCGTCGCCCCGATCGCACCGAGTACGACACCGACAAAGGCGCTCGCCGTCACGAATACGCCGAGCTCGACAATGACCATAAGCGCCATCTGTCGGCCTCGCGCACCTAGCGCCCGGAGCGTGCCGATTTCGCGACTCCGCTCCAGGACCGCGAGGGCCACGCCGTTTGAGGCGACTGTCACGGCAGCGAGAACAACAAAGATCAGTCCCGTGTTCATCGCCAACTGAATCAGCCCAGCCATACGAACTACGCCGCCGGCAGCCCGACGCCAATCAACCAACTCGTACTCGGCTTCGAGGGGTACGATGTCGGCCCGAGGTTGGCCGGTCTGCGTTCGAAGAAGGACAAAGTTCCAGGCGCCTTCCATTGGATCACGGAGAGATCGCCCGGACTCGTCGGTTAACGACTCGAAAAGGGCGTCGATATCATCCAGAGAAACGGTTCCGCCCGTCGCATCACCTTCGAAATCCGCTTCCGCGCTTCCCGGCGGTGTACCACCACCGGAGGGAGCTCCAAAAAGATCGTCTACGTCCGTGCTTAGGAGCTCTTCGGACACTTCGTCGGGAAGCTCCGCCGTCGCGCTCCCGTAGACGTACCCGTTGAGGGCGCGCACGGTCGGCGCATCGACGAGTACAACCGACGCCGTAGCTTGGTCGGTGTACGGGTAGGCGATGGTGCCGGCAAGGGGTACCTCGCGGATCGCAAAAGATCCGGCGTATGCGGTGCTGAGCAGCACCGGAGTACCGATGGGCGGCTCGTAGCCGAGTTGATCCGCGATGGAGGCGTACTGGTGTTCCTGAAGGTACACCCCCTTGGGACCGTTTGTATCGATTGAGCCACGAACAATTTCGATGCCCGGGAACGCGTCCATATAGGTCGGCATGTCTACGCCAAATAGAAGGCGATTGGCGGTGACATCATCAACTCGGATCTGCGCCGCCCCGGATACCAGTCCGACGGCATGCACAACATCGGACCGGTTCCGAAGCTCATCGATCAGTTCAGGAGCGTCGACAAGAGTCGGAGGCACCAGGTACGTCCCAACCAGTAGTTCCTCGTGCCCAAAAACAGTAAAACCGTCGGCATCTTGGGGTCGTACGACGAGCTCGCCGGTAAAGTGATTGGCGTAAAGCTGACGGAAGCGTTGGCCGGTAGCGGCAAGAATCGAGTTGGCGACTGTCAAAGCCGCGGCGATAATCACTAACGCAATACCGGTTGCCGCCAGTTTTTTGAAGTTGCGCTTGAGATTCAGCAGAGCCAGGTGCAAGATCATCAGGTGGTAGGTGAAGTTTCCTGGTTCTTGTTGTCGTTGCCCGTCTTTCCGGGCGTGCCTTGTTTCCAGGCGGCCTTTAACTTTGCCATTTTCTCAGGATCCGCGGCAACGCTTCGCCGATATGCGTCGATCAGGCAAATCACGATCACGACCGAGAGTATTCCGGCAAACACGGCCGCTGCGGCCGTTCGCCTGTGGTCCTGGGTCCGGTGTCGGATCACGGGCTCGTTTGCGCGGATTGGGGTTGTGTATTCGCCGGCAGCGTAGGGTTCCAAAACAATAAGCTGACCTTGGATTTCCGGCGGCATTCCCTCGGGTATTGGTCCTCCCGGTTGGGTGCCATACTGGCGATACACTCTCTCGATGTAGTCCTGGGCCTGACTCTCCAACTGGCGGACCGACACTCTGAGCGCCTCTTCCGCGAGGGCGTCTAGCGCGGCAATTGCGACTTCCGCGTCTACGCCTGTTACTGTAAATACGATGGCACCCGACTGCTTCGATATGGCAAACATCTCCCCGTCAAGAAGCATATCGCCAAGGCGCTCCGCGTTCATCTCCGTCTCGTAGCCGGCGTCGATAAAGAGCTGACCCAAGTCCTCTGGATAACGGTCCCAACGCTGAAGTCGATACTCAGGTTCGGACATAAAAGCGCTGATGGCGCCGGGAAGCGAGTGGTATCTGGTGCGCATGGTCACGACAGTGCCGGTGGAATAAACCGAGCTTATGACATTGGGCGGCAAAGCCACGTACAGCACCGCGGACGCGGCTAAGGCCACAATGACTCCGATGATTATCAGAACGCGGTACCGAACCACAAGAGCGAGCACATCGACGAAGGAAACTCTGTTTTCCTCTTGGTCGGACATTTCTACCTCCGCCCGACGACGTCTGTCATCGAAAGACGTGACGGGCCATAAATGCAAGATTCGGACTCAACGGCGTGTTTGAAGATCGACACCATATGGTCCATATGTACCTCTTTAGAATAAGACTCTTCGGCGATCCTGCGATTGTGGAGCCCCACATCCACACGAAACTGTTGCCCCTGCGGTCCGGCAATCTCGTCTATCGCCTCGGCAATATCTTTCGAATCGGCCCGGTGCAGGACAAGTCCATTCTTTCCATGGCGAAAGATGTCTTTGATACCACCATGATAAGTGGTAAGCACTACCTGCCCGGCAGCGTAGGCCTCCAACATCGAAATCGGTTGACCCTCGGGAGGATAAAACGTAGGGAGCGCAAAGATGTGGCTCTCCGCCAGAAGCCGCGCCTTCTCTTGGGCCAAGACCGTGCCGCGGTACTCTATACTTCCGGGTCGACAGTACCGCCGGATAAATTCCCGTTCGCCTCTTTCGTCTTCGAATCGCCCCGCAAAAACCATTCGAACTCGCGCTTGGGTCTCTTGTGGGAGCAGCTTGTATGATTGCGCAAGGCGTTTATACCCCTTGGAGGGAATCATGTTGCTCAGATAGAGAACGGTAAGCGGTCCGGCCGAGGATTGCTTTTCCACCACGCGGCGTTCCGGCACCAATAGGTCGGCGTCGCAGTAGTTGGGCACGGAACAAATCTTTTTTGCGGGAACAATACCGGAGAAGTTCGTGCCCAAGCTCGGACTCAGGACTATCGCCGCGCCCAGAGCTTCCCGTCGGTATGCCCGCCGGTTCAAAAGCCTCGCTATACGGCGCCGTTGAAAGAGGTTTTGGCCAATTCCACCTCCGTGGAGATGCACTACAAAGCGCTTTGGCTTCCACATGCGCAGTATTGCCAAATCGCGCAAGTTGCCGCCGAAAGACTGCGACAGGCTCAAGTAAAGCAAGTCGAACTCTCGCCTCAGCCTTCGAACGCAAAGGACAATACGGAGAAGCGCAACAAAGCGCGCAACGGTAAACACGCCCATCGCAAACGACCGTTTGCTGGTGTTTACCACGCCGACCTTGAAGTCGGACCTGGTGTGTAGGTGTTCGAGCAGCCCCTTTGTGGCTACCGACTGCCCCGTCACCGGTGGAGGAACCGGCCCGACGACCAGCAGCCTGATTACGTCCACGCGCCCGCCGGGTTCAGGAAAGAACTTCGTGTGGCGACCGGTTGGCGTTCCCTATCCGCACCGGCCACGGCAACACCAAAGAGCAACGCCAGCGGTGGAAAGGCCAAGGGAACCGCCGTGAGCAAGAGGACATTCAGGAACACCACCACCGTCCAAAAGTGGCGACCCAGGGACCTACGAACCGGCAAGAGCGATCCGTTTACCACTATGGGCAAGATCGCACCCACGAGGCCAAGCTCAAATAAGGTGCCACCGTAGGCGCTCATGATACGAGTGTAGCTGACCTGAAACGCCAAGGGGTTGGTTCGGAGGTTTTCGATGACGTGAGCGGGCCAGGCGTCCGTCCCTGCAGGGATCAGAAATCTCTCGAAGGCGCCTTGGAAGGAAAACACTATGTGAAAAAAGCGGTCGTTTACACTTCCGTCGCGGGCTAAATAGCCAACGGGATCACGGAGCAATCGCGCGACGGCCGGCAACCTACCCGGAAGGGTGTCGCCGACAGCAAGAAACAACGCCAGACCGACAACGGCTCCGACAAAGACAAAGAGGCGGAGCCGACGGAAGTGGAACCAGAAATACACGATTAAAAAAGCCACAAGAAACATGGCGCCCAACGCCGATCGGGCCAGAAACACCACGGCGACCACAGCAACAAGCACGGTCGGAGCCCGTCGTCGAGCATCAAACAACAGCACAACCGCGAGCAGGATGGCCATGACGATGGCGAAGTAGCTGGGCTCCGGTGCGAGACTTGTCACACCACGAACGGCACTTGTTCGGCTGTCCGCGACAATCCCCGTGGCAAAGCCGGACAGCCCGAGATTCTGGATAAATCCGACACCTGCATACACCCAAATAGCGACGGTAAAGGCGAGTACGGGAAGGGCGCCTCGCCGGATCAGCAGGATCGTTGCGGCGGAGATCGCGAAGAAGGAGATGTAGCCGACGAGGGACCGAAAAGCGGTGAACAGATCACGAGATCCCACGAACAAAGCCGCCGACACGATAATCGGAGCGAGCATAAGCCAAAGGGGCTTTGGTAGGCGGACGTCCGGCTCCGACAGTAGCAACAAAACCGCGAACACCAACGCGTACGGCTGCGTGTCGGTTGGAATCGGAACAATCGAAATGTATGGAAAGAGCGCAAACAACAGAAAGAGGAACTCGATCGGACCGAGCTGCCTCGTCGTTGCCGGAAGCGTTGTCGGCCTCGCTATCATGTCCGTGTGGCCACCCGCTCAAAAAACGCCAATCGTTTTCCTTCCGTCGTCTTGCTATCTATGGCTGCCAGGTCACTCCTGTCTACCACAACTCCCCTCGATTTCTTCACAAAGGCAACAAAGGCCTCTTCCTGCTGTCGGTCGCCGGCCGCAAGCCTCTTGCCGTCGAGCTCCAAAAGCCACGGGCGCTTTTGGTGTCGCCGCGGCGCCGCGTTGCTGCGGAAGCCGTTTCCCTCGCCGTCGTCGCGTAGCCCGACACCGTTACCTGGGTTGACTTGGATCGGCTCGTCGTTGTGGTCGTTTTTAAACGCCGTGTCGCGGAAGCCGATGACCGTGGGAAAACCACGGGCCAAATACTCCCGCACTTTCAAAGGACACGCTTCTTCCATGTTGTTTCGAAACAGCGCCAGGCTGCCTACGCACACATCACAACCGTCCATAATCGGCAGGTACTTCTCCACCGGCAGCTTGCCGTAGAAGCGGACGTTGCCTTTGGACGTGCCTTCCGGTCCCACCAGATGATAGTCAAACTCCGGGGTCCGAGCGGCAAGGCGCAAGAGCACGTCCACGCCGTGCCATGGCATGCCGGGAGAACCCAGGAAAAAGAGGCTCGGGCGTGACGCCGGAACCGCCGGCCGCAGTCGCCGCTCGTTGTGAGCCGACAGGTCGATGCCGTTGGGCACCACCGCAATACAACGGCGCCACCCCCCCCGCGGAAGTCGCTGCGCGATCTCGTGGGTCACGGTTACAACTCCCGCCGAGCGGCGCACGGCAATGGGCGAAAGTAGCGCCGCCTCGATGAGCCTGGCCAGGTTGCCGAGAGTCGGACGGCTCCGAAACACCTGCGCGCGCTCCGCGCGTTCGTCCGTGTTTACCTCCCGAACGACGGGCATCAGGCGACCAATCCGGTGAAGGGTTTGATGGTGCAGCCCTGTTCGAGTGTAGACAATATCCGGTTGTATCAAACGGATGTATCGCGCCAATCGGCGTCGCAACACAAACCTGTCTCGGACCACACCGTTTGGCTCAAAACGCGTGATCGGTGGGTCGCAAGCGACGTATGTGCGGGAGACGGCACAGAGGAAAACCTGATGACCATGCCGTTGCCACGCCTTTTGCTGGCCCAGGATCTTCCGCGTAACGCCGTCCGCCTCACCAAGCTCCCAATGCACAAAGTAAAGGATCCGCAACTAGGCCCCTGCGTCCGCCAGTAGTTGTGAGGCTATGAGGGAACCGGTGTTTCCATCGCCGTAGAAGGGGCTCCAACCATCAGGTGTGCCAATCGCGCGCAGGGCCGTGGCGATTCGCTCGCGGTCGGCCCCTACCAGTGTGTTCCAGCCCGCATCGACCGTCTCCGTCCACTCCGTCTCGTCGCGGAGGGTGATGCAGGGCTTGTAAAAGAAGTAGGCTTCTTTTTGCACGCCTCCGGAATCCGTCACCACAAATGAACATGCGTCCTCGGCGGCAATCATCTCGAGGTAGCCGATGGGCTCGATAACACGAATGTGATCGGCAAGCCGGATATCGTACTGGGCGATCTTTTTACGCGTGCGCGGGTGCGCGGGAAACACACACGGCACGTCGTTGAACTCGTTCAAGGCGTCGAAAATGGACCGCAGGCGTTCCTCGGTGTCGGTATTCTCGGCCCGATGCAGCGTGAGCAAGTAGAACGGCGTCGGCCACTCTTCGGCTACCGCGGCAATTCTCTCTGCCTCGACCCGCCGGTAGTACTTGGAGGCGTCAAACATAACGTCACCGACCACGGACACGCCGCTGGTCACTCCCTCCCGCTCGAGGTTTTGCCGAGCGGTGTCGGTTGGACAAAAAAGCCACCGCGAAATCCTATCCACCAGCACGCGGTTTTGCTCCTCGGGCATTGCCATGGCAAAGCTGCGGAGGCCCGCTTCCACATGAGCCACGGGAACCAGGAGCTTGGACGCGGCCAGACCACCTGCCAACGTTGAGTTGGTGTCTCCGTAGACCAGCACAACGTCAGGCTTCTGTTCCAGCAAGACCTTCTCGATGCCCGCAAGCATTCGACCGGTCGTTTCGCCGTGGCTGCCGGATCCAATGGCCAGATTCGCATCGGGCTCGGGGATTCGAAGCTCTTCGAAAAAAAGCCTCGACATGTTGTGATCGTAGTGTTGCCCCGTATGGAGCAGAAACTCATCGACTCGGTCGGCGAACTCGGAGCGAAAGAGGCGGCTAAGCACGGCGGCCTTGATAAACTGCGGTCGGGCACCCACCACAGTCACGACACGAAGCTGCGAGGAGCGTCTGGATTCCACCGCCATGGGCTACAGCCTGTACACCTTCTCTGAGCTTCGCCCCACGGCGTTCTGCAGATCTACGACAAGGCGCGCCTTTTTTTCCACGAGCTCAAAATCGATTGCGTTGTGCTTTGTTGTGATAACCACACAGTCCGCGCCCGCGATCGAAGCGTCCGTGAGTGGCACGGCCGTGAACCGCCGCGCTTCGGGGGTGGATACGGCGTCGATGTGTGGGTCGTGATACTCAACCACGGCGCCTTTTTTTGCGGCTTCATCCATGATCTTTAATGCCGGCGACTCGCGGGCATCGTCTACGTTGGGCTTGAACGCCACCCCAAGAAACAGTAGCCGTGATCCGTTGACCGGCTTTTTGCGGCGATTGAGCGCTGATGTGATCTTGATCATCATCCTGTGGGGCATAAGTGTGT
>CAZFLD010000122.1:0-9010 GCA_964519835.1 uncultured Spirochaetales bacterium
ACTAGCGCGGCCGGCGCCGCGCGCCTACTCGCCGGCATCGGTCGTCTCCTCAGACACGGCCTCAAAGCCGGGATTTGCCAGGATATCCAGGAGGTCGGTCGCCCGTGATCGAGCGCGCTCGATCTCATCCCGCGCTTCCTGGTTGATTACCTGTGCGCTCTCAACTGCGTTAAATGCATTCTCCAACTCGCCGCGAATGGTTGCCAAGAGCTCTTCTTCCTGGGCCGCCAGTCGGTCCAGGTCCTCTTCCCAGCGCGCAACCGCCCGGTCCACGACAAGCTCACGCAGACTCCGGTTTTCCACGTACAGGGCCGCTACGACAACCAGAACAACCGCTCCCACGATAGCCATGGGAATCCACGATAGACGCGATCGTTGCATGTTCTACCTCCTTTTGCTGTTCCCCGTAAGTATATGGATTTGGATCGCCGGCGCTTGCTAACGGAATCCACATGTGGCCGTGATACGGTCGCGTCCACACCAGACCGTTTGGCCGTGCCGCATCGAGGGCGCGGCGAGTGGCGACACTTCGGGGGCACTTATGACAACGATCAGACACCGAATTTTTCTCACGGCGGCCGTTTTTTTCGTCGCCGTTACCGGCGCATCGGGCCAGTCGAGTGGCGCGGCGTATCTGTCGCGTGGCGATCTGCAGCCTCACGATATCCAGGGGGCGGGCCACATCTCGCCGTACAATCGGGAGCGGGTCGACAACCTGGTAGCGCAGGTAACGGCCACAACCCTGCGTGGGTTCTACGTGGAGAGCGTCGATCCGGACGACAACCCGGCCACAAGCGAGGGCCTTTTTGCGGAAACTATCCGTACCCCGGAGGTGGCGCCTGGTGACGTAGTCAGGTTGTCGGGCCGTATTGCCGAGGAGTACCCCGGCGGCCAATCGAGCGGCTACCTGTCGATTACAAAGATTCTCAGACCACAGGTGGAAGTAATCGCGCGTGACGTGGCGCTGCGTGAGCCGACGCGCTTGGGACCCGCCGGTCGGATGCCGCCCACGGAGGTTATCTCAGACGACTCCAACGGCAACGTCGAGGAAAGCCCCTTTGACCCGCAGAACGACGGCATCGACTTCTACGAAAGCCTCGAGGGCATGCGCGTGTCAATCCACGAGGCGGTGTCCGTTGGTGTTGTTCATACGGCGTACGCGGAGATTTTTGTGCTTGCGGATCGCGGTCGCGGCGCGAGCGAGCGCACACCTCGCGACGGCATTGTGGTCCGGGAGGGCGACTTCAACCCGGAGCGCATCCTGATCGACTACCGCGAGGAATTTCCGCCGTACATCGAAAACGGCACGCCGCGCGTGGCCGTTGGCGACGTGTTCACGGAACCGATTATCGGGGTGGTCGGATACTCCTACGGTAACTACAAGGTGCTGCCGCTCGATCGTCTGCCTCGCGTCATACCGCGCCGGCTCGAGCGCGAGCGCGTGGCGCCTGCTTCCGATCCGTCGATACTTTCCGTGGCCGCGTTTAACGTCTACAACCTGGGTGGCCAAAACGAAGCCGCTCATTTCGCGGACATAGCCGAGACCATAGTGGACGGCCTTGCCTCCCCCGATATTATCGCCTTGAGCGAAATCCAGGACTCAGATGGTGCCGGACGGTCTTCGCGGACCGATGCCGATGTAACCGAGCGGCGGCTCTTGGCCGCCATCGGCGCTGCCGGCGGACCCGGCGACTACCGGTACTTCGATATTGACCCCGTGTCAAACGAGGACGGCGGCGCCCCAAACGCCAACATCCGCGTGGCGTTTTTGTACCGCTCCGGCCGCGTTGAGGCGGGCGATGCGGAGCGTGTTGCGCCGAATGACCGCGCCTTTGTTGGCGCGAGAAAGCCACTGGCGATGGAGTTTGTGTTCCGAGGTGAACGATTGGTTGTCATCGCGAACCACTTCAGCTCCAAGGGAGGTGACGGTGCGCTCTACGGCCGGTCACAGCCCCCGGTGCTCGGCTCCGAGCCGCAGCGGATCCTTCAAGCAGAGGCGGTGGCCTCGTACGCCGCCCGGGTTCTTGCCGATGATCCCGCTGCCCACGTGATCGTAGCCGGCGACCTCAACGACTTTGTGTTCTCGCCGCCGCTGCGTGTCCTAACGGGCAGTGGACTGGTGAACCTGGCCGAGGCCCTTTTGCCGGACGAAGAAATCTACAGCTACATCTACGAAGGGAACTCACAGGTTTTGGACCACATCCTGGTAAGCCCCGCGCTGTTCGAGGCGACAAATCCCACGGTCGACTACGTTCACCGCTATTCCGAGTACCTGTTCCAGGACCGATGGAGCGACCACGATCCCGTGCTCGCACGGTTTGAGCTCGAATGACGGTCCGCCTGGCGTTGCCCGGGCTGCGACGCTGAGCGTTGGGCCACAACGTCGCAGCCACGGTTCACGCTCGTACCGTATTCGTTTGTCGGTGCGCGACAGGTCGACGCGATGCGCCTCCTGCAACCGAGTCTTAAGGAGAGTTGTCTTTCCGGATTGGCCCAAATTGGACCAGATTGGCCCAGGCCCCTTACGCCAAATACACGTTAACTTGCATCTCTTCGGGTCTAAGCCCTCCGTGCCAGCCGATAAAACGGTGGGGCTCACCGCCGGGGGGGATGTACTCCAGCGACACCGCCTCGCCGGCGATGCCCACAAAGTGGCCCAAGTTGCGTTCCGCTGCCTTAGACAGCGGGTCCGGACCGTAGAGGCCGAATCCAGAGAGGGTTTGCGGCCTAAACAGCCGAAAGTGCCGGCCGGCAGCGTGCGCGGCAAAGGCGTCGAGGAACGCCGTCTTATGCCCACGCTTTATGTGAAACACCGGCGTTGTCGCCTCGCCGGTTGGTCCGACCACGAGATGGTCCATCAAGGGATCATCCTCGTGCATCAATAGCTGCCGATCGGCGGGTACGTCGATAAGCCCGTGGTCGGCCGTGACGACGATTCGCGCCGACGGCGGGAGCCGCCTTCGGAGTCGTAGAAGCGCCTTGTCCAGACGGGCTATGGCGCGAGCGACCTTCTCGCTCCCGACCCCGTGCTCGTGGCTGTTGCTGTCGATGTCGGGAACGTACCAGTACAGGTAGCTTGCATCTTTGGTGTCCCGCAGAGAACGGCAAACGATTCGCCGGGCGCCCCAAAAGGTTCGGTACGCTTCCGCCGTATCACGTGCCTGCCAGACCGAAAAGGCGCCGCCTTTGACCTTTTTCGGAACGAGGTGAACAAAGCTCCGCGTAAAGCGTCGGGCGGCAGGACTCACCTGCATCACATCGTCCAATCCAAAGCCGAGCTTATCGTGGCCGTCGCCGGAGCCCCGCTCCACAAACGGCAGCGGAGCTATGACTCTTCCCCGATCGACAAAGTGTGTCCACCAGCCGGTAAGCGCATGTTCGGCCGGCCACCTGCCTGAGGCGAGACTTGTCAGGGCGACGGCCGTGGTGCTGGGAAAGACACTGCGGATAGGGATCGCCTCGGCGGTTTGGAAAAAGCCGCCCCGCGGAGCGGCCGGCAGCAGCTTCCGTCCAAATCCGTCCGCCAGAACAAACACGTATTGGTCAAACGCCCCGATCGCCTGCACAAGACGGGACACGTGCCCCACGGAGTCGCTCTGTTCCTGATCGGGGTCGCCGGCAAGGAAGGCCATGGCGCGTGCCAGATCTACGGAGTTTGCCTCGTTCCGATCGAGGGGTGAGCGAAGGGCGCCGGTTGAAAGTTGTTTATCAAGCCACGCTACATCATCCACTAATTCCATCGGCGTGCTCCTTCGCCAGGGTTGGCGTCGTGCATAAACAAAAACCGGCCGACTCGTTGTGAGTCGGCCGGCGAAAAGACATTTTGGGCCGCGCCGGCGACTTGCGGCGGCGGGCAATCCAAAAGACAAGCCGCTACGGAGAAGCGAGCTCGTGGACCTCGTTGGCCTCTTCCTCGAGGCGAGCGAGAACTTCTTCAACATCGCCACCGTCAACGATCTCGTTAAACGCGGCGGACATCAAGTCGCGGACTTCGTCATAGCCGGAATAGGGCGGCTCGGCCTGCGTACCGCTTGTCTCGAGAATCGTAAAGGCATCCTCGTAGCGAGGATTCTGCCCGAAGTAGTCGTCGAGGTTCTCGGCAACGCTGTAGCGAACGGGAAAGTAGTTCGAGATGCGAACCCATTCGGCCTGCTGCTCGGGAGCGCTCATCCAGCGAACAAAAAGCCACGCGGCCAGCTGCTGCTCGGGCGTGGTCTTGGGAACGGACACCGATGCGCCGTAGACGTTGACCTGGGGTCGGCGGGTGGTGTGGGGAATCGGAGCAACGCTCCACTCGAAGGAACCGGCTTCACCTTGGTCAACGGCCATCTGATAGAAGGGCAGGCCCGAGGTCGAACCCATCGTGAACATGACCTTTCGATTGCCAAAATCGGTCTGGTCGCCGTACCGTTCGGCGATCTTTTTGGCGTAACCGTCCTCGTAGAGGTCCTTCATAAACTGCATTGCGGTACGCAATTCGGGGGTGTCGAACACGTAGCCTTCACCGCCGGGAGCGGCGATTCCACCGCCAAGACCGATGGTCATCGCAAACATGTTGGAAGCATCGGTACGAAGGGCGTAGCCGTAGGTGCCGGCCTCTTCGTCGGTGGCGGCCATGGCGATTTCGCGGAACTCTTCCCAGGTCTGGGGCGGGCCGTCGAAACCAAGCTCTTCGAGCCACGTCTTGTTGTAGTACATGACCTCGGCGGAGCGGTTCGGCGGAAAGCCGAGGCGCTGATTCCCGAACTGGGCGTTCACATCGGCGTTGTAGAAGCCGGGAAAGAAATCCGCCGGATCGTCTACGCCGTACTCCGCGTGATTGACGTACGGTGTCAAGTCGACCAGTCCATCGGCCACCTGATAGGCGGCCGCCTGGTTTTGGTAGGCCACCACGAGGTTCGGCACCTGATTGGCGGCGATCCCGGTGATCATCTTGTTATAGATGTCGCCGTATCCGCCCTGGTACTCCTGAACGACGGTGATGTCCCACTCGTTGGTCGCGTTGAATCGATCAACCATCTCCGCAAGGCCGTCTTGGCGCTCACGACTATGCTGGTGCCAGTAGATAACTTCCGCACCCGTCGGATCGACGGTGTCGAGGTTCGCGCCGCCGGCCGCTGCCAGATCGTCCGCCACACCGCGGGCAAACAGGCCACCCGCCGCCACAACCAGCACCAAGAGCACAAGTGCCCTTTTTAGAAAACTCTTCATCCTTCTCCTCCTCTGCTTTATTTGCTCCGGCCGGTACTCACCCTTTGAGTCCGGTCCGGGCTATAGCCTCAGTTATTTGCCTCTGGGCAATGATGTACACCACTACAACGGGCAGCAGGGCAATCATTGATCCCGCAAGGCGTAGGTGAATAAGCGCCGCGGCCTCGTTAATAAACGATGTAAGGCCGACGGTAAGCGGGCGCCACGTGGGTGTTTGGGTAACAACCAGCGGCCACTGCAGCGCATTCCAAGCGCCCGTGAAAGCCAGAAACCCAACGGTAAAAAGCGGTCCGCGCGAGAGGGGCAACACGACGCGCCCGATAATGCCGAGATTGGAAAGGCCGTCGATCCGGGCGGACTCGATGATCGTGTTGGGAACCTGAGAGAAAAATTGGCGCAACAAAAAAATAAAAAAGGCGCTTCCCATAAAGGGCACGGTCAGGGCGGGCAGCTGGTCGACCCAACCAAAGGTCACGATAGTCAAAAAGTTCGGAATCAGGAGGACCTCTTCCGGCACCATCAATGTGGCGAGCAAGATCGTGAAAATAAGGTCCCTTCCACGGAAGCGAAGTTTTGCAAAGGCATAGGCCGCGGGAATCGACGTGAAGAAGACGCCGGCAACCGTGGTTGCAGCGATGATCACGCTATTCTTGAAGTAAAGGGAGAAGTCGGCGTCCTGCCAGGCTTCGGCATAGTTCTCCCACTGAGGAACGCTCGGCCAGAATCGCGGATCTAGAGGATTGGCGGCCGTCCGCGTAATGGTTTCGCCGTAGGTTTTTAAGCTGTTGGCGAGCATGTACAAAAACGGCAGGATCGCTATGGACGCACCTACGATCAAGATCGTGTACAGGAGAATTCGACCGGCCAGCCTGTTGCCGCGAATGCTGCCGGGCCGAGCCGCGTGTGGTAGGGCTCGGACTTCAGTCGCCATAGTGCACGCGTTTCTCGAGGATTCGACGTTGCAGCACGGTTAGCCCGAGCACTATCAAGAACAGCAAGAGGCTTAACGCGGCGGCGTATCCAAACCGACTGCGCCGGAAGAAGGTAAAAAAGATGTACACGCTCATAGGATCCGTAGCGCCGCCTGTTGCGGGGTTGCGGAGGACGTAGATGCTCGAGAAGGACTTAAACGTGCCAATGACACCGAGGAGCGTCAGGAAGTACGTCGTCGGGGACAAAAGCGGAATGACAATCTTTCGAATCACCGTAAGGCGCCGTGCCCCGTCCACCTCGGCTGCTTCATAGAGTTGCCGTGGGATGTTCGCTAGGCCGTTTGAGTAAATCAGCGCGTAGTAACCGATATAGACCCAGTAGTTAAAGATCATGATGGAGACGAGGGCAAGGCTTGGGCCCTGTGCCCAACCCGCCCAGTAGGTGTCGAGGATCGTGTCCGGGGATTGGGTGCCCCATCCAAAGGCCATTGAAAACACGCCGGCGCGTTCGCCGAGCCAGCCCAAGGGCTGTCCGTTGAATAGGCCGAGTAACTCGTTGGCAAAGCTCTCGGGTCGGAGAGAGAACAGAACTTGAAAGATTGCCGCGCTTGCAACCGTGGGAACGATGTAGGGCAATAGAAAGATCACACGGAAGGCCTGTTTGCCCTTGAACTTGTTGTCCAGAAGCACGGCAAGAATCAGGCCGAAGAGCAACTGAATCGGGACGGTGCCAAGGGAGTACCAGATTGTGATGCGAAGCGAATCGAGCATTTCCGCGTCGCCGGTCTGCCACAGGTTGGGCAGGGCGAAGGCAACAAGCGCAAGACCGGCGCTAAGAAGCACCGCGCCGCCGACGATTTCGATGACGTGGCGGGGTTTTGAGGTGATGCGTGTGGAGTGAATGGCGGTGCGGCCCTGGGACAAAAGCCGCGGCCCGAGCACGACGAGGGCGATAGCCGCAAGGAGCAGGACCGGCCAAACAATGCCGCCCAGCGCGTCGTCAAAGTTTGAGAGTCCGAGGAAGGCACCCCGGCGAATGCGCCAGCGGTGCAAGGAAACAAAGACCGTGTAGAAGACGGGAAAGATGCCGAACAGCCCAATTAAGAGAACCGCGGGTGTTACAAACAGATACCCGTCCCGGGCCTCTCGCCTGGCCATGATGCTGCGCCGTGGTGTTCCCATCGCGACAGAGCATCGCCCTTGTATGTCAAATGAGTGTTAGCAAATTGCTAGGATTTTATGAAGGCGTCGCCTGAGAGACGGCGCCTGTGAAATTCCACTTCTACCAGGACGAGGATTGGGCCATCAGAAAGGTTGTGCCCATGATTTCCGACGCCAGGTAGATACCTGCCATGCCGGGGTAGACCATCCAGTAGTCACCTTCCTCGGTTTCGATTCCGATGGAATCGCCGTTGAAAAACTCCTCCTCAGCCTCGAGCTGTGTCATCTCGGAGTCCAGCGAAAACATATCCGACTGTCCGTCGACGCTTTCAAACGAGAAGAGCAACTGCGCTTCATTTTCCAACCAAACGGTAAAAAAGGCGCCGTCCATCTGCGGACCCACGAAGTCGACCTGAATCCCGTCGTCGTCCGCTTCGTAGGCCAGGAGACTGGCCTGCGGCATGTTGGACTCGATGATGTCGATGCCAATTTCGTCACCGCCACCGGGAGCGAGCAGGAGCAAAAACGTGATAATCCGAAAGATCAGAGTAGCGGAACCAATTGCCATAGTGTCCTCCTATGTTCCGATATGAACCCGACAGCCGCGTGCAGCCGTCCACCGACGCTTTCCTGCGGGAATATACGCCGGCGGGACCGTTTTGGCAGCAGAGTCCGCGATAATTCCGTTAACGGTTTGCAATCTAAGACGTTGCCTGCGGATGGCGGTCCGTTACCAAATCACTCAAGTCGGCCGCTCGGGCGTTGCTTTTGACCTGATCGATGTTTTTGCAGCCGGGAATAACCGCGGTGACCGCAGGGTGCTTGAGGCACCAGGCTAGGGCCCACTCCGCCATGGGCACGCCTTCCGGGACCTCCACGGCGGCAATGCGCTCAACCTCTTTGAGGCGCTCGGCGACCTTCTCCGCGTTGTGCCGGCTCCGCACGTCGCTTGCGCCGAATGTGGCGCCGGGCTTGTACTTGCCGCTCAAGTAGCCGTTTGCAAGGGGCTCTCGGGCAAGGACACCGAGGTGGTGTTCGGTACAGAGGGGCAACACTTTCTCCTCCGGGTCCTGATCCAAGCGGCTGTAGATGAGCTGGATTGCCTCGGCCCCGACCTCCGGCGCCTTGCCGGTCTGGTAGTCGTTTGTGTTTGCTCCGATAGAGATGCCAAGAAAGCGGACCTTGCCTTGCCGCTTGAGCCGTGCAAGACGTTCCCACAAATCGTCGTTGTCGAACACGTCGTCGCTTCCGGAGTGGAACTGAAGAAGATCCACGTAGTCGGTCTGAAGCGCCCGAAGGCTGTCCTCCAGCTGTTTTGTCACGCCGTCGGCGTCCCAGATCTGATCCCGTTCAAAAGGAGCGTGGAACTTGTGGCCGAATTTGGTGGCAATAAACCAGGAGTCCCGCTCGCCGGGAAACAGTGTGCGTAGGGAGTTGCCGATAAACTGCTCCGAAAGGTGGTCGCCGTAGCACTCGGCGGTGTCGATAAGGGTGATGCCCACTTCGCGGACAGCCTTGAACATCTCGTCGACCTCGGCCTGACTAAAGTCTTTGCCCCACTCTCCGCCGAACTGCGCCGTTCCGATGCCCACTACCGAAACTCTTTCACCCGTACTGCCGAGCCGCCTGTATTTCATGTCTATATGCTATCATGCCGTCAAAAGAAAGTGCCAACGCCCCTGTAGTTGAACAACGCGGCATGTGGG
>CAZFLD010000123.1:0-8393 GCA_964519835.1 uncultured Spirochaetales bacterium
GCGAAAATCCGCTTTTGCTTCAGTCTTGGCGCATCAAGGTTCGTGACAGTTTACGCCTTTTGGGCCATGATTGTGAGCCGCGATCACAACGACACCCAACAGAAGGGGAGCCACGCCAAGGAGCGCCGTGAGGCTGTTCGAAAGCCCCGCCTGCAGAAGCAATCCGATCACGGCCGGCACCACGGTGCCGCCGACACCGCCGTTCCAGCCCGCTGCGGCGATTCCCGCCTCGGCGACCGACGGTCGGACGTGGGCGATAAAGGACACAAGGGCCGGAAAAAGGGCGGCCGTCGATAGGCCCATCAAAAAGACCCACGCTATCGAGACCTGGGGAAGCAGCGCCCACAGCAGCGAAACCATAACCAACGAAGCGGCGGAGGCGTAGAACACCTTTGTGGTGGCCACGCGAAGAAACACACGCGTGGCCGCAAGCCTTCCCACAAGCACGCCGAACATCAGCACCAGCGCAAAGAGCTCCCCGTCCCCGCCACTATCGGAAACCAATGCTGAACGGGCCGGAATAAGACCAAGAAAAATCGCTTCAGAGCCGACGACGAGGAAGCCAACGGTAGCCAGGGACCACGGCGTTTGTCGCAGCAAGGCGACTACCCGCCGGAAGCCCCGGGCGGCGGGCCGCGTCGGGACCGGTGAGCGTGGGAAGGAGACAATCGGCAATAAGCCAAGCGAGACAAGCGCGCCGATGGTCGGTGGAAGCCAATAGAACTGCCAGGCGAGTCCTTGAATGCTCGAGAACCAGAGAGCGGCACCGCTTAGGGTCACCGATCCGGCACTGACCGCGGCGTTCACAAACGAGGTCACTGTAGAGACGGGGCGCGACGTTTGTATCGCGGCAAAGATGCCGGAGAGGGGAATAATCGACCCGACAACCGCGCCCCGCAGCAGGCTCACCAGAAGTGCCCCGGCGTAGGAGTTCACCAGCAAAAGCGGGCCGGTAAGAACAACAACGGACAGGCACATCGCCAAGACGAGCTTGATGTTCCGGCCCGCCGCGAGTAGCCAGACGAGGATTCCACAGATGGTGCCGCCGATAAAGCGTGAGGCCACCAGGAGACCCTGCTGAGAGTCGCTTAACAAGAGTTCCCGTGCGAGGCGACCAAGCACAGCGCCCACCTCGGCCATCTGCATCCCGACGAGGAACATAACGACGCACATATAGACGAGGGGCGAGATGGTGCCGGCTCCCGGTCTTGCCATGAGGTGAGTATCGACGGCAGGTGCGGCTTGGGCAACCCGGCAACCGACACACGACCGATAGCCGTACCACTCCGGCCGCAGTATGTCTCGCTCGGCCTTTAGGAGGTCCTCCATCACCGCCTTGGCGTCGCCGAGCTTGTTGACAGTCGGATCGGCAGCAAGGGCGCGCAGCAGCAAGCCTTTGTCGTAGGAGGTGCAGGCGGCTGCGGTCAGCTCGTGGGTGTCTATGACTTGTTGAGTCAGTCCGCGGAAGCCTGCGGGCATCGGTACCGATGGTCGCGGCTTGACGCCGGCCCTGTTGCGCCGCTCGTCTACGGCAATCCGGGCAAGGCGCTCGCGCCACGCGGGAAGGTCGTTCCGTCGTAGCTAAACTCGGTCAGCCACGTAAAGTGGTTGACTCCCACGATCTCGAGCCTCAGTCGACGTTCCACTCGCACCGGCACCTCGCCGGCATCCTCCGGCGGGCGGGCCTTTTACCTCGCCGCCGATCACGGTACACGCGGTGACCGACCACGGATGCCGCCGCTTCGGGCCCGGTGACGACCTGGCGACGCACGCACCTAAGCGATAGACTAACGGAGTGATGCTGCCCCTTAGCCTCGCGATAATCGCATTCGCAAGTTTTTTGTGGATCAAATACCTCGACACGCTCGACCAGTACAAAAAAGACAAAGGCACGACGCGGATTATAGTGATCGCTTTTGTGGCGGGCATGGTAAGCGTGATTCCAACGTTTGGGCTCTATGCGATCAACCCGTACTGGAGCGTTAGTGAGCAGATGGGCGTGTTCCTCTACTACTTTTTTGTCGTGGGTGTGACTGAAGAAACCTGCAAGTACCTTCTTCTGGTTGCGGTAGTGGCCGTGTTCAAATCGATCAAAGAGCCGCAGGACGGCATCATCCAGGGCGCGGCCGTGGGGCTTGGCTTTTCGGCCGTTGAGAATGTCACGTACGCACTGGACTACGGCCCGATCAACACGGTCATGCGCTCCATTGTCGCCTCGGGAGGACACATGATCTATGGTGCCCTCGTAGGCTTTTTCTTGGGCGGCGCGGTGTACGCCAATCTAGAGGTCGAGGACAAGAGGGCGAAGCAATTGGCCTTTCTGTCGGTGTTGCTCGTGGCCGTTATCCACGCGTTGTACAACTCGGCACTTAGTTGGTCCGCCCAGAACTCTCGCCTCCAAAACCTCTCCGTTGCAATCGATGTTGTCGGCCTGATCCTGGCGGTCGCCGCCTTCCGGTACATGGTTTCACACTCTCCTTACAGGGTGTTCCCGTATAGCCAGAGTCGGGACGCCATAGCCGCCGTCAAGAGGGGCTTGCGCCTCAACCCCACAAGCTACGTCCTCAACCGGAGGCTTATTCTCTACATGCTTGCCGACAGAGACTTCCACGGCGCTCTGGAGCCGATCCGGGTGTGCCGCGGACGTATAAAACGCCAAGGTGTCTTCGACGCCCTCGAGGGGGTGGTGATGTTGGGCTTGGGCAAAGACGATCGGGGCTTTGCGCTCCTTACCAAAGCTCACTCGAAGCTAAACGGAAAGCAGCGTCGCCGCATCTCACAGGTGCTGCGATCGATACTGGGCGACGGCGCACTTCGAATGCGCGCCGACAACATCCTAAATCCCCACGTGTTTACTCCCAACCCACATCTCAGGCGGGAGAGCCCTGTTGCCAAGGGCCGCCGGTCTCGAAGCCGTCGGGAGGCCTACCTCGAGCACGGCACAGCGCCCGGGGTCGTCGGCATCTAATGCGGATCAACAACAAGTCGGTTTTGATCACCGGTGCGAGCTCGGGGATCGGCATGGCGCTCGCGCGGCAGCTCGCGGATCGATCGTGCAATCTGGTGCTTCTCGGGCGGCGCATCGGCATCTTGGAAGAGCTGGCCCAGGAGCTCTCGGGCTCTTCCCGGCACGTGTTGCCGATCGAGTGCGACGTCAGCAAAAGAGCGTCCGTCGCGGATGCCATGCGACTCATCAGGCGCGACTTTCCCCCTCTCGACCTCGCAGTGATGAACGCCGGCCTGGACAAGTTCGTGCCCCTCGACCGGTACTCGTCGGCCGACGCGACGCAGGTCTTCGGCGTCAACGTTTTTGGCGCGATCCACTGGATCGAAGCGTTGATGCCTACGCTCAGGTCGGGCCGGAGTTTTCGCCTCGCATGTATGTCGAGCCTCTCGGATACACGAGGGCTGCCCGGGAATGCCTTTTATTCCGCGGCAAAACGAGCTATCCGCCACTACCTGGAGAGCCTCCGTGTCGAGCTGCGGCCATATCCGGTAAAGGTCATCACGATCCGCCCAGGCTTTGTGAGAACACCCATGACGGCGGTAAACACCTTTGAGATGCCGATGGCGATGTCTCCCGAACGGGCCGCGAACCACGTGGTACGAGCGCTTACAGTGGGGCGGCGGGTCTACACATTCCCGGCGCTCGCGGGCCTGGCTATGGCGCTTTTTCGGTTGGTACCGGCGCCGATTTTCGAAACACTTGCCTACCGGACGTACCGGAAGCTTGTCGCGGACGCGGCCGCTCGGGAAGGCCGACGGGAGTCTCTCGCGCCGGACGACACGTAGACCCACATACGGGTTGGTCAAGTCCCACATCTATCTCCCGCTTCGTGCAATAGTATCCACGGCCGTGGCCTGAATCGCATCCGTGGACGGCACACCGTTCGACCTGGTTATGCGGCTGGTTCACCGCCTCGGCTCGTCGGGACATGGGCCCGCACGCCGCTTGTCGCTGTATCCGACAAATGGCGACATTATGGACAAGCGCAGAGCAACATCATGGACACACCAATAGACCCACTCGCAGGACTCAACAGGATAACCGCGCAATACGAAGTCGACCGGAACCGGCAGGCGTTTTTGACACGAGGAGCCGAGCTCATTCACGATGTGGTCGGAGCCCGTGCGGTCTCGATGCTCGACAAAGACGGCCTCGTATCAGCCGCGGCCGGCACCGCCGGTGTCGGCTGCGATGAGCGGGAGGCACTTGGCTCGGCGCGCCTCGGCATCGTGGTGCGCGACGGCACGGGCCGCTGTGTCGTGGCGCTCCGGGTGGGTCGCGAGAGTCACGGCGCGGTGGTGGTGGAACCACACTCTTCGGACCACCTGCCTCCAACCCACGAACGCGTACTCGTAGCCATGTCCAGCCATATCGCAGCGACGCTCGAAAGTGCCTCGCTCCTAGAAACAGTACGGCGGTCCGCCGGAGTTAAAACTTCCCAGGAGGTTCCGGACCAAATCCTCGGCCGAACCGCCGCCCCCGGCATCGGTGAGGGGGAGATCCTCCGGTGGGAGCAGGGATTCGATCCCCAGGCGCTCGCCGCCGACCCGACGGCCACAATCGGCGGTGAAGATCAGATCGAAGCCTTTGATCGGGCGTTCGCGGCGGCGGAAACACAGCTCTTGGAACTACAGGACAGCGCAGACATCGAAATAGACGACGTGGCGGCGCAGATTTTCGAGGCCCACGCGTTGATGCTGACCGACGAGAGCTTCTCAGGGGCTATGCGCGACCTGATCAAGCGGGGAATGCCCGCTATCCGGGCCGTCCAGCGTGTGGTCACCGACTTTGTCACACTCTTCTCCTCACGGGATAACCCGCTATTTGCGGAGAAGGCGCAGGACGTCCGTGATTTGGGCTACAGGCTTATAGCCAACCTCCGAGGCGAGGCGGATCAAATGGATGCTGGCCATGGCCGAATTATCGTGGCGGACGCAGTGTACCCCTCCGAGCTGGTGAGCTTGGCCGGCCGACACGCCGCCGGCGTTGTCTTGAGTGGCGGCGGCGCCACGGCGCACATCGCGATTTTGGCCCGTTCCTTAGGACTGCCGCTCTTGGTGGTGGCAAAGGAATCGGTGGCCGCGGTGCCGGATGGAACCTATGCGCTACTCGACGCCACAATGGGCGTACTTCACCTCAACACGACCGGGGGGACAGGGACCGCGGCACAACGGGAACAGCATCCGGCGTCCCTCGCTGCGGTTCCCAATCGGTACCAGCTGCTTGCCAACGTCAACCTGTATCGCGACGCGCGGCTTGCTTCGCAGTTGGGCATACGTGGCATCGGTCTGTACCGGAGTGAGTTCCCGTTTATCATTCGCAACGCCCTGGTAAGCGAAGAAGAACAGTTCCGAATCTACGACAAGATCGCGAGGACGGTGAAGGACGGGCCGGTCACGCTTCGAACGGCCGACATCGGCGGCGACAAGATCCTTAGCCTCCGGGGCGAGGCGGAACAAAACCCCTTTCTCGGCGTCCGGGGCATTCGCTTCTCGCTGGCAAATCGACATGCGTTTCGCGACCAGGTTCGGGCAATGCTGCGCGCCGGCCACAACCGCGATCTGCGGATCATGTTCCCCATGGTCTCCGCGGTAGAAGAGCTCGACCAGGCCCATGAGCTGACCGAGGAGTGTATCGATGCGCTCGAGAGGGAGGGCACACCCCACAACAAAAGACCAAAGCTGGGCGCGATGATTGAGCTCCCCAGCGCCGTAGAGGCAATAGATGACTTGGGCCGTCGGGCGGACTTTTTCTCGATTGGGACCAACGACCTGATTATGTACCTCCTTGCCGTGGACCGAACCAACGCGCGCCTTGGCGACCTCTACCGCAGCTACCATCCGGTTGTACTGCGGGTTCTCAAACGGCTTGTGGATGCCGTCGGCGACAAGCCCGGCAGGCTTTCGATTTGCGGCGATGCGGCGGCCGACCCGACACTCCTGGAGTTTTTTGTGGGAATCGGTCTGACGACGTTTAGCGTAGCGCCGGGAGAGGCGGCGCAGGTGTCGAGGGCCCTTTCGACCGTAGATAAGACGGAGGCGGCAAAGGTGGCCGAAGCGATGATTGCAATCCGGCGCGTGGCGGACATGGAGGCCTACCTCAAGGACCGTAGCGAGGGAAAACAAACGAAGGCGGAGCCGGTCCTGTGAGATACATCGGCGAAACGCTTTCCATATCCGCCGTGTGCTTGGGCCTTGGTGGCATCGGACTCGGATACTCGGAGGAGGACGGCATCCGCATCATCGACCAGTTTGCGGATGCCGGCGGCACGGTTATCGATACGGCGCGCATTTACTCGGATTGGGGACCGGGAGAGCGACATCGCAGCGAGAGAATTCTGGGCGACTGGCTTGCTCGTCAATCGGATAAAACGCGGGATCGAATGATCATTGCGACAAAGGGCGGGCACCCCAAACTGGACAGCATGGACAAACCCCGCCTTACCCGTCGTTTTATTCTTGAGGACTTGGAAGGCAGCCTGCGCACGTTGCGCCTAAATCGTATACCACTCTACTACCTCCACCGCGACGACCGATCTATCCCCGCGGCGGAAATCCTGGGAATCCTCTTCGAAGCTCGACGGGGGGGGAAGGTGCGGCATCTCGGCTGCTCAAACTGGTCGGCCAAACGGATGAGGGAGGCGGCCGATGCCGCGGCGGCGGCGGGTGAAGACGGTTTTGTGGCAAACCAGCCGCTGTGGAATGTCGGCTCGGCAAACATGCACCCGCCCTCCGACCCGACAATTCACCGTTTTGGCGCCGACATGATGCAGTACCACCGGGAAGCCAGGATGCTCTGCGTGCCGTTCTCGTCCCAGGCGGGCGGTTTTTTTACCAAGCATGTGCGTGATGAGGACACGCCGGCAGGTTCCGCCGCCGCGTACGCAACGGAGGAGAACAAGGCTTTGGCCGACCGGCTTGGCGAAATGGCGCCGCAACTCGGCGTGACGGTAAATCAACTCGTCGTTGCCTACCTCTACCACTGCGGCATACCCGTTGCGCCGATCGTCGGGTGCCGTTCCCCGGAGCAACTCGCCGACAGCCTCGGCGCGCTCGAGGTAAACCTCGAGGACTACGTAGTCGACGAAATCCGCGAGCTCGCACACCAGCCCTGGGCATCCAGCCGGCGGCGGACCTGACCCACACACGACTCATCCCCTATACTGCGCCAATGCCTGATCCGCGAACCGTCAAAAGACTCTCTCGAGACATCAGCAGGAAGATCGACCGTTCCCTGTCGGCGTACGATATGCTCGAGGCCGGCGATAGAGTGGCGGTGGCCATGTCGGGCGGCAAGGACTCGACAACGCTCGCCTACCACATGGCGGCAAAGAGCCGCGGATACCACATTCCATTCTCCGTTACGGCACTCCACGTGGCCACGGAGTACTCCCCGCCGGAGCTGGAGTCCGAGTTGTCGCGCCTGTGCGACGAATGGGGTATCGAGCTTGAGGTGATCCGGTACACCTTGGGCGACCGGCTCCGCAAGGGCCGTTCGGTGAGCTGTTACTGGTGTGCAACACAGCGGCGAACCGAGCTCTTGGCCCACGCCGAGCAGGTCGGTTTTACCAAGATAGCCCTTGGCCACCACATGGACGATCTCCTCGAGACATTCTTTATGAACATGCTTCACAAGAAAGAATTGTCTACAATGCTTCCAACAATGCGCTACGATCGGTATCGCCAAACGATTATCCGTCCACTTGCATGGGTGCGCGAGAAAGAGATCATCCGTTTTGCCGAGACCGCCGGGTTCTCCACCTATCGATGTCGCTGCGGGCTCGATGAGCTGTCCAAACGCAAGTCGGTGCGCAAGCTTATCGATATGGCGGAAGAGATCGAGGGCGAGCACGCGGCCGAGCACATGTTTTCGGCGCTCCACAAGCCCAAACTCCGATATTTGATTACCGATGAGTCACTCGCAAACGGGTCCCCCCCATAAATTCAAGCGCTCGGATGCACCGGCAACTCCTGCCCGGCATCAACGGAAGGCGGTGCCGGGCCCCACGGGACACCTCCGCGCAGGAGCGGTGACCGTTCGGTTCGGCGCTGTAGGCGCGGGAGTGCTTGCCTTGGATGCGGTCGATCTCGACCTGGAGCAAGGTGAGATCCTCGGTCTGATCGGCCCAAACGGCTCCGGCAAGACAACACTCCTTTCCGTACTTTCCGGGTTCGAGCCTCCCCGACATGGCACGGTCATGATCTCGCACCCCGGTGCCACCACGAACGGGGATGACCTCACGGGATTGCAGGCCGCCGAGTATGCCCGGCGCGGAATCCGACGCTCGTTTTAGCACGTCAATCTCGCCGCAGACCTCACCGCCGAAGAGAACGTGATGGGCGGGGTCGCGCGCACGACGGACGTTACGCGCGGACTACGGCCGTGG
>CAZFLD010000124.1:0-8243 GCA_964519835.1 uncultured Spirochaetales bacterium
CGTCCCCGACCTCGACGGAGGAGACAACGGACCTTGGTCCCGTGTGCCACTCCCAAGCCCGACCGAGGCGGCCGTCCATCGGTTTGTTTTCTTGGTAAACGGCCGACCGGTTCCGGTTGCAGGTGCCAACTGGCAGCCCTGCGACGCGGTCTACAGCCGCGCCGGTGTAGAGCACTCCGTGCCAATCCTCCAGGATGCCCACGCAATGGGCATGAACATGGTCCGAGTATGGGGCGGCGGGTATATCGAGCATCCCGAGTTTTATGAGACCTGTGACCGGCTGGGGCTGATGGTCTGGCAGGATTTTCCCTTCGCATCGAGATTTACCCCCGGCACGACGAGTTTCTCATCGACGTGGAGATTGAAGCACGCGATATAGTTCGGCGATTGCGCCCACATCCGTGCTTGGCCGTCTTCTGCGGCGACAACGAAAGTGACATGACGAATCACGATCACGGGGCCGACTTTCGCGCAAACCGGATAAACCACGAGGTGCTGCCTCGTGTGGTGCGAGAGCTCTCGCCGGGTACCCATTATCACCCGTCCAGTCCGTTCGGGTTTGACTACCCGCGGTCGCCGTGGTCCGGTGACAATCGAAACTGGGGCCCGTGGGATCCTACGGACAACTATAGCCACATCCGCAGGGAGGAGTCGAGGTTTATAAGTGAAGCCGGGGCCTACGCGCTTCCCTCGATCGAAAGCATTCGGACGTGGCTCAAACCCGAGAATCAGTGGCCGTGCGATGGCTGGGCATGGGACCTTCGCGGTGGCTCGACCGACACCTATCGTCGCGACTTTGTCTACCAGAGTCTTCGTCTCTGGCGCCGGTTTAGTGAGTTTGACGACATCGAGTCCGCCGTAGAAGTGAGCCAGTTTGCGCAAGCCTGGGGAGCAATGGTCCTATTTCTCCACTGCAGGCGACGATGGCCGGAGACCGGCGGAGTACTATGGTGGAAACTAGACGACGCGTGGCCTTGCATGGACGGAGGCGTCATCGAGTACGGCGGAAGACGACGTCTGTTGTACTACTCACTGAAGTATTCACTCTCCCCGGTCGTTCTCTGTTTTTTCCAAGACCCGGCAGATGATACGGTAACTCTACATTGTATCAACCACAGCGACTCTCGAGTCGCCGGTATTGTGGATCTTTTTAGCATCGACCCGGATTCCGGCCAAAAACGCAACCTAGAGCAGGTAAACGTTGACGTGCCGCCGATGCGTTCCGTCGAGTTGCACCGATGTGAGACTCAGCCGGCTGCCGCGGCTGATCGCGCGGTGCTCTACGCTCGGGCGGGTGCATCATCGTTGTCAAGTGTGGCTCCCGGAATCTGGGCATTCGCCCCTTCCTCCGCTTGGTGTCTGCACCAGTCTAGTCATCTCATCGCGGACCTTTGGGGCCTTCCCATGCAATCAACCGGCAATGGGGCCGGTGATAAAAACACTCCCGTGCGCGTTTCGCGCATGGCAAGGAGGCAAAGATGAAAAGAGTTGCTTTGGTAGTTGCGCTTACAATGCTTTTGTTGAGCGCGGCGTGGGCCGCCGGTGGATCCGAAGGCCAGGCCCAGGACGGTGGGCCGGTTGGTCTTCGTTGGCTGACCGGTGTGTGGGCAAATCAGGTCGACCCAAACGGCTATCTCAATGAGGCCGCTTTGGAGGCCGTGAACGTTGACCTAGAGTTGGAGGTGATGCCGGCCGCTCAGCTTACTCAGCGGACCCAGGTCTTGTTCGCCGGCGGGGACTACCCGGAGATCATCACAATCGGTCCCGGACCTCTTCTGTCTCAGAACGCCGCCAACGGCACTTTGGTCAACATGGATCCGTACTGGGAAGACTACCCAGCGCTGGTAGAGGGCTATCCCCGAGACAACGCGGCGCTCAGCCCGATGATGGTCGACGGATCGATCTACATGGTACCGGTTATGCTAGCCGACTCTCGGTTTAACTTCGCGATCCGCCAGGATTGGCTGGACGCAGTCGGAATGGACGCGCCCACCACGGTTGAGGAACTCTACGAAGTAGGTCGAGCGTTCCGCGAAGGCGATCCCGACGGCGATGGCGAGCGGAATACCTTCGCGTGGGGAATGGACCGCAACGGTGGAACGATCGTCGATATTGTGAACCCGGGATTTGGCATACCAGGAAACTTTCTGGGTTACTACCTTACCGCAGGTGGTGACGTGGCCCCCAACTTCCTGCATCCAAATGCGGCTGACGCCATCGCATTCCTAAAACGCTCCTACGAAGAGGGTCTTCTCTTTCCGGACTCAGTGACGCAGATCTACGCGGAACAGGAAAAGGACTTTCTGTCGGGCCAGACCGGCGTCATGCTGGGAAACAACTCCAAGGCAGCTTTCTTTGAAGACACGCTTCAGGAGGCGTTTGCCGACGGTCAAGTAACCTATGTTGATCCCTTGGTTTCGGCGGATGGTAAACAGCAGTGGCAGTTTTACTCGCCGGTCTGGAGAGGGGCGGCGGTTACGGCTGCAGCCAACACCGAAACAAAGGTCAGAGCTGCGATGGAGTTGTTCAATTGGATGGTCGGCGAAGGCGACGAGATCGTACGATTCGGACCTGAAGGTGTTTACTGGACGGAACGGGGCAGTCACGGAATGCCGATTCTGGAAGGTGACGGCTACGACCGATGGTATCGGACCGGCGAGGGGTACCATGAGCTGCACCTTATTATCTCCCCCTACAAAACCGAGTCCTTTATCTCGCCCCAACTATGGGCAGACGAGGAGCAAGTTGAGACCCAGATCGCGGCTTTTGAACAGTATCGGCCATATGCGGTTTTCGACCCAACGATCGGGATTACGACGCCGTTGAAGACCGAGTACGAGGCAACGCTACGAGAGATCATTCTGGCGGATATCTTTGATATCATTGTCGGTGGTGAGCCGTTGTCCAGCTTGGATGCATTGGAGTCGGATTGGGCTGCTCGTGGCGGTCCGGAGATGATCGAAGAGATCAACGCGGCCTACCAGGCAAGGCAGTAGGCGTTTCACAACGCGGAATCAATGCGGCGGTCGTCCCGCGACCGCCGCTGCATTCTCAACGGAGAGGGCTAGTGAAGTCGGCAAGTTCAGTTTTTAGGCGTTTTGGTCCGATCTATGCATTCGTCGCGGTGGGAATGGCTTACTTGGTTTTTTTCAAGTTCGTTCCGATCATCTACAACTACATAGCATTTGTAGACTTTCGTCCTATCGACGGAGTGTTTGGGAGTCCGTTCGCCGGCCTCAAGTACTTCGAGCGCCTGTTTGCTTACCCGGATCTCGGTATTCTGCTGCGAAACACCTTTGCGATCAGCGGCATGCGAATCCTTTTCGGATTCTGGGTACCGATACTGTTTACCCTGTTACTGCACGACTTCCGGTCATCTTTCGCCAAGCGAAGCATTCAGACTATTATCTACTTTCCACACTTTGTTTCTTGGGTTGTCGTTGCCGGCCTAACCCAAAAGCTTCTTTCGCCGACCTCGGGCGTGGTGAACCTGCTTATTATGGCTATGGGGCAAGACCCGCACCACTTTCTCACCGACGACGGCTGGTTCCGATGGATCCTTGTATTCCAAGGAATCTGGAAGGAGTCGGGCTTTGGAACCATCATCTACCTCGCGGCGCTGTCCGCCGTTTCGCCCGATCTCTATGAGGCTGCCAAGATCGACGGCTGCAACAAGTGGCAGATCATGCGCTTTATCAACATACCAGCACTCATCGGAACGGCGGTTATTATGCTCCTCCTCGCAATCGGCCGTCTTATCAATGAAAACTTTAGCCAGATCTTTGTCATGCTATCTCCGACGGTGTTCAAAGTCGGCGACGTGTTCGAGACATTCGCTTTCCGGGTTGGCATCAACCAGGGGCAGATTAGCTATACAACCGCAATTAGTCTCTTCAAGTCGGTCGTAGCCGCCGTGATGGTCATAGGTGCGAACTCCACAATCCGCCGCCTCGGATATCGGGGGATTTACTAATGTTTGGCCGAAGGGTAAAAATCAAAATCAGCCGCAGCGACGTCTTCTACGACATACTCAAGTGGCTCATCATGGGAGCATTCGCTCTCGTTTGTTTGCTTCCAATGCTTCATTTGCTCGGAGTCTCGCTTGCTCCCTATCGAGAGCTTGCTCGAAACCCCTACCTCCTTTGGCCAAGTGAGATCACATTCGAAAGCTATCGCATGGTCCTAAGCGCAGGGGCAATACCACGGTCTTTGGCAAATAGTGTGATAATTACCGTACTCGGAGTAGCAACCAGCATGCTGCTAACTTCTGTTTTTGCGTACGGTTTATCGAAGCGTGAAGTTCCCGGAAATCGCACATTTAATTTCATAGTTCTTGTGTTTATTGTCTTCCAAGTTGGGATTATCCCGCTCTATATAGCGATGAGAACCTACAGACTTGTGGGCACCTACTGGTCGATTGTATTTGCCTCGGCCATAAACCCCTTCTGGTGCATCATCATGCGGAATTTCTTCGAAGAGCTTCCTTCGGAGCTTTTCGACTGTGCGAAAATCGAAGGCGCATCGGAGGTTCGAACCTTTTGGAGCGTGGCATTGCCGCTCTCAAAAGCCTCTATCGCCGCAATTTCTCTTTTCTACTCGGTGTTCTTTTGGAACGACTACTTCTTCCCATTGATGTTTGTAAGCAGGCTGGAGCGCTGGCCGATTACCGTTTGGATGTACCAGATGGTCTCCGCCTTTCAGCAGGAGAACCTGGTCCAAGACGCGGCCACCGCAGTCGAGGTGCAGGAAGACAACATTAAGGCGACAGTCATCTTTATCTCCATCACCCCAATCGTGATCCTCTATCCATTCCTACAAAAATATTTCGCGCAGGGAGTCACGCTCGGTGCGGTAAAAGGATAATCCTCCAACCGGCGGTGACCAACGGCAGAACTCCATGGAACCAAAGCATAAAGCAATGAGTAGCTACAACCTGGGCGTGCCACGACTGCTGCCGTTGACTGCCATCAAGCCGCGAGGCTGGATCAAGGAGCAGATGCTCCTTGACCTCCACGACGGTCTCAAAGGGAACTTCCCTGCCATTACACCGAACGTCGGGCGACGGCTTTTTGCAAAACAGGAGAGGGTTCCCGGCACCTGGGTAGCCGGCGCACGCCACCACAAAGAAAAGGCGTGGTGGGCCGGCGAGCATGAGGCTTATTGGATCGATAGCATAGCTCGTTCAGCAATCATGCTGGACAGTCCCGAATACCTAAAGATCGTTCACGAATGGGTTGCCGACGTCCTCGACGCCTATGGTCGTACCGGCTACATTGGGATATATGCCAAGGAGGCTCGTTTCCCCGATCGAGGCTTTGATGGTGAGTTGTGGACGCAGAGCCGAGCGTTTCAGGCACTGCTTGCTTGGTTTGAATACAGCGGCGAGCAACGTGTTCTCGATGCAGTTGAAAGCACCGTTCGTCAAACCATTGATCACTACTCCCGTACCACCTACTTCGGGCGCCTCGGCGCCGACGGGGGCGTGACCCACGGTGTGGGGTACATGGACACACTTGAGTGGCTCCATCGGCTAACTGGCGACCGCTACTACGCGGAATCCGCGGTCTGGTTGTATCGCGACTACTCCGAAAACGCTCCGGACACATTTCGGGATCTAGCGCAGAACAGAATGGCCGATGCCGATCTCCCGTGGTTCGACCACGGGGCCCACGTCGGCGAGGCGTTACACATGCCGAGGATCGCTGCGCACTTTTCCGGTAGCCCGGAGACATCGGCAGCGGCCGACAACGTGATCCCCAAACTGCAAAGGCACACCAACCCCGGCGGCGGCATGTCGATTGGGTTCCTGGAGGCAGTTGCCGGATCACGCGGCGGCGGCCACGTGCTCAACGAAAACTGCGCCCACGTGGAGGCCCTGATGTCATTGAACACACTGTTCCAGTATGAGCCCGACCCCACGATCGGCGATTGGAAGGACCGCTGCGCCTTTAATGTGTTGCAGGGCGCAAGACTGCACCCGGCGGACCGGGCAGTCATCTATCTCTCCCGGGACAACCGCTTGCGCGCCGACAACCCGGACGCTCATGGTGGTCGAGAGCTGTTCTCCGCTTGCCACGAAGCCGCGGCTTGCTGTGTTCTCAATGTTCCGCGGACGATGCCGTACTTTGTTCACGGGCAGTGGTACCAACTGGCTGATCGCCTCGGAATCCTGGCCAACGGTTTCGCTCCGTGTGAGATCAGGACGCGCCTGGCGAACGTGCCGGCTATCATAACGGTCGCCGGTGAGTACCCTTTTGAAGATCAAGTTGTGATTTCCCTCACGCTGGAGCGACCTATAGCCTTTGACCTGTTGCTCCGCATACCGGCTTGGACCAACGACCAGACCGTCGAGGTTCCCCCGGGGATTGATCGGCACGTCGAGCAGAACTTTATCATCTGCCGCGGGACTTGGCGAAACGGGGATGTCGTCACCTACAACTTAGGCCATCGGGTCGAGCGCAACATCGACCCATGCCGGGGGGAAGCGTACTACACGTGGGGACCCCTTTGTTTTGCTCTCCCATTCAAAGCTAAAGAGACCGTACACGCCACCATCGATGGGAACCCAGACCAGCCCTCAGGCTTTGCCGAGTACCTCTACGCGCCGGAGGACGACGAGGGCTGGCGCTACCTCGCGGTGCCGGGCAACCTGTTTCGACTGGTATCTGACGGTGATCGGGCTCAATATCCCTTCGCGACCCCTCCAATCGCTCTTGAGGGTGAACTGGCCACGCGCGATGGGGAACCAAGAACCGTGAGGCTTGTGCCGATGGGGAGCGCAGCCCTCCGTCGAACAACCTTTCCTCTATCGAAGCTGGTGCCGTCCGATGGTCCCGCCGAAGCCGCCTTTGGCCCGGACGAAGATCCAATGCGGGCCTTCTAGTTCGGACCTCTTCTTGTATTGAGGTAGTAGGGAGTCATGTAGTGTCGATGAGTTCGAAGGAAGTCATGCATGCCGCGGTGGGTTTCAAGACGCCCGACCGTTTGCCGGTGAATATGGCGGCCTTGGGTTGGGCGGACTGCCACCAGATCGGCCTTGGACATCGATCCGGTCGGGTGTCAGGTGGACCGGGTCTCGATGAATGGGGTTGCCGTTGGGAACGCTCCGCCGTCGAGAACATGGGGTATGTGAAGGGGCATCCGATAACAGACCTCAGGGACATCCCAACCCATCCATTTCCGGACCCGCGCGATTCCGAAAGGCTTGATCGTATTCACGCCCAACTCCGTGCACCGGAACTCGAAGGGAAGTACATCCTGCTGGGGCAGTTTATGATTCTGTTCGAGCGAATGCACTCGCTCCTTGGAATGGCGGAAGTCCTAGAAGGCCTCTACCTCCATCGCGAGGAGATGGAATCCCTCGCCAACAGGATCGTAGACTACAATGTTCGGACCATCGAGTTTCTCGGCAAGAATCTCCGAGGGAAGGTGGATAGCTACAGTGGCTCGGACGATTGGGGTACGCAATTGGCTTCGTTTATCAGTCCGGTGTTGTGGGAGGACTTTTTTCTACCGAAGTATGCAAGGATCTTTGGTGCCGCCAACGCTCAGGGTTGGAATGTGAGGCTGCACTCATGTGGTCGGATCAACGACCTGATTGCCCTTATGCGAGCGGCGGGCGTCAATCAGCTAAACCTGCAGCAACCGCGAGTCAATGGAATCGAAGAGCTTGGCCGGAGATTTGCTGGCCAAATCTGCATCGAGTCCCTTTGTGATATTCAACAAACCCTCCCTAAGGGAGTCCCATCGGAGATTGCTGATGAAGCGGACTTGATATTGGAGCATCTCGCCACACCCGAGGGCGGGTTTGTCCTCTCCGACTACGGCGACTCCGGGGCAATTGGTGCGGATCCCACAGGCAAGCGAACAATGCTCGCGGCCTTTCTTGATCGAGACCCCTACTCGGATGCATCGGGGGTGTCACACCCGGCTCGGGCAGCTTTGAAGTCGATTGGGACGTCCAAAAGATGACCGGGAGACGAATCTTTTGGTATCGGACGCAACTTCCGAAGATCTCCGGTCACGGGAAAACCAACCAGTGAAGGATCGCACGATACTTCGAGACCTCGCGGGTCGCTACGCCGAGATCGCTGCCGACCCTGATATGGACCGACGACGGCAACTCTGGCGCGACTTACACGCGTTCCGCGCGCCCCCTCCACCAATTCACGTCCGGCAGTACGCCTTCTCGGAACTCGAGGAGTCCCAGCTCCAGTGCACCGATCCTTTCAACAGATGTCTCG
>CAZFLD010000125.1:0-8149 GCA_964519835.1 uncultured Spirochaetales bacterium
GTCGCGGCCTACGGAGCCGAAGACCGCCATGCGGGTAACGCCGAAACGCCGAAACCTAGGCATATTCGCCTTGAGGCCTCGGACGACCCTGTCTCGATCCACACGAGGCGGACGCTACAACGCGGCGATTACCCGCTGCAGCCGTGCCGTTACCTCTTTCGCGACGCCTTCCAAGGCCGGGTTGTTGACCGCCTGCATCGAAGCGATTGGATTGACTGCCGCAACCTCGCTCTTGTCTGGGGCGGTTTGTTGCACAATAACGTTACACGGCAACATCGTTCCGATCTTGTCTTCCGCTTCGAGGGCCTTGTGGGCAAACGGAGGGTTGCACGCGCCGAGAATTCGGTAGGGCCGGAAGTCTATGTCCAGCTTTTTTTTCATGGTGGCCTGGACATCGATTTCCGTGAGGACCCCAAACCCCTCTTCCTGGAGTGCGGCCGTTACACGCTCAACGGCTTGCTCCAAATCGCCTTCCACCGTCTTGTTAAAGTAGTACTCCATGTATGTCTCCTTGGGATGCCCCAAGTATAGACCATCCCGGCGGGTTCGCTCCATGCACCGCAACGGCGTCACTCGACTCCGTTCCCGGTTCATCTGCTCGATTTTGACATTACCGCGTTATTGCGCCACACTTTTGTGTAGCATGCGTGTGGAAACGGTGCTTGGGTCGATCCCGAGCGAGGACTTGGGCGTGACGCTGCCCCACGAGCACATCATGGTGGACTTCATCGGCGCTGCAGAGGTCTCCACGGACCGATACAAGCCCGAAGAGGTCATAGCCAAAATGGAGCCGATGCTTCGGGACGCCTCGGAGCGGGGAGTGCGTGCGTTTTTCGACTGTACGCCCAACTACTTGGGCCGTGATCCCGAGCTCTTGGCGGAGCTGTCGCGTCGAACCGGTGTGCGAATCATCACCAACACGGGCTGGTACCGTGGGAACTGGTTGCCCGAGCGGGCGAGCACGATGACCGCCGAAGAGATCGCCGCGGAGTGGATTGCCGAAGCCCGGGATGGAATCGACGGAACCGGCATCAGGCCGGGATTTATCAAGACCGCGGTCGACCCGGGGCCCCTCGAGACGATCGAGCGCAAATGCATCCAGGCGGCGGCATATACCTCGAAAGCGACCGGACTCACCATTGCCACTCACTGCGGCAGTGCCCCGGCCGCCGGGGGCATTCTCGACATCCTCGAAGCGGCGGACGTCTCTCCCTCCAAGTGGATTTTTGTCCACGGGCAGGCGGAGCAATCTCTCGACGATCTGGTCTCGGTTGCCCGGCGGGGCTGTTGGATCGAGCTCGATGGGATTCAGGAGAATACGGTCGAGAAGCACATACGATACGCCCGGCGCATGCTCGACGAAGGTTTTGTGAACCGGGTGCTGTTGTCCCACGACGGCGGCTGGTTTGACATCGGGAAGGAGCCCGGCGGGACCGTGCGCCCGTTTACGGTTCTTCACGACGTGTTTCTGCCGAAGTTCTTGGGAGCGTCGGATCCGTCCGCTGAGTTAGAGCAACAGCTCACCGTCGAGAACCCTGCGGCGGCCTATGGTATTGTGGACTAAGGAGAGTAGGTGGCGTACTACTTGGTAAAAGCGCGAGCCCATGGGAATTTGCAGGAGCTTGCGGAGCGTTTACAAAGCGGCGAGGTACGGAGCTTTGTTCCCTTTGGTCGTGCCCTCGAATACTCCCTGAAAAACGCGCGGCGCGACAATAACGGCATGGTGACCTGGGAGGAGCTCGATTACTGCTCGCCGCCGCTCGCGCAGGAAAGGCGTGAAGTCCTGGACGACTATTTCGAGCTTCTCGAGATAGAGAAGGTGGAGGAGGGGGACGGCTGGCAGTCGATAGCCGGCCTTCCGCGGTTTTTTGACTTTCCGGCCACCGGCGCGGATCGCCCCGACATAAGGCGCGGTCGCCAAGCCAATGAATAACACTCTTTTATACACGTTTGCCGCGGAGCAGACGAGACACTGGCGCTTTGGATCGCTCGACCTGTGGGTGCACCGACAACAACGGTCGTGGCTCTTTGCCGCCGCGTCCGTACCGCCTACCGGAGTCCCGACGGCGTCGGACGAACTGTTTGCCTCCGGCCCGGACGAGCTGGACAAACCCGAAGAGGTTGAGTGGAAGCGTGTTGTTCCGCGGACCATGGAAGCAACCGTTCACTTTTCACCGGTGATGGCCGACAGACCCGTGGTAGTCCGTGCTCAGTTTCCCCTCACCGTAAACCCGCGGGCGGCCACTACCGTCTACGCCGACCTACCGGTGTGGATCCGGGTCTCCTCCGGCGCTTCCACGACGACGACCGGCCAAGACTCGGCCTCGTGCGGCGTCGCCGCAGGTGAGTTCCTGTACGAGTCGCCGGTGAAGACGCTTTCGAACACCTGGTACGGCGGCCCGCTAACGGGCAAGCTCTGCTATACGCTCGATACAACACTCCACTACGACCCCGAGCTCATTCGACGCGGAGACATTGTTGCCGGTTGCCGTTTGACCATAACAAATCAGACCAGGCGCCCGTTCTCCGTGGGAAAGGTCGCCGTTTTTGCGAACCTCTTGTCCGTCTATCGCATCGGTGAGGGTATTGCCTCGCCCTTGCCGGCGGGCTACTGGACGGAAGACGCGCGGGCCATCTTGATCGGTGATGAAGAGCTGGCCGTCGGTGTTGGCGACAAGCCCCCTGCACCCGGCGCAAGACTGGTGGGGCCGGCACGCGAGCGCACGTCGGAGAATATTTTAAAAAAGAGCTTGATCTTGCTCAAAAAGATCTCGAACTACTAGTCGGCGGCAGTTCCGGCACTTATCACGAGGCGACGATGTTTGATTGGGTTCCACAAGAGGTCCTCGACTTTTTTACGATCGACACGCTGATCCGGCTGGGGAGCGCCCTGCTATTTGGCGTGATTGCATTTGTCATTCTCAAGCTCTTTGTGTTTCTGTTGGCTCGCGCGCTTAGAAAGCGAATGTCGGACCAATCCGTCATGGTTGTCCGCAAGCTCATAACCTACTTTGGTCTTACGGTGATCCTGCTTGTTATTCTTGCCCAACTCGGTGTGAGCCTGGCGACCATCCTCGGCGCAGCGGGCATTGCCGGTATCGCCCTTGGTTTTGCCGCCCAGACGAGTGTGGGCAACGTGATCTCGGGCTTGTTTTTGATGTCCGAAAAGTCGTTTGGTGTGGGAGACGTTATTAGCGTCGGTGGCACTACGGGCATCGTTCAGTCCATCGACTTGCTGTCGGTCAAGCTTCGTACCTTCGACAATCAGTACGTGCGCCTTCCCAATGAGACCTTGATCAAGACCGAGCTCAAAAACGTTACTCGATTCCCGATCCGGCGCCTCGATATCAAGTTCCGCGTGCTCCACGAAACCGATCTCGGCCGCTTGAAAGAGACCCTCCTCGCGGTGGCTGCGACAAACAAAAACTGCCTCGACGACCCGGAGCCGTTGTTTTTGATTATCGACTTTGACAGCCTGGGCACCGAGGTGCTTTTCGGCGTGTGGTTCGCGCGGGAGACGTTCCTTGTAACCAAGAACAGTGTGATGGACGACGTTTCCAGGGCGCTCGCCGCCGAAGGTATTCACATCCCGCTATCGGTAATCCAAGGACCACTCGTATGACGGGTCGAACGGTCGTTGTCTATCGCACACCAATCAAGGACCCTGACTCGCGATCGCCGGAGCTTCACGATATCGCGGCGGACCTTGTGATACGTTCCGTGCCCGATGCCGACGCCCTTGCCGATGTCGCTTTCGAGGTTGTCCCCGAGGTGGAGATCGTCCTTGGATTTTGGCCGCCGGACCTGATCGAGCGGTCGCCCAAGCTGTGTTGGATCCAACTCATGGCCGCCGGCGCGGATTGGTATGTGCGTCACGAATCGGTTGTCTCGGCCCTGAGGTCGGGGCGCCTGACGCTGACCACGGCGTCCGGTGTCCACGAGGCGTGTATGAGCGAGCACGTCTTGTTGATGCTCCTTGCACTGGTGCGGCGCTTGAAGCGGAGTCTCCGCAACCAGGCCGCACGAGCGTGGGAGAAGGGCACGATGGACGAGTTTGGGGAGCTGTGGGGTCGTCGCCTAACGGTAGTCGGGGCCGGGGCCGTGGGCCGACGCGTGGCCGAGCTCGGGACCGCCTTTGGCATGGAAGTGCGCGTGGTCCGCCGAAATGCCGGTGAGAGCGTTGAGGCTGCAGTTGAAACCGTGGGCGTGGACGCTCTTGACCGTGTTCTCCCCAACACCGATGTTGTTGTCCTCGCCGTGCCGAAGACCCCTAATACCAACGCGCTTCTGGGCGCCGACCGGATTGCGCTTCTCCCGCCGGGCGCTCTGGTCTGCAACGTCGGCCGTGGCAATGCCGTCGACGAGCCGGCGCTTGTCGAAGCACTCTCGAGCGGGCACCTTGGCGGTGCGGGCCTCGACGTGTTTGCACAAGAACCCCTGCCTGTGGACTCGCCGTTGTGGGAGATGGAGAACGTCATTGTTACGCCCCACAACTCAGGCTTTACAAACACCTACGGCGAGCGCCTGTGGCGACTCTTCCTGGACAACCTCCGCCGCTACGAGAACCGCGAACTCATGCGGAACGTGTTTGATCCGGACAGGATGTATTAGGCCTCCCGCCGGCGCCCCACCTTCTTGCCCGCGCCCTATTGGGGCAGTAGCTTTCCCGCATGGCAAATCAACAGAGCATTGTGCTTGGTGGCGGCTGTTTCTGGTGCGTGGAGGCCGTCTACCTTAGGCTAAACGGCGTGCAAGGCGCTACCTCCGGCTATGCCGGCGGCACCACGCGCAATCCCACCTACGAAGAGGTCTGCAGCGGAACCACCGGCCACGCAGAGGTGGTCAAGGTCGATTTTGATCCGGACGTTGTGTCCCTCGAGGAAATCCTCGATCTCTTCTGGAAGGCGCACGATCCCACGACCCTCAATCGCCAAGGCGCCGACGTCGGGACGCAGTATCGATCGATTATCCTCTACGCGGACGAGGCGCAAAAAGCCGGCGCCGAAAAATCGAAGGCGGCCGCGCAGGCGGGATTCGAGGACCCGATCGTCACCGAGATCAAACCCCTCGGAGAGTTCTACAACGCTGAGAACTACCATCAGGACTACTTCAAGCGCAATCCCCGGGCCGGCTACTGCCGGGTTGTGATCGCCCCAAAGGTCGCGAAGATCGAGAAGGTGCTCGCGCAGAAGTAGGCGCGACGTCTTTGAACGCCGCTGCCTTTGCGAAGGCTCAGTCACACTTCCACCAAGCCGAGTGGTCGCCGCTCGCTTTTATGCACCTGCGGCCGTTGTTACAGAAATACGATGATGGCCACGGCCGCCGCGGCGGCTACGGCGTAAACCCACCACTTCCAGCGCAGGATCCGCGGCCCGGCAAAGGCCTCGAAGATCGGGTTCAGTTCAAAGCCAAGCACAAACTTGCCGTACACGCGCGCCATTCCCGCGGTCTCTAAAACAAATCGCCCCGCCGGTCCCGTGGAAAAAGCGCCCGCGCCCGCGCGGATCATAATTCCTGCGACTACAACAACAGCCATCACTCCCACCACTCCGAGCAGGGCCGATGCCGAAAGAGCGCCCCTGTGATCAGGTTCGCGCCATCGCGCGGACCGGGGCTGCCAAAAGGCGGGATAGAAGAACAGGCCTCGGAACCCGTTGGCAACAAGAAGCGGTACCAATCCCCCCCGGGCACTCCTCAACCGCACAGAAAGGCCGGCGAATCGCGCTGTGACGTAGGAGAGGAGCAAGCGAATCAGGAGGATTGCGGCGATTGCCGCAAGGAACGGCAACGGTCGGTCGTCATAAAAGAGCAGGCCGAACAGCACCGGAAGAGCATTGACAACCAGGTGAAAGAGCGCGGACGTGGCGGAGTTGCCCGGCACCGTGTCCGCCGCCGTGGGCTCGCCACGGACAGTCGGCTCGAGGGCCACGCCCACCGAACCGATCCAGAGGTCAAAACCGATTGCCGTGATCTTAAACGTGGATATCACGACACGGACGTAGTTGCCCGGGCCCAGTGTGGCCAACGCCCGGCCAAAGGACATCGCCTTAAAGCCGCGGGCGGCGAACAGATTCCAGGAGGCGGTATTATCGTCTCGGACGATGGCGGCCGCGGTCTCGATGCCCTGCTTGGCAAACTCCCCCATGGCCGTGTCCGTCAATTGCTTGGCGAGCCCTTGCCCACGGCCTTCCTTGGCGACAAATATCCACTCGACAATCCCGACGGTTCCGGAGCGTTTTAGGATAACACCGCCAAGGCACCTTTCGCCGTCCCATGCGCCGAACGCCCACTTGGGTTTCGACACCAGGATTGCCATGCCGATGTGGAAGGCTCTGCGGGCGACCCGGAGAAGTTCTTTCGCCTCGTGCTCACTCTCTACACGACGTATCTCGATTGCCATCACCAGCTCTGTGGTCCGTCGGGGAGCTCGTGGAGGAAGGTCTGAAACTCGATCTTCCGTCCCTCGGGATCTTTGGAAAAAAAGTGGTAGATCCCATACGTGGGATTCTCTTTCGGCGGTCCGGAGGCGGAAGCCGACAAAAGCTCGTAGAACCGATCGACCTCGCGCCGCTCCCGATAATAGAAGGTCAGAAGCCCGTCGAGGTCAGCGGTTTGCGACCGGTGGAATCCAATAAGCATATTGTCATGCCTGAGGATGTCGATACCGTCCTGGCCGAGCCAGCCTTCCATGCCGATTGTCGACCGGTAGAACTGGGTAACTTCGTCGAACATCGCCGACCGTAAAAAGACAATTCCAGCCAACTCAATCTGCTCCTTTGCGTCATTGCGGCCTTGTTACGACTTCCGGCGACGACCCGGCCGCATTGTTGCGGCAAGAATCTCAACAAAACGTCCACTGATCAAGGTGCCGTTCACACCCAGGGTCGAATCGCACGTTGTCTTGAACGGCGCCGAATGTGGACTCTTGGGAAAACGTATGACAAATCATCTGACATAAAAACAAACGTCAGTACACTGCTACGAGAGTTCCCTCGCGTTCGGCGTGCCGCCCTTTCCGGCGAGCGAGTCGTAATCGAGACTCAAGAGGGCAATCTGGTGCTGACCGCTGAAGCCGCCGAGAATAAACCGCACTATGCGTCGATGAAGACGCGGATTGTTAGCACCGCCGACGACTTGGATGCTCAGACCCTCCCTGACGATGGCTGGGACTCGTCGTTTTGAGAGTTCTCCTGGACACTCATGCGGCCGTTTGGTTTCTTCAGGCGGACCCTCGCCTTGGGGAGGGCGCGCGCGGTCGGCAAGCCGATCACAAAACGCCGTGAGAGCATCTCCGAGTCCAGGAAGGCGGCGGCAAGTCCGTATTGGAGGCTCCACCTGTCACCATCCTCACTCTCTATAAATGGCGGTAGCTCTCCGATCAAATATAAGTCGCCAAATTGCTCGAGCTCCGGTGTTAGGTCAATCGTGACTTCCTCGACGATCCCGCTGCCCGTTGAATCGTAACGGCGTACCTCAAACACAAACGGGTCGTCGGACATCTCCGCAGCAAAAAAGCGTGTCTCTTCCTCGTCCTCGAAGCGGATCACCGTGACGGCTTCGTCGCGCCACTCGGCCAGGTAGCTGCGCTCCAGGCGACCGTCGTTTAATTCGTCGATGCCGACTCCGACTTGGAAACTGGCGACCATAATAAAAAAGAGAAGGGGACGGATGATGGCAAATGGCAGAATCGGCACGTGAACCTCCGTGCACAAGGGGTATCACCCGGTGGAACGTTTTGTTGGGTTTTGAATCGATTGTGTGGAGAGCTTAACCAAGCGGGGGCTCGAGGACCATCTCGGCCTCTCTCTCAGAGACCGTTTTTGCGGATGCATCGATCACATTGTTCGATAGGCGAAACTCGTCGAGGTGGTTTAAAAGATTCTCCGCTCTGTAGGCATCGTCGGAAAAGGTACGTTTGATGACCTGGCTAAATGACTCGCCAGGCTGCTTCTTGGATGCCGGAACTTCGTATGCCTCCATGTCGCCGTGTCGGAGATCTCTCGGCATCTCCCACCCCACGGAGCTCCAGACGGCCATGGTGCCGGAGGAGTTGGGGATGTTGAGAGTCCAGGTAAAAAAAGCCGGAAAAACTTATTGACCCCACTTTCAAGGGTCACAATCGAAGAAAGTACATTTTCTCGTAGATCGG
>CAZFLD010000126.1:0-8045 GCA_964519835.1 uncultured Spirochaetales bacterium
TGCGTCGTCAAGCATCACGACTGCGACCCGATCTCTGATACTTCTCGAGTACCTGTCTTGCCTCGGCGACTATGTCGGTCCGCTTGTCCCACAGGTTATTCGTTTCGCGACTGTCGTCGTCGAGGTTGTAGAGACGGCCGACCGGACCATCGCCCGTCTCGTAGCGGCGCGGCTCGCTAAAACCGCCGGAGGCCAGACCCATGATAGCCTTCCACGGTCCCATACGCACGGAGAACATCCCATCGAGGGTGTGGTGGACAATCGCCTTGTGCGGCGGCGTATCCGGCTCGACTCCACTTATTAGCGGAGCGAAGCTGAGACTGTCTTCGGCCGCGTCCGCCGGCAATGGCGACCCAACAATGTCCGCGAAGGTCGCAAACACGTCGGCGAGAGAAAGCAGCTCATTGCATGTGGTCGACGGCTCAACATGACGCGGCAACATAAGCAGGAAGGGCTCTCGGTGGCCGCCGTCGTAATTGACAAGCGTTGCTCCATTGTCGCTTGTAACGACTAACAGAGTGTCGTCGAGCATGTCGTTTCGCGACAGCGCGGCGGTCACTCGACCGACCACCTGGGCCACCAGCAACACCATGTCTCCCCGTTTACCGGCACCCAACCGACCATCAAACCCGGTCGGTGGCAAGCGAGGCCGATGGGGAGTGGTGGTGATGTTGAAGCCGTGATCGAGCCGGTTCGTCGATCCGAGCTCCGGACCCGATAGGGGCCTTATCGGCCCTGATTAGGGCGTAACGAGCAGCGACGGACCAACAGGCTTGGATCACTCCAGTCTTTCTACACTCCGCCTATCGCGAGTATACTTGCGGATACAAGAATCAGAGAATCGCGGCAGCAATGACACATGACGCGGAATCACAAAAGACGGTGAACCTCCTCGAATCGGCCGCACGGATGGTCGAGCTTGCAAACGATAAGCGCCGTGACGTTGGGTGGAAGCTGCGCAGGCTGACCTCGATCGTCGTCGCCGACTTTCCGCGCGCCCTGTTCAAGTTGCAAGTCGTCGGCAAGGATTCGCTGCTTCGAGTGGTGCCGGAGTTTGTCACGCCGCTCCTTCAGCAGATTGTGGACCGGTATCACCACATCATCGGTCCGCTTGACGTGCGCGACGCCACTCTCCCGACGGGTGAGGACTCACCCATCGAAACGGGAATCCTCTCGTCTCGTCCGGTCCACATAAACAGGCCCGACGAAATCGAGCGCTATTACGCGGCACACCTCACCCAAGCCGATCGGCTCGAGCTTGGCCGAATCATTCGAGAAGATCTGCGGATTCGGGAGGTCCTGCTGGTGCCGGTTCGCCCCGACGACCTGCCCTTTGGCGTCGTGTCGATCTCGACGACCACCGAGTTTGGAACGGTCGGCACCGCGTACTGGCGGCTCGTCGCAACAACAATCGCCGCCATCTACCAAGCGACGCGGGAACGTCTCCTCGAATCGCTGCGGACCCTCGCCTTCGCCCGGACGGACCAGCCGACGTTGCTCGCAGACGCGGAAGGAACGCTCCTCGACCTAAACCGTGCCGCGATGGCGTTGCTTGGATACGACGGCCGGGAAAGCGCGCTGCGCCACATCGGCAACCTCAAACCGTGCCTTCCCCGTCGCGACTTCGTCGACACCCGGCATCCAAGCCTCGGCGCGTTCTACCTCGCAGACGCCTACGGCGCGGAGCTGGCGTGCAGCGTCGCTACGGAGGAGATCACCGACGCGGAGGGCCAAATCCTCGGGGCGGTGGTCAGCCTCTCCCCGCGCGATGACCTTGCTGAACGGTCACTGCGCCTGACCCGCCGCCAGCGCGAAGTAGCACGACTTGTCGCCGAGGGCATGACGACAAAGGAGGTCGCCGCGAGGCTTGGGCTGAGCATCCACACGGTGAACTATCATCGGGCCCAGATCCGAGAGCAACTCCCCGACGAGAATTTGGGCGATCTTCCCGCCCGGCTTCGACGCTACTTCCTCGGGAGCCGATGACCCCGATATCTCCCAGCGAAAACCAGTCATTGGCAGAACACACGCCCAAAACTATACTTGTGGCCAAACGTCTATCTGTATCGACACCCGGTTTTGGTTTACGGGGCCGGTGTAAAGGACCGCCTATCTCATCCAACATCCAGACCGTCGTACCGGCCGGACAGAGGGTTCTCCTCGTCGAGGATCAGACCATAATCGCGCTCGCGACCTCCGGCCGGGTCACGACCTACGGCTACGACGTGTCGGTCGCGCACACCGGGGAGGAGGCGGTGGAGCTTGTGCGAAGCGCGCTTGAAAAGCGTACGCCGTTTTCTCTTATCCTTATGGACATCGATCTAGGGCCCGGAATAGATGGGGTGGAGACCTCTCGCCGTATTCTCGAGCATCAAGATGTGCCGATCGTCTTTCTGACCGCACATACGGAGCCGGACTACGTCAAGCGCGTCCGCGAGGTTACCCGCTACGGCTACGTGCTCAAATCCAGCAACGACCTGATCCTTCGCCTCTCGATGGAGATGGCGATCGATCTGTTCGAGACGACGCGCCGGGCACAAGAGCAGGAACGTGAGATCGAGGCGATTTACGATCACGCTCCCATTAGTATGGTGGTCGTCGATTCGCACAATCGAATAATCAAGGGGAATCGGCGTGCCCGCCGCGCTTTTGCGCAGTTGGAGAGTAGGGGCGACGCCGCCTCGCTTGGCGCCGTAGTTCGGTGTTTGCACGCCGCGATCGACCCTACGGCATGCCTTCGGTGGCCGGAATGCGGCGCGTGCGACCTGCGTAGGCTCGTCGACGAGACGCTCGAGCACGGCGTAGAGCATAGCGAGGTTGTGGTGTCGGTTGCCGTGGACGCGGAGGGGTCAAGCGGCCACGGACGCCACAAACGAATAAGTGTCTCGACATCGCCGGTAACGGTTAACGGCCGCCGACTCGCGCTCGTTTGTATCCCGGACCTTGATACGCGTCCGTCGGATGGAGATGATACTATCCATGGGTAACAACGGCGGCGAACCTTCCTTTGTCGTCGGCGTGGGCGCATCCGCCGGCGGACTCGAGGCAATCGAGGCCTTTTTTTCCACGATGCCGGAGTCCAACAATCTTGGGTTTGTCGTCGTCCAACACCTCTCGCCCGACTACAAGAGCCTGATGGTGGAGATCCTCTCCAAACGCACGCCCCTTCCCGTCCATCGGGCGGAGGAGGCGATGGAAGTGTGCCCGGGCAACGTCTACCTCATCCCGCCGAAAAAGAACCTTACGATCTTCCATGGGAAGCTGCTGCTGAGCGATCAGGAGGCCTCTCGTGGAATCAACCTGCCAATCGACGTGTTCCTGCAATCGCTAGCCGAGGACCAAGGCGAGCGAGCGGTGGCAGTGATCCTGTCGGGTACCGGAAGCGACGGCATGCGGGGTGTCCGCGCGGTGAAGCAGGCCGGCGGCATGATCATGGTGCAGGATCCGGTCGATGCCAAGTTCGACGGAATGCCGCGGTCGGCAATCTCGACCGGCCTCGCCGACTTTGTGCTCCCGGCGGGTGAGATGGCCGCACAGCTCGTCGCCTTTATCCAGCATCCGCACCTGGCGACCGAGATGAACCACGGCGGGCTGCACGTCGATGCGGACGGCATGACACGAGTCTTCGCGCTCCTTCGCGAGAAGAGTAAGGTAGATTTCACACACTACAAGCCGAGCACGGTGATGCGTCGCGTCGACCGCCGCATGACGATCACGGGTGTTGAGACGCCGGCCGAGTACGCGGACCACTTGCAGCGCAACCCAACGGAAATCACGACGCTCTTCCGCGAGCTTTTGATCGGCGTCACGAGCTTCTTCCGGGACACGCAGGTCTTCGAGTTTCTGCGCTCCGAAATTCTCCCCGGACTCGTGGATGCCGCCGTCGGTCGCGAGCTCAGATTGTGGATTCCCGGTTGTTCAACCGGGGAGGAAGCATACACCTTTGCGATGCTTATCCGTGATGTGATCAACACTCACGACGTGAGCCTCGAGGTCAAGATATTTGCTACGGATATTGATCGTGACGCGCTCCAATTCGCCGCTGCCGGCTCCTACCCGGAAAGCGTAGCTGCGGATGTTCCCCCCGAGTTCCTCGACCGGTACTTCTTCAAGAGGGAGGGGCACTTCCAGGTTAGCCGCGCCGTTCGCGAGATGGTGGTTTTTGCGCAGCACAACCTGGTGAAGGACCCCCCGTTTACCTCCGTAGATCTGATTAGCTGCCGCAATCTCCTTATATACCTACAGCCCGTGCTTCAGAATAAGGTGCTCGAGTTTTTCCTCTTTTCGCTCCGCCCCGACGCTGTCCTTGTCCTCGGAACCAGCGAGACGACCGGAGACATGTCCGACGGCTTTCGCACCGTGGATGCAAAGGCAAAGGTATTCCGGAGCCGCGGCCGCCTCCGGCTTGTGTCCGGCGACACAAGGATGGCCGCCATGGGACCGACGGCCGGCGACACCCGATTCCGGGAGGTCCACCGGCAGGCGTCCGTGCTACGGGCGTCCTTACAGGGTGGCGCCGAGCGCGTTCTCGAACGCTTCCTCGATGCGATCTCACCGCGCTTTGTACCGACGGCCGTGATCGTGAACGAGCAACTCGAGATCCAGCACGTTGTTGGAGACAGCCGGCCCTACATACGCTTCCCGCCCGGTCGTCCAACAATCGACCTCGACAAAGTCGCGGCAAAGGAGCTTGCGATTCCCTTTGTCACGGGGCTCCAAAAGGTTTTCCGGGAGCGCAAGCCGCTCGAATTTCGCGGGATCCGGCTCCGAGGCGCCGACCGCGAGCGGATCGTCGACCTGATGATGATCCTACTCGAAGAGGCTCATGCCCAGGGCCCACTCGCGGCCGGACTGATCCAGGAGCACCACACAAGCGAGGACGACGGTCCACCGGCTGCTACCTACGACCTCTCGCACGAGGCCGAGCAGCGCATCACCGACCTCGAACAGGAGCTGCAGTTCTCCCGGGAGAACCTCCAAGCAACGATCGAAGAGCTCGAGACGGCAAACGAGGAGTTGCAGGCCACCAACGAAGAGCTGCTCGCAAGTAACGAGGAGCTCCAGTCGACAAACGAGGAACTGCAGTCGACAAACGAAGAGCTCTTTACGGTCAATACGGAGTACAACGCCAAGATCATCGAGCTAAGCGAGCTAACCGGCGACGTGGAGAACCTGCTCGCAAGCTCCTCGATAGGCCTGTTGCTGCTCGACGAGAACTTCACGATCCGGCGGTTTTCGCCCGCCATGCAGCGGCTGATACAGGTGGAAGAGGGGGACGTGGGGCGCGCGATCGAGCGGGTGCCGAGCCTCCTGAAGAACTTCGACCTGCGTTCGGCCTATCGCGACGCGGGCGAGGGAGGCGCCGACTGGGAGGTCGAGGCGGCTGACGGCGGATGGTTTTTGCTTCGAGCGGTGCCCTACCAAGTCGCGCCGGGAGAAGTCTCCGGAACGGTCATAACGGCGGTAGGGATTACCGACCGCAAGCGCGTGGAAGGGGAGCTCGCCGCACGCCACCAACAACTCGAGGAGGACAAAGAGCGCTACCGCCTGCTCGTAGAAAATGCGCACGCCATTCCATGGGAGTACTCCATCCCGAACGACCGGTGGACCTACGTCGCCCCGCAGGTGACCGCCGTCCTCGGATACGCCGCCGATGACTGGACGGACTACGCCTTTTGGCTCGATCGTCTCCACCCGGATGATCGCGGCTGGGCAAGTGAGTACTGTAGTGCCTGTACCGCCCGCGGCGAAACCCACGTATTCGAGTACCGCTTCCGCGCGAAGGACGAGTCATACCGCTGGCTCCGGGACGTCGTGACGGTCGAGATGGCGGAGGGCAAGCCGATCCGCATGCGGGGCTACATGATAGACATCACCGACCGCAAGGCCAACGAGGTCCACACAGAGCAGATCGCCGCCCAACGGGAGGTGTTGCTGCGGGAAATGAGCCACCGCGTACGCAACAACCTCGCGACGCTCGGCTCGCTGCTCCAACTGCAGGCCGCCTCGTGCGACCAACCCGAAGTTGCAGCCGCCCTCGGCGACGCCCAGCGCCGCATCGGGACGGTTCGAACAATCTATGAGCACCTGGATCGCGGAGCCGCCGAGAGCAAAGTCAACGCGGGATCGTATCTCCGAGATCTTGTCGGCTCTATTGCCGCCTCCCTGGTCCCCGACGAGCGGATAGCCGTCACGGCTCGTTCCCCCGAGCTTGTGATCTCAGGCGACACCGTTGTTCCGCTCGGCATCGTTGTGAACGAGCTTGTGACAAACAGCATCAAGCACGGTTTTCCACGCGGTCGGCACGGATCGGTCGCCGTTCGCCTCGCGCGCGTCGCGGATACAACGGCGTTACTCGAGGTGACCGACGACGGCGTGGGGTTCCCGAGCAAAGCCGATGTCGACGGTTCGCGACTGGGGCTGAAGCTTGTCCGCGGCCTGGTCCAACAAATCGGCGGCGAGATAGAGTTTCACTCGAACGGCGACGGAACAATCGCGCGTATCAGGTTTCCCGTGGAGCGTGTGGATGCAGAGCCGTGACGAGCTGCGCCGCCACGCAGAATCGCGGGCGGCGAGCGACGATAACCTCGCCAACACCGAGATATACTCCGATCCGCATTCGCTGATCCACGAGCTTCGCGTCCACCAGATCGAGCTCGAGATGCAAAACGACGAGCTGCGACGAGCCCAAGAAGCAACGGAACAAACGCGGGCGGAGCTCGCGGATCTCTACGACCAGGCTCCGGTTGTATACTTTTCGCTCGACGAGAACGCGGTCATCACCCGGGCGAATGCCGGCCTCTGCGCGATGCTGGGTGAAGCGGCCGACGTCGTCGTAGGAAGTCCGCTCGCCCGCTTCCTAGCCCCCGAGTCGGTTCAGGCGTTCCTTCGCAGATTCAAAGCGTTGTACCGCGAGCCGACGGGAAAACGGATCGATACACACGTCGCGGACGCACACGGGTACACGCGTATCCTGGAGCTCAGCGCGAACCGTACGACGTCCGACGGCGCCAAGGGTTCCGGAGACCACAGAGGTCCCGCAGGCATGAGAGAGCTTCTCAGGATTGCCGCGGTCGACGTGACCGAGCGTCGGCACGCCGAGGCGCAGGTCCGCGAGTTGCTCGCTCGGCAGGAACTCATGTACCGCGAGCTACGCCACCGCACAAGCAATAACTATCAGTTGGTCCTGGGGCTCCTCTCGCTGCAGATCGAGCATGCTACGGACACGGCGGCCGTCACGGCCCTCGAGCAGGTACGTGGGCGAGTTGGCGCGATGGTCCTCGCACAGGAATCGCTTGCCGATGTCGCGCTCGACTCTCGTGTCGACCTCTCCCCCTACCTCGAAAAGCTCGTGCGACGGATCGTCGCCTCATTGTCTCCCACGGAAGATATCGCGCTGGACCTCGCCTTCCATCCGGCCACCTGCGAAGCGACGACGGCATCGACCATTGGCCTGATCGTGAACGAGCTCGTAACAAACGCGTGGAAACACGCCTTTGTATCACGCGGCTCGGGACGTCTGATTGTGCGTCTCGAAAAGCATGAGCCGGGATGGTCGCTCCTTGTGGAGGACGACGGCAACATAGGCGCCGACGAACCGGCCGGCGAAAGGCGTCAGGGGCTCGGAGAAACACTCGTCAGCGCCCTGACCGCTCAACTCGGCGGGGATTTCGACAGACAGACAACCAGAAACGGAACCAAGTGCCGCGTACGGCTCCCGCGGGGCTGCATAACCGGCGAAAACTCTACCGGAAAGGAAGGCTCTCAATGACAACAAAGCGACACCACGGCCTAAGCATTCCCGCGAAAGTTCTCGTGACGGCCTTGACCGGTATCGTCGTTCTCGCGACGGTTCTCTCCGTCCTGTCGATTCGGGACGTCCGCGATCAAGCGGAGGCGGCGACGGTCGCCTCGAGCCGCGCCGTCGTACTTGCCGCGGAGGCGGCGCGTGAAGAGATGGCGGCGAAGCTCGAGCAGGGTCTGGTTCGCCCCTTCGACGAGCTCATCGAGGCTGGAGACCAGGACCTGCTTGTGAGTGCGGTCCC
>CAZFLD010000127.1:0-8005 GCA_964519835.1 uncultured Spirochaetales bacterium
GGGGCGGCGGCGAGGGTCCCGTCGGGCCGGCGCACGGGCAGGCCGGCGGCACGCTGAACCGCACGAATAATCGACGCGTAGCCGGTGCAGCGGCAGAGGTTGGGCTTGATCGCTTTGCGAATCTCCACTTCGCTGGGACGGGGATTCGCCGTAAGGAGAGCCTTTGTGGCCATCACCATGCCCGGCGTACAAAAGCCACACTGGATTGCGCCCTCGGCGACAAAGGCCTGCTGAATTGGGTGGAGCGAACCTCCGGGTGAGAGCGCCTCGATTGTCTCGATCGTGGCGCCGTCGAGGTGACGCAGTTTTGTCACGCAGGCCTGGGCGACCGTTCCGTCGATAAGAACAGTACACGCGCCGCACTGACCCACGCCGCAGCCGTTTTTTGTGCCGACGAGCCCCCGCTCCTCGCGGAGCCAGTCGAGTAGAGTTCCTTCCGGGTCGGTCCCAAGATCGACGCGCTCGCCATTTACGGTCAATACCAGGGAGCTCACGGAGCAAGCTCGTAGGGCAGGGCCGTGTAAAACGCCGCTGCAATCGAGAGGTCGGCAACTCGCAGACTCTCGTTTGGCGCATGGGCCTGGTCCTCGTCCCCGGGGCCAAACCCGATAAGGGGAATGCCATACGTGCCACAAATGGCGACGCCGTTTGTGGAGAAGGTCCACTTGTCCACCACCGGCTCTGTATTGTAGAGCCCGCGATAGGCTGTTACGCCCGCGGTGACGAGGGGGTGATCGGCCTCAATCTTCCACGTTGGGAAGTAGAGCTCCTGGCCGTAGGTCGTTCCCTTCCAGCTTGTGTTCTCGTAGTAGGGAATCCTCACGTCGGCAACGTCGTCTCCGCCTGCCCGTTTAATCTGCTCGACCGCAAGCTCCTTGGTCTCGCCCCAGGTGAGGCGCCTATCCACGTAGAGCAGCGCCTGGTCGGGGACCGCGCACTGCGAAGGACCGTGTGCTTGTATCTGACTCACCACGATCGTGCCCTTGCCCAGGAAGTTTCCCTCATCGGGCTCGAGCGCCTCGTTGAGTTGCTCTAAAGCGAGCGCGGTTCGTGCCGCCTTGTAGCCGGCGTTCTCCCCGCGCTCCGGCGCACTGCCGTGGGCGGAGACCCCCCTGAAGAGAACCTCCATCTCCATCCGCCCGCGATGGCCCCGATAGAGGCGGCAACTGGTGGGCTCCGTGGAAACGGCGAACTCCGGCCGGAGCCCCTCCTCCTCCACGATGTAGCGCCAGCACATCCCGTCACAGTCCTCTTCGAAGATGGTAAAGCTAAAGTAGACCGCGTAGGGACCGGTGTAGCCGATCTCCTTGAGGATTCTACCGGCGGTAATCATGCTCGCCGCGCCGCCCTTCTGGTCGGAGGCACCACGACCGTAAAGCACGCCGTCCTCCACCACACCGGAGAAGGGATCACGGGTCCACTGGGATGTATCGCCTGTCTGAACGGTGTCGACGTGCGCGTCGAAGGCGATCGCTTTGTCTCCGCTTCCCACTCTGCAAATGAGGTTACCGAGTCCATCGTAGCGGACCTCGTCAAAGCCGTAGCCGCGGCAGTACTGCTCGATCACCTCGAGGACCTCGCCCTCCTCTCCCCCGTAGGAGCGTGTTTGAACGAGGCGCGACAGAATCGCGGTCGTATCATCCGCGTAACGATTCGCGAGCTCAAGAATTGCTTTGCTGTCCGACATTATGCTCTCCTATTCGTTTGCCGACGGGGTTCCTTTGCCGATGGGGTTCCTTTGCCGATGGGGAGCAAGGAAGGCGCCCATTCCCGGTGCTCCAATAAGGCCTTGGCCCGCCTCGTAGACGATGTTGCCTCGGAGCATCGTTTGTATGATACTTCCTCGAAACTCCACGCCGTCCCAGGGGCTCACCTTCCCCAGTGAGGGGGACTCCGCGACCGAGTAGCGGGTCGTACCGTCGGGATCCACAAAAACCAGATCCGCGTCCTTCCCGACTTCGATCGATCCCTTCCGGTCATCAATCCGGTACCGCCGCGCCGCGTTGGTGCTTGTCACGGCGACAAACCGATCGAGGTCGAGGCGTCCGCTGAGGTAGCCCTCTGAGAGGGCGTAGAGAAAGAGAATCGGTCCGCCGGGGATGCCCGAGTAGTCGCTCCAGATGGATCCGGTATTCTTCTCGTTAACCGTGCCCGGTGCATGGTCCGAGGCAAGAAAGTCGATCCGCCCATCGGCAAGCATCTTCCAAAGCGCCTCCTTTTCGTCCGGACCCTTCACCGGCGGAGTCACTTTGAGCGGGGCGCCGATGCGCTCGAAGTCGCCTTTGTCGAATGCGAGGTAGTGCGGGCAGGTCTCGCCGGTGACATTTGGCGCCGCAGCCACGATCTCCGCCGCCCGAGCGGTACCCAAGTGGACAATGTGCAGCTCCGCCCCAAGGCTGCGGGCAATCTCCGTGACGGAGAGGACGCTGAGGGTCTCTGCAAGCTCGGGGCGGGAGGCGTAGAAATCTGCGGGCGAGTTGCCACGCTCCCGCGCCGCCTGCGTGGCCGCCTTTGTAGCGGCACAGACGTAGTCCCAATCCTCGGCATGGACAAGAACGATCACGTCGTGTTGCCGAGTAAGCTCGAGGATCCGCGTGTACTGATAGTTGTTCACCCTTGGAAAGAAGTCTGCGCCGGAGGTGGCGTAAGTCTTGATTGCAAGGACAAGCGGCGCCATCTCCTCGATTCGTCTCTCGAGATCGGCGTCAACAAGCAAACCCGAGATCCCACCAAAAAGCCCAAAGTCGACGTGGCTTCGCCTCGAGATGTAGTCCCGCTTCTCACACACGGAGGCGCCGTCGGTCGCCGGCGGGATCGAGGTGTCGGGCATGTCGATCACGGTGGTGATTCCGCCCATAGCCGCCGCAGCCGATGCCGCGTCGAACCTCTCCTTCTCCGAATATCCCGGGTCGAAGAAGTGCACGTGTGGATCGATTGCTCCAGGGAGAACAAGAAGCCCCTCCGCATCGAGATCGTCGCCGTCTGCGGGAAGATCCTCGCCTATCCCCTGTATGACGCCATCCCTCACCAGCAGCTGCGAGCGCACCGGGGCGCCGCCTGCGGGAATCAAGGCGTTTTGGATTCTCATGATAGAGAGAGCTTATACCATCGCGCAAAGCGAGAGAAGGAATGGAGTTGTAGGGCTGTAGGCTGCGACCGCCGGGGTTTGACCGTGCACGAGGCGCTCATACTGATCAACGATACCCTGGATGAAATCCTGGGCCACACAGAGAGCGAGCTCGACGCGCATACCCGGTGGGCCGTGACCTGGTACGACCAGTTCGGCCTGAAGGAAGGCGAATACGGAACCGCCGAAACCATGGCCAGCGCCAAGAATGTAGCAGTGGGTGCGCTGGTAACTGCGGGATTGCTGCACGCACGCGGCGGCAAAGTCCGCCTCCTAAGCCGGGACGAGCTCGCTCCCGACTGGAGCCCGCGGACCGATCGACACTTTACCGTCTGGGAAGCCGTGCAGCACCTCGTGCGGATCCTGATCGACCAGGGGGAAGACGGCGCCGCCCGCATCTATAGGAAGCTGACCGCGTCACAGCGCGAGGGGGCACGAGACCTCTGCTACCGCCTGTACAACGCCTGCGAACGCAACGGATGGGCCGACGAGGCGCTCGGGTACAACCGTCTTATTGCCGCGCTGCCGTCCATAGCAATCAAGGCGCAGCAACTCCCGGGACCCACACGCGAGCAAGACCTCTTTCAGGAGTAGCTGACACAACTATGGTAGCATTATTGTGTCAGAACCGTCCTTACGAATGAGTGATCAAACCGTTGACCATAAAGTAATTAAGACTATCCGTTGACACGGACGTGGGTGGGTCTTTACACCCAGGCACCTCGCGCCTGTCGGGAGTCGCAACGCCGTGGCGTCTTCGCTCAAACGCTACAAGCAAGCCGGAGTCATCACCACCCTCGCGCGCGGGCTGTACTACTATCCGCGGGCAGGATCAGGTCACCGAGGAGACCGTATCCCGGATCCGGGAACGACTGACCCGCGCCGAGCGCCGACAGATGGAGCAGGACATCCCGTATGCGCCTGCGTGGATCGGAAAGATCATGCGCGGACTCGCTGCCAACGTGTCAGGATCAATTCAACGGAGGAAAGTAGAAGGCCAAGAGCTTTCGCAAACGAATAGGTGACCTGCTCGATCTGGTCCGTGAACCGCTTGCCGATTACGGTATCGACCGGCTCAAGGCGCGCTACGGCGAGGACTGGCAGGAGGGTGCGCTCGATGCGCTTGGCAGAGACCGGCACGGCTACACCGCCGACGATCCGCGAGAGTGGGACATCCAGGCGTGGTTTACCTTCTACATATGGTCGTGGTCCTCCTTCTTCGGGGAGATTCTGAATCCCGGCGATCGCAGCCGCTTCTTCGATCTGAAGGAGTACCGTAACGATTGGGCCCATCAGGGAAACTTCGACTTTGACCGGACGTACCGGGCCTACGACAGCGCGCAGCAGTTCCTGGAAGCGATCAACTCGCCGGTGGCAACCACCGTGGCGCGACAGAAGGAAGATCTCCAGCGGGAGAGGTTCTCCCGACCGAGCAAAAAAACGGTGGTCAGGATCAAGTCAAACCCCCAGGGAGCGCTCAAGCCATGGCGTTCGGTTGCCCTTCCCCACGAAGACGTCCAGAAAGGCACCTTCTCCAGTTCTGAGTTTGCGGCCGACCTGTGGGAAGTGCACAAGGCCGTGCAGGGCGATTCCGGGGCTCGAGTGAGCAAAGAGTACCGCGATCCGTACACGTTTTTTGGTCGCACCTATATCACCGAAGGCCTCGGATCGCTTCTGCGGGCGGGACTCAAGCGGCTTAAAGGATCGGGCGGAGAGCCGGTGATTCAGCTGCAAACCAACTTCGGCGGCGGCAAGACGCACAGCATGCTTGCGCTCTATCACCTGACCGGAGGCGAGGTAGCCGCTCAGGATCTGCCCGGGGTGGATCAGTTTCTGTCGGCCGAGGGACTCTCGGTTCCCAAGGCCGTCCGATGGGCGGTGATCGTGTTCTTGATAGGCCTCACGGAGACGTGTACCAACAACACCTCAACTCGCACAGGCATCCGGGTGAGCCTCGGCAGCTCATACGGTGGAGATTCGAAGCACTACTCTGAGTCGGCCACCAGTGCCCGCGCAACCGCTAATGCGAGGTCTGCCAACTCTTGCCGTGACGGCATGGCCACCTTCTCCAAGTCCGCGCGAGTCACAAAGGCTCGCACCTCGACCCCGTAGAGAAATGCTTCGTCGCTGAAGCGAACGCGGTTTACCGGAAAGTCCAAGCGCCATCGGTACTCGCCCTTGCTTCCTACCCACGTCCCGTGGACCTGTTGTCCGGTGAAGCGGCCGATATCAACATCGGTAAGGGGAGCGTCATCGGCAATGCCGATACCTACCGGGTACCCAAGGGGTCCATGCTCCCGGGCATCGGCGAGGGGCTGCTGCAACACGTGAACGATCCTGTACTGCGAACGATACACCTGTACCACCGCGCTTCGTGACGTGTGGTACACAAGAGCCCGAGAAAAGGCGAGGTCCTGAGGTGGGGAGTCGAGGCTCCGCACGTCGAAGCTTGCCCGTTCTTTAAGCTCCTCCCGAGTGTTCACGATCCACCGTTCCGAGTCGAAAAATTGAGGGCCGGTCAGCTCGACCTCAGACTCCTCCGCGGTATCGAAAAAGAAGTCACGGAATCGGATCAACAACTCCTCCGCGAAGGCTCGAACCGGCGGAATGGTGAGGGTCATCGCGGCGGCCCCGGCGGTGATGGCTGCCGCGAGGGCAAATCTTTTGAGTCGGCTTCGTCGGCGCCGCTCGACAGGCGCCGGCGAAACGCACTCCACGGCATGGTCGAGCTTGCGATTGATCCGTCGGCGCACCCTCGCCATCTGCCCCGGGAGTCGGAAGTCGGCCCCACGGAGTAGTTGGATTGTCTTTTTGCTTTCTCGATTAATCACCACGTTCCTCCCGTGTTGCGAGTATGGTCCGAAGCCTCTCCAGACCACGGTGCACCAGCACCGCGACATGGCCCCGGCTGAGGCTCATCGTTCGAGCTATCTCGGCGTTCTCGAGTCCGACAAGATAGCGAAGGACTACCGCCTCTCTGTGTTGTTCCTGGAGGCGATTCAGCGCCCGGAGAACTCTCCGTCGCTCCACCGACATGTGTAGCTCCTCCTCGGGGCTCGGTCCTAAGTCTGCGAGCGCATCGATCCCGGCGCTCCCGTCAACATCTCCGGCACCGGACCCGATGTAATCGGAGCGTGTGCGGTTGTGATAGTATCGGGCCAAACGATGCCGGGCGATTCCGATCAGCCACGCCGCCTCGCTTCCCCGAGCCGAATCAAATCCAGCAAGAGACTCATACGCCTGCTCGAAGGTCTCGGCTACAATGTCCTCGGCGTCAGCCGTTTGTGAGACTCTGGTTCGAACATATGAGTAGGTCTTCCCAAAGTGACGGTCGTAGATCTGTCCGAGGAAGTCGCGCTGCTGTTCGTTGGCTTCCATATCTCTCTATTGTCCGCGGATCGTTCGGGAATTACAGTCTCCAGAGGAATTTCCTGCATGCCGGCGGACGGGGACGGCATGGACCGGAGCCGACATCATCGATCTGCGCGAGTAAATCGAGGGTCTCGACGACGCGGCGGGTGCCCGCCTCAAACAAGCGATAGCGGTGAGCCATTTTACCCACGACCAGCTCAAGGCTGCGGTGGAGATCTCCCGGCGGCCGGTGGACTTAACATTCCTCTTGTAGAATGCGTTCGGGTCCTCAAGTTTGGGGGATCGCTTTTTGTCTGGAACCTGCCACGCTGGAACACGTACCTAGGCGAATACCTGAACAAGCATCTCGTCTTTCGCAACTGGATTGCTGTGGATATCAAGTACCGATTGCCGATCCAGGGGCGGCTGTATCCGTCACACTACTCGCTCCTCTACTATGTCAAGGGAGATCGCCCTCGCGCCTTTCATCCGGACCGTCTACCCATGCAGACCTGCCCAAAGTGCTTCGCGGACCTGCGCGACTACGGGGGCTACAAGAACAGGATGAACCCGTCGGGAGTCAATCAATCTGACGTGTGGACCGATATTCCCCCGGTCCGGCATGCCAAGTACAAGCGGCGCAATGGAGCCAATGAGCTCTCACTCAAGTTGCTGGACCGTGTGATTGAGATGGCATCAGATCCCGGAGACTCGGTGATGGATCCGTTCGGTGGATCTGGGACGACCTACATGGCGGCAGAGCTGAAGGCCAGAAGATGGGCCGGCTGCGAGATCGGCCCGTGTCAAGACATTATTGATCGGTTCGCGGACATCGAGCGTGACCGCGAGATTCTCGAAGGCTTCAGATCCGGCGTCAATGCCTTGTTTCCGCCTCACGTTCATCGCAAGCGGACAGAAGCCGGCCTCTGGACTGCAGAGAGCTTCCGGCAGGATTCTTCGTATCCTCAATCTGATCTGTCCGATCCGGCACAGTAGCCTCGGGCCTGTCCGGGATGAAAAGACGATCAGCAGCGCCAGGCAGTTTCGCTCGAATTGAAAACGCCCCGCGGCCAGGCAGTATTCTCCGGTCGCAGTACCCGACTCAGCTATCGTTGTCGTGGAACGATGCGGTTCTTGGCACGGGTGGAGGTGCGTTTCTCGAAACGATGTCCGGAGGAGAGACGGTGAGCACCGTCGCGGATAGGTCTTTGAGTCGGTGGCGAGGCTGTTCACTTTGGAGGGGCTCCTCCCGCTCGACTGTTGTCTACGCCACCTCAAAGTGTGCCTCCAGATTCCAATAGGTCTGTTGAGAGCCCGGCAACGTCGTTGTGGCTGGCCAGGGACGATCGCCTCGTCGCGCTGACGTTTCTATCGGTCAGTCGGTTAGCCCCAATATCTCACACGGGGGATAGAAAAGGCCTCCCTGAACTGGTATAATTATCTTTGTGCAAAGCAATTAGCCCAGAATCAAAGTAAGCGTTCGGATCTTCCACGGGATTTCCCGCTGATCAACAGAGCAGCTGCTGG
>CAZFLD010000128.1:0-7998 GCA_964519835.1 uncultured Spirochaetales bacterium
TCCCAGATCTCTTGCCGCAGACGTTCTCGCTACGCGGCTGGCAGTATGTGCTAAACCCGCAGGCTCGGGTCTTGCAGGCGGCCTTTACGAGTCTTTTTATCGCGCTGACGGTGACGTTCCTCTGCGCCGTTCTGGGCATTCCGGCCGGACGGGCCCTGGCGACCGCGGGACGGCGGACAAAACCGCTCATGGAGTTCTTGGTGTTGGCCCCGCTGGTTGTTCCCGGACTGGCAGTGTTGATGGGAGTGCAGATCACCTTCATTCGTTTGGGACTCTCGGACACCGTGGCCGGGGTGATTGTCGCCCACCTCCTGCCGGCTCTGCCGTATATGATTTTAGTGCTCTCGGGTGTATTCGCGAACTTCGACAAGGACTACGAGCTTCAAGCGCGAACCCTCGGCGCCACCGGTCCGGCCGTCTTTTTCCACGTAACACTGCCGTTGATCCGACCCGGACTGGCGGCGGGAAGTCTGTTTGTGTTCTTGATCTCTTGGTCGCAGTACATTCTCACGCTCCTGGTCGGTGGCGGCAGAGTCTTAACAATACCGGTGTTGTTGTTTTCGTTTGCAACGTCCGGCGACAGGACGCTCACCGCAGTGCTTAGTACGATCTTCTTGCTGCCGCCGATTGTGATACTCGTGTTCACCGGCAAATACTTAAGCGGCCGGTCGCGTGCACTCACCGGGCTGGGGAACATATAGGACGGCCGGGAGAATATGAAACGTTTGTCCCTCGATCACATCAACAAAAACTTCGGCCGCATTACCGCGGTTAACAAGCTCAGTCTGCGTGCCGAGGCGGGCGAGCTAATCACTCTGCTTGGCCCCTCCGGATGTGGCAAGACAACCACACTAAAGATCATCGCCGGTCTCGAGCAACCCACAAGCGGCAGCGTGGTTCTTGGCGATCGGGACATTACGAGAGAGCGCCCCGAGCGCCGCAGTGCCGTGCTCGTGTTTCAGAGGCCGTTGCTATTCCCGTTTATGACCGTTGCGGAGAACGTGGCGTTTGGTCTCCGCATGAAACGAGTCTCCCGAGGCGAGACCTCCCGTCGCGTGGCCGACATGCTCTCTCTTGTGCAGTTGCAGGGCTTCGGCCGCCGGCGGCCGTCTGAGCTGTCGGGGGGGCAGCAACAACGAGTTGCCTTGGCGCGGGCGCTTGTTCTTCGTCCTGATGTGCTTCTCTTGGACGAACCGCTATCAAATCTCGACGAGAGCCTTCGGGATGAGATGCGGGATCTTGTTCGCACGGTGCACCGTCGCGCAGGCGTGACAACGGTGTTTGTGACACACGACCAGGAGGAGGCCACCGTTCTGTCGGACCGAATCGGTCTTATGATAGAGGGGCGTTTGATACAGTTCGCTGATCCGCGGGAACTCTATGAAAAGCCGGCCAGTGTTGAGATTGCCTCGTTTTTGGGGAACAGAAACCACATACCCGGCGAGAAGCGCGGCAGTGTTGTGCACACGGTCGTGGGAAAGATCCATCACCGCTGTGACGGGGTCCCCGACGGACCGGTGCACGTCTTGATCCGCCCGGAAGCAATACAGTTCGCCCGTCGGCCGCGCAATTCCATTGAAGCAACTATCAAAGACCACAAGTACCTCGGCACGCATAGCCGGTGTGTTGCCGCGGCTGGTGATCGATTTTTGGACATAATAGGGGACGCGGGCATCGCTGGATCAGTAGATTCCCGGGTGTGGTTGTATATGCCGGCAGACCGGCTGTGGTTAGTGCAAAGAGATCCGACGGCAGGGTCTCGCGATCAGGGGGAGCAGAGTGGCAAAAACGGACTTTGATGTGATTGTTATCGGAGGCGGTTCCGGTGGACTTGTTTCAGCGGTTGGCTGTGCCGGCTTCGGCATGAAGACGCTCCTGGTGGAGAAGGAGCATCTCGGCGGCGATTGTTTGTACTACGGTTGTGTGCCGAGCAAGACACTTCTCAAGTCGGCGGCCGTCTACCATGCCGCCGGCGAGGCAGCGCGGTTTGGCTTGCCGGCAATGGAGCGACCGCCTGTTTCTATGGCCGAGATTACGAATCGTGTGCAAAAAGTCATCGCGGATATCGCGGTGCACGATTCGCCCGAGGCCTTTCGCGAACGTGGCGTCCACGTGGAGATAGGCTCCTCCAAGTTCGTGGGGGAGCGGGAGATCGAGCTCAACGGGCGCGTGCTTTCGGCGAAGAGCTTTGTGTTGGCTACGGGAAGCAGGCCACGGAGCCTTCCGATTCCGGGCCTCGAGGAGGCCGGCTACCTCACAAACATCGATATCTTCTCGCTTACCGAGCTTCCGGCGAGGGTCGTCACCATCGGCGCCGGTCCGATTGGGATTGAGATGAGTCAGGCCCTATCCCGCCTCGGGGCCAAGGTCACCGTCTTGGATATTGCGCCGCAGATCTTGCCACGGGAGGATGCCGATATGGCGGCCGTTGTTCGAGCCCGGCTCGACGGTGAGGGTCTGTTTTTCGCCCTCGGCGTAAAGGTCCTGCGCGTGGAAAAGGACGGTGCGGCAAAGCGCGTAGTCATCGAAGAAGACGGTGGTGAGAAATCGATCGAAGCCGACGCGATAATCATGGCCGCCGGCCGCGCCGGCAACACGGACGACCTGGACTTGGAGAAGGCCGGTGTGACGGTCGAGAAGAGCTTTGTACCCGTGGATGCGGGCCTGAAAACGAGCAACAAGCACATCCTCGGGGTGGGCGATGTAAACGGTCGTTACTTGTTTACCCACGTCGCGGCTGCAGAGGCCTCTGTTGCAGTAAGACGCCTCGCCTTCCACCTGCCCGCCAAGATGTCCTACACCAACGTCCCGTGGGTCACGTACACCGACCCGGAGTTGGCCTCGGTCGGTTACAACGAGATGGCGGCCAAGGAGGCCGGCATCTTGTACACCGTGGAGAAGCAAAGCTACGACGCAAACGACCGGGCCCGGGCCGAGGGCGAGGCCGAGGGTCTGGTAAAGGTTCTTCTCGACAAAAAAGGCCGTGTTATCGGAAGCCAGATTGCGGGCTACCACGCGGGGGACGTGCTCCTCCCGGCCACCTACGCGGTGACCGGCAAGTGGAAGATCAAGGGCTTACTGGATCCGATTATTGCTTACCCGACGCTCGGCGAGCTTCCCAAGAAAGTTGCCTCCGGGTATTACGGGCCCCGACTTTTTAACGACAAGGTGCGGAAGCTACTCCGGTTCTTCTTTAGGCACCGAGGGACCGGCGCGCCGGTACAAGACGACGGCGCAGGCTCCCCGCATGGTGGCGGAGGCGAATCCACGCACGGCGGCGCCGACGCTGCGACCAAGGTTTAGGAGGCAACACATGGCGAGCAAAAAAAGCACTCTTCGAATAATTGTTGTTGCGCTTGTAATAGTCGGCCTGTTCGTAGCCGGAATCGTTTTCGACCTTGCCCGCTACCTTCGGTTGGCGCTGGACTGGGTTGTCGGTCTGGGCGCCGTTGGCGTGATCGTCTTTATCGCGCTCTACATCGGCACTGCGGTCTTGCTTATTCCGGGATCCATTCTCACGCTTGGTGCGGGCGCCGTGTACGGGATCTTGTGGGGAACGATCTGGGTCTCCATCGCCTCGACTCTTGCAGCCACCGTAGCGTTTCTGCTTGGGCGCTATCTTCTTCGCGACTGGGTAAGCAGCAAGCTCGCCCGTAGCAAAAACCTTGCAGCGATAGACGACGCGATAGGCCGCGAGGGCGGGAAGATCGTTTTTTTCCTTCGGCTCTCGCCCTTGTTCCCCTACAGCGTCTCCAACTACATCTACTCGTTAACAAAGGTAAAGCTGAGCCACTACATCCTCGCTTCTTGGGCGGGCATGTTGCCGGGCACACTGATGTACGTGTACATCGGATCCTTGGCGAACACCTTGGCACAGGTCGGTGCCGGCGGGCGAGAGACCACGGTCCTGGAGTGGGTGCTTCGTGGCGTCGGACTTGTGGCAACGGTCTTTGTAACCATCTATGTGACGCGTTTGGCCAAAAAGGCGATCAAATCCCGCGTGCCCGGTACCGAGCAGCCCGTGAGCGAGGGCGACGCCCTGTCGGGCGCCTAGGCAGAGTTTCCGGTGCGCCTCGACGAGCTCGTCGACCACTACCTTTTTGATCCCATCCGGCAACTCCGTCGGGAGATTGAGGCCGAGCCGTCCCGGCGTAGCTATGTTCTGCGCCTGCCACCGGCCGAAGCCGGCGTTGGTGCGGCGTCCTCCCGAGGCGCGAGCTACGGCGCGCGCGACGCGAAAAACAACCAGGAGAATGACAACCAGGCGGAGAACAACCAGGCGGACCTACTTGCCCGTCGTCTCGCCCGCGCGGGATTAAAAAGCTTCGCGCGGGACTTGCGGGCCGAGGGCACCTACCTCCTGCGTCTTGTCGACAGTCCCGCGGCTGCACGGCTGAGATCGAACACGCGTCCGACACGAGTCGACGCCGAGCCGAGCGGGCCGTATGGCCTTGGACCAAACGACGGCATTGTGATTACCGGCTTTGCTTCGGGAATCGGACGCGCGTTGGCCTCGGTTGCGGCCCGGAGGGGCCTCCATGTCGTTGGCTTGGATATCGACGCAGCCGGGGGCAAACGCGTCGAGAACGCCACCTATATTCCCTGCGACCTCGCAAATCCACAGTCCGTGGATGAGGCATGCGCCCTTGTTGGAGCATCGACCGTTCCGCGGCTGCTTTTCCTAAACGCCGGCATTAACGCCTTCGGCCGTTTTTGTGACTTGCCGATCGAAGCCATTGACCGAGTGGCCCGCGTGAACTTGCTTGGGCATTTGCGCCTGACCGAGGGCCTGCTCCAAGGTGGGGCACTCCGCGGAATTGTCTGCCTTTCGAGCTTGTCTTATTGGGTTGGCTACCCCGGTGCCGCGGTGTACAGCGCAACAAAGTCCGCGCTTGCCGAGTTGGCGGAGTTCGCTACCACTCGCCTGCATCTGGCCGGCATGGCCGTATTCCCGGGGCCCACCAACACGCGGCACGCTTCTCGCTATTCGCCCCTAGGCCGTAGCCCAGCCGGTGGAGACATCGACGCCGGGAGCAAGAGGATGGATCCCAAAGTCTTGGCGGAAAGGGTATTTGCAGGCCTTGACAAGGGGAGTGGCCGGGTCGTCCCGTCGGCGGGTCTCCGTGTTTTTGCGCTGTTCGCGCGGCTGTTTCCCGGAATTGCATCGAGTGTCATGAGGCGAAGCCTGCTGGACAAACTCCCGGCCGGGGAGACCTTGGAGTAAGAGCCGCCCGCCGCGGCTCGTTCGCTCCGCTGATGCCGGCTGCCCGCTACGGTGCGTTTAGGGACCAGTCGTATTCGTAGTTGATACGGCCGTCGAAGTCTCGAATCCGGCCCGCAAGCCCTCGGTCCGCGTAGTCTAGAAGGTGGTCGATAACCGACTCTTCCGAACCACCAAAATCCGCCTGGAACCAGTCGTAGATGCTCGAGAGGGTCATGCGGTTTCCGCTGACCGAGACACCACGCGGATGGTTGATGTACGTCTCCGCGCCTTCCGCCATGGCTTGTTCTACGTTTGCAGCCGTTAGCGCTTCGGCGTACAAGTCCGGGCATCCGATGCTCGCGCAGTTGATCACGTAGTGAATGCGAGGATCCTGCCATATTGGACGGATGACCCGGTGCTCGATGTCGTTGAGTGTCACGGGCGTGTCTTCAACCTCCACAAGGTGAGCGTCCCACGGACCGTTGCGAAACGCGCCCGAGATATCGATGTCGCGGATTGTTTCCACCGGGTAGTGATCGAGGATCACACGGATCGTCAGGGCATTGTACAGGTTGAGCCAGAACGCCAGCTGCTCGTCTCGGTTTAGGTCGCCGACCGGTACCTGTTGGAGACCATCGACATAGGAAGCCAGGGTCTGGTGATCTTGCTCCGAAACGTCTCCATAGCTGATACGCGCGACCCCGCTCGGGTGATCACGGATGAGATAGCGATCGATAAACTCGTCCCAGTCCGAGTGGTCGATCGTCCTTGTAGAGTTTGGATTATGCGGCTCCCACCTGTCCCATAGCTCGGCCTGAGGGTGGCCGGCGACAAACCCCGCAGGTAACAGCGTCATCAGAAAAATAAACCCACCGATTGCTTTGCGCTTCATCATGCCTCCGTGTCTACCGTCGTTGACTTGTTCTATAGCCATGCTGAATATAGTCATCCATCGCTGCCGCCGGCGATGTTTTCCTGATAAAACTTGTCGGTTTGCTCTCGCAGGCCGGCCCGGGCGCATAAAGCGATCGCCGGGCTCCGTGGCGGCCCCTTTGGGGGACATCTCCGGATACCGGCTTGCGTGGTTGCACCACAGACCCTATGCTTGAGCGCCATGGCGATTCCGTCACATGGCCGTGATTGGCGCGGTCGGCCGACAACAAGTGGTCAACTCCTTATCGCAGCACTGCTTCTCGTCGGCACCATCGCGCTTGGCACACTCGGCTACATGGTCCTCGAGGGGTGGTCCTTCGGTGATGCGATCTACATGACGATTATCGCGGTCACGACAACGGGCTTTCGCGAGGTGCGCGAGCTCTCACCTATCGGCCGAGCATTGACGACCTCCATAATCGTTTTTGGGCTGGCCTCCATTGCCTACCTTGGAGGTCGAGCAGTACAGCTGCTGGTGGAAAGTTACTTTCGGAGGCGAAAAAAGATGGATCGCAAAATATCGCGTCTCAAAAACCACGTGATTGTCTGCGGGTACGGGCGTATGGGGCGCCCTGTCTGTGGTGACCTCGCCGGTGCCGGCGCCGACTTCGTCGTCATAGAGCGTGAGGCCGCGCAGGCGGAGTATCTCGATCGAGAGGGCTACTTGTACATTATTGGCGACTCGAGCTCGGATGAAGTATTAAAGCAAGCGGGAATCGAACGGGCTCGTGGTATTATTACGGTTGTTTCGACGGATGCTGAAAATGTCTACACGACGCTGACCGCCAAAGTGATAAACCCGTCGATTCTGGTCGTGGCACGGGCGCTGGCGGATGACAGCGAAACCAAGCTCCGTACCGCCGGCGCGGATCGGGTTATCAAGCCGTACGAGCTCGTGGGCCGGCGTATCGCCCAGCTGGTTCTGCGCCCAAGCATCGTAGAGTTTATGGATACGATTGCTCGAACCAAAGGCAAAGACATAAGCATCGAGGAAGTGGCGATTTCGCAAGGAAGCTCGCTGATTGGCGAGACACTGCTGTCATCCCCGATTCGTAAGGATCTCAACATCATCATCGTTGCCGTCCGCAGGACCGATGGAGACTTTGTCTACAATCCGGGATCCGGTCTGGACTTTCGTGAGGGTGATCGACTTATCGCCGTAGGTGAGCAGGAAAAGCTTCAGCAACTCGCTCTTGTCTGCGGATCGAGTCCCGCGGGAGTTCGCCCGTGATGGAGACGCTCGGTCCTAAGCACGTGCAAGCATTTCTCGACCGCAGGCCCTACGACCTCCGCGTGCGACACTTCGCCGAAGACACCTCCACAAGCGATCTGGCCGCGAAGGCGATCAGTTGCGAGTTGGGGCAGATCGCCAAGAGTATGTGTTTCCTGGCGGGCGGCGCGCCGGTTCTTGTGGTGGCGTCCGGCGACCAACGTGTTTCGGATGCGAAGCTTGCGAAACATCTCGGTGTGGGCCGCAAAAAAGTCAAGATAGCAACGCCCGAGCAGTGCATCACGATCTTTGGCTACGCGCCGGGAGGTGTCTCCCCGGTAGCCCATCGCACCGACGGCATCACCATCCTCATCGACGAGACGCTTTCTCGGTGGGACATCGTCCACGCTGCGGCCGGCACCCACCGCGATAACTTTTCGCTGACGTTTGAGCAGCTCGTTGATATCACAGGCGGCACAGTCCTAGATTGCGTGCGAAATAAAACAACGAGCTTTGATTAACGCAGCGGTGGCGTTTCCCCCGTACGGAGTTATGAGAGCTTTCCGATCAACAATCTTTGGGTAATGTCACGAACCATGATGCGCGAAATCACGCAAGTGCATACTTTGGCAAGTATTGGACCCTCTCGACC
>CAZFLD010000129.1:0-7969 GCA_964519835.1 uncultured Spirochaetales bacterium
TCGACTCCGGATATGCACCTCGGGAACCGCGTTCAGAGCTTCTGCTATGCGTCGAATGAATGACAACGAAAGATTCCGGTAGTTTCCCGATTCCAGACGCGCGACCGCCGGCTGCGAAGTCCCAACTCGTTCGGCTAACTCCTTCTGCGTGAGGTTGTGCTTCTGTCGCAAAGCGATCACCTCCGTTGCGATGGTGAACTGCTCTTCGAGCTTGTTGTACTCGTTCCGGAATTCTTCATCAGAGAGTTGCTCTTCAAGAAAGCCCTTGTACGAAACGCTGTTCATCTCGTTCCTCCAAGACGGCCGCCCTCAGCCGCATTGCGGGCTCGATTTCCGATCGGCTCGTCCTATCCGACTTCTTTAAGAAGCCTGATGTGACGACGTACGTCGTTCCGACTATGGCAAAGTAGAACACCCGCAGGATGTTTGAGGCTTGTCTCACCCGGAGCTCACAGAGCGGGTACCCAGACAGCTTCTTCGCGTGCGGCATTGGTAGCGTCGGCCCGAACTAACGCGGAAGCTCGATTGTACGAGCCGCCTTTGCCCGCAACTCTGTGTCGATGCCTCACAAGAACTCCACAGTAGGCGGCAACAGCTCGACCTCATACGCTATGATCAAGTATACCATAATTGATATTGTAACGCCAACCGGACCAAGCAGGAGGCGCTTGGCATGAGAGTGTCCGCACGACGGCGACGCTGTTAGGGGAAAGCTTCAATCCCTGTGACGAAGCCGCTTCCTCAGTGGCGTGTTGGCCGACCGCCGGCGGATCTCGAGTCGGCATTACAAGCGCTTCGAGCAGACGCTCGACTCCAATATCTCCACTATCGGGAACCCGGGATTCCACGTGTTCGTCTGGCCCTTACGGACACGACACTCGCCGGGTAGGGCGCAACTGACGCCTGTCGGTAGGTCGCACGCCGATCGCGGTCCCAAAACGCAGCTTGATGTTTGCCCTCGTGATGACCGCAGCCGCAATGGAGTTGGCCTGGGTGATCTTTACCTGCTCCCATGGTGCATGCATAATTCATGCAGGAGTTCGTATGGCTACACTACAAGTTCGCGACCTTCCCGACGAAGTCTACACCCGCCTACAGTCTCGGGCGGAAGCCGAGCACCGTAGTCTCGCCCAGCAGACCATTGTGCTGCTGCGCGACGCGCTTGGCATACCGTCTTCCCGAAAGGCCGAACGACAGGCGGTTCTCCAGCGGATCGCAAACCGCAGCATTAGTCTGCCCAAACGACTTGCGGCTTCTGATGTGCTGATTCGAGAGGATCGAGACCGGTGATCGTTGCGCTGGACGCAAGCGCCGTCGTTGAGGTCATTCTGCGGTGCTGGCGAGACGGCAAAGCGCAACGCTGCTAACGATGGATCGACGGCTTGCCTCTCTTGTGCAGAAAGAAGGCATAGGCGTTCTCCCGCGCGTAACATAGCGGGTAGCGCAAGCTGGAGATCGGGCGACCTAACATTTCGCTCATGTTGCCGCGCACCAGCTCGGTGCAGCGGCCTACGCCATCAAGGCGGTGCGCGCGGCCGCCCTCGACGGCCAGAGTGAGATTGCGGGGCGCCAGGAGTGCCGCCGGCAGCGCGATCAGCTGGCAGAGGCGATTCGCGATCATGTCATCGATGACCAGCGGTTGAGAAACGATATCTGCTGGTCGGAGTTCGAGTTTTGACGCCTCCGATGTATATCGGGTCACCGAATAGGTCCGACGTGGGCGAAGGTGCATGGAGACACTGAGAAGCATTTACAACCCAGCGATAGCCCTTGAAGGTGGGTTGTAAGCCCAAGCCTGTTCAATAACGCAGGATCGCAGGATACTGGCAACGATCCCGGGATCTCCCGGCAACATTCGGAGGAGCTTGTATGGAACTTGGAATTCAGAGCTACTGTCTTCGCGGAGTCCACAACGCCGGCGAAGTAATCAAAAAAACCAAAGAGTGCGGTCTACGGCGCATTGAAGTATGTGCCATACATGCCGACTTTTCCGACATCCACGGCTTTGCAGAACTAGTAGAGCAGTACACTGCCGGCGGGGTCGCCATGGTGAGCATAGGAGTCAACCGGATTGGAACGGAGCGTGACGAAGCGCGACGACTTTTCGAGTGTGCAAAAGTGGCCGGCCTCGACCGTATGAGTGTCGACTTCCCCCTCGACGGGATCGACGAGGCCCTCGTCGTCGCGGAAGAGCTTGCGGAGGAGTACGGCGTCGTCCTCGGTATCCACAACCATGGCGGTCGACACTGGCTCGGTTCGCGAACGGCGCTGCGGTGGGTATTCGGAAAGACCGGCAACCGCGTCGGGCTCAACCTGGACACGGCGTGGGCGCTGGACTCCCGCGAAGATCCCATCGAGATGGTAAAGGAGTTCGGAGACCGGCTCCATTTGGTCCACATCAAGGACTTTCTCTTCAAGCCTGATCGAACGCCCGAGGATGTGGTGGTGGGCACCGGAAACCTCTCTCTCGAAACGCTCGACGCAGCGCTACGGGAGGTAGCCTTCTCGGGAGAAGCGATCTTGGAATACGAGGGAGATGTCGAGAATCCCGTACCGGCCCTATCGGAGTGTGTAAAGGCCGTCGGCAGCAAGATGCAATTCGTGACAACGAAATCCGCATAATAAACGAGGAGATCCGTATTGGTGTGGCCGGTGCCGGGTTCATCGACAGTGGGCCTATGGTGCGGTTTCCGACGGCACATGGTTGAGGTGTTGTGGCTGCGCGTGCGTATTGCCGGAGCTACGCGCCGCCGCGATGGATGCCCGCCGTCGATCAAGCAATACGTATGGCGGATACCGGTTTACCTAAATGCCTTAATACCTCAATGCCTTTATGATGGACGAGTCGGGGGGCGCACCACCAATCGTTATCGGAGCTGGCATCGTAGACATGACTATGCGGCTGCTCGGCGACATCATGCTCGTTTCCGTGTTTGGGTCGACATAGTTTGGGTCATCTGCGCATCGAGGCTCCTTCACACACTGGCCCCCGGTCGATCGCTACGTTACTTTTGGTGTCGAGTTGACAAATCACGGGCACGGGCTATTGCCACGGTCCCGACCGTTTCACGATGAGGAGGGCATATGAATCTTGTGGTTCTTGGGCGCCTAGCGCTGTTGTTGGCACTTGTCGAAGTGGAACCGTTTTATCTTCCGATGAGTTTACCGTGGGATGCGACACCCCGACAGGTCTTCTCTGGTCTGAGAGACCTCGAGACCGAATATGGTCTCGAGCTTGCGCTGGGAACCTTTCAGAGCGACGTCGACGACCGCGCCGAGGTGATAGTCGGCCAGTTCGGTTTTGACAATGCAAATGACGCCGATCTCTCGGTGCAGGCCTACTTCGACGCGGACGGAGTTCTATTGGCGCTCTATGCGCGGACCCAAGCCGACGGCGGTGGGGCCTTTGATGTGGTCGCTCAGCTCGAGCGTATCTACTTCGACACACAAGCCTCCTACAACCGCTACTATCCGGTATGGGGCAATCTCCGCATCTTTACGATTTTCGAGGAAGGAAGCGACTTGGAGGTTCACATCAACATGGTCGAACCTACCGACGCCGAGAACGATTGGGACGTGGGTGTGCTGTACTTGCCCACCGCCAATCGCGAAACCGTTGGAGAGCTCTGGCCGCTTGTGATCGAAAACCTCACCGGAGACGTGTAGATAGACTTGGGATCCGTGAAATCCAGAGCGTCTCGCTTTGCTCGTGTTGTATTGGTCATTGCCGGCCCGGTTGTGCTCCTCGCGGTGGGAGCTCTCACGCTGGTCAATCTCGTGTTGCTCCCGTCGGCACTGGACACGGTGGTCGAGGCTATTGAAGCACAGACCGACGCAAGCGTCGACTACAACTCGGCGTTGTACCTTCCGTGGAGTGGAATCACGGTTTACGAGATTAGCGTCGACCTTCCGGACGACACGCAGCGTGTCGTGGTCGACGAGATCAACGTCGGCATCTCGCTCCAAGGTGCGCTCGCGGCGCGTCATGTCCTCGCGAATCTCCCTCCGATGGGGCTTGATGCCTTATGGCGCCGGGCCGCGATGCCCGACGCCTTGGAAAGACTTGCCGACGCCACCCGGCTGTTTGGCGGGAGTCTTGCAGGCCTCGGCCCGGTGGACGTGGTGGTGCGGAGTCTTCGCGCAGGCGAGCTCACCGTCGGCGAGGCACGAATCCTCCATGATCTCGACACAAAGATGTTCCGGATCGATCTATCGATCGGCGAGGTACGTGTTGCTGACGGACCCGTCGGCGAAAGGACGGTTGGCGAGCGACCTGCAGGCGAGAGATCGTTTGGACCGGGAGCGGAGATTGGTGTCGAGCTCGACTATGGCGAGGGGCGGGCGCGGATTGAACTCGCGGCGGTAGACCTTGTGCCGTTCGCCGGGGCCCGCGCCGCCGACCTGGCGGTCGTACTCTCGTTCGGGCCGGCATCCGGGAGGGCATTCGCGCCGGAGGACGGGGCGCCCACTCGTATAGAAGGCATCGCGAGCCTTCGCGGGTTCGCGGCCGAAGTGCCGTTTGTGGCGGCAGAGGCGGTGGGCCCCCTCGATGTGAGCTTTGCGTTTGATGCCGTGCTCGATCCGCGTGCCGACATTGAGAACCCGGCGGACCTGCCGGTGTTGAGCCGCGCCGGCCGGTTGACCGACTCGCCGGGTATGATCCGCGAGGCCCTTCGCGACGCACCGGCGGCTCAAGGCGAACTGCTGCTCCAGGAGGGCATGCTTAGCATCAACGGCGTAGAGTTGGCGGTAACCGGTGCGGCACACGGGCTATACCATGGCCCCCCCGGGTCCGGGCGGCTTGGCGTACCCCGATGGATCAGTACCGTCATGAAGATACCAACGACGCCGGTCGACACAATCGCCGGGGCGGTGCCTGATGCCGTCTCAGGTCGCCTGTCACGGATTCGCCTGGACGGAGACCTCGCCTTGCAGATGGAGTTGCGACTCGTGCCTTTAATTGTCGAGGCAATGGACTGGCGTGCGGATGTTTCGCTCGCCGATTTTGCGGTTCGCGAAATTCCCGCCGACGTGAACCCGTACTCGCTAAACGACAGTTTTGTGCACGAAATACACGACACCGACCTGGGCGTTGTTCGGAGGATCGAGATCCCGGGGGCTGAACCTGCCTCAGCGGAATGGATGCTCACCCACTCGGAGCACACTGCGGCACAGATTGCAGAAACTCGCGCGCGAGTACACGATGCCCGGGCCGAACCGCCTCCACGGGTGATTGTACGCCCGGACGCGTCGGGAGCCGGAACCGCGGCGCCGGATCCAAGCTATGACTACGTACGCCTGGATGACATGTCACCGTGGGTCCCCGCCGCCGTACTCACCGCCGAGGACGGGGACTTTTTCTTCTACCCGGGCGTGAATCCGGTCACGCTTAAACGCGCGATTGCCCAGAACCTTCAAGCAGGCGAAATCCTCTACGGAGCAAGTACGATTACCATGCAGCTTGCGAAGATGCTGTTTTTGGACGAGAAACGGGTATTTGCACGAAAGCTGCAAGAGGTATTCTTGGTCTACCTCATGGAGAACCACGTTATTGTGCCGAAGGATCGAATACTCGAAATCTACCTAAACATCGCCGAGTTTGGACCCGGCGTGTACGGCATCTCCGATGCCGCGTCGTACTACTTTGATCAGCACCCGCGAGACCTGGGCGTGGGCGAAGCCGTTTGGCTTGCGAGTATCCTCCCTGCGCCTACAAGCTATCATCGATACTACGACGCGGGCGCGATTAGCCCGGGCTGGTTCGAGCGCATGAAGAGCTACATGGAAACAATGCTTGTCCGCGGCAGAATCTCCGAAGCGGCGTACTCGCGGGCAGTTGAATCCCCACCGACGTTTGCCAAATAGGAGCAGGACAGCGGCACAACAGGTCGCCCTCCCAGCTCGCGCACGGTCGGTTAGACTCACTCCTCAAACATCGGACGGGGGGAGTAATGGCAGGTCCATTTCAGCTTCGCGCCGGCGTTATAGGTCTGGGCTGGGCGGGCATTTAGCATCTCAAAACCTATCAGGCGATACGCGAGACCGATCTGGTCGTGGTGGCGGAACCGGCACTCGAGGCCATAAACCGCGGGATCCACGTGTTGGTGGAGAAACCCCTCGCCCGAACCTGTGAAGAAGGGCTACAGATGGTCCAAGCCGCCGAGGAGAACAAGCGGGTCCTCCAGGTCATGTTTAATCAGCGGTATCGGCCCGACGTGTCGGATGTAAAACGGTTTATCGATTCCGGGGGATCGGGAGAGATCTACCACTGCAAGTCGTGCCGGCTGCGCAGAGACGGCATCCCCGGACGCGGCCGGAAGTGGTTTGTCTCCAAGGAGCTCGCAGGGGGCGGTCAGCGGCGCAATCTACCGTTCCGCCGCGGAAGGCCGTAAGATCCGCCTTGCGGAGCTCAAGCAATACGCCCATACGTCGGACTGGAAGGCGTGCTACGCCTGCACCTCCGGATTGACACACGTCGGCGGCTTTGTTCCCTCGATCATGGCGATGATGTTTTTTGCCGCCAGTGTTGACATGTCGTCGCGGGTCTGCGTTGTCGCGGATGCGATGTGAGGCGTCATAACGACGTTTGCCAAGTCGCTCAAGCCTGGAGCGGCAACCGGCTCCTTGTCATATACATCGAGACCCGCGCCTGCGATTTCACCACTCTGCAGCGCCTCAACCAATGCCTGCTCATCGATGACCGGACCGCGGCTGGTGTTGATCAGATAGGCCGTGTCCTTCATTTGAGCAAACTGGTCACCACCAAAGAGATGAGTGGTTTCGGGGAGGAGCGGCACGTGGACGCTGACGTAGTCCGCCGCCGCCAAGGCCTCCTCCAATAAGACCTTCCGTGCGCCGAGCTTCGATTCCAAAACGGTGTTTTTGTGTTCATCGACGTAGAGGACCTTCATGGAAAAGCCGGTGCTCTTCAACGCCATGGCAGTGCCGATACGCCCGGCACCGATGACGGCAAGCGTTCTGCCCGTGACGTCACCGCCCAAGAACTGAAGAGGGCCCCAACCTTGCCAGGCACCGGATCGCATGTGGGCGTCCGACTCGACAACACGGCGGGCAACGGAGAACAAAAGCGCCCACGCCATGTCCGCCGTCGCGTCCGTCAGAACTCCCGGTGTATTTGACAAGGGGATCCTTCGTTTGGTTGCCTCGACTACGTCCATGTTGTTGTAGCCGACCGCGTAGTTGGCAAAGCCCTTTGCCTTCGGAGCCGCATCGAATACTTCAGCGTCTATACGATCGGTAAGGAGCGTCAAGACGGCGTCCGCATCGGCGACGGCCGCTAAGAGCTCTTCTCGCGTGAGAGGCCTGTCGTGGGGACTTACTTCCACATCATATTTCTCGGCCAAGAGGTCTATGCCGGCCCAGGGGATTTGCCTTGTCACGTATACTTTTGCCATCACTCATCCTTTAAGCCGAGGATCTCCTGACCGACACCGTGCCAGGTCTCGACGTAGTCGTTAGCCTAAACGAGATGCATTACTATAGCCATGCCGGCACGGTCAAACAGCTGCCGAATTTTGTCCGTCAGCCGGGCCTTTATGGCAAACATGCGTTGATGTCCCACCGTGTTGGATGACTAACCGACGTCATGTAGCCGTCGTAGCCGAACGTTTTCAAATAGTACACGAACTCCATGCATTCGAGGAGGGCATGTCCGCACGGAGAAAGACCCAGTCCCAGGTCTTGCCGTTGTTGTTGATAGGCACCTCGTCGGTCCTGTGCGCGCCGCCGGCGGTACTACCAGCCATTTCCAGCGGGACTACTATGAGACGGAGTATGACTGGGACCGGATCGACGTTCTCGTCTTGCTGCTACAGAATGCCCACCCCAGCGTCGTTGCGGGCACGGATCGATTCCTCGCCTTTTTGGATAGCTGCGAAGGCTGCGGCACCCACTACCAGCAGTTCGAAATGTGGGAAAACTTGAGGGAGTTTGGCTTGAAACGAAGGAA
>CAZFLD010000130.1:0-7865 GCA_964519835.1 uncultured Spirochaetales bacterium
GTTGTCACAGTTGTCACCGGCGCTTCCGTTGTGTCACCAACGGGGCGCCTTTTTCATTGGTCGGCGAGGGAGGAAAACTTCCTGGTCAGCCCACGGTATCAATCATCGGCAGGTTCCTGATCTCACGGAAAGTCTCGCTGGCGGGGAACAACGTCGACAGAAATATCTATACGGCTGCACAGGGGGGCGATGTCGTGCGGTTGGACGATTACCTTGAGAACTACGCCCCCAACTGGCACAGTGTGTTCGAAGAGAATCCCCTTGTTCGAAAAGCCATCGAATTCGAGGACGGTCACGTCTACAGTCTTCCCTACTACCGCAACATCGCGTGGGATCACAAAATACGAGATATTCAGCTCTTTAATACCGACTGGATGGGAAAGGTGGGCATCTCGGAGATGCCTGAAACACTTAACGAGGTGCGCGACGCGTTGCGCGCATTTCGAGACGGTATCGACGACGGGACACTGCCCGAGCAGGGCGTTCCCTGGTACTTTCGCTTCCGCTCCGTGGTCGGTGGTGAGTTTGATTTCTACGGGTTTTTCGGTCTTTACGCGTATGGACCGGACATGCTTTCCGTGGACGAGAACCGTAAAGTTGTCTTTGCCGGCACCGACCCCCGAATGGCGGACGCGATAGAGTATCTGCACGAAATGTACGAAGAGGGGCTCTTCCCCGAAGAGGTGTTTACGGATGCCTGGAGTACGTACTTAACCCGTGGCCAGTCGGACCCACCGGTCAACGGATGGCACGGATTTTTCTGGAATTACCAGTGGAGCTTGGATAAGGGCTACTTTGATGCGCTGCCACCCGTACCGGCTCCCGGCAACAGCCGACCTGTGTACCGATCCCAGCTCGTGCGGCTTGTACCAAACATGTTTACGATCATGAGTGAGTTCGAGTATCCAGAGGTTGCGGTGAGATTCGCAGACGAGCTCGCGGATCCCGCAACGGCCTACCAACTATCCTACGGCAGGATCGGCCATGAGATCGTTCAAGACGGCGAAACGTATCGACAAGTGGGCGGGTCCGATGAATACCTGCAGGTAAGCCCCCACAACTTTGTTGCCGCATTTATTCCGGAGTCCTTCACCGACAACGTTGTATGGGAAGATCCGCAGGTAGCTGCTCGTAACCGTTACGCGGAAGAGGTGTACGGCCCGTATGTGTGGCCCCAAGAGCGACATTGGCCGCGTGGTACCCGCATGACGCCGGAGGAGCAGGAGGAGCATTCGATCCTCCTAACGGAAATAGTCGACTATATCACGGCGACCCACGCACGGTGGATCGTAGACGGCGGTGTCCGCGAGGAGTGGGATGACTATCTTGCGGAACTGGACCGGATTGGTCTTGATGCTTGGTTGGAGATCAGACAGAATGTCCTCGACCGGTTCTACGCAGAGTAGCTGTTTTTCCGACAGTTACCGGTGGTCGGGCGCCGCACAGGTGCAAACCAGCGCGGCGCCCGTTTCTATCTGCGCAAGGGCCCGGCTGTCCGACGGGCCAGATCGGTGCCGGAATGTCGGGCCGACGTGTCTTCGAGAATAGAGGTAGAGCGATGAAAGCGGTATTGGTACTACTAGACAGCCTGAATCGGCATATGCTCGACATCTATAACCCGGCGTCATGGGCAAGCACTCCGAATATTCAAAGGTTGGCCAAACAGTCCGTGGTATTCGACAATCACTGGCTTGGGTCGGCTCCCTGTATGCCGGCCCGGCGGGATATCTTCACGGGAAGACTGAATTTCCTGGAAAGGAACTGGGGGCCGATCGAGCCGTTTGATATAACGCTCCAAGAAACCTTGAAGAAGAACGGAGCTTTCTGCCACATCGTCACAGATCACACGCACTACTTCGAAATCGGCGGTGAAAACTACTGTCAGTTGTTCAGCACCTGGGATGTACAACGGGGTCAGGAGTTTGACCCCTGGGTATCACGAGTGAATCCGCCGGAGCTCCCGGACCAATACTACGGGAAGGCATCGGTGCAATACGAGTTGAACAGGTCCGTGTACTACGAGGACTCAGATTACCCAAGCCCGCGGACCTTTGCATCTGCCTGTGATTGGATTCATGCCAACAAGGATGCCGACAACTTCTTCCTTATGGTGGAAGCCTTTGACCCTCATGAGCCGTTTGATTGTCCACAAGAGTTCCTCGACTTGTATAATGACGACTACTCCGGCCCTCGGTACGACTGGTCCGGATACCAACCGGTAACTGAGCCGGAGGAAGCCACCAAGCACCTCCAGAAAAGATACGCTGCAACACTTACAATGGCCGACAAGTGGCTTGGTAAGCTTATGGATGCACTCGAACAAGCGGACATGTGGGAAGACACATTGTTTGTCCTGACGACCGACCATGGGCACCTCCTTGGTGAGCACGGATGGACGGGCAAGAACAAAATGCATGTATACAACGAGCTTGCTCATCTGCCGTTTGTCGTTCATCTTCCGGGAGGCGAACAAGCCGGCCGGCGGGTTGCTGCTCTGACACAAAACATCGATCTCATGCCGACGTTATTGGAGTACTTCGGCATTGAAAAGCCGTGGTCCATGCACGGTCACTCTCTTGGCGATATTCTGAAGGGTTCCCCGACCGGCGTCCGTGATACCGCCCTGTATGGGTGGCACGGGAGAACGGTAAACATTACGGATGAACGGTACACCTACTTCAGGGGACCCGCACAAGACGACAATCGACCATGCTTTGCGTACTGCGCCATGCCCACTACCTTGTGGCGCTACATGGGCACGAATAATGCGGACGAGATCGAGATGGGACGTTTTCTAGCGCATACCGATTTTCCCGTCTACAAAATCCCGGTCCACGGGGAGGTAGGTGCGATGGGAGAGATCTCCCATATTCGCACGAACCTACTCTTCGATATCCACCGTGATTACCAACAGCTCCAACCTATCGTGGACAAGACACTCGAAAAGAACATGGTGCATAAACTCATCGCGGCCATGAAGGCACATGGCGCCCCCGATGAGCAGTACGCGCGACTAGGACTAGACGTATAGAAACTCCCCGACTTCCCGGTGTCTTTGGCTTTGCGGGGTAACCTCAGGCTTCCCCGCGAAGCCTCACCTGCCGCCTACCGTCCCCTCGTCGGGAGACAGCCCAACGGCCTCCTAATCAGAGCCCGTGCCGCTTCACCGAATGAGGCGGATGCCGTTGTAGCTATGGCGGCGAAGTCTACACATGAGTGCGGCCGAAGAATGTTCCATAATATAGAACAGAAGCACATATGGTAGAAAGTATTGCCGCCGATCTATCTGGACGCTACGATGCCAGACTGGCTCGGCAGAGCTGGACCGGCACGGCAGAGGCCAAAAAGGAGAGAGCATTGACGGACCAGACTATGTCACCAGGCGGAGTACACGAGCTCGCCCCGGATTATGTAAAGCTCTACGAGTCCCCGGATCCACAACGTATCTTCGGGTATAGTCCGGGGATCGCGCGGCTGGAGAGCGGGCGCCTGGTCGGCACCACCGGTGGCCGATTGGTCGCCACCATCGACGTTGGCGGTCCAGGTGCGGTACAGCTGCCTGGAAGCAAGTATCACAACACCAAGAGGAACTCGCACTGGCAGGGCAAGATCTACACCTCGGACGACGGGGGACACTCTTGGACCCATAGAGCCGACTTCCCATTTATGCACGCCCGACCGTTTGTGGCCGGCAACGCGCTGTACGTGCTTGGGCAAGCAGGCGACCTCATGGTGATCAGGTCCGACGACGCCGGCGAGACTTGGGGCGAACCGGCAAAGCTCACCGAGGGGCAGGTCTGGCACCAGGCGCCCTGCAACGTGCTCCACGCGAACGGTTGTGTCTATCTGGTGATGGAACGCCGCACGAGTTTTGACATCACCACCTGGCCGGTGGGCGAGATGGCGCCGGTGCTCATGCGCGGCCGTGAGGAGGCCGACCTCACCGTGGCGGAAAACTGGACCTTTGCCTCCGAGCTGAGCTTTCGCGAGGTACTCCCCAACGTGGAGACCGACCCTGCGATCGACTTTTTCGGCGTGCCCTTCTTCGAGTCGCCGTATCCGCAGGGAAGCAACGTGGCGCCGGGGCGCAACTGTGCACCGATCGGATGGCTCGAGACGAATGTCGTACAGTTCATCGATCCCGATCACCTCTGGTGTGACCCAACCGGTCGGACCTTCCACCTCTGGATGCGCGCACACACCGGCGGAACCGGCTACGCCTGCATCGCCAAAGTGGTGGAACAGGGCGAGGAAGCCGGCACCGGGGCGATGATCACGATGCTCGAAACCGCTCCCTCCGGTAAGACAATGCTCTATGTGCCCTGCCCGGGGGGACAGATGAAGTCTCACGTCCTCTACGACGAGGCAACACGGCTCTACTGGCTGCTGTCTACGCAGGCCACGGGCAGCATGACAAAGCCGGAGCGCCTGCCCGAGAATCGGTACAACCTGCCCAACAACGAACGCCGCCGGCTTCAGCTCCACTTCTCCAAGAACATGGTCGACTGGTGCTTCGCGGGCCTGGTGGCGGTGGGCCCGGTTGAACAGGCGTCACGCCACTACGCGAGTATGGAGATCGATGGCAACGATCTGGTCATCCTCAGCCGCTCGGGAGACGAGCGTGCCAAATCTCCCCACGACGGGAATCTTGTCACCGTTCATCGACTAAAAGCGTTTCGAGACTTGGTGTATTAAGAAGCACGGAACTGGTGTCGCCCCGGCGGGGGGCGGTATTGGGCCGCGCGCGAGTACCAGGTGAAGCCGCTCTACACGACCCGCCCTTTCGATACGGCACTCCTCGAGCAGCGCGGTTAAGCTCTTGCCAAGGAGTTCGCGAATGACCTTGCCGGTACGCGATTCAAAGAGCGCAAGCCACGAGTGAGGCCGACGCGCGCGCTTACAAGTCTATCGCTCCTCAAACACCCTCGACACCTCCACCGACAACCCAAGGAAGAGACTCGACTCCGCCGTTTCGCCGGAGCGATAGAGACGCTCTTGCTTGATATCGTACTCCTCGAACCGGTACACCGAAACGATCTGCTGCTCCGGGTCGACGACCCAGAACTCCCCCATGCCACTTTCCATGTAAAGATCCATCTTCTTGATCTTGTCCTTGCTTCGGCTGGAGGGGGAGACGATCTCTACCGCTAGGACCGGAGTGCCCTTGTAGCGGTCCTTCTCATCGATGTCTTTTATGTAGTCACAAAGCACAACCAAGTCGGGCTGCACCACGTTGGTGTCGTCTTTGGTTAGTTCCCGTTCTTCTTTAATGGGCTGCCGAAAAAGGTCGATATCAAAGGGCGCGAGGAAGGGGGCGCAGTCGGCAGGGGCCTCGTCGTTTTCGAAGAATTCATTGAACAAGATATAGAGTCGGCCAAGGATCCGCTGATGGGTATAGCCGGGCGAGGCCATCACGTACACGACACCGTCGATGAGCTCGTACCGCTGGTCGCTGTTCTCGGTGAGTTCGAGGAACTCACGATAGGTCACCCGGCCGCGGCGCTCCTGGCGCGGAGAAGTGCCGTAGTCGGGAATCGGCTCCCCCAACTCGTACCCATCATAATCCCGCGGATAGACCAGCAGCACCGCCCGCTTCTTGCCGTTCTTGGTGACGATGACGTTCTCCTTTTCACATAACTTGAGATATTGGCCGAAATTGTTTTGAAAGGACGTAGATGATACATACATGGTATACCCTCGTCCCAGTATCATATCAAAAGTTTAGCTAAGATACAATTTATTAGCTAAGTTTGCCGGTTTTTAGCTAAAATTTGGATCGCACATGGCAGGAGCACTACGGGGACAACCTCACCGCGGACGGCAAAACCTGATTGGCCGCCTGCGCGGTTTCCCGATGGGGGGGTCACGAGCGACCACGGCGAGATTTTCGGCGCCCACGGCCGTGGGCCGGTGGATCAAAAGCTATTCTATAATATAGAATAAAAACAGACATCGTAGAAGCCATTGCGGCGGCGGCATTCGGCCGCTACAATGCTCCGAGTGGTCCGGCGGCGACCATAAAGGAGGCGCCATTGGCGAAGCAGATGAGGTCGACAAACCAGGGACGCGAGCTCGCCCCGGATTACGTAACGCTCTTCGAGTCCCCGGATCCACAACGCATCTTTGGCTACAGCCCGGGGATAACCCGGCTGGACGGCGGCGGGCTTTTTACGACCACCGGCGGCCGACTGATAGCAAGCATCGACGTGGGCGGTCCGGGCGCGGCCGAACTGCCGGGCCTGAAGTACCACGACACCACGCACGACAGCTTTTGGCAGGGGCGCGTGTACACCTCAGACGACGGCGGACGAACGTGGACGCATCGCGCCGACTTCCCTTTTATGCATGCCCGACCGTTCGTCGCCGGCGATGCGGTCTACGTGCTCGGCCAGGCACACGACCTCATGGTGATGAGCTCCCGCGACGGGGGCCTTACCTGGGGCGAGCCGGTGAAGCTCACCGAGGGGCGGGAGTGGCACCAGGCTCCGTGCAACGTGCACTACGCCAACGGCTGCGTCTACCTGGTGATGGAGCGACGGACGAGCTTTGCCATCACCAGCTGGCCGGTGGGGGAGCTGGCGCCGGTGCTTATGAGGGGCCGCGTGGAGGCCGATCTTACCGTCGCGGGAAACTGGACCTTTGCCTCCGAGCTGAGCTTCCACGACACCATCCCCGATGTGGAAACAAACCCGCAGATCGACTTCTTCGGCGTCCCCCTCTACGACTGCCCCTATCCCAGAGGAAGCACGCCGGCGCCGGGCCGTCTCTGCGCACCCATCGGCTGGCTGGAATCCAATGTGGTGCAGTTCAGCGACCCGGGCCACATCTGGCACGACCCGACGGGCAGAACCTTCCATCTGTGGATGCGCGCGCACACCGGTGGCCCCGGTTTCGCCTGTATCGCCAAGGTCACCGAGCAGGGCGAGGAACCCGGCACCGGCCCGATGGAGACCACGCTCGAGACCGTGCCCTCCGGCAAGACGATGCTCTACGTGCCCTGCCCGGGCGGCAACATCAAGTTCCACGTGCTCTACGACGAACAGACACGGCTCTACTGGCTGCTTTCGAACCAAGCAACCGACAGCATGACGCGCCCCGAGCGCCTGCCACCCGATCGCCACAACCTGCCGCACAACCAGCGCAGGCGTCTGCAGCTGCACTTCTCGAAGAACATGGTCGACTGGTGTTTTGCCGGTCTGGTCACCGTCGGTCCGGCCGAAAACGCCGCACGTTCCTACGCGAGCATGGCCTTCGACGGAGACGACCTGCTCATCCTCGCCCGGTCCGGCGACAAGCGCGCGAAGAGCGCACACGACGGGAATCTCATCACGTTTCATCGCATCGGCGATTTCCGCGGACTGGAGTACCGGTAGGGGCTTTGTGGCACCAGGGCGTTCAGCTCGCAAATGGCGCACGACCGCCACAATCTGCGATGACCCGACTCAACCGTCCATCTATTTGAACAAAAGGAGTTCTACTTGAGGCTCTTTCAAAAACCCGAGGTGGTGAGCATTTCTTGATGGGATAGAGATAGATAGAGGGCCATGCATCCTGTAGGATGAGGTTGTCGAAGACCAATCCAAAAGGAGAGAGGACCCTCCACCCATAAAGAGTGTAATCGAAATCCTTGGCGGCGCACAGATCCTTTTTGTTATATCCTTCAATATCCAGGACAGCTTCGAAGAATATCTGACCGAACAGCATCGGGCGTTCCTGGCGATGCTTCGAGTGGTCGAAGAGCATCTGCCGGAGCTTGAGAGCCGGCGCGGTGGACGCGGACGGCCGCGGCTGGAGGATCAGCCGCTCTTCCGGTTCGCCGTTGTCCCGAGTGCCGCCACGTTCAGCAGGCGGCTGAAGCGCTTCTC
>CAZFLD010000131.1:0-7809 GCA_964519835.1 uncultured Spirochaetales bacterium
GAGCACCCCTACTGAGAAAAAGGCGTTTACGATGTTGAGATAGCGGCCCGAATCATCGGGATGCTCATCGGCAACAAGTGGGTTGAGCAACGCCTCCAGGACGCCCCCACCCAGGCCCACGAGCACAACCGCGCCGAGTACGGCAACGTAGGCCGGTGCAATCGCATACAAGAATAGGCCGGCCGCCAAAATGGCGCCGCCTGCGGCCAGCGTGGCCGTCTTTCCAAATCTGGCCGCCGCCGTCCCGCTTGCTACAAGTACGGCAAGGAGAAATCCTGCCCGGACCGCTTCGATACCACCGCCGTCCGCCAGTCCGAACGAGAGGTCCTGAGAAATCCGGACCAATATGATCGGCGTAGTCACTACGCTGGACGAGTAAGCGAACATGCCGAGGGCGGCTGTTACGTCGAGTCGAGTGGGGCGAAGACGAGCCATGCTCCGAGACTGTAACAGGAAATCGACGCGGGCTCAAAGTCCGATCCGGGCCTACCGACCGCTTGTTGTCAGCCCAAAAAGCAGGCCGGTAAGGGCGTCGAGGCCGGAGCTGTGTCCGTGGCGTGCGGCCGCGTCAACAAGCGCAGCTACCGACCACCCCGCTCCGGCGGCGATGCTGCCCATCGAGTCGTTTGTTGTGGCCGTCAAGGCGACCAATGCGTGTACAACGTCAATCAAGTATCCGGGGAAGTGGCCGGCCAGTGCCTGGCGCACAATCGTGGCGCCGACCGGAGTGGTCCCTCCGGTACGTTCCTCGATTATGCCTCGCGCTTGTTGGTCCGGCCCATCGCGACCCGCCAATGCACGGGCAGCGAGGAATCCGACAAGAAAGTCGTCACCGGAAGGGGTCATCCCGACGCCCAGGCCGACCAATCGCGATAGCGCCGCCCAGGGCTCCGCCGGGCATTCCAGTGCCCCGGCGATCCACTTCCATGCGGCTGCGACGAAGTGGTCCTGGCCCGGCGGACTCTCCAGCCCGGTTTTGGTCGCAGTTCGAGGCCGGTGACCTGTCGACTCGCGGGAAGCCGATTCGCGGTCCGGCGGCACAGGTGCGTATAAAGCAAGGCCCGATAAACCCACTCCCTCGCCCCGTGCCACAATCGCTTCCGCCAGGCCGGACACGAGCTCCCACGCAATCGCCGCGGATACTGGGGTTATCGTTCCCTCAAATCGAGGGGCACCGGCAAATCGCACGACAATCCTGCGGCCGAGCCGCAGGGTCCGCCCGTCGCAAGTGACCGTGTCGCCGGGTGCCGGCTCCCCACGCTGCAGCCCCCGCCCGCCGGCAAACAACGCTCCGTCTACGCATACCGAGGTAACGGTCATAGCCGCGGGATCGGCTACGACCGAAACGATGTCGGCGGATCTTGCACGTTTCCGGCCACGGCGGCCGGAAGCCGGCGGAACGTGTTTTTCGGCGGTCGGCGCGGCGGCTGCGCTCTCGCAGGGATCTCCGCCGCGGCCATCGGCCGGCGCCGATTCTGCGTCGGGGGCGATGTTGACCGCCCTGTCATGCACGCTTGCGACCCGTCCGGAGAACGGCCGCAAAAGAAGCGCTCCCACGAGCCGGGCAACCTCTATCGCAGCCACCCGAGATCACGCCGGAGTAGCCGGGACACAACCGCGCCATACACGGAGGCCGGCGTTGGGGCTACGGCTGTTGCCGGACGCCTCCTGCGCTCTAAGCATCGCGATCGGCAGCAGGAGCAGAACCGGCAGGAGTGTGATGATGTTTATTCGATCCATGTGCGCAGTGCCTCAACCAGTTTGCCGTACCGTTTGTCGGCGTGGTCCACAACGTTGTTCACAACGGTATAGCGAAGGTCCAAGTATTCGTGGGCGAGCATGTTTCGGACCCGGGTGTTTTCGGCGAGGTACCGGGCGTCTTCCGCCATGTGTTTAAAGCCCTCTACGGTACCAAGCAGCTCCACGGTCTCCCTGTAGGTCTGCGGTACCGGTCGCCGCTCGCTTGCAAGCACTATCTTGGCTGCATCGATGGATGCATTGGCCAGGTTTTCCACCCACCGTTCCACCGAGCGCCGAAAGTCTCGGTCGGTGGAGTAGAGCTCGATGTTCATCTCCACGAACTGAGGCGCGTCCTCGAGCTCGTCGTCGAGGAAGTCGACGATCCGGACGAGGCGGGCACGGTCGACTTCGCTCAAGCTCTTCGACCGGCGTTTGATCCGCACGAAGTCGCGAGCAAAGTCGCGCTCCTCTTCCGCGAGGGTCGTAACGGTCAAGAAGAATCGGTTTCGTGTGCTCTCATCGATTGAATAAAGGAGGGTACCCGTGAGCATGGCCCCCGCCCCCACGGTTGCCGCCGCCCGGTTTAACGTGACCAAGTCGACCGACCTGCCACAGAGCCGTTCGAGGTCCGTCCATATCTCGTCTTCGGTCACAAAGCGCTTGCCCGATTCTTCCACGTCCGGGAGTGCATGCCCGGCGGCGCCGGCAGGAGAGCTTGTCCCCGCGGCGCCGCTACCCGTGTCGTCCCGGAAGTACACCGCCACATCCACGTCGCTTTCGGCCGTGCTCCGGTCGCTTGCCGCCGAACCAAAGAGGTACGCAAAGGCTACATCCGCGCGAGTAGCAAAATACTCGGAGAGTCGTTCGCCCAACGCTTTGCTGTCTGTTTCCGCCAACGCAACTCCTTGGAGCCCTATTCTAGATCCCTCGGCCTCGGGCCGCAACTGCATAACACGGGGCGACCAAAGGCCGCCCGGCGTGCTCAGCGCCTTATGGTTTTTTGCGCCATCGCTTTGACACCCTCTAAGGCCCGTGATATCCTTTCGGGCATACCGACCGGTTGGTATGCGGCCGGAAAGTGGGTTGGCCGGCGCAGGACAATAGCCCGTGGTAGGGAAGATGAGGAGGGAACATGACTACACGTACTCGGGTGCTTTCGGCTTTCTTTGTAGCCCTGGCTCTCTATGTGGCTCTACCGTTTTCGCTCGCTGCCCAGGCCGACGACGGCGGGGCGCCGGACGGCGACGAGCTTTTGCGGCGAGCGGACGAGGCGGTGTATCCGCGTGCGTTCGAGGCGCAGATGGAGCTTGCCAATAGACGGCCGGGCGGACGGAGCCTGAGCATGGAGTTTCTGATCACTCACGAAGAGGAGTCGGGTACGCTTCTCGAGATATCGGGCGAGGGGCGCTGGGCGGGAATGCGGATGCTCACCAGAGGCGAATCCCTCCTTTTGTATAATCCTACGGCGGGATCGTCACGGCCCGTGCGCCTTACCGCCGCCGAGGGCTTTTATGGGTCGTTTTTTTCCAACCGTGACATCGCCGAACCGCGCTACCACCAGGACTATCGCGCCATGCGCGTCACGGCGGAGACCGCTCAGGTCGCCGGCCCTGGCCCCGTTTTGGTCTACCGCGTCGATGCCGAGGCGACCACGCCGGAGGCGGCCTACGGCTCACTCACGATCCTCCTTCGCGCATCCGATGCGCTGCCGCTTGTTGTCGAGTACTTCGCGCGCGCCGGAGCCCACGTAAAAACGATGCGCGTCACCGAGATTCGAGAGCTTGCCGGTCGGCCGCGGCCTACGACCTACCGTATGGAGCCGGCCGATCAGTCCGGCGTGTACTCCACCGTGCGGGTGATTTCGATGACCGCTTACGACGACATAGATGACTCGGTTTTTACCGAGGATCACCTAACCAGGTAGGGGGACGGAACAATGGCAGCTCTCTTGTTGGCTGACAACGTCGAGAAGCACTACGAGCTCGGACGGACAAGGGTTCCCGCGCTCCGCGGTGTGAGCTTCGAGATCGAGGCGGGGGAGTTTCTGGCGATTGCCGGCCCCTCGGGATGCGGCAAGACCACGCTGATGAACATCCTCGGCTGCTTGGACAAACCGAGCGCGGGACGGGTGTTCCTTGACGGCACCGACATGGCTTCGCTGAGCGACGACCAAGGCGCGGATCTCCGCCTGGGCAAGCTCGGGTTTATCTTCCAGATGTTCAATCTTATCCCCGTCCTAAACGTCATCGAAAACGTCGAGCTACCCCTCACGGTTGCCGGCGTTCCCAAAGATCAACGTCGCCGTCGGGTTGGCGAGCTTGTCGAGCTCGTGGGGCTCACCGAGGTTGTCCGTCACAAGCCCGATGAGCTGTCGGGCGGTCAGCGTCAACGCGTGGCGATCGCCCGTGCCTTGGCCAATGAACCCGAGATTGTGATGGCCGACGAGCCGACCGCGAATCTGGATACCGACACCAGCTACGGGATTCTCAAGGAGATGCAACGCCTGAACAGGGGCAAAGGTGTAACGTTTATCTTTGCCACCCACGATGCCGAGCTTATGAGCTACGCCGGTCGGGTTATCCACCTCAAGGACGGATTGGTGACCGCCCAATGATGTACCTCAAACTGGCGATCCTGTCGCTCAGGCAGCACTTCCGGCGCACCATCGTTATCATAGCCGCCGTGGCGGTGGCCGTGATCGTTATGCTGATGGTGGACGCGATGCTTGCCGGCATGCGGACGTCGTTTTTTACCAACACTCTCGGCGACAGTGGTCATCTGCAGCTCCACGACGCCGACTGGGACCCGCGCGACAATTCGATTACTTTGCAGATGCTGATTCAGGATGCCGGGCCGATTACCACGGCGTTGGCAAACGATAAGCGTGTCGCCGTTGCCGAGGAGCTTGTGCAGTTCGGCGCTTACGCGATCGGACCCGGCGACGATAGGCAACTCCCCGTGATCGTGCACGGCGTCGAGACGGCCACGGCTTTTTTCTCCTCGGTGCGCGTGCGGGCGACCGGTGGGGCGGGACAAGCCGCGGCCCACAATGCGGCCACGGCCCGACGCCTTGCCGCCGCCGAGGGCCTTGCTCTCGGCGTTCCGGCCGCGGATCTTCTGGACGCGGGGCTGGGCGACGCGATTGTGCTCCTGGTGGAGGACACACAAGGCGTGCCGTTCTACGGCGAGTTTGCCGTAGCTTCCCTTTTTGAGTCCGTTGGACGCGAGTTCGACACCCGGAATCTCTTCTTGAATATCGACGATGCGCGCGAGCTGACGTACATGGGAGGCGCCGCTTCCGAAATCCGCGTACGCCTGCTGGATCCGGGCGACGCCGAGCAGTTTGCTCGCGATCACGAGTTGCTTTTTGCAGACCGTGGAGTCGTTGCCAACACCTGGCGTGACATCCACGGCAGCTTTATTGTCTTCCTCGATCTTCTCGATCTCTTTGTGATCTTTATGAACCTCCTTGTGGCAATTGTCGCCGCGACCGTTATCGCAAACGCGGTGCTCATGAGCTACTACCGGCGTATTTCCGAGTTTGGGACGCTTCGTGCCATCGGGCTCAAACGGCGAGGGCAGACCGGCCTCATTTTCTTGGAAGGAGCATTTCAGGGACTGGCCGGCGCGGTGGTGGGAGTTCTACTCGCGCTCCCCGGCGCGCTGTACCTGCAGGCAAACGGCATCAACATGGGCGCGGTTATGGAGACCATCGATTTGGGGAACACAATCTACTTCGACCTGACGATTGACGGAATCGTGCGGAGCGGGACCTTTGGGTTGCTTGTTACCCTCATAAGCGCGGCCTACACCGCGGCTGTAGCCGGAAAGCTTTCGATTGTGTCGATGTTTTCCAACAGGCGATAAGAGGGATTGTACATGGGAGTTTTTTCGATCGGCATGCGGAACATCCTTCGGTCACGCAGGCGGAGTATCTTGAACATCATTGCCCTTGCCCTCGGATTTGTCATCATGACTGTCGGCTTGGCATGGGTGGCCGGCTACGACACGCACGTGTTTGGCGCCCTGCGGAGCTTTGATACCGGCGACGCTCAAGTCACGCACGCCGGCTACATGGACGAAGCGGCTCGATTTCCTCTGGACATGCTCGTGTTCCGGCAGGCGGAGTTGGCCACGTCGCTGGCGGCGCTGCCCGAAATTCAAACGGCTACCCCGCGTATTGTCTTTGTGGCTTCACTGTCAAAGGGAGAGACCGAGTTGCGCCTTGTCGCCCGCGCAATCGATCCCGAGGGCGAGGCTGCGGTAACCGTTGTCGAGGATCAGGTGGCGGCGGGCCGATACTTTCGAGGTACCGAGTCCAACGGTCCGGAGTTACTCATCAGCGAACAAAACGCTTCGGCGCTCGAAGTGGAGGTTGGCGACACCGTATGGTTGTCCGCCGTCGATTCCTACGGTGTTAGGAACAGAGCCGCCGCTTTGTTAGTTGGCCTGTTTACGTTTGGATATCCCCCGGTCGATGAAAACCTCGTTTTTGCCGACTACGCGTCGGCGGCCGAGTTCCTTGGTGTCGAGGGCTCGGCGACTCACCTTGTGCTCGCGGGCGCTTCGGGGGTCGATCCCTCCGCAGTGGCGGCCGCGGCGGCGCGCTACCTCAGCGGACGGCCCGCAACTGCCGACGAGGGCACTGCCGGCGCGGCGTCGGCCGGGGCGACGCGAGAGCTCGAGGCGCACCCGTGGCGCACCTTTGTGGAGGCCGCCGCCACCGCAATCGAGACGGACGTCTTTTTCTTCTACCTCACCCTCGCCGTGCTCTTCTTTTTGGTGATCGTCGGCATCATAAACTCCATGTCGATGTCGATTCTCGAGCGAAGTGCCGAGATCGGCACGCTCCGGGCGCTTGGTTTTAGACGGGGCCTGGTAATTCGATTGTTGCTTACCGAGGGGATTGGGCTTGCGGTGGTCGCGACCGTAGCGGGAGCGGTCTTGGCCACGCCGATGCTTCTCTACCTCACGCAGGTCGGCTTGGACGTCGCCTCGGCGGTGCCTGAATCGATTCCCGTGCCCTTTGGCGAGACGTTTACCGCCGTGTTTACCGTCGGCGACGCGCTTTTGGCCGTCACGGTTACCCTTGGTGCCGCCGCCGTGGGCACCGCCCTCCCGGCACTTCGGGTCTCGCGGGAAGGGATCGTCGAGTCGATGCGGGGTCACAAGCGCTGATGGAATCCAACACACGCGAGCACATCTTACAGGTGGCGCTTTGTCGGTTTATCGTCGACGGCTACGATGCCGTGAGTTTTGCCCGGCTTATTAAAGAGGCGGGTGTCTCCAAGGGAAGCTTTTATCACTACTGGCCGAACAAGCTGGCCCTATTCGGCGAGGTGGTCGATCGTTTTTTCCTGGACTACTTCCGCGGTTTTCAGATCCCACCGGAGGCGTCCGGTGTCCACGAGGCGATCGAGAGAATGACCGCGGACAACCGGAATATGGTCGAGTCTCTGACGGAGCTTGTCGGCGACGACGTTGGCGAGTTTGCCGGCTACTATCTTCTTGTGGCCGATGCGATTCGGCGCATCCCGCAGATTCGAGAGGGCTCGGAGAAGCTGGCCGCCACGTTTGTTTTGGATCTATCGGCGGTGGTGCAGCGTGGCATCGACTCAGGAGAGCTCCGGCCGGACCTCGATGCCCGTGCGGTCGCGGACCTGATTGTGCCGTTGTCCGAGGGCAGCACATTGCTTGCGTTTTTTTATCAGAAGGAGGATCCTGCGGGCGCCCTCGAGCGCAGGCTGGCCGCGCTTTACGAGTTGATCAAGGCGCAATAAGCGCGATCCGCGGGACGGGAACTGCTTCTCAGGCGGTCCCGCGAGCGGCGGTGTTTGGTCGCCGAGGCAGTGATACGAGGAGAACGCCGATTCCCCCGATCGCGAGACCCAAAGCGTCGGTCGGCTGTAGGGTGTCTCCAAACGCGACCCATGCCATCACCATCGTGACCGGTGGTCCAAGGTAAAAGAGGCTCGAAACTCGTGTAGCGCTTACCTTCGTAAGGAGTTGCCAGAGCAAGGCGTATGCGCAGAGTGAGACGCCAAGCACCAGCCAGACCATGCTTGCCCC
>CAZFLD010000132.1:0-7784 GCA_964519835.1 uncultured Spirochaetales bacterium
GCCCCGCCGCCGTACGCGGCGAGCACGCCCTTATCACCGGCGGCGGGTCGGGCCTGGGGCTGGCGGCGGCGAGGGGCTTTGTCGCCGCCGGCGGCCGGGTTACCCTGGTAGGTCGCCGGGAGGGGCCGTTGAAAGAAGCGTGCACCCACCTCGGGGCTTCGGCGGCCTTTGCCGTGGGCGACGTAACGGACGAAGCCCATCGCGGGGAGGTGGTCGCGACGGCGGAGGAGGCCAACGGCGCGATTACCGTCCTTGTCAACAACGCGGGCATTCACCTCAAAGAGCAACTGGTTTCCATGGATCTCGACGCCTTTCGGGCGGTCCTCGAAACACATGTGACCGCCGGCGTGGCGCTATCACAGCGCGTGGTGCCGTCGATGGTCGAAGGGGGCGGGGGGAGCATCCTGTTTATCGGCTCGATGACCACGTTTATCGGCATGCCCAAGGTGGTGGCCTACAGTGCAGCGAAGTCCGCGGTGGGCGGCGTTGTACGAAGCCTTGCCGTGGAGCTGGGAGAGAAGGGCATTCGTGTCAACGGGATTGCTCCGGGCTGGATAGAGTCGCCGATGTTACGCAAGGCCCTTGCCGGCGACACCAATCGGCAGGCGCGCATTCTTGCGCGAACGCCCCTCGGTCGCTTTGGCGAGGGAGAGGACATTGGAAATGCGGTGGTCTATCTGAGTAGTGCCGCCGGCCGGTTTGTAACCGGTGTCATGCTGCCCGTGGACGGCGGTGCGCTTATCGGCTTCTGATCGCGGCGGGAAGAGACCGCCCGCGCGTGTCGGTGATCGGCGCGTGTCGGTGACCCGCGCCAAAAACTGTGCGTCCCTATAATAAGGAGGCAATTGTGCCCGAATGGACCAACGACAGCGAGCTTCGAGCCCTCGTCCTTCAGGAGCTGTACACCCCGGTGGTGGGTGATATCCTCGACGGACTCGGCTACTTCCATCAATTCCTACCCCAAGCCATTCGGCCCCTGCGGGCGGAGATGCGAGTAGTGGGCCGCGCGATGCCCGTTCTTATGATGGACGTGTATGGCCCACAGGATGAGCCCTTCGGTTTGATGACCCAAGCTCTCGACGACTTGAAGCCCGGCGAGATCTACGTCGCCTCCGGTACGTTCCACCGCAGTGCAAACTGGGGCGAGATTATGACTGCGGCGGCAAAAACACGTGGTGCCGTCGGCGCCGTAGTCGACGGGTTTCACCGGGATACTCCAAAGGTACTCGAGCAGTCCTTCCCCGTGTTTAGTCGCGGCCACTACGCCCAAGACTCCGGCCCCCGGATGAAAGTGGCGGACTTCCGTGTCCCCATCGAGGTGGGCGCGGCATCGATCAAACCCGGCGACCTTATCTTCGGCGACGTCGACGGTGTCCTTGTGATCCCGCAACAGGTCGTTGAACCAACGGTTACCGGCGCCATCGAAAAGGCCCGGGGCGAGAAGGTCGTGCGAAAAGAGATCGAGGCGGGCATGAGCGCCACCGACGCGTTTGCCAAGTACGGGATTTTGTAGAGTCGGCAGAGTCCCGCTACGCGTAGCAGGTCTTCTGGTGCTACACGGTCAACGACCGTCCAATTGGGACGTTCGAGTGACATGTACCCTCTGATTTCGCCTCCTGAATCAAATTGTGACAAGCAACGCGCAAAAAGTGAAGATATACGGCTCCCGAGAGTCGGGTGATAATCACTCCTATGAATAGCGTTCCAGCGATGCCGCTGGATGGTGCCAAGCCAACCCGACAAAAGACCAGGCGGTTCAAGAGTTTGGGAAAGGAGATGTACCATCGGCGGTTTGTGTACCTGCTGCTTCTGCCCGGCGTCATCTACTTTCTTGTGTTTCACTTGTTTCCCTTTTGGTTCCTGACTGCGGCATTTCGTGAGTACAGCATCTTCACAGGGCTGGGAGAATGGATCGGACTCGAGCATTTCAGCCGACTATTCCAGTCTGCGCTCTTTGGACGGGCGTTGCGAAATACCCTGATCATCAGCTTTATGATCCGCATCCTCGGATTTCCTTTGCCGGTCATTTTGGCTGTTGTTCTGAGTGAGTTGAGATGGAAGCCGTTGCGGAAGATGACCCAAACGGTTGTTTATCTGCCGCACTTTCTGTCCTGGGTTATCATCGCGGGGTTAATGACGACGATCCTGTCGCCGTCGAGCGGGATCGTTAACATCGCCCTTCAACAGTTCGGCGTGGAGCCGGTTTTCTTTATGGCTGACGACGGGTGGTTCCGGTGGGTCCTTTTCTTCGCGAACAGGTGGAAGGAGACGGGATGGGGAACAATTATATTCCTGGCGGCGATTACGTCGATTGATCCCAACTTGTACGAAGCGGCAATTATCGACGGCGCGAACAGAGTTCAGAGAATTGTGCACGTGACCTTGCCGGGTATGGCAGCAGCGGCCGTTGCGGTCTTCATCTTGGGACTCGCCAATGTGCTGCTGGTGTTCGAGCAGGTACTCGTGATGTACAACCCCCTTGTGGCAAATGTCTCCGAGACTATCGGCACACTTGTATACAAGATGGGGCTGATCCAAGGAGACGTATCATTTGCGACCGCCGTTGGGCTCTTCCAGAGTCTGGTCGGCTTGGCGCTGGTTCTTTTTACCAATCGGATGGTAAAGACCGTCCGTGGTCAGGGGATTTTTTAGATGCTCAGCGCCAAGGCTTCAGATAGAGTGTTCGACTTCGGGGTGCTACTGATCGTCGTTATCACGCTTGTGGTCATGGTGGTTCCCATGATGAATGTAGTCACGCTGTCGCTTCTCCCCGAGCGGTTAGCCTCGGTACCGGGACAGCTTCATCTGATTCCTGCGGAGGTCACGCTTCGGGCGTATCGTTTTGCGCTGGGTGACCCACAGATCATGAGATCGATCCTCAACTCGTTAGTCGTCTCGATGAGCGCCGCCTCGATGGGCGTAGTGGTTACCGCCATGTACGCATACGGCCTCAGCGTTCGTATCCCGTTCCTCTGGGTCTTTTCGGGCATCTTGGTCATAACCCTAACTGTCCGGGCCGGGCTTATACCCGTATATCTCATGGTGAAAAATCTGGGTCTGCTCAACACATATTGGGCACTGATTCTTCCTCAGATGTTTACTGCCTACCATGTGGTGCTCATGAAGGCGTTTATGACTTCCCTTCCAGAGAGTTTACGCGAGTCTGCACTAATCGACGGCGCAAACGATGTCCAGGTGTTCTTCAGAATTGTCCTTCCACTCTCCAAACCGATCCTCGCGACCATTTTTCTTTTTCTTGCGGTGACCCGGTGGAACAACTACTTCGAAGCTGTTATGTACATCACAGACAACGATCTTAGAACTATCCAGGTAATCCTCCGTGACATTTTGGTCAGAGCCGTCGATGTAGATGATGGAGCAGCGGACAATTTGGATCTTGGGACAAACGTAAAGATGGCTACTGCCGTGCTATCCATGCTACCCATAGCCATCTTCTATCCGTACTTGCAGCGTTATTTCACCCGAGGAATCATGCTTGGAGCGGTGAAGGGATAATGAGAGCGCGCCGGAAGGAGGTAAAGATGGCCACTATATGACGGTATTAGCGACATTCTATGAGATACTGAGAAACAAAAAAAGGAGTGGAAGTATGAAACGTGGAACAATATTGATATTGGTATTTATCCTGGTTCCTGTGGCAATGGCTTTTTCCGGAGGCCAGAGCGATTCCGAGGTTGGTGCGCAAGACAGCGACATTTTGGAGCTTTCCTGGTTGACTCGGGGATCTGTGACGGAACGATTCGGGGTCGAAGAGAACTATGAACTTATGCGAGAAACGATGCTTGAGAGGTTCAGCATTGATTTACAGATGACATTCGAACCGAAGAATACGTTTGCTGAAAAGCAACGGGTACTCTTTGCATCTGGAACCTATCCGGCAGTTATGTTCTTGAACGACGCGACTCTGATCTCGGAGGCAGTGAGGAACGACGTGCTCATGCCAATGACGGATGCTATTCAGACACATCCCCAGTGGTCTCGAGTTCCCGACTCTCACTTTTCGGGGACGACCTACGACGGGGAGATCTACGCCGCAGCTGACAAGGAGAACAACGTTGCGGTGCTCGCGTATCGCAGTGACTGGGCGCAGAACCTCGGCATCGATCCGCCGAGAGACGTCGATCAGCTCTACGACATGCTAAAGGCCTTTTCGGAGCAGGACCCCGACGGAAACGGCGAGGACGATACGGTCGGATTTACCATGATGGGTGATCTGGTGGCCACGTGGGTCTGGAATGTGTTTATACCGGGCAACGGCGGTTTCAGTCACTTCTACGTAGAGGATGATGAAGTCCGTCATGCTATTACTCATAATCTCGATAATCTCAAGGCAGCCTTGTCCTTCTTCCAAAGGGCCTATGAGGAACGAGTTCTTGATCAGGAGTGGATAGCCGACAGAGGGAACACCGTGGAAGAGAAATTCATAAATGGCGTCACCGGCATCTGGACCAAGGGCAGCGTCTGGCTGTTGCCCAGATACCAGCGGATGCTGCAGCGTTTCCCAGACGCCCAGCTCGACATCCTTCCGGCTGATTTCCGGACGAATCACGGCGGTCCGCTTTACCAAAAGGTCACAGAGCGCCCGGCAGCCGATTACGTCACGAACCGAGCGGACGACGTCGACCGAGCAATCCAGGCTGCGCTCTACTTGTCCTCAGGCGTTGGGACTGTTCAGGGTGTTTACGGTGTAGAAGGCGAGACGTACGAGATCTCAGATGACGGCGAGTTCGCGTGGCTCAATGAGCGGCTTCCGGAAGTCGTCAATCCGGGCGCGGTACTCCTTTCGCCTTTCTCGCCTGCGTTGCCAAAGCCGGAGCCGTTCCTCGAAGGGATCGTGTCTTCGCACCGCGGATTAGAAGCGTTGACCGTGAACGTTGACCGCCGACTGAACGCCAGCGAAACATACGTGAGTAGTGGTGTTCCGTTCCAAGAAGCGTATCGAGAGACGATAGCGCGAACGATTGTTGGTGAGATCGAGGTCGCCGCGTGGGACGACCTCGCCGCGGAACTGATTGAAGTGCATCCAGTTGAGCGCATGCTCGCCGAGGCCAACGCGGCCATGCGATAAGCCTGCAGGATCTGGTATGATAGGGTCAAGGGTGCGACTGCTTGTGGCCGTCGCACCCGGACCCAGGTCCTTCGGAGGCTATCCGTGTTGACTTCGAGACGAAGGACAATTCTCATCGTAGTTGGCCTTCTCCTTGTGCCGCTTTACGTTCTTCAGTTTGCCAACCACCGCATCGCAGGCCGGTCCTTGTTGCAGGAGCGCAGGAGTGCCGGCCAGGGAGACGCTCGACAGGTGGCCTTTGTCGTCCAAACCGTGCTGGATCAAGCCGTACAGGTCGGGGCGAATGTTGGACGTACTGCGGTCGTTAAGGAGTTGCTGTCCCGTCCGCTCACCGTGGCGGACTACTTGGGCTCCGGCAGCCTCCACGATGAATACCTGCAAACCGTTACCTCAATCGTGGACGCCAGTCCCTTCGTTCAGTCTGTACAGATCTATGCCTCCGTTGACGATAGAGTCTACTTTTCCGGTGGAGGGATCGGGAGACCAACGGAAGTCGAACGACGGGCGATCGATGGGGTGCTTGCCCGGAGGGCTGAGCCACGTTGGTTGCTCTCGATCCCGTCGCGAGTCAACCTTGAGACGCCGACGCCCATGCTGCTGGTTCCCTACCGCACCGACGGTTCAGAGGGCGTGGTCATGGTAGTCCTCAGCAAGCGGGAGGTCGTCACCGCGCTGCAAAGGCTATTCCCCAACAAGTCCCCCTTTGTTGTCTACTTGAACGGTCGTTCTTTTCTTAATCAGGGAGTGGAAGCCTCGATGCTGGAGGATGAGAACCGGACGAGTGACGGGCGCGTTCGCGTGAATCACGAGAGTTTCGAGTTGCTACAATACGGCGCCGCCGCAGACGGAGTAGCCGTTACGGCGCTTGTTCCCGTCTCCGACCTTCAGAAACGATCGACACTGAACTGGCTGGCATTCCTCGGGACCGCCATCACTTACGCGTTCCTCGTCGCATTCTCCACGGTTAGGGTGATTCACGTATTCCGAACGCCGATTAGGAAAATCGTGGGTCTGCTCGAAGAGGACGCAAGCGAGAAGGGCGATTCTCCAAGGTACGAGGACGAGATTCTTGTCTTGCAGAGCCGGATTGTCCGGATGATGCAGGAAGCTCACGATGGGAAACGGATAAATCGTGATCTCATACGAAAGAACCAAGAGTTGCAGGCGAAATCAAGGGCCAATCGCGAGCTACTAACCGAAGCGGTGCTGATTCACCTTTTAAAAGGTCAGTTCGAGGAAGACGACCTTGGCGAAATCGCCGATGTACTCGCGCCGCACGCCTGTCCTTTCTATCAGGCCGTGGCGTTTAGGAGTCTGAACCGCTCTGTCACGGTGGGGCATTCGCAGGTAGAGCACATGCTGAAGGCCTCCGGACTCTCGTTCATACAAGTCATAGGGGTTGACCACGGAGTCCGAGCTGCGGTGCTCCAATGGCACGCGCGGATCGAACCGGAATTCGTAGCAAAGCGAATACGCGGCGCGATCGAGCGTTGCGGCGAACGAGTGTATGTGGGCGTAGGCCCCTTGGTCGCAACACTGGCGGAACTGCGTGACAGCTGCCACACTGCGGTGAGGTTGTTGGGGGACCGTTTTGTCTTTCGCGACGACACCGCATTCTATCGTGCGCGTGAACGCGATCCATCCGGCCTTCCCGAGTGGGAAGGCCGGGAGCGGACTCTGTCGGCGCTGCTGCGAAGCAGAGACCAGCCTGCCCTCTTGACGTTCATACTCGAGCTGCCAAGCGTGTTTCGGCGCATGGACAGCGATCTTGCTTCGTGCAAATACTTCATGCAACGCCAGATCTTAGTCATTGAGAAGTCCCTCGCGCGGGATCCCCATGCATCCGGCCGTGTGAAACGGCGTCTAGCCGATGCCGCCCCGGAGTTTCCCAGAGGCTTCGAGACCTGTGACGCCGCTCAGATGTGGTTGGCCGAAACTCTCGCGGGGACCTGGCAACACCAAGGGGAGCCGACGTCGGTACCCGTTCGCGAAGCGATGAGGATAATCGAGAAAGAGTACTGGACAGATCTCGGTCTCGACGAAGTTGCTCGCCGCGTTGGTGTCACCGCCTCACACCTTGCGCAGATGGCGAAACGTGAGGTCGGCAGGACAATGAAAGAAGTCTTGACTACAAAGAAGCTGGACCGGGCAAAGGACCTACTTGTGTCGAGCGGTTGCTCGATTAAAGAGATAGCCGGAAAGGTCGGCTACAATAGCGAAAACCATTTCACAAAGATGTTCCGCAAAAACGAAGGAATGTCCCCAGTCGAGTATCGAAACGAATTCGGAGATGTCGGCGGTCTAGTGCAAGAAATACCTGCAGATACATCAAGGGGAGCATCCGCTTGTGAAACCACAGCCTTGCAGCACGCGGAATAGAGAGCGATCTTGGCAGAATCGATCGCTGCAGGACACCGACGACGGGCGGGCGCTACTGCTCTTGTTGCGCCGTGGCGGTAGGCGAGCAAATGGAAGCCACCGATGACAAAGATGCGCAACGCGGTTCTTTTAAGCAAGCCTCCCGAACAACTCCTTGTCGGGGGATAGCATCTCTGCAAACTACGGCGCATGCTTCATTTGGGTTCTATCCGGACACACGAAGGTTCCACGGAAGGAGGACCCTGTGGAGTCATTGGAAGATTTAGCCCCAATATCTCACACGGGGGATAGAAAAGGCCTCCCTGAACTGGTATAA
>CAZFLD010000133.1:0-7774 GCA_964519835.1 uncultured Spirochaetales bacterium
TGCCAAAGTATGCACTTGCGTGATTTCGCGCATCATGGTTCGTGACATTACCCCAACCTTGAGGCTCTGACGGTGAAGCACGAGCGAGTTTTTGCCGGCGATCGGTATCGATCCCGGCTCCGCCGGCATCACCTCCCGCGACAAAACACGGCGAACGGGGTGTTGCGTTTGATAGCACAGAGGCCGCATGCCAAGGCGAGGTCGATGTCGATCGGGTGAAGGAGAGCCTGCAGATCGCCGGAGTGGCGGTCCGGAGTACCCAACCGCATCGCCGGATGCGCGCCGTTTAGCCCCCCGGCGTACCGGTCCCGGACGCAGCCCCCGGCCGCAGCCAGTAAGTGTGGAGCCTGCGCGGGAAATCTTGTATCTTTGGCCGATGAATCTTCGAAGGCTATTGACCGCCGTGGCGGCATTGACTGTTTTTGTTTTTCTTGTGGCATGTGGCTCTTCAAACGAAGAGGACAGGCCGGTTGAAACCGAGCAAGGAGCCTCGGCGAGCGCCGTTGCCGAGGATGGCGAGGACGAACAGGGACTGGAGCTGTCTCCGGTTGATGCCGCACGGGCCTATCGTGAGTTCGAATACATGAGCAGCTCGGCGTTGTTTTTGCTCTTTGAGGTTCGGGACGCCGATTCATCGAGCATTAGTTCCGCGGATGGGACGCTCACACTGTCGTGGCAAGAGGTATCTCCGGATCTGAATCAAGGACTGTTTAGGGTCCGGCTAGACGGGTACTCGATTCCAGAAGACTCGCCGTTTGCTCCGGATGCCGTGGGCTACGAGTTCAGCGGCACATACGAGTACGACACCCGCGACCTGCAGAGCGCTTCGATATCCGCGGATCTTGCACTACGCCACCCCGACACCGAGGCCTACCCGGTCACGAGCCTGGCCCTTGATCTCTCCGATATTGACGTGAGTGCCGGCGGCGATACCAAAGGAGACGTGATCATAAACGGCGCGCCCTTTGCTATCGGGAGTCTTGGCGCCGCGCAGCGTTAACCGTCTTGACCTCGCTGAGGAGCGCCTCGGCGCCTTTTTGAAGAGCCGCTCCTGCTTGGTTGAACTTGAGCGCAACAAACAGCCCCAGCCCACCGTTTACGGCGTCGTGGAGAAAGTCGGCCAAAAGGCGCAGGTAGGCGTTCTGATGTACCCGCCCGGACCGGTCGCGCAGGACAAAGGCGTTTAGTTTGGACCTTTTGGTGATTGCCACGAGCTGGCGCACGACGATAGGGAACAGGCTTTTTATCATAAGGAAGTAGCGGCGGTGGTACTCATCGTCGCGCTTGAGGATTGCGGCAATCTGGCGCCTGCGGTCTCTAATCCGTTTTCCGGAGGCGTCCTTTCGGTACGGAACAAATCGCCGCAACAGCTGCTGCACGGACCGAGCTTCACACAGGCGAAATATCGCAAAGTAGAAGAGCAGCAGGCCCACCAGATTTCTCAAAAACAACGACTCTGATCGGTTCTTTGCCTGCAAACAGACGTTGAGGGTGTCCCGCGCGATGGCGCCGATGCGACTCGAGCTCCGTCCCGCGGCCTGATCGATGGTTGTTATGGCCTGGGCGACACTTCGTCGTAGTCCTCCGGCGGTGAGGTCTGCGATGACCGCTTCCACCGCAGCCCGTTGTGGGTCCGTAAAAAACGTGTCGCCATCTTTAGCCCCCTGAACAAGGCCCAAAAGATAACGATCGATATCCGAGACCGTCCCGTCGACGGTCTGTAGATTGCGGTGACTGCCGAGATACCAACGAATGAGGTTTGCCACCGGGTCGGGAATGCCCGGGAGGTGCCCGGCCTCGGCGACCAACGCCTTGTAGATCATCTCAAGCGTCTCTCTGATTCGTGCTATCGCCGCGCCTTGAATTGTCGTCTCCGCCTCCAAGAGGCTCAGGGCCGGATCGACCGGGACACGGGCAATGTCCTTGATGGACCTGACCGAGGCCAGATCGATGGCCAACTCCTCCGGCACGTATCGATTGTACGTGCCCACCACGTCAAGGGGCTGGAAACCCGGCTCGGTTAGGACCGTGTGGCGGTTGTGCCACAGGAGGATACGAATGTCGGGAACGATTTCCAGGGCCGCCTTTATGTAGCCACCTGAGGAAACGTGGGCGGTAGGCTCGGGGTTCGTGACAACCACGAGGTGGCCGACGTACGGCAAAAACGCCAGGTTCTCCTCGTTGCCGATGCCTGCCGGCATGTCCAGAAGCAGGATGTCGTAGCGGCGGGCAAGCTCAGCATCCCACGTGTCGAAGAGCTTGGTAAGCAGCGCCACACTGTCGCCGCGGCGTAGCTTTGGTCTGGGAAACACAAGATCGATGTTCGGAGCCACCCGCAAGCGATGGTCGGCAAGTGAGTCGTCTACCTGCACATTCTCGCGAACCACATCGAGTCGATTGCGGTCGATGTCAAGAATAGTCGCGATGTTCGATAGCGGATCGATGTCGAAAAGGCCCACACGCAGGTGTCGCTTGGCGAAGAAGACGGCGATATTGAGCGCCGTTGTCGATTTACCCACGCCCCCCTTTCCGGAGGCGACGGCGATTGTTCGGGACCGTGCGTCTACTCTTGGGTTCATTCGGCGCAATTATTACACAGTGCGATTCAGTTGGATAGGCGCGCCGGTAGATGCTACCATGGAGCGAGGCATAAAATAAGCATGGACGAGACACGGAAGGTCTATCCCGATTATCAAGTCGGTCGGGGCATTTTGGGGCACCAAAAGGCGACCCTGGTCTTTGATACCGACGTGATGGTTGTCGCATTTTGGAACCGTAAAGCCGCCAAGATGGCTCGAGGCGAGCTCGAGGACGGCGGCCAAAAACGGTCGATCGTGGATATGGTGGACGATATGATGAGCCTGCCGTACCGAGCAGTCGAGAGATATAGGACCCGTCCCCTTTTGGAAATCGTCGCAGAGGAGGCCGATAATCGCTTTGTCGCCGACTCAGCGGTCACAAAAGTCACCGTTGAACGCCGGGGCGTCCCCGCGTCGGATCCCTCCTACGAGTGTAAGATTTACGCGGAGCCGCGCCCCGTCTCAATTCTTCTCGGAAAGACCCCCGACGAGCAGCTTTTGAGCTACCTCAAAACACGCTACGGTGACCGCTGCCGCTTCTAATGCGGCCGCGCCGAACCCTCAAGCGCGTGGTCGCTCCGGCGTCGCGTAGTTGTGGCCAACCCCGCGCCGGACCCACCCCAACCCCGCGCGGGCGCTGGGCCGCGCTTCGGGCGGCTCTAGGTGGTGATGCGCGCGTACAGGCGCGCCATCGCCTCCGGCAGCATCTCTACATCACGGATTACCCGAAAGTGCCGCTGCCCGTAGAGGTAGGGAAGATAGTCGTGGCCGAGCGCATCAACCGTGATACAAAACGGCGTGATTCCGGTTCTTCTCGCCTCGAGCAAGGATCGGCGGGTGTCCTCTATGGCGTATTTGCTTGTATCCGCCGCGGATGCGCCGCCGTAGCCCACGTCCGCCGGAATCCCGTCGCTCAAAAACAGCAATAGCTTTGTCTTGTGCGGCAACTCCGCCAGCCTCCTGGTGGCGTGTCGGATGGCACACCCGTCCCGGTTGCCGGCATTTGCCTCGGCCTGGGAGAGCCGTCCCTGTGTGTCCGGTCCCCACTTCTCCACAAAGCTTTTGGCAACCTGGAAAAACACGTTATTGCGGTTCATGCTGAAAAACGACGCCACGGCGAAGTCGTCGCCGACGGTGTCGAGGGCGCCGGCCAACAGCGCCACGGCCACCTTTTCCACGTCGATGACCCGTTCGCCGGCCACACGCTCGGCGGTGGACGAGCTTGCGTCAATAACGACATATGTGGCTACGTCGCGTCGATTTACAGTCTTGCGGCGATACACTTTCTCGTCGGCAGATGCGCCACGGAGCAGATCGATCGCGTAGTCGGTGGCATCGGCGAGGTCGATCTCATCGCCGTCGAGCCACTTCCGCGAGACTTCGACCTCCTCCGGGACCATGGACTGGAATCGCTTGGTGATGCGCGCCTCGAGGGTACCTCGCTGGGCCACGGCGCGGCGCAGGTCCTCGGGATTTCCCCGAGGTAGCCGCGTTTCAAAGAGGGTCGTATGCCCCCGGTGGTAGCCTTGGGAAAACACGTCGTACTCCTGGTACCGGAGAACCGACAAGCTTCCGGACAAAAGCGCCTCTTTGACGGCCTTTTTGCCCCCGTCTCTCTTGCCCAGAGAGCTCAGATCTATGGCGACTTCGTCTCGAGGGGGCTCCGCGCGGCGTTCGAACACCGGCTTTGCGACCGCGAACAGGGCCGGCTCCACATCGCGAACCACCTCCGGGTTGTAGGAGAACTCGAGGTAGGGTTCGAATAAGAGGCGCGTGTCCTCGTTCATAGCGTAGGCGACGAGCGGAAAGGCGTCGAAAAACTCGTTGTACAGATCAAAGGCAGTTCGTGCCGAATCGAGTACGCCCGAGTCGGCGGTAACACGATTGGCAAAGGCCGCGGTAACGCGCTTCGCAAACTCGTCCCCGGGGAGGTCGCGGTGGCCCCCGGGTTCACCGAGCGCGGTGCGAATAAGGTTGAGCACGGCGCCACGAAAGCTGCTGCTCATGGCGCCGGCTGTTGCACCTCTACCGCCACCGTGCTCGAGGCGCGTTTCGAGCACGGCATCCACCTCAGCCAGGTCTTCCCGAAGGCCCGGATAACGCGATTGGAGATGCCGCTTGATCCGCGTTCGCTCAGCAAGAACAAAAAGCTCCCGCACAAACGCCGGCGTTGGAAAGAGGAAAAAGAACTGCTCGTGGGGCGTCTCCAAGAGCCGTATGGTCCGCTCACCCTCAAACACCGCCTCCACCTCGCCGGTGGGAAGGTCACGCACGAGTCGTGCCCGGCGGCGATACTCGCGGCGCACGGTATCCATGATGTCCGGAATGAGGGCGCCGTATCGATCTCGTAATTCGTTGAGCCACGGCAGCGAGTCGAGATCAAGCCCAAAACTCTGCCGAGGGAAGAGGGCCGCTTGGAGGGCTCCTAAGCTGATGTAGGCCCGCCGGTTTGCTTCTCGGTCTGCGAATAGATCGATCTTGCCGGGCAGAAATAGGCGCGCACCATCCGTGTAGGGACGGGTGATGCGAAACGACGACGCGGCGCAGTCGACAACACCCAGCCCGCGCTCGGCGATCGACGTGCAGTAAATCGAGAGCATGCGCCGCACGTCGGAGAGAACCACGTATTTGAGCCCCAAGAGGTTGCGGCTTTCCGGGCTTGTTAGGAGGATCGTGGAGCGGGCCGCTTCGATCCGTTGTGAGGCAAAAAACGATAGCGCCTGGTCGAGCCATCGAGACAGGGTCGCGGAGCTTTGGATCCGTGCCTCGCGCTGGATAATCGTAGCCGCCTCGTCGAGGATGCCCGGGCATGTCGCCGCGATATAAGCAAGCACTTCCGCCACAAGTCCGGGGCGTTGCCGCGAGATGACCAAAAAGGCCTTGTCGAAGGCTTTTCGCCCGGGCTTGCCAACTGTCTTTAGGCTGCGAGCAAGATCAAGTACCGGTCTTGCGATCTCGCGCAACGGGATCGTAAGTCTCGCGTAGCTGGACAGGAAGGATTTCCCGAAGTGGAACTCGATTCGAGACAGTTCGAGGGCCATCGCGGAAAAGAGATCGAGCTCGGCTCGTAGGAGAGCGTTGTCAAGATGGGCCGCATAGTCGATGTACTGATAGCGCGAGACTACGGCAAGGCGGGCGGTGGCCTGCACATGCGCCGACACTCTTCCGGCGCGCGAGCCTACGTAGGAACACAGCTCATCAAAAAAACGAGTCGCCTCCGGCATGTCCCGAACGATGGTGCCCCGGGTTGTTGCTACAAGCTCTTTGTAGGTCATTGACCGCGTTTTCCGGTATCATCCGGCGCCGTTGTGCGGTGCACGCGACTAGACGTCCCGAAAGATACGATCGACGATTACTTGAATGGCGTCGATTTCATCAGGCTCGTCCGTGATTGCTTGGGCGATGGCCAGGGAACACGCGCGACGCGGCGTCAAACCTCTTCGGATAAGCTTCCCTGCGTGGATAAGGCTCCGGGTGCTTACTCCCTCCTCCAAATCGATATTGGAGATGTTTCTGACATCTCCTGCAAGCACCACCAAGGACTCGGCGATGTCCCGCCTCACTCCGGATTCGACTTCGACTATCTCGCGCTCCTTCTCCGGGGGAGGGTAGGAGAAGGCCAGGGAGACAAAGCGCTGTCGGGTGGATGGTTTGAGGTTCTTGCGGATGTTTTGGTAGCCGGGATTGTAAGAAACAACCACCATAAAGCTCTTCAGCGCCTCGATTTGAACTCCCAGTACCTCGATGGGCAGCACACGCCTGTGGTCGGTAAGGGGATGGATGACGACCGTTACGTCTTTTCGCGCCTCCACTATCTCGTCCAGGTAGAGGATTGCCCCCTCTTTTGCCGCCATCGCCGCCGGTCCGTCGACCCAGAGCGCCTCTCCCCCCTTTATGATGTAGCGGCCGGTCAGGTCGCGTGCGGTAAGGTCCTCGTGGCAGGCTACCGTGTAGAGTGCGCCGGGGCCGGTGCGAAAGTCGGTGGCCTCTACACCGACGGCGTCGCCCTTTTGCCGTAAGCGGTAGACCTTTTGCCCTAGCTGGTAGGCCATGTACTCGACAAATCGAGTCTTGCCGCAGCCCGTCGGGCCCTTGAGCAAGAGCGGGATTTGCTCCGCCCACGCCCGCTCGAAGACCTCGACCTCATCGCTGATCGGGAGGTAGTACGGTTTTTCACGGATCCGGTAGTCTGTTTGCAGTGAGGCGGTGGCGGAGGGGCTATCCATGCTGGGGAAAAGTATACGCCCACATGCCGACCGGCTCAATCGGCCGCCGCGGGGGGGGTGCTAACCGCGGCGCGGAAGTAACCAGAGCGCCAACGCCAGTCCCACACCGGCCGCCCCGGCTACCGCAAACAGGCTGGTGACAAGTGTACCCGTGACGGCGGTGAGCACACCGGAGGTTGCTCCGCCTGACAAAGCGCCAACGCCGTAAGCCGTGTACACCAGCCCGTAATTGGCAGCGTAGTGGGTCCGGCCGAAGTTACCGGCTGTAGCGGTTGGTGCTATGGCGAGCCAGCCGCCAAGGGTGAGCCACAACAGTGCAAAGCCGATCGAATAAAACGCCACGGCGCCGCCCTGAGCCGGAACCGAGATTAACGCCCCGACCACAATAAGGAGGTACGCGACGATTGCGGACCCTCGCACCCCAATCTTGTCCGTAATCCACCCAAACAACGGCCGGCCGGCACCGTTGAACAGTCCAAAAGCCGCGACGGCGGCGGCGGCCGTAGGGCCGGTGATGCCGACAACCTCTACGCCGTACGCCGCGCTCATGCCGATGGCGGTCAGCCCGGCGAAGGTGCCCAGGGCGAAGGTTATCCATAGGCCCCAGAACCTCTTATCGCGCAATACCTGAGCCGGTCCGGGTTCGGCGGGCCGCTCGAGACCTGAATCGAGGTGTGTTGGGTCGTGGGCGGGGCGCATAACAAAGGACGCGCCGGAGAGAACAACGAGGAAGGCAATCCCAAAAACGGTAAACGCGGTCGCCACGCTCTGCGCGGCGATGACGGCCTCCGCTACGGGGGCGGTAATAAACGGTGAGAGACCAAACCCTATCAATGTCAGTCCCATGGCAAGGCCGCGACGTGCGGGGAACCACGATGCCACGACCGCTAAGGGTACGCCGTATGCAAGCCCAACGCCGGAGCCGCCGATGATGCCGTAGGTAACCGTTAAAGCCGGGATCGAACGGAC
>CAZFLD010000134.1:0-7752 GCA_964519835.1 uncultured Spirochaetales bacterium
GCTTACGATAAGTCTTCCTTTAGTTTAGTCACTCCCACGAAATGGACGGCTACTCGTGAAATCACTTACCTTGTCTTTGGGGGAGTTCATGAAACGAAACCGTATTGGGGAAGCTATCGCACTTCTTGCCGTAGTGACAATTTCGGCTTGCGGCAGAGGAGAAGAAGAGCTGTTCAGTGCGCTTCGCGCAGGCGATGCGGCCGCCGTCGAACAGGCTCTCAGTGACGCGACAAACATGGGTGCAACCAGCGACGGAGAGACACTCTTTCGCGCGGCGGCCGGAGATCCGGAGAAGATCGGTCTGCTGGTCCAGGCAGGCTATGTGCCCACGGAGCAGGAAGCCGACGACCTGGCCGAGATGTTTTCCGAAGTCTGGCGGGATGGTAATGTAGCCACGGCCCGAGCGCTGGCCGGGGATCTCGATCTCGATGTAACCGAGCTGCTCGAGGAGGTCGACTTCGACCATACCGAGGAACAGCTGGCGATTCTGTTTCGCGTCGCCGGGGATATCGATCTGGGACCGTACCTCGAACGCTACCTCGAGGGTAATCTGCGAGACGCCGTGCTCCAGTTGTTGCCCCACCACGAGGTCTCGAATTGGAGCCGCTACGAAGAGCAGCTTCGCGGGTTCTTGAGGCAATGGTACGAGACGGCGGGCGCCGAGCTTGTGGACCTCGGCGTGGATCCGACACTCATGATGCGAATCGCGATGCAACCGATGCATCAGCCCCTTATCACCATTCTGCTGGAAAGCGCGACGGCGGAAGAGTTGAACGCCACAACGGTGGCATCCACCATCGCCGTCGATTCCGTGCGGTCGAGCTCCGCTCTTCCCGATGAACCGGGCCTGGCCATGGACAACGACATGAGCACAGGATGGCGCATGCGAGGAGCGGGGCGATTGGAGCTACGCCTCACCGAACCTCTCGAGGGCGTTACGCTGCTGGTGGTGACGGTCGACCGGGAGACCGAAGAGCCGGCCGGCCCCAACGAAGTCGAACTGGCGGTAAGCTACGGGCCGGCAGACGATCCTGATGAGAGCGGTTCGTTTCGCAGGAGGCTCCCGTTGGGAACCGGGCCGACGATATTCCCGGTCTACCTTTCCGGAGACCTGCTCCGGTTCCAGTTTCGATACAGCGGAGACGCGGACCTGTCACTCAAGGAACTTGCACTCTATAGCGATGCAACCGCGGTCGGATTCGACACGACAGGGGCCTCGATTGAAACCCAGGTGGCCGGATCGGCCCAACCGGAGGGCCGCAGTGCCGTTCGGCACGAGACGGTAGTCGGCCACGGTTTTGTGGCCCACGGAAGTGTCGCGGATGGTCGGGTCGCAATCGATCTTTTTGATTCGAGGCATGAGGGTGGCGTGGCCACGAAAATCGATCACATAGATGTCGCGATTGACGAGGGGGATGCCGAATCGTTCACCCTCGCTGCGGAAGGAACGCGACTCTTTGTCGGAATCCCGGGCGCCGTGGGGGACGGGAGCTCGACAGGCCAGGTCAGGCGATTCGATCTGAGTCGACTGGCCGGCGGGGTCGTGGAAGAGTTGTCGCCAATTGAGCTGCCGAGGGACTTCTCGGATGCCCGATACGGACGCTTGGTTGCCTACTCGCACCCGATTCTGGTGGTCGCGGCGCGTAACGGTGTCTACGCGGAGGGAGTTGCCCTCGAGAACCCCGGTGAGGGTGCGGACGGGATCCTCGGCACACCGTCGCTAAGCGCTCGAGACATCGACATCGCCGGACGCGATATCGTGGTGCTGACTTCGGCGGGTCGAGTCATCCACTTCGCCGCCGGGAACTTGCCTTTCGCCATCGACCCACCCGATCCGGTCCCCACCGTGCTTACGCAGCTCGATGACGACGACGTCGCGGGCGCCCGTATCGCGGCAACGACTTCCGGCATACTCGTCGCCGCCGGCGAATCGGTCACACTGTATCGCTATCCGGCTGCGGGCTCCGAGTTGTGGCCGACGACCGACCTCGATATTGGTACCGACGTTGCGATTACCGGCGTGGCCGGGCCACAGCCGGCCGTCGTCGGCGTGCGCACGGCCGACGGTGCCGGTCGAATATTGACCTTCGACCTCGACGCCGGCTCGATGGGCCGCCTGCTTTCACCGTCGCAGGTTATCGAGCTCGAGCATCCGATTGCCGAACCCTCGTCGGCCGGGCGAACCCTTGTCGGTCGGGCTGATGACGCTTCGACGAGCGCGCCCGAGATTGTCGACATCTCGCCGTGGTCGGATGCCGAGGAGGCGGCGATCGCAGCCGCGGAAGAACGGCTCATCGGTGGCAGTTGGGTGCTCACCTCGTCCGAGCTCCCGCGCAATGATCTGCAGGTGCTGGCCGGTGGCCGTTATCTGTACACCTACGGTCTCGGGGGTCTATTCTACGATCCGGGCCGGTGGTGGATACCGGAACCACCGGCTACACCGGACCGGTTTCGGGTGGCGATGCGCCAAGACGGCCGGGAGTCGGAGGTGGAGTTGCTCGAGTTCGATGCCCAAGCGACGGGTAACCTTCCCTACGCAACGCGCCTGGGCCTATTCTGGGACACGGACTCTCAGGTTGCCGACGGCGCTATCCGATACGTCGGCGACGAGGGGTGGGAGGTTGTCACCGTTTCCGGCGTTGCTCGCACGACGGCCTCACTCCGAATGAGGTCCGGCCCCGGTACAGACTACCTTGCCGTACACTACGGATCTCCGAACGAGTCGCCCGGCGATGACGAACACCGATGGGAACCGATTCAGACCGCCGTGCCGTCGGACACGGAAGTGACTCTGCTTGCCCGGACGCCCAGCCGAGTGACGATCGCTGGAGCCTCCGACTACTGGTACTACGTACCGATCCCCCTGTACGACCAATGGTGGGATGTGGGCATGTCCCTTGAGAACGGCGAGACATTCGACGGCCAACGAATCTGGCTCTTTGGTGGATATCTAGAACGATAGGAAGAGTGTGAATTGACGCAGATGTAGGATTGCGGGTGTAACAACCTACGCACACCGCCCTCGCCGGGACCGTCTCGCGGCTCTTCTGCTCGGTCTGTCGGCGTTAACGCGCGTCAAAGCGCATGGGACCGCCTGCCGGCGATGGGGATACTGTCAAGTTTGGTGGATGGGCATCCCTTCGGCCTCCTTGATCAGTTTGAACGCCATTGCCGGCGCCGTCGCGGAAGTGGTACGCTATAAGTGCTTTTCTTACTGCTCAGCGTCACCTCGCGATCACTCTTCCTGGCACGTATCACCCCGGCCCACAACGGATGCGACAAAAATCGGTCGGTCTGTGAATGGTTTGCGATGCGTGGACCAATACGATGCAAAAAGAGTCGGCGGATGTTTGTCTCTTCGACACAGCGACCGACGTACCTCGCATTTCCGACCGCCGCACGGTCCCCAGACGAGCTGTGAACCGCAGGAGACGCGCAGTGAGAACCAGGGAGGTGATACATGTTCGATGCAAGTCGGATACTCGATATCGGTGCAGCGATCGCTCGGAAACACGACATGGTGCGTCATCGCTACCAGAGCGTGCGTTACGGAAAGCTCTCGAGTTTGGAGGAGACCCTCGCCGAAGACCTTGCCCTCTGCGGGCTCATGCGCCTCGCGGAGTTCGACCGCGCTCGTTTTCTTGGAGCGGACGCGGCCCTCACGCTGCTTCTTCTACACGGGCTCGACGGTCACCACACCGCCTCAGCATCGCGCGTCCCGTCGCTTGCCATCGCTCACCACTACGCACACAGGCACTACCGCCTCGGCGAGTACGGCCGGACGACGTTGCTCGCGACGCTTGTGCATCAGCTCATCAGCGATCACCCGAGAACGGCCAACGGGGTTTTCTGTCTGTCCGGAGAACGGGTTCGCGTCGAGCTTCTGCTCTCCGTTATGCCCTTCCTCGCGATGGCGGGTACCCTGCTTGGTCGGCCTGAACTCCACGACGAGGCAGTCGGGCAGTTCTACGGCATACGGGCCGAGCTCTTCGATGAGGCGAGCGGGTTCTACCACCACGCGCGCAACTGGTTCCGCACTGACCAGGTGACGCCCGACCGTTGGGCTCGTGGTAATGGATACGCGGCCGCCGGGCTTTGCGAGCTTCTGCGGCACTTGCCCGAGGACCATCCGGCCTCGCCGGGACTTCAGCAGAACCTCCGCGCGCATCTGACCGCACTTGCGGCGGTTCAGACCAAAGGCGGGCTCTTTCGGCAGGATCTCTCGGACGAGACTTCCTACGAAGAAACGGCGGGGTCTGCGCTGATCCTCTACGCGCTCGCGACCGGTGTACACCGTGGTTGGATCGGTGAAGAGTATGACCACAGGGTGGAGCGCGGGTGGTGCGGGCTTGCCGAAAAGATTGAGCTGTCGGGAAACGCAAATATTCACGGAGCGAGTGGTCTGACCGAGCCGGCTCGTGACCCGGATTACTATCGTACCCGTCCGGTGGAACTCAACGCGGCAACCGTGTTCGGACCGCTCCTGCTTGCCGCCGGCGCGTGCTACGAGCTTGCGAGGGTGCGGGAGTGGAACCGCCCGATCGAGGCGCGGGCTCACTTCGAGTGCCCCGATCCGGAAGCAGTGCAGAGGTTCTACACGAGGTGCCATGAGATCTGTGAAGGTCAGTACAACGGCGATGGAAGCTGGGGAAACGGGACGGTCGATAATCCGGAAGGTACCTTCGACGAGATTTTCAAAGAGTCGAGAAGCGACCATCCGATCGTACGCTACTCGGGGTTTGCCGCGATGGGGTACCTGGCGGCAAGCGAAACGGACCCGAACAAGGTCTACAGCCAACGAGCGAGCGAGGCCCTCGAGTGGCTCCTGTGCAACCAGGAGCCGGATGGTTCCTACCGGCTTTGGACGCGACGCGCGGAGGGGCAGGCCGATCTCGACGCCTGCCTGTTCGACACCGGGATTGCCGGCAGTGCGCTCGTGGCCGGCTACGAACACACCGGCGACCCGGCGCTTCTTGCCGCTTCGGCGCGAACCGCGCGGTGGGAGGCGAACTATCTGATCGTTTGGAACACAAACTTCAACGCCTTTGCTGTGTGGCACCTGGCGCGACACTATGAGATCAGTGCCGACAAGGATGCCCTCGCCGCGGCGGTCTATCGAGCCCGTCACGCCATGCTCTGCTCTCAGCAGCCGTCCGGCGGCTGGGTCGGGCACAACTCGATGGTGTGGTACCACGGCATCAACGTTCGAGCCTACGCCTGCCTGTTGCGCGTGCTTCCCGAAGGCCACAACTTTCGTGACGAGCTCCTTGCCGCGCTGAGGGCCTCGATTGCCCTTGTCGGTTCGCTGCAGCAAGCCGACGGCTCCCTCCTGCACCGACCCGGCTCGACTGAGATCGCCCAGCTCTATTCCGAGATCATCGTCGCGCTTGTCGATAGTCTTCGCGTGCTCGACGACGAGGGAGTCCGGGAAATACTCGACGGCGTCGTGGCGTACCGAATGTCGCCGGAAGCTGGAGATCCCGACCGGATGTACAATCAAGAGAAGGGCTACTGGATCGAGGGATGGAGCACCTCCTATGTCTACGCGTACGGGGTGTATGAGGAGTTCGCAGGAGGTACGGGATGAGAACACTCGAGCTCGCCAGAAGGCTCTACGACACCTACGAGTCGGTAGAGCAGATAAGGCACTACTTTGGTCTGGTGGCAGTGCACGCACTCGTTCAGGTCGCCGAGGAGGGTGGTGAATCGATCGACCGCTGTCGCTGGATCCTGTCGCTCTTCCCGGAGCGCATCGATCATCCGAAGAACGAGCCGCCGTACTATGGGTACAATTTCCCCAGCTACTACATTGGTGGGATTCCTGCTGCGTACTCGCTTATGCGCGGTCTTATGCCGGAGAAGCGGGAACAGGTACGGACGTACGCGGATGAGATAATAAACGCTCCCCGCGACCCGGCCGGGATCATCAAGCATCCGCGCCGGCCGGCAGAGGACCTAATCTGGATTGACGTCGCGATGGCAGTCGCTCCCTACCTCCTCTTCGCGGGACGGGCCTTTGCTGAGCAGCGCTACATCGACGAGGCGGTGTTTCAGACGATTCGCATGTACGACGTCTTTCGCAATCCGGAGAATGGGCTGCTTCACCAATGCAGGGGCTTCATCGGCCCCGGACGCCTCAGCGAGGACCACTGGAGTCGCGGCAACGGGTGGGGGTACATCGCGCTCACGGAGCTCATTCGTTTTCTGCCGGACGACTCGCCGCACCGCGAAACGGTCGAATCGTATTTCGTCGATCACTCGAAGGCGTTCCTGCCCTATCAGTCGCGCCGCGGAATGTGGCGCCAGGAGATTCCACTCGACCTCTCGTACGAGGAGACGTCCGGCACAGGGCTCATTCTCTACGGATTTGGAGCAGGACTGCGTGCCGGCCTTCTCGACAAGGCCACCTTCCGGCCCGCCTTCGAGCGCGGAATACGCGGGCTCGTCGACGTCGCGATCAACCCGGACTTCTCGATCAACAACAGCTGTCCGCCGTGTATCTGCCCGGGCGATGGGGATGAGAAGGGTACGGTACGGGCGTACGTGACGCTCCGACTGCCCTATCGTAACGAGCACCACGGCTTTGGCCCGGTCATGCTCGCTCTTCTCGAAGCGCATCGCAACGGCATCACTGAGATCGACCTGTGATCCTTTTCCGGGTTTTGCCATCGTCAGTCTCGAAAAGATACGAGAAATCAAAAGGCACCTTCCGCATAGGTCGTCGCGTTTTGTCACCTGGGCTCTCAAAAAGGTGGTTCTCAACACGGTAGCGGTGCCGGTGTGTCGTCCATTCACGATCCGTTGGCTCAACTCCTACGATCAAGGACTTCCGACGGATTAATGGTTGCCAAAAAAACGACTCGGTCGGAGTACGCATCGGTTATTAGGGTTTCCATGGACGTGTATACGTCTTTCAGGATGATCGTACTCCTTTCGCGCCATTTGTCCGCGGTGGTAATCCGAGACACCATGAACGTTACGTTGGATGCTGACACTGGATTTTATCCAAACGCCCGGCCCTTACGGGCATGGTGTTCGCTGGGTACGGCGCAAGCCCCGGGTGTTCCGACACCAGCTCGGATGACCGTATCACGCTTGTGCGCGGCGGAACTGTCCTGACACAGGGGGGATCTTCCATCCGGCTCCGAGATCGTGGAGTGTTTGCCTTCGGCGAACCCGCCGATCGCACCGTTTGTAGATACCCTGCTCGGCTACTCGAACGTGATCCGAAGCACGCTGGATTCCGATGTCGATCCGGACGACCTGGCCTGCTCGTGATCATCAGAGACCGACCCCTGGGCGCAGGACAACAAACCGATCTTCTGGTCGACTGAGCGAAGGGTCAAAACCATGGACGTCCACACCACTCTGGTGCAGAACGCTTGCGCAATACCCGGAGCAAGGTAATTTCGGTCAGAATTTGTTCTTGCCGACTTGCCGACTTGCCTTCCTCAAAGGCAGCGTTTTACCTTCAGCCTTCAATTGCCATTTTTCTCCCGACCGGTGTAGCATTGGCGAAGCGGGTTTCAACTCTCACTCCGTTAGCCCGCCCGCCGTAGCTCTAACTTAGGAGATTTCCGATCATGACCTCGTACGTCAACCAAATTCGCCCAGACCTACTCGACTGGCTCGAGACGCTGCGTCACCAAGCCGACGGATGGGGCCGCTGGAAGTACAACCGCCACGCCTATCGCCCCTACTCCCTGGAATCCAGCCACTCAGCCTTGCTCATCCTCGACGAACTGGGCGCAC
>CAZFLD010000135.1:0-7669 GCA_964519835.1 uncultured Spirochaetales bacterium
TCGCGAAAATCCGCTTTTGCTTCAGTCTTGGCGCATCAAGGTTCGTGACAGTTTAGAAGAATTGGCCGGAACAAAAAAAGCCGGCGATAAGCTGAACACCCAATTGACGCTTTCCGCAGTTGTCCGTACAATATACGCAGCTATTATCGACGGCATCGCTACTCTCCTTCTTTACTGAATGACAGTTGGTTGACGCTTCATCGATCAGCGATCGTTAACACACCCTGCCAATAATCAAGGAGATTCAGATGGCAACAAAACTTTATGTCGGCAACCTCAGCTACCAGACCCAGGAGCACGATCTCAGAGAGGCCTTCGCGCAATTCGGTGAGGTCGTTTCCGCAAATGTCGTAACAGACCGCGACACCGGAAGATCTCGGGGTTTTGGATTTGTCGAAATGGGCACCGAGGAAGAGGCACGCAGTGCCGAGCAATCGCTCAACGGCAAAGAGCTGGACGGTAGAACTCTCAAAGTGAACGAGTCCCGACCACGAAACGAGGGCAGTCGACGATACTAGTCGGCGACCTGCCATACAACAGCGGATTGCAAGGCACACTTGGAATCCGCTGTTTTTTTCGCGCGTGTTCCGTCATCCCGTGACAATTCGCGAAGCTCCTGTCTCGCCATTTCTCTCCAACAGGGAGAAGTGTGTAGTTCTTATCAGTACACAAAACCACAACACGACGACGGTGGCGGCATCACCTCGGCTTGATCTTGAGAGGCGGACTGACAAGCGTGTGATGTTCCGGCCGGAGATAGAGCCGGGGCCGCGTGCTTCCGGCAGCGCCCACGCGCCGCCGAACTAAGCCGTTGATTTAAAACGGTTTTGCGGACGAGCTCAGGCTACGATTGCGCTTAGCGCGATAGAGGCGAGCTTGGACTCCTCGGAATCCGATCGGGACGTAAGAACAACAGGCGCCGTGGCGCCGACTATGATACCCGCGCTGCGACCGCCGGCCAGATAGGTGATCGACTTGTAGAGCACGTTTCCCGCTTCCAGGTCGGGCGCAACCAGAATATCCGCGCGGCCGGCGACCTCGCCGCCGATGCCCTTGTGTTGGGCCGCTTCGACCGAAACGGCGTTATCCAGCGCCAAGGGACCGTCCACGATGCAGCCTTTTAACTGGCCACGGTCGTTCATCTTCGCCAGCATTGCGGCTTCGGTGGTTGCGGCCATGTCGGGATTAACTACCTCGACCGCGGCAAGTACCGCCACCCGTGGTGTAGCGTTGCCGAGTGCGTGGGCGACCAACACCGCAGATTTGATGATGCTCACCTTGGTTTGCAGGTCCGGGGCAACGTTCATCGCCGCATCGGTGACAATCAGCAACCGGTCGTAACCGCTCACCTGCATGACGGCCACATGGGCAATCACCTCATTTCCCTTTCGGAGGCCCGTTTCTTTGTCCAGGATCGCGCTCAAAAACTGCGAGGTCTGGAGATTGCCTTTCATAAGCATGCCGGCACGACCGTCACGAACGGCGCCGACCGCGCCGGCGGCCGCTCCGTCGTTCCCCGCTACGTCCACGATCTCGAAAGGCGCAAGGTCGAGCTCCTCTTCCTCAGCGACACTCCGAATGGCTGCGACCGAACCAAAGAGTATAGCCTCGACCAAGCCGAGCTGCTGTGCTTTAACCACCGAGCGCAACACCGGAGCGTCCTCCGCGGCCGCCACCGCGATGGTGCGGCTTGGCCGTTCAGCCGCCGCTTTTAGCACTTGGTCCAGGGTAGTAATCACCTCTTAGCCTCCGATGTCTGCGCGGAGCCGAGAGTGGGCGGCGCAGTAGTTGTATAGTGTCGAGCTATTTCATCTCCCGACAGAACGCGCAGCCCGGCTTTCATAAGCGCGAGCATCTCGTCTTCACCCGGGTAGTGATGGATGGGGCCGAGAAAGCCTGCAAATTCTTCGATCCAGGCCACAAACTGTTCGAAATAGACAAAGGAACCGGTTAGGGCAATCGCATCGATCTCGCCTTTGAGTGCCACCGCGCGCAAGGCGATCTCTTTGGCAACGGTAAAGGCCGCGGACCTGAGGACTCGGATTGCCTCGGCATCGCCCGCCTCCACTCGTGCAGCCATCTCTTTTCCGTCGTTTGTGCCCAGGTGGGCAACAATGCCGCCTCTACCGGTTAAGAGCTTCTTGATCTCGGGCAGGGTGTACCGTCCTGAAAAACACAGTTCCGCGAGCTGTCCGGCCGGGAGGCTTCCGGCGCGCTCGGGCGTGATTGGTCCGTCGCCGTTGAGGGCGTTATTGACGTCGACCACGCGGCCCTTTCTGTGAGCACCGACGGATATCCCGCCTCCGAGGTGCGCCACAATGAGGTTTACCTCGTCGTATCGTTTGCCAAGATCGGCGGCGGCGCGGCGCCCTATTGCCTTTTGATTTAATGCGTGAAAGATGCTTCTCCGCTCGATCTCAGGTAATCCGGTGGCCCGTGCCTCGTCCATCATCTCGTCGACAACAACCGGATCGGCGGTGTAGCACTTGGTCCCCGGGTGTGTGTCCGCGATGCTCTTGCCGATAAGCGCCCCAAGATTGGATGCGTGCTCACCGTTGGCCGCCTGCTTGAGCTGCTCGCACATAAGGCTGTTCACTTCGTAAGTGCCACCCTCCATGGGATACAAGAGGCCGCCTCGAACCACAACCGCGTCGAGATCTGAAACCGATATGCCGTGGGAGTCGAGCATCCGCATGATAACACCGAGGCGAAACTCGTACTGGTCGGCGATGCGCGAATATGGCGCGAGCTCCTCGACCGAGTGGCGGATCGTGTCCGACGCCGCCAACTCAGTGTCGCGATACACCGCGACCTTGGTGGACGTAGAGCCGGGATTGATAATCAGTTGGATGAAGTCGGTCATCATGTGTCCTCGTCTGTTGGATGATGCCGTCATCATACCATTGCCGGCACAACGATACCTATGTGGGGAGAAGTGAAGTTTTCTCCACCGTCGCTGCTATCTCGAGTGAGGCTTTTCGGCGTCGAGCTCGGCGATCAACTTCCGGTAGCTGCATTGTGAGTTGTTTGCAACCACGGCCCAGATGGTCGAGATACACCCGGCAAGGGCCATTGCCGATAGCTCCAGGGCCGTGGGCCGGCGTCGTCTCCGGCCATGCACTGGAGTATTAGATGTGACGCCCTGAACGCTCGCTACGGACGATGCCAATCGAGCGCAAGAGCCTTAACTGATGGGAGACGGCGAATTGAGACATCTCCAGCACGAGGGAGAGATCGCCGACGCACAGGGCGCCCGGGCGCAGGGCGGAAAGAAGGCGTACACGGCTTGTATCGGAGAAACCATCGGCCACAAGTGCCATGCGTGCGCACCACACACAAGCGTGCAAGAGAGCGGCGCAATACGCCGCTACGCCTCGCGGTACCGGTGGGAGCCGGCAGGCACGGGTGGACGAGCCCGGTTGGTAGGGGCCAACTCGGTGCGCCACCCCCTACGCGCCGTTGGAGCCGATCGCCGATCGCAGCACGCTGTGAAATTCGCGAAGTGTCGTTTCGACGGCGCAAAAAACGGTGCCTTCGCGGAACGTCCCGTCCTCGCATGGTGTTCCCGCCGGCCCCCCTCTTTGATCACCTCAACGATGTCTTCGCGGAGCATCAGGTGTTGCACCTTGTTTTGTGGGATAATCACGCGTTGCACGTCGCCGTTTTGGTTGACCGAGCCCGTTACGGCGATTCCCTGGTAGCTCTGCTCGAAGCCCAGGCGCGCCGACATGGACAAGCCGGAGTAACGGCGAACATCGTCGAATGGAACCTGGTAGAGGTTTTCTCCTTGTGGCCCGCGCGACGGGCCCCAAACTCAATTGTCGTAGCCACCGCAGCGGCATCGAGGTGAAGGGCTCCCTCCCGTTTTGCCACCGAAGCTAACAGGACCACAAAGCCTTTGGTGCGCTCGTCGTGGTTCTCCATCTCCACGTCGAAGTCCACCTTTACCTTAAAGAGTTTCCCAAAGTCCGGATTGAGGCGGTGGATCATCTGGTAGAAGATCGGCCGCGTAATGAGCCCAACCTTGACGTCTCGGGGAATCGACTAGGGACGCAATGTCTTAATAGACATCATGCGGAGCTGCGCTCCCGAATCTCTTCGATGTTGAGCACCAAAAAGGCGCCGTTTGCCCGGAGCAACGCGCCCATCTGCGTTTTTTTCTCGATGCGAACTATCAGGATTTTGAAGGTGGGGTTGAGCTTGTTAACCACCGGCGCGCCCTGGCTCCTGGAGTTGTCCACGACCACGTTGATGCGGTACTTGCCTGTTGTTCTGCCTCTAAAGGCTCTCCGTCTTTGGTGGGCACCAGTGCCTTTCCCATCAGAGACTGCGGCATGACAAAGCCCTTTTCTTGGGCCTTTTTGTGCCGACTACTGTACTCGTCGCTCTCGAAGAGGGCGGGAATATCTCGTGGTATAAACTCCCTGCGGCGGTCGATGTCCTTCGTAGGCTCTCGGCCTCGGCCGGTGGGCCGGCGACAAACACGTTGCAGCCTCTTCCTGCTACCTGAAGGCGCCGTGTTTCTGACCGGCAGACGCGGGAGTGTGGAGGCTCACCGCCTCGGGGCCGGCTTGATCGGGTGTCCCGGCGCTAACGCAGGTTTTCGTCCATGTAGAGGGTGAGCTCGACAAAGTGCTCGAGGAGGTCCGCCGCTGGGACGCCGGGGAAATTTGATAGGACAAGCTCTTTGGCGTAGAGGCGTGCAAGATAACGGAGCTTTGCCTTCTGCTGTCGGGCGGCGTGCACAAAATCTGGGTGGCCGCTGTTGACACGGATAAGACCCTCGTCGGGGTTGTATCGCGACCGCCAGAGCGTCCCGGGAAGGTAGACAAACGTGTAACCGGGTAGTCCGCGTCCCGATGTGTTCCCCTCCGGAGACCGAGGGATCAGTTCGGCCGTTACCGTTACCAGGCTCTCCGCTTCAGGCGGGTTCTCGGTGGCGCCTCCGGCTTGGGCGGCGGTGACGCGAATGGTTGCAAGCTCCGGTTCTTTTGGGGCGGCATATGTTGCAAACTCGCCATCCGGTGTGACCACGCCCGCGCCGTGGACAAGCGACCATGTGAACTCGATTATGCTGCCTTCGATCACTCTCCGCGATCGATCCATTGCGACCGCCGCGAGGCGGATCTCCTCTCCAACTTTTACGGTAGACTTTCTTGGTCGAATGGCAACGCGGTACAGTGGACCGGGTATCTCGTAAAAGGCGCGTTGTGTCTCGCGATCGGCCGGCGTCTCAGCGACGTTGATTTCGTTACCCACCGCTGCGTCCGTCGCCGCTTGGTCGCCGTCCTCCGGGTGTTGGTCCGCCGATTCCTCTGGTGTTGCGGAAGTGGACCCTGTTCCGGGTCCCGTGCCGGGAGCAACCGACCGCTTGCGTGCAACCTGCGTCGCCAGCCAGTTGTACTCGTCGTCGGGAAGCATTAACACCGCGTCCCGGAGTGCTTTAGTGATACGGCGCAGTATGTCTTTGCTGGCTTCCTCTTCTTCCGCACGAGATTGTTCCTCAATCCGGGTGCGTAATTCCTCTTCGATTGCCCCCAGGGCACGCACAAGCTCTTCCGATGCGTCATCGTAGACTATGCCGGTTCGCGTCCCCGGGGTGAGTGTTAGGAAGTTGGCGTCCACAATGCCCTCGATATGTCCGGAAGACCATGGCGAGTGGCTTAACGCCGGAATATCGCACAGGTTTTCGATTACGCGAGTACCGTTTTTGTACAGTCCAACGCCGGCGGAACTCTGTGGGTTTGTGAGATACAGTTCGGCGTAGATTTCCCCGAGAGGCGATCTGAGGCCGGTGAGCCCGTGCATGAGTATTCCCTGGAACATCCGGGGAATGACCTCGAGTTGCTTGCGCGCACTGCGGTCAACGATGGTTATGGCGACGCCACCTTTTGCAATACGATCGCGGAGCTCACTGGCGAGGTAGCTCTGAATCCTCTCGGCTGTAAGCATCCTAACACCCGGCAGGATCGGCTGGATGTGCAACTCGGTGTCCGTACGTTCGATGAGCTCGCGACTGTCTCGGATAGAATACGAGGGGCTGTCTCGTACCATCTTCATCTTGCGCACGACCCCGGCGGCGTCGCGGGCGGTGATTGTGAGCTCCTGTCCGATGGTCCAAAAGCTGAGAAGACCGATGCCGAACTCACCCTGTATGCCGGTCTCTCCTTCCCGTTTCAGCTTGCGTTTGATCGAGTCCCCGATGTGGGTTGCGACGTAGCGAAAGTCGGGGATGCCTTCCCCGTTATCGAGTATCTTGACGTATTGCTCGCCGCGGCTTTTGCCTCGCACGATCGTGATTTGCGTTGCTCGCGCATCGATCGAGTTCTCGACAAATTCCGCGATAGCCTTTAACGGATTGGATTGGGACAGGGCAATAATCCGAATGGCATTCCAATGATCGCCAATTCGAAGCTTGCCATCCTTCGGGTGTGACTCCATTGGGGCAGTATTGGCCCACGCGGGTTGCGCGTCAACTGCGCCGGCCCCACCGTGCACCACACTCGAGATCTAAGCCCACCCACTTGACCCTTTTGTGTAGGCGTGGTGCTCACGGGACCCAAGGAGTTAATCGATGATGATCGTTCAGAGGCCCGTCAGGGCAAGGAGTAACAGAAACCTTTAGGTGACCTTTGGATAAACGCGCAGTCGTGTTTGTCGATCGCAGGTCACCCGGCCGGCGGTCCAAAAACGCGACGCACCTACGTAGTTCCCTTTTTGGGGAGATTAAGCACGCGAATCAGGCCGCAACGATGCGGTCTTTTTTTGTGGTGCGCCCGGCAGGGCGCACCCGCCGGCCACATGATCGTGATGGGTGTCCACAGGGATGCTCGAGAGGGAAGAAGGGAGCGCGGAGGCGCTGCGGCCGAATGCCACGGATCAGGGGGAGGCTATGTACGTAGTGTGGTGTACGACAAATGAGTTTAATAAATATCGTGTCGCGTGTAAAATAACGTATGGCACGAACGGTATCGCCGGTAGACATTACCGAGGACGAACGGGTTGAACTGGAACGACGCGCCAAAGCATCGACCGCGTCAATAAATGGTCCCAACGGTTTGAACGGGAGGGACTTGCGGGTTTGCAGGACAAACCCGGCAGGGGACGGCCTCCCAGTATTCCCGATTCAGTGGTAAGCGATGTGATATTTCGCCGGACAGCGTTCATCGGATATGGCGGGCAAACGACCTGAAGCCACACCGCACCAGGACCTTTAAGGTATCCACGGACAAGCAGTTTGAGCAGAAATTCTGGGATGTTATCGGATTGTATCTCAATCCTCCCGAGCGCGCCTTGGTACTCTGCTGTGACGAAAAGAGCCAATGCCGGGCGTTGGAGCGGTTGCAGCCGGGTCTCCCGCTTGGAGTCGGACACATTGCCACCGAAACCAACGACTACCGGCGTCATGGGACGGTCACGCTGTTTGCTGCTTTAAACTACCTGGATGGGAAACTGATAACGCGAACCGAGAAACGACATACCCATGTAGAGTGGCTCCGGTTTCTTCGGCAGATAGAGCGGGATACGCCCGGTGGTGTTGATATCCATTTGATTCTCGATAACTACAGTACTCACAAACACCAGAAGGTGAAGCAGTGGCTTGAGAATCATCCCCGGTTTCACCTTCACTTCACTCCTACAAGTAGCTCATGGCTCAACCTGGTAGAAC
>CAZFLD010000136.1:0-7499 GCA_964519835.1 uncultured Spirochaetales bacterium
GCCAAAGTATGCACTTGCGTGATTTCGCGCATCAAGGTTCGTGACATTACCCAAGACTCGAGTACAACACGGCCTCGATTACAACACCTGCGCGAAGCACGCAGGCGAGTAGGCAACCAGACGTACCTATGGTACGTTTTTTGTCACTATGCCTTGGATGTTTTTAATCTTCTCTCCGGCACTGGCGCTGCTGCTTTTTGCATCCGTGTTCGGAACCTTTGTCTTGCCACGCTCCATGACAATCGCCCCCGTCACCCGGGGAGTAGTTTTGGGACTTGTGGTTCGCATCGCTATGGGATTTGTGTCTCCCCTGCTGGAGCTTCGCTACCTGCCGGTCTCCCGCATCTACGTGCATGTGTTATTGATGGACATCGTTCTCCCCGCGGTTTCGCTATTCCTACTGGGAGTGCTGTTTGGGAAGGGCTGGTGGAGGAACACCGACCGTGAAACGCTGAGCGAGACGTCCTCGTTTTTGGTTGGAGGCTTTACGGTGTTCGCCATTGCAGACGTTGTGACCCTCGGTACGCTCCCAACGGCGTACTCGATGTTTATGGTGGCCGTTACTCGGCTTGCTCTGCTCATCTGGCTTCCTCTTTGTTTCCAGCTTATCCGTTCGACTCACGGATGGTTTCGCTTGATTGCGATTGTTGGTTGGGTTGGGATACTGCCGCTGATGGCTTTTGCGCCATTTCTCTATTTTCAACGCCAAAGCTTCGCCGCGTTTGTCTTGTCCGGACTTATTGTTGCCGCGGGTGTTGCCGCGTACTTCCTTTCAAATCGCTTTGTATTCAGGCTACGGACCTATTGAAGCTCACTTCGTTGTTCCAGGCTTTTGGGGTTGCCATTGTCTGTGTGGCGTCGGTTGTGGGATGTGGTGATCGGCTGACGCTGGTGGGAGACGGGGCCTTTTTGTCGCTCGTCTCGGACGGCACGCTGATTGATCAGGACGACCTCGAGTTGCTCCGTTCGCGCAACGGCTTTACACTAGACCGGATCAACCTCGGCGGCGATCTCTCTGCGGAGTCCCTGGCGGCCGCCTTTGTGGCCGCGGGCGACGGATGGATCGCAATCCCGGCGGCTTTAAAGCCGTATTTGCCGGACCGGCTTGGCTCCCAGCCCGCGCGGCGGGTCGCGGTGCTCTACGACTCAGGCGATCCGGTGCCCGGCAGCCTCTCCGTACGGGTTACCAGAGACGGTGCGTACAGAGAGGTCGGCAGACGGGCGTTTGGGTTTATGTCTCAGTTTGGCGACCCGCTTCGCCTGTCGCTGATTCTGAAAGAACAAGATCGAGAACTTGGCGAGCTACTCGTCGACGCCTACCTCGAGGCGGGCGGGTCCGCAGGATCTGTTCAACGCCGCTACATCGGCGACGAGTCTCCTCGGGAACAAATTCGGTCTGCAATACGGGATCTTGCTGGAAGCGAGACCGGTGTTCTTGTTCTCTCCGTAGGTGGGCTGACGGGATACGGGATGGAGCTGATCATCAGGGAGGGCAACCCCGTGATTTTGGAGTCCCCGCCGGTCACCGACGCTTACCGCGATCAGATACTCGGATACATCCATGCGCCTCTCGTCGATCTGCTTGCCGCTTTGCCGGGAGGGGCGGGAGACGGCCGGTCGGTCGTAGAGGTGGACTCCGTGTATGTTGAAGGAACTCCGGTTTTTTAGTTTACGGGTTAGATCGGCTAAACAACGCCGGTCACGTGCCGACAAACTGAATGTGGTCTCGGCCACGACAACGATCCGGCACGGAAGGGTTTGACAAAGGAACTTGCAGAGAAATATAATTCGGCGAATACGTCGATCATGCCTTGTCGGTAGATGCAGGTACTGAAGGAGTCCTGAATGAAACGAGGGGTGCTTTCCTCACTCTTGGTGGTTGCCCTGGTGATGGTGACGGCGCTTACCGCCGTTGCCCAGTCGCGCCAAGCCACCACCAATTTTAGAACAATTGTTATTGAGCCCTTCGACGACCCTGACCTCAATTGGGTGGCCCATGAAGGCACAAGCCAAGAACGGTCGGGTCGCTGGGTGGTTCGTCCGAGCAAGTTCTCAGCGGAAGACTATCCAGTGTCTCAGTCCGTATCAACGTTTCCGGATGCTCTGCATCCCGTTGTGCCGGAGGGCGCGGACTATCGCTCCCTCGGTATCCAGGCCGCGTTTGATCGTCAGGGCTATAACTTCCTCGAGATCTATCCGGTTGAAAGAGACCAGGAGGGGAATGAGGTAGCATCCGGCATTCCAATTCCCGGTCGTGTGCAAAGCATAGACATGTGGGTCTGGGGCTCCAATTACGACTACTATCTCGAGGTTCACCTTATGGACCACCGGGGCATAGCCCACACGCTTCTGCTGGGTAACATCAACTTTCGTGGGTGGCGAAACCTGCGGGTCAACGTGCCGTCACACATTCCCCAGGAAGTAGTCTACGTGCCGCAGCTCAAGGGTTTGGAACTTACCAAGATAGTGCTGTGGACCCGTCCCGAAGAAATCGTCAGCGGGTTTTATGTTTACTTTGATAATATCCAAGTGCTGACGGATGTATTTGAGCCGCCGTTCGACGGTCGCGACCTGGCAAACCCCGATCGGCTCGACGAGATTTGGGGCAACTCCGGCGGGTCCGGTAACGGGGAGGGACAGTAGGCATGAGGAGTGCAATTGTGAAACGTGTGACGCTTGTCCTGGCCGTTGTTTTGTTCTTTGGTACGGCCGTATTGTTTGCCCAAGATACGCCACCGGACGCGGCACGGCTTAGTATCGAAACCGCCAGGCAGCAGCTTCAAGAAATCTCGGTTTCAAAGTTTGAAGATGCAGGCTTTTGGCGGGTGTCCATGCCGATGGACGCGGGCATTATTACTCATCGACGCCTCGAAGGGGAGCCGGCGGACAAAGAGGCGATTGAGCAAGAAGAGCAGCTAGAGCAGTTTGGCCAGGTTCTCGGCGACGTGCTGGAAGAGGATCGGTATGTGCTGGGTGTCCGAGCGGACTTTTTCCGACGGGGGCCAACACACATCTCGATCGAGCCCTCTCGGCCTCTATCTATCCCGGGCATTGCCAAAACGATCTCGATGTGGGTCGTCGGACGTAACTTCCAGCATGAGCTGAAAGTTGTCATCCAGGACCAGTTCGGCACGCGAAACGTACTGTCGATGGGCACGCTGAACTTCTCGGGCTGGCGCTTGCTCACTGTAGCCGTACCCCCGGGCATTCGGCAGAGGGACCCCCACTACATTAACCGCACCGGAATAAGCATTTTGGGGTTTATTATCGAGCCCTACCTGCCGGAAACTTACGGTAGCTACTACGTGTATTTTGACGATCTCCGGGCCTACACGGACCTCTTTTCTGAAGCGAACAGAGATCCGGACGATATGGTCGACAACTGGTAGAGCTTTTGACTCCCCCGCTTCGGCGGGGGCTTTTTTTATGGCCTCGTACTACTCATTTCTTCGCGAAGTATATTTTTTCAAGGACCTGTCTGATGATGATGTTCAGGCCGTAGAGTCGCTCTGCGAGGAGTACCACTTTGACCCAGGCGCCGTGGTGTTCGAGGAGGGCGACGCCGCGGAACGTTTTTTTATCGTGCTCGACGGTGAGGTTGAAGTTTGGAAGGACTATCGCAGCGAATCGCCGGATATGCTTGCGGTCCATGGCGCAGGCCATCTTTTTGGCGAAATGGCCCTTATCGACGAGCTCCCGAGAAGCGCGACAATCGTCGTCAGGAATAAAGCACGCCTTCTGGCGATAGGCCGAAGTGAGTTCCAATCGCTGCTTCAGGAAAGACCCAGTGTGTCGCTGTCACTGCTGCTCTCGCTCTCGAGCATGGTGAGGCGCAGCAACGAGAGCTTTGTCGAAGACCTACGTGTGAGAAATCGGCGGCTCGAGCGTGCGCTCTCGGACCTCAAGGCGACCCAGAATCGCCTGCTACGAGCAGAACGCTTTTCCAACATGGGTAAGTTCGCTTCCATGATCCTGCACGACATCCGAAACCCGGTATCGATTCTGCGCGGGTACGCCGAGATGATCACTATGGGCGGCGGAGACGCCGGTAGAGCGAAGGATTACGCCGAAAAGATAGTGGGGGAGTGTGGCCGGCTGAATAGGCTGGCTTCGGACCTTCTCGACTATTCTCGTGGAGAGATCCGGCTAAACTTTGGGATTGTTTCCGTACCGAATTTACTCAAGAAGCTAAAGAGTAATATTGCCGAACGGTTCCAGGCCCGCGGCCTCACGATAGAGATTGGCTCCGACCTTGACCGTCCGGTCTTGGTGGACGAAGAACGACTGCTACGCGTTCTTGTAAATCTGGCGGACAACGCCCGGAAGGCGATGACAAACGGCGGGGTGTTCTCCGTCACGGCTCAAGAAGTTGCTGGGCAGTTGCAGATACTGGTGAAGGATACAGGCGAGGGTATGTCTGAAGATGTGCTCACCCACGTGTTTGAGCCTTTCTATTCAACGGCGGAAGCAGGAGGGACCGGCCTCGGTATGGTCATAGTTAAGAACATCGTGGAAGCCCACGGAGGGGAGCTCCGGGTGACAAGTGAGCCGGGAAAGGGCACCGAGGTTCAAATCACGATACCACCACGGACCTAAGGTGATCTATGACCGGCGCAAAAAGACACGCTCGAAGTTTTCGCATACCGTTTTTGCGATCTCTTCAATCGCCTCACCGCGAACCGCCGCCGCTTGAGCATAGGTGTGGCCGATCAGGCCCGGGGTGTTGGTCCTGCCACGAAGGGGCTCGGGTGTGAGGTATGGTGAATCGGTTTCCAAAAAAAGCTGCGTTCCGGGTGTGTCGCGCAGGACAGCGCGTAGCCCGTCGTTTTTTTTGAACGTGACGTTCCCGGCGAAAGATAAGGAGTATCCGCGGGATATCGCGGTCTGTGCAACCTTTTCCGTGGACGAAAAGCAGTGGAACAGCACCGGCTCGGGAAATCCATCTAACGCGGCGAGTATATCCGTGTCCGCCTCGCGATTGTGGATGATTACCGGCATCTTCTTTTCCGCCGCTTTTTCAAGCTGCGCCGCAAAAACGCGGCGCTGTATGTCGCGGGACACCTCGGCGCCGTAGTAGTCGAGGCCGATCTCGCCGACGGCAACCACCTTTTTATGGCGGCATGCGTCGTCGAGGTAGGCCGACGCCTGCTCCGGCGAGACGGTGTGGGCCTCGACGGCGTGAACGGATGCGGCCAAGTACAGGCGGTCGCGGTTTGAGACCAGGGCCGCCCGACGCTTTACGTCGCCGGCCTCTACGCCGATGTCCAGGATATATCCAAAACCGTATGCCTCGAGCGCGTCCAGGTAGCGTGGCAGGTCGATGCCACGCCCGGCTATGTGCTCTAAGTGACAGTGTGAGTCGGTAAGCATGGGGGGCCCAACGATTCGTGAGATTGCTTTTTCCGTTTCATCGGCGCTCATTCTTCCTAAGCTATGGGTGCCTGAGCGAACAGGCAAGGGTCACGTCGAATTGACGCGCCTTTGCCTCTGGGCATAGGCTTACGTATGACGGTCGAGCTGTTGGACGGTGAAGAGGTACTGGTTGAGACCAGGCCTCACCCCGTTGCATTTGCAGATCACCATGTTTTCTGGATTGTGCTGGCCGTGGCCGGCGCGATTGGTCTTGTGGCATCCCGGGTCACGGGATTTGGTAACCCCGGTTTTGCGGTAGCCATCGCACTTTGGTGTCTAGTCGTTGGGCTTGTACAAACGCTCGGACGGATTTCGTTTTGGTGGATAGCCGCAGCCCTTTTTGTCGCCGCAGCGGCCGTTGTTCCGGCCGTTCTCGACTTGCTGCCGATTGAACGAGCTGCCTTGGTTCCCGTCGTGTTTGGCTTGCTTGCAGAGGGCATGCTTGAATCCTACCGACGCGCCCACCGTTTTTTTGTCACCAACCGCCGACTTGTATTCACGCGGCAGTTTTTGTTTCTTCCTTACAACGCGGTGGATGCCTATTACCCCCACATCACAAACCTCGTTACAAAACAGACGATTTTTGAGCGAATGGTGGGCGCGGGAACCGTCATACCGGTCATGTCGAGCGGACTGAACCTCGGCAGTGAGGTTGTCGGAGTCGCCGGTGGATTTTTGTTTTTCTCCTTGGCAGGGGGGCGGGAGAAACGTCTGCCGCGGGCGTTGCCGTTTTTGTGTTTTTACTCGGTTCGATCGCCTGCCGAGGTGGCAAAGCACGCGGCAACCATCATTACCTCACCTGCTGGGTTTGGGTCACGGGCCGAAGCAGGCTCCGGGTCGCACCACGGTGGAAGAGGTGAAGTGACCGTGGCCACAGGGAGTTGCGGCCGGTGGCGGGCGCGTATCTTGTCAGCACTCTTTTTTGTCGCCGCTGCCGGGCTTGTACTGTTTGTCGGTCTCTCGAAAGATGGTCCGGCCAACCGGGCGCATGGCACGACCGGAGTAAACGGCAAAAGGGCGGGCGAAGCGGTACCTGCGGAGCAGACCGGACTCGCTGAGCTTGAAGGAGTCCTACAGCCCGCCGGAGGCGAGGCGACAAGTGGAGAGTTCTACCTTGTTACCGGGGACAACAGAATCTACCTGCGACTGAGGCCGGCAGTGGGGACGGGGCTAGTAGGCGAAACGGTGATTGTTCGTGTGCGTTACGTCGACGGCGGCCCACGATTTGAGGTTGAGTCAATCGAAGCCGCCGCACAGCTAAACAGGAATTAGCCCCCGTCGCACCGCTTGATAGACTGCCTCCGTTCGGGTTCGCACCCCAAACTTATGGTAGATCGAAGCCAGGTGGAACTTCACGGTGTTTTCGCTGATTCCGAGCTCGGACGCGATCACACCGTTCGACATGCCTGCGGCGAGCAGCCCGAGCACCTGCAGTTCACGGGGAGCCGGAAGCGGTCCTGCGACCGGCGATGGAGGAGTGCGCCACCCGTTACCAAAAACAGGAAGCTCGTTTCCAGAATCCGCGGGCTCGGTGACCAAAAGCGACTCGGCCGTAGCCAGAAGGGCGGCGGCAAGTCGGGTCTCCGATGAATCGGCTACCGCGCAAATCGGTACGCCGTCCGGCGTTTGGCTCCCGACCGCCGCGGCAAGCGCGTAGTCTTCTTCCCCGAGCAGGACAAAAAAGTATGCGGTTTGTGGGCTTGGTACGCCGAGGAGTGGCATGTCCCCGATCATGTCCGCCGGTCCCGCAACCCCAAGAATCTCGACTTCGTCCGAGTAGCTGCGCAAGGCCGCGGAGCCCCGGAGGACTCGAGCAACGGAAAAAGCATTGAGCGAGTCGGCGGCGCGACGGAGGCGGGAGAGAGCAGCTTCGTCCGCGGATGCGATCGCTATTTGTGTCAGCCCCGGCGTCGATGAAATCGCCATGGGCCCCCTCGGTGGTCACGACGTTCGGGCGGCCTCGTCGTGGATTCTACGGTGAGCTGGATACGCTGTGACCCACGAAGAATCGCGACGGTTACCGGTCTTTTGTCATCATGGTCGAGGAGCAGCCGCATCAGGTCGCGCGGTTCGGCGAGCTCCTGGGA
>CAZFLD010000137.1:0-7453 GCA_964519835.1 uncultured Spirochaetales bacterium
ACGGCGCGGGGGATTGGCAAGGGACCGCACGGCACGGGGGTGGGCGAAACATGACGGTCTGTCGGCGAAGCAGTACCTTTAGCGCCATGAGGGCTCTGTGCAAAAAGCCTTGGCCGGCGGCGCTTGTCATGTTGGCCTCCTTGCTTGCTTCCTGCGCGGGTATCGGGTCTGATCAATCCGCGGCAGAAGCCGTAGAGAGCCGCGATCCGTCGTTTGTCGGTGACGAGGTGCCCGCCCCTCGGCCGCCGAGTCCGACCGGACCCATTGATCTTTTGGACTTCGCGTTTGTGGGCCAAGATGGGAACATAGCGACCGCAACGCTGGACGGCTCCCAATTGCTTCCCGTAACGTCGGATGCCGGCCGTACCGTTGCCTACGGCGAACCGACCTGGTCGCCTGCGGGAGACCGACTTGCCTTCTCTCGTTCGACGGCGGAAGGTCCCTACTCGGTTGTATCCGTTACGGACGGCGCGGAGCAGTACGACATACTCTTTCGAAGTGACTCTCACCCGGCTATCTACATGTCCTTTTCCCCCGACGGTCGGTTTATTTCTCTGATCAGCGAGGAAGGCGGCGGTGGGCTCAATCTCTATGTTGTCGATCTTGCCCAACCCGGACGGGACCCGGTATTGATTACCACCGGTCGGCCCCTCTATTGGGACTGGGGGGCGGACTCTATGACGATCCTTGCCCACACAAACGGCGTGGGGTTGGGGGACGGGCCGGGAGCCATCTCCGTGCACGATGTTACCGGCGATAATCCGGATGCCGACGCTCTTCTGGTGGAGTCGCCGCCGGCCTTTTTCCAGGCTCCCGCGACCTCTCCATCAGGGACGGACTTTGCCGCGTCGGTCGGGCTCGGCGAGGGGGCCGCCGGGGTGGTGGTCTTTGATGAAGACGGGAGTATTAGTCGACTTGTGGCCAGATCCTTCGGCTTGTCGGCGTTCGCGTGGAGCCCGGACGGCGCACGGCTTGCGGTGCTCGACGGTCGTCCCGCCGGCGGATTGGGCCTCGTCGGAACTCTCTCGGTCTATCCCCGGGGCGAGGTTCGTCGGACCATCGGCTTCCGGGTGCAGGCGTCGGAGTCGCCGACGGGGGTTACGGCGTTTTACTGGTCGCCCACAGGGGAGCATATCCTCTACTTCGCCCCCTACGTCGCGACGGACCCGAGCACCGACCGGCAGCGCGTCTTGATGCGTTCCGGCCTGTATGCCCCGGCCGACGGCAGCATCCTCGGTCTTGGGGCCTTTCCCCCTGCGGGGGACTTTCTGGCTCGATCGGTGCCGTTTTTCGACCAGTACTCGCGGTCGGGAAGTCCGTGGAGCCCTGACGGCGACTCCTTTGTTCTGGCGGTTCAGGGAGAAGATGGACCCGAGATCTACCGCGTTCGTCCGGACGACCTTTCGCGGGAGCCACAGCCTATTGCCCGAGGACGGTCGCCGGTGTTTCCCAAGGCATACTAACCCGGCGGGCGTGCCTGCCGACGGCGCCTAACAGGTTCCTGCGCCGGCCTACGAGTTCTTGACGATCTTGGCCCATGTGTCGCGGAGTCCGACGGTCTTGTTGAAGATCGGCGCATTGCCAAGCTCAGCCGTTTTGGAATCCGCACCGAAGTAGCCGTTCCGGAGAAACTGCACGGTGGTGCCCGGCGCCACGGTGGCCAGCGCCGGTTCGAACATACAGCCGGTCTGTACGGTCAAAGACTCCGGGTTGAGGAAGTCCACAAAGTCCTGCCCTTCATCGAGGTCGAGAAGGTTCTCTTTTGTAAAAAGTCGGTCATAGAGATGCACCGTACCGGAGACGGCGTGCTCCGCGGACACCCAATGGAGCGTGCCTTTTACCTTGCGTCCATCCGCCGTACCACCCCCACGGCTTTCCGGGTCATAGGTGCAGCGCAACTCCGTGATCTGTCCCGCATCGTTTTTGATGACCTCGGTGTAGGTAACGTAGTACGCGTGCTTGAGGCGCACCTCCTTCCCGGGCGACAGCCGGAAAAACTTCTTCGGCGGATCTTCCATAAAGTCTTCACGCTCGATATACAGCTCGCGACAGAATGGGACCTCGCGTGAGCCCGCGTCGGAATCCTCCGGATTGTTCTCCGCCTCGATCATCTCGGTCCGGCCCTCGGGGTAGTTTGTAATCACAAGCTTCACGGGATCAAGGACGGCCATAAAGCGTGGCGCAGTCTTGTTCAACTCGTCCCGTACTACGTGATCAAACAGAGCGATGTCCACGATGCTTCGTGTCTTTGAAAGCCCCACCGTTTTGCAAAAGCGGCGAATAGCCACGGGCGGACAACCGCGTCGGCGGAGGCCGGAGATGGTGGGCATGCGCGGATCGTCCCAGCCGTCCACGTAGCCCTCCTCCACCAAGCGCCGCAGGTTCCTCTTGCCAAGCATCGTGTAGGTCAAGCTCAAAGGCGCAAATTCGATCTGCTGTGGGTGATACACCTCTAATTGATCCAAGAACCAATCGTAAAGCGGCCTATGGATCTCGTACTCCAGGGTGCACAGCGAGTGAGTAACTCCTTCGATAGAGTCGGACAGGCCGTGTTGCCAGTCGTACATCGGGTAGATGCACCACGCGTCGCCGGCCCGATGGTGGTGGGCGTGACGAATACGATACATAACCGGATCACGCATCGTGAGATTTGGATGTGCCATATCGATCTTGGCCCGCAGAACGTGGCTACCATCGGGAAACTCGCCGTTCCGCATGCGATCGAGGAGGTCGAGGCTCTCCTCGGCACTCCGGTCGCGATACGGGCTATTCTTTCCAGGCTCAGTCGGGGTACCGCGGTACTCGGTTATCTGGTCGGGACTCAGGCTGTCGACATATGCCTTATCCTTTTTTACCAAATCGACGGCGTAATCGTAGAGCTGCCCGAAGTAGTCCGAGGCAAAAAAGAGACGGTCGTCCCAGTCGTAGCCCAGCCAGTGAATGTCCTCGGTGATGGCGCGGACAAACTCGTCGCTTTCCTTGGCCGGGTTTGTGTCGTCGAAGCGGAGATTGCACTTACCGCCGTACTCCTCGGCCACTCCAAAGTCCAAGACAATCGCCTTCGCGTGCCCAATGTGGAGGTAACCGCTCGGCTCCGGCGGAAAGCGGGTGTGGACCCGGCCGTCGAAGCGACCTGATTTGTTGTGTTCCTCGATGATGGTTCGAACAAAGTCGAGTCCGGAGGTGTCGGGCGCGGCGCCGGTGGTGCCTTTGTCTTCTTCTGCCATATGAGGCGGGCATTATAGCAAGGACCGCGACGGGATGCGAGACAAAACTCCGTGACCACTAGAGAGGGCGCTTCTTTTGGTGACTCGGCGGCTCTACTGCTCCACCGGATACCGGATCAACTCGATCAAACCGTCACGCTGAAGGTATGTAGCGGCCGTTCGGCTGATGTCTTTGGGCTCGAGGCTTTGCGGCAATGCGGCGAAGTTCAATATGTCGCCGAGGTCGCGGTCGTTCCGCAGCAGGTTCACGAGGTTGGATACCCAAAAGGCGTTCTCCTCGAGGGCCGTCTCGTAATTCCGAAGTTGCGTTTCCACGACCTTCTGCACGTCCTCCGCGGCCACGTCGCCGGCGGCAACGGCCTCGATCTCGGCGTAAACCTGATCGGTAAGATCCCTGACCCGCGCGGGGTCCGTACTAAAGGTGACCTGAAAGAGATAACGACCGCTCGGGATCCGGCTCATCTGTGCGCCGACCCCCACGCCGTACGTGCCCCCCTCGTCCTCGCGAAGGACCTCACGCAGGCGGATGCGCAAATAGTCGGCAAGAGAGGTAAGGCGATGACTTTCCTCCCGAGCCCACTCCACATCACCGTGGTAGACAAGCGCAACCGTGCTCTGGGGCTCGATGCCCGCCCGAACTGTTTCGACAATCGGCTCGTCCGGGTAGTCGATACCACGATCGGTCCAGGTCTCGGTCTCCGGTAGGCTCGGCAGACCGGCGAGGTAGTCGGCACTCAGCCGGCCCACCGCTTCCACCTCGACGTTACCGACGACCACCACGGTCAGGTCGTCCAAGTCGGCAAAACGATCCTGGTAGACTTCGAGCGCGTTGTCGTAGTTGAACGCGGACAGGAGCTCCAGGTCGAGAGGCTCTGCGCGAGGATGATTTCCCGTCAAGAGCTCGGTCAGGCGATCCGAGAACACCGTGTTGGGGTCACCTTCGCGGTTGGCCAAAAAGGCGGCGATTCGTTCGACGTACCGGTCGGCGGCCTCGGGATCGGATCTGACCGCGGTGGCATAGGCGGTGATAAGCTCGAACATCAGCTCCATGTCCGCGACTGAGGCGGAAGCGCTAAAGCCCTCGAAGTTGGTGTCTATGTAGGGGGATACCTGTACCAGATTTCCCGAAAGCCGACGACGGAGCTCTACCGCCGACAGAGTTCCAATCCCCGACTCGGACACGATTGTGGTTGCAAGAATCCCTTCCACGTAATAATCGAGCGGGATCAGCGAGGCGCCCCCCGGGCTAAAGGCGCTCAACCGCACCTCATCCGCCGCGAAGTCCGTCGGCCGGACATAGACACGGATACCGTTCGACAGGACAAGCTCGGTTACCTCCAGATCATCCCACGTGCGACCGACGCGATACTCCCCCGGCTCGGGTGGATTGGGCAGAAACTCTCCTGCCATTTCTTTGTCCTCTTCGGTTTGTTCGTCGCTTTCTGGGGCCTCGCTGTCCGGGTCGGCGGCCGTTTCATCGATTCCCTCGACGACGGTGGCGAGCGCGTCCACCGTCGGAGGATCGTGGTCGGCCGACTCGACCGTCGCTACAGCAACAACCCTATTGTCGGCGGAGAGTATGGAGCCCGCCAATGTGTTGAGCTCGGCGAGGGTGATCTCGGGCACAAACTCGTTGAAAAGCTCATACTCCGCCGGGATTCCCGGCACCGGCTCGTTCTCCAAAAAGTGACGGGTGTATTCCGCTGCCAAGGACGACGAGGGCACGTTGTCGCGTTCGAGATAGAGGTTCTCGATTTGCCGAAGCACACGTTGCTTGCCACGCTCGAACTCGGCAACGCCAAATCCCGACTGCTCGACTTGTCGAACCTCCGCCAGCAGGCGCTCCAATCCTGGTCCTATGTCCGATGGGTAAACCACGGCGGTTGCGTAGTTCACACCCTTTGTGCGCACAAGGCCCGCGCTGCCGGTTGCGGCGGCAAGAAAGGGCGTTCCGCCTTCCTGGGCGATTTCCTCGAGGCGGGTGTTTATCATCGTCAGGTACAGATTCTGGAGCACGAGCTCCCGGTAGCCCTCGCGGTCCGTGGGCTCGACGAGATCCGTCTTGTTGTAGATGGCTACCTGGCTATAGGTCAACTCGGGGTCCGCAACGACCACATAGCGCGAACCGATGTGATCCGGGATCGAGTAGGTCGGCCGTGGCCGTGGGTCACTCGGATTCTCCAGTCCGCCGAAGTAGTCCTCGATCTTGGCAATCGCCTCGGAGGAATCGAAGTCACCAACGGCAATTACCGCCATTAGCTCGGGCCTGTACCAATCCTCGAAGTAGCGGACGAGGCTTTCGCGGTCGAACGTTTCGATGATGTCCATGTCGCCGATGGGAAGGCGCTCCGCGTACAGGCTTCCCGCAAACAGCACCGGAACCAGCGCATCCGAAACCCGAGCCGACGCGCCGCGGCCAACGCGCCACTCCTCCACGATAACACCTCGCTCTTTATCAATCTCGTCGGGATCAAGGGTGAGAGCCGACGCCCACTGTTGGAGAATAGTAAAGGCGCGGTCGAAGGCCTCGGCATCGTTGGTGGGCACCTCGACCATATACACCGTTTCGTCGAAGCTGGTGTACGCATTGACGTCGGGACCAAACTGCATGCCAATGGACTCGAGGTAGTCGACGATCTCCTGCTCGGCGAAATCCTCCGTGCCGTTGAAGGCCATGTGTTCGAGAAAGTGGGCAAGGCCGAGCTGATCGTCATCCTCGAGAACCGAGCCCGCATTCACGACAAGGCGCAATGACGCGCGGTCCGCCGGCTCGGCGTGCTCACGAACAAAGTAGCTGAGCCCGTTTTCCAGGACGCCGGTTCGAATCTCGGGGTCGAAGGGCAGGGGCTCGGACTCTTGTAGCCCCATGGAAAAAGCAGGAGCCGGCACGAGCGCGAGTGCCGCTGTCGTGATCATCGCCGTTACCATCAACACTAAGCTTGGTCGTCGAAGAGACTTCATTTTGTTAAGATAGCTCGCATAAATATGAGCAGGCAAGAAATGGTTGAAGTGGTTCTGGTCGGTGCGGGGCCTATCGGTATCGAAGTAGCGGCGGGTCTTTTGTCCTGCGGTATTTCGTACGTGCACATCGAGTCGTCATGTCTGGCGCACACAATCACCCGATGGCCGTCCGAGGCCAAGTTCCTCAGCTCTCCGGAGCGGGTCGAGATTGCGGGCGTTCCCATGCAGACAAGCCACCAAGAGGCGGTGTCCGGCGAAGAGTACGTTGCCTACTTGCGCTCCGTCGTCGAATACTACGATCTACAGATACATCTCTACGAGCGGGTCACGGCCATCTCGGGCGTGGCCGGCGACTTTACGGTTACTACCGACCGGCGCGGCACCGAGGCACGGTATCGCGCCCGGCGGATCGTTCTGGCCACGGGAGACATGAACCGTCCGCGGAGGATAGGCATTCCCGGCGAGGATCTGCCGCACGTGTCCCACCGCTTTGCCGATCCTCACCCGTACTTCCGGCAGCGGCTGTTGATAGTCGGCGGCCGCAACAGCGCGGTGGAGGCCGCCCTGCGGTGCTTTCGTATGGGAGCTACGGTGGCAATCAGCTACCGGCGGCCCACCTTCGAGAAGACGCACCTGTACTCGCGCTACCACCTCGAGATCGGCATCTTAACCGGGAAAAACTCGATCGCTTTCTATCCCTCTACAGTTCCGGTGGAGATCCGCCGGGACGAGGTCGTGTTGGAGGAGCGTCCGTTTGAGGCGGACACCGTGGGTTCCGCAGGAACACACGCTCCGGGCCGCCGCTTTACGGTGCCCGCGGACTTTGTGCTCGTGGCGGCCGGCTTTGACGCCGACATGTCGCTGTTCCGCTCCCTCGGCGGAACCTTCAATGACGACGGCACGCCCGTGGTAAGCGAGGAGTCAATGGAGAGTGAGATTCCCGGCGTCTACCTTGCCGGGACGGCCGCGAACGGGGAATATCCCCGGTACAGTGTGTTTGTGGGAACCGCCCATCATCACGCCGAGGCCATCGTGGGTCATATCTTGCGTGACACCAAGGGGCCGGCCGACAGCGACGCTCGTGACCAAGCCCCGGATGGGAAACGGGGCGGGCCGCCTCCTAGCGCATCCGGCGTGCTCGGCTGGTCCTCCGGCGCGGCGGCCGGGCGGAGGTATACTTTTGACAACGAGGACATTCGCACACACTAGGCCTAAAATAAGCGTGTTTCTGTCTTTGCCCAAGTTCTTCACTGATTTCCGGAGTT
>CAZFLD010000138.1:0-7338 GCA_964519835.1 uncultured Spirochaetales bacterium
GGGCAAGGCCCGTTCCGCCGGCCTCGACTCCGAGAAGCCGGGGACTTGGTGCGTCCAAGTGGGGCGCGAAAAAACCCAGCGCGTTGGACCCACCTCCCACACATGCAACAAGCAGGTCGGGCGCGCGCCCGAGCTCGTGCAACTGGGTGACGGTCTCGTCGCCCACCACGGATTGGAACTGGTGGACCATCGTGGGATAGGGGGATGGGCCGAGCGCCGATCCGATGAGGTAGTAGGTGTCCTCGTAACTTGCCGCCCAGTCGCGCAACGCCTCGTTAACAGCGTCTTTGAGCGTGCGCGAGCCGGAAGCGACGGGCACCACGTTCGCGCCAAAGAGCTCCATCCAGAAGACGTTCGGGCGCTGGCGGGCGACGTCCACCTCGCCCATATACACGGTGCACTCAAAACCGAGCTTGGCACAGACCGCGGCGGTGGCGTATCCGTGTTGGCCGGCGCCGGTCTCCGCTATGATCCGCCTCTTGCCCATCCTCTTGGCAAGGAGGGCTTGGCCGATTGCGTTGTTGATTTTGTGGGCGCCGGTGTTTGCCAAACCCTCGAGCTTGATAAAGATGTCCGCGCCGCCGTTCTCCGCGGTGGCGTTTTTGGCAAACGTCAGCGGCGTCGGCCTTCCAACAAAGTGTTCCAGCAGGTCGTTGAACTCCGCGTGAAAGCGTGTGTCGTCTATGGCGGCCTTGTAGGACTCCTCCAGCGCGTCTAAGGCCCCGCGCAGAACCTCGGCCACGTAACGACCGCCGAACTCGCCATAATAGTCAGCGTAGGGCACTTGCACGATTGATCTCTCCAAAATAGGTTTTTAGTTTTTCGACGGACTTTTTTCCCGGCTCCGATTCCAAGCGACTCGAGGCGTCAACGAGCTCGGGCCGGTAGTTCGCGATGACCTCCGCTACGTTGTCCGGGTCGAGCCCCCCGGCAATCCATAGAGGCTTTTCCTTCGCCGCGGCGCGAACAATATCCGCGTTTACCCGCACGCCCGTTCCTCCGGCCAGATCAGGAGAAAAGGCATCGATCAGCACACGGGGGCTTGCGTACTCTGCGACGCGGCAGGCTTCCGCCGGGTTCTTGGGACGAAACGCCTTGTAGTACGGACGCGCCATGGCAAAGCACGTGTCGGGGGTCTCGGCGCCGTGAAATTGCACGGCGTCAACCAAGCCTTCACGAAGAAGAGCGGCCAGATCGTCGGGAATCTCATCCACAACAACCGCCACCTTTGGAATCGGCAGGTCCGCAAGCTCGCGAACGACAGCCGGATCCACACGCCGCGGGCTGTCGGCAAAGATAAAGCCCAAAAGGTCGGCTCCCAAGTCCGCCGCCGCCCGACCATCCTCGACACGGGCGATTCCACAGATCTTCACCAGCGGCCTATCCGTTTCACCCGCCCGCTTGTTATCGGTTGTGTTGCGGCGTGCGTACAGCCGGTACCAGAAGTCTTCTCCGGCGGCTTCCCGGCCTGCAGCCAGGCCGGCGGCAAGCTCCGGTATGATCGTCGGTTCCTTCATAACCGCCTCCCCGACGAGTATGCCGGCAAAGTGGTTCGAACCCGCAAGGTAGGCATCCTCGAAGGTAAAAATCCCCGATTCAAACACAAGGGTCGCGTGCCAGTCGACAAGACTACGCAGACGAATCGGGATTGTCTTATCCACGTAAAAGGTATGGAGGTTCCGTGCGTTTATGCCCACAAGCGGCGGCTGAAATGGCCTGATGTGGTCTATCTCCTCGGGAGTGTGAACCTCTACCAGCGCCGCCAATCCAAGCCTTTTACATGCATCGAGCATGTTGCCTATCTCGTCCGACGATAAAACGGAGGCGATTATCAGCGCCGCGTCCGCGCCGGCGCGGTAGCTCAACTCAATGTCCTCTTCGCTAAGCAGAAAATCCTTCCTGAGTACCGCCGCCTCCGGGTGACGTTCCTTGACGGCGATCAAGTCCATAAGCGAGCCCGAAAAGTGGTCCTCTTCCGTCAACACCGATAGCGCCGTGCAGCCCAAGCCGGTATACCGGCCCGCCTGTTCCACGGGATCAAGCGACACGGCGAGAGGCCCGCGGCTTGGTGAGCGTTTTTTTATCTCGGCAATGAGCAATGGGTCCCGGACAAACGGCACAAGCGGAACGCGGCGCTTTTCCGGCATTCTCACGCCGAGCGCAGCCCCCTCGGCCTCAATACGCGTACGACGCTTAACAACTATCCGCTCGAGTACGTCCGCCACCACAGGCCGGCCGGTGGTGGGTTGCCGTGCGATCATACCGCCTCCGTCGTATCCGGCTCGGGCGCCAGATCAGCCGCCCGAGCGCTCAGCTCGATCGTTCGCTCGAGTTGAGCCAGCGCTCTACCCGACTTTATGGTCGCGCGGCAGAGGGTCACACCTTCCGCAAGGTCGGCGACCTTACCCGACACCATCAACGCGGCCGCAGCATTGGCGACCACGACGTCCACGACCGCCCTTCTGCCGCCGCCCTCTAGGACATCCCAGGCCTCGGCAGCGTTGTCCTCCGGCCCACCCCCACGAATCTCTTCGATGGCGTGGGGGCCAATCGCAAGGGCTTCCGGCAATATTGTCGACTCGCGCGCGGTACCGTCCGGTCCGATGCGCACGACTTTTGTCGGGGCGGATACCGATATCTCATCCAATCCGTCCTCGCCGTGGACGACCATGACGTTTTTGATGCCAAGCATGTGGGCGGCGCGAGCTACAATAAGACAGAGCTCGGCATCGTAGACGCCGATAAGCTGGTGCGCGGCGCCGGCGGGATTTACCAAGGGCCCGACCAGGTTCATGATAGTTTTGATTCCCAGGGCTTTCCGGGCCGGGGCGGCGTGGCGCATCGCGCCGTGGTACGTGGGCGCGTACAAAAACGCAAACCCGTTTTGCCGTATCAGCCACTCCGCCTGTGCCGGTGTTAGGTCTATGTTGATGCCCAAGGCTCTGTAGAAGTCGGCGCTGCCGCTCTTGGAGCTCACGGCGCGGTTACCGTGTTTGGCGACAACGGCCCCGGCCGCCGCCGCGACCAAGGCCGCCAACGACGAGACGTTAAAGGTGCCCAATCCGTCGCCGCCGGTTCCGCAGGTGTCTACAACCTCCACTCCGGCGTGCAGAACCCGGCGCTTTCGCTGCAGCACCGTCGCACAGCCGGCAATCTCGGCGGGCTGTATTCCCTTTGTGCTCAGGGCAACAAGCATCGCCGCGACTTGTGGGTCGCTGAGCGAGCCCTCGGTAAGCTCCTCCATAAACGCTTCCGCGGTTTCCCGATCCAGGTCACCGCCGTTGACCACGTGAGACAGAGTGGCGGAGAAAGGGAACGGGTCGCGTTGGTAGCTTAAGAAGTTCTTCAACAGGCGCTTGCCGAGCTCGGAGGCAATCGATTCCGGGTGAAACTGGACCGCTTCAACAAGATGCTCCTTGTGGCGGAGGCCCATGATCTCGCCCTCCGCCGCCCGGGCGCTAATCTCCAGTTCGGGGGGAAGACTCGCCTCCTCCACCGCCAGCGAATGGTAACGAGTAAAGGTTGCGCTCGGGCCGAGTCCACGAAACACGCCCTTGCCGTCCAGACTAATCGCCTCCGCTTTGCCGTGAACGATGCGGCCGGCTTGCACGATGGTGCCACCAAACGCCTGCGCCACTACCTGGTGGCCAAGACAAACGCCCAGGATCGGGACGCTTCCCGCCAGCTCCCGGACTACTTCCAGGCAAACGCCGGCATCCTCGGGTCGACCGGGTCCGGGAGACAGAATAATCCGACTCGGAAGAGTTCGCCGTATTTCGTCGAGGTCGATCGCGTCGTTTCTGACTACCTTGACCTCCTCGGTCGTAAGCTCGCTCACGTACTGGAAGAGGTTATGCGTAAACGAATCATAGTTGTCGATGATAAGAATCATGTCGCGCCACCTATCCCAACGGCCGCCGCAAGGGCGCCGAGTTTTTCCTCGGTCTCCACAAACTCTCGCTCGGGATCGGAGTCATACACAATGCCGGCCCCGGCCTGAAGCACCATCGTTCCGTTCTTTGCCAGGCAGCTCCGGATGGCGATACAGGTGTCTAAATCGCCGCCCGGCTCCATATACCCGACGATTCCCGCGTAAAAGCGTCGCGGGGCGCTTTCGAGAGAATCCAGGGTGTGAATCGCCTGGATCTTCGGCGCGCCGGACACGGTACCCGCCGGAAACGTTGCGCGAACCGCATCCGGACCGCTCAAGCCTTGCATCAGCGTTCCCGAAACACGGGAAACGATGTGCATAACATGGCTGTATCGCTCGACCCGCATGTAGTCGTCCACGATAACACTTGCCGGCCGGCACACTCGCCCCAAGTCGTTGCGCGCGAGGTCAACGAGCATGAGGTGCTCGGCACGCTCCTTCTCGTCCGCAAGCAACTCCCGTTCGAGGGCCTTGTCGATATCCGTTGTTTCGCCACGCCGCCGTGTTCCGGCAATCGGATGCATCTCCGCCCGTCCACGTTTTACCGACACATGCATCTCGGGAGACGAGCCGAACAGCTGGTAGGAGCCGAAATTCAGGTAAAACAAGTACGGCGAGGGGTTTGCCTGCCGCAAGCGCCTGTACGCCTCGATAGCGGGGAGCGCCGTCTTGACGTACAACCTACGCGATAGGACCGCCTGAAGCAGATTCCCCGCAACAATCTCCTCCCGGATAGCGCGAACGCCCTCCATATACCGCCGGCGATCATCCGTGTCTTCGAGAACTTCGCCGGAAAACCGCTTGCTCTCGCTCTGGACCGGCGGCGCGGCGCGAAGCTTCTCCTCCCACCGCGCGAGGGCGGCCTGTAGATCGATCCGGTGCTCCCGGTAGTTGAGGCCGACGAGGTACAAAAGCTCCGTGAGGTGGTCGAAGACGACAACGACGTGGGGGAATATAACGGCCGCTTCGGGGAGGCCAAGAGGGTCGTCTTTATCAGAAAACCGGATGCTGTCGCACCGGGCCGCAAACTCGTAAGAAAGGTAGCCGATCCCCCCGGCGGGAAAAGGAAGATCTTGGCGAAGAGGCCCGTGCTGGTTCGCGAAGTATCGCTGCACCTGGAGGATGTCGCGACCGCCGCCAACGCGGAACCTACGCCCTTCCATGCTGAGGTGAACGACTCCGTCCGTGGTCTGCGTAACGGTAAACGCTTCCTGAACGAGGATAAGCGAGTAGCGTTCGCGTCCGTGCTCAACTGAGGCGGATTCGAGAATCGCCGTGCCGTCGAGCTGCAGGCACACACCAAACCCCGACCGTGTGTCCGCCCGGACTGCCTTGATAACTACCTCTTCCATCACCCCATACCCCAAAAAAAAGCCGCGGTCGTTGGCGACACGCGGCATCTGAGTGCGAGAATACGCCACACGTCCCTATATTCGAGTCCAGGACCTGCGGCTGTTTTACCGTGGGCCCCGGCTAGCGCCAGGCCCACCACATGCTTGAAGTCATTATCACTACTCTATCGTTGTATACCTCCGCTGTCAACTATTCCAATCGCAGATGCGCACACTGGATGTCGGCCCAATCGCTACCCTAAAACGGCAGCGCGGCAGGCTCGCGATCCTCCACCGCAGCTCCCTCTTCTTCGATCCCGGCGGATACAACCGCCTCAGCTTCATCCTCCTCTTGATCTTGTGCCTTCGAGGACCCGCCGAAGTCCGGCTTGAACTCCACATGCTCGCCGACAATCTTGACCCGGGAGTGATTTTTCCCTTCTGCATCGGTCCAACGATCCTGTTTCAAGCGACCGACGACCCTCACGCCGCGCCCCTTTTTTAAATTGTTGCCACAACTGTCGGCAAGCTTTGACCACACCTCCACGTCGAAAAACGACACCTCCCGTTGGAGCTCCTCGTCTTGTTTATACACACGGTTGGCCGCAAGCCCAAAGGTACACACGGGGGTACCCTTCGGCGTGGTCTTGAGAAGTGGATCCCGGGTGAGATTCCCCTCCAGAAGAATTGAGTTGAGACTGTTCATAGTTTCCTCCGTTCATCTATTACCAAGGCACCTTGCTCTACCTAGTAATACAAGAGGAAGCAACAAACCGCTTCAATTAGGACAAATCTTTTTCGGAATAGATGCAGGCTCGCGGAGGACCTCAGGCCTGCAGCCGGTTACCTCCTAAGTAGGTTCCAAGTGGGTGCGCCCTGCCGGGCGCACCACCAAAAAAAGGCCCCGGTTTCCCGGGGCCATGCTTTGCGCTAACGGATGATCTTAGTAAGAGATCTTGGTGGCAAAGGTGATCTTGCCGCTGTCTGTTGCAAAATCAGTGTTGGCATACTGCAGAGTGAAAACAACGTTTTCAATCATGCCGCTGAACTCAACACCGGCCGTCAGAGCGGTAACGGGCTGAGAGTCGATGCCAAACGTTGCGAAAGGCTTGATACCGTCGATGTTGTAGGAAACCGAGGTGTCGGACTCCCATCGCAGGCCACCGACCTCAAGAATATCAACCAAGTCGAAACTGGTGGTGAGCGTAAGAGGTTCGGCGAGGGCGCTAAGGTCAGCGACAATACCTGCATCGAGGTCGATACCCGTGCCGGTTCCGTCGAGGTAGGTCAGCACGTCGATCTTGGCAACACCAAGACCAACTCCGATACCGAGAGAAGCATCAAAACCAAATCCGGCACCCGAAGCCAGGAATCCGTCGAAACCGACGTCGATGGTAAGGGGATCTGCGGCAACATCGACACCAACGGTAAAACCGATGTCCATCGCATCCGTGGGACCGAGCAAGACACCACCATTAAAGGTGAGAGGATCGGCGGAACCGCTGAAGGTTACACCAAAGGCAAAGTCATTGTAGTTGGTGGCAGGAGTTGCTGCGTTGGTCCAGTCGCCGTCGGAAGCCAATAGCACGTTGAGTGTAATGGCGTCGAGAGCCGCGGTAACGGTCACGCCCTGGAAAGTCGTAGCAGTCGCGCCGTCGGACTGAACATTGCCGTTAGACAAGGCCACGGTCTGGAAGTTTCGAGCCGAAGTGCCGTCGGGATCAAAGACGACGCTCGCAGCATTTCCTACCGAAAAACTGGGAGCGCTGTAGATCTTGATGGACAGCGGGGCAAGGATAATTTTGGCCTCTACGCCGGGGGCGTCGGCGGTGAGCACATCGTCATCGTCGAAAGCAATCTTAATGCCGGTAAGGCTAATGTAACCGACAACGTCGCCTTCGCCTTTACTGGCACTGGTATTGATCATTGTCAGGGCCATATCGGCCGTGAAGCCGTTCTGGAAGCCCATTCGCACCGGGGAGTTGAGGTCAACACCGAAGGTGACGGAACCGGAACCACTGAAGCTCGGAACCAGGTTGGCGCTACCAACTTGGGCCTTAAGAGCCTCGAGGTCGG
>CAZFLD010000139.1:0-7166 GCA_964519835.1 uncultured Spirochaetales bacterium
AGGATCGGAGCCCGAAGGGATGCCCATCCACCAAACTTGACAGTATCCCCGCGTGCGTTCTTTTTGGGGACGCGAGGATCAAGATTTTCTTGACAACGCGGCAATTCGGCTCCAGAATAAACATCAAAATGATCGTAAATATGATCATTATCGGGAATCGTCCAAAAGGGGGTAACGATGTTTGGACAGAAAAAGCAGTTGTTGATTGCGGTTGCGGTCACGTTGATGCTTTCAACCGGACTTCTATGGGCAGGTGGCAGCCCGGACGGTGGAGCAGCGGGAGAGCAGGTGACGGAACTCGAGTTCTGGATGCCGGGACAGGAAGCTACCATTCGCTCCACGATGGAGGGGCTCATCGATGCCTACGAGAGCGACAATCCGGGTGTCACCATCAACTACACGCAAACGCCGTGGAACGATTGGTTCACGAAAATGACCGCCGCAATCGCAGGAAATACGACGCCGGATGTAACGGGGCTGGGCTACGGACAGTTCGGCATGCTCGTTAGTCGTGGTGTTCTCGCGCCGGTCCCGAACAAACCTGAATACGAGCTCGACGATGTCGCTGATTGGGCAATACAGGCAGCATCATACCAGGGGCAACAGCACGCGGTCTTTCTGCCGGCGACGAAACCGTTGACGTATCGACGCAGCATGTTCGAGGAAGCGGGACTCGACCCCAACCGACCTCCCCGCAATTGGGAAGAGCTTCGCGAATACGCGGAAGCCCTGGTGGTGCGAGATGCCAACGGCCAGGTAACCCGAGCAGGAATCGACATTACCTATATCGGAAGTGGCGAACAGATCTTCTTGACGTTTCTGGCACAGCGGTCCCGTGGGGCCCACCTCTGGGAGGATGGCGGCCGACCCGTTTTCAACACTCCCGAGGGCGTCGAGACCCTGGAGTATCTCGTGTCATTGCGAAACGAGTACAATGTCGTACTGCCCAGCGACGTGCAGAACGTGATGGGCAGCGCCTTCGAGCAGGGCGCCGCAGCCATGGGTTACTCCTGGTCCCAGGCCCTGCCCCTCCTGTTGGAGTCCCAACCCGGTGACATCGGGTTCGCCTTGCCTACCGGGGAGGAAAGCAACGCGGCTCTGACCCTGGGAACCTTCCTTGCCGTCTTCGATGCTTCAGACAACAAGGACGAAGCCTTCGATTTCCTCGGCCACATGTATTCGGAGGAAAGCATGTGGGATATCTACGAGGGGATCTTGTTTCTCCCGACTCGACAATCTCTGAGAGAACGCTTTCTCAACGATCAGCCCTACAACGAGATCTTGCAGCAAGCCCTGGACAACAGCGTCTCGTACAACGTCCACCCGAAATTCGGCGAGGCCCGCGCCATTCTAGCCGAAGAAGTCGAACAGGCGTTCTACGGAAACAAGACGCCTGCTCATGCACTCGCCGATGCGGAGCAGCGCATGCTGGAGCTGCTGGAGTAGTCGCCGAAACCTCGGCAACTTGGTGGCGGGCATGCCGGCAGATAGCGGCGTGCCCGTCATGCTTTCTTTCGGCTGAATCGATAGACTGGATACAACGATGGCAAAACGACGCTTGGGCAGAGATATGGACGGCTATTGGTTCATCCTGCCGAACTACATTATCTATGTCATTTTCGTATTGGCTCCTGTCGTTTGGGTCTTGGCACTGAGCCTTACCCGATATGACTTTACGTCGACGCCGGAATTTTTGGGCTTGGCGAACTATATCAGACTCTTTGGCGATCGGGTGTTTCTAAAGGCCCTCGGAAACACATTTGTTTACTGGGTTTCCACGGTTTCCGTGAGCCTGGTCGTTGGCCTCGTGCTCGCCGTTCTCTTGAATCGGAAGGACTTGAGAGGCCGCTCCTTGTTTCGCGCCGCCTACTACCTTCCGAACGTGCTGTCGCTGGTGGCGGTTTCCATGATTTGGCTCTGGATGTATGACCCCGCGCGGGGAATACTAAACAGCGTCTTGCGCACGGTCGGCTTACCGGCTTCGCAATGGTTGAGCGACCAGGACATTGCCCTTGGCGCGGTCATCGTACCGGGAATATGGGTCCTCGTCGGGTTCAACATGGTAGTGTACCTGTCCGGGCTCCAGAATATCTCTGAGGAGCTGTACGAGGCGGCAACAGTGGACGGAGCGTCCGCCTTCCGCAAGTTCTGGGCAATCACCATACCGATGTTACGGCCGATCTCGTTTTTTCTAATCGTCATGACATCGATACGGTCCTTTCGCAGCTTCGACCAAATCTACGTGATGACACGCGGTGGGCCGGCCAATGCGACCACCACACTCTCGTACGAAATTTTCGAGAACGGCTTTCAGTTCTACAAGATGGGCTACGCTTCGGCGATGTCGGTCGTCATGCTTGTCATAGTGGCGGTGATTACATTGGCAAACTTCGCATACGCAAGCGGAAAGGAGTCCTGAGTCCATGGGCGCACTTCGGGACAGCTATCTGGTACAAAGACGAGTCGGACGCACCGTTACTTATATGCTACATACGGTTTTCTTCGTCGTCATGATCGTACCGCTTGTCGTTATGATCTTTACCGCATTGAAAGGAGAGTCGGAGCTTTACCTGCAATCCTCGTTCGAGCTTTTGCCACGAGCCTGGCGATTTGGCAACTTCGTCGATGCCATGGCGGCGGCGAACTGGGGCCGATATTTCTTTAACTCACTCCTGGTGACCTCTGTCGCGACCGTGGGCAGCCTCTTCCTGAACTCGCTTGCGGGATTCAGCTTCGCCGCGCTTCGGTTTCCAGGGCGGAACTTCCTGTTCTTCTTCCTGCTGATCGGCATCATGATCCCGTATCAGGTTACTATCGTTCCTCAGTACATATTGATGAAGTCCATTCCACTGTTCGGTGGCAACAGCATTGTTGGAAGTGGCGGCACCGGTTGGTTGGACAGCCACTGGGCCCTGATAGTGCCACAGCTGGCCGGCTCTTTCGGTGTGTTTCTGTGCCGCCAATACTACCTTGGTATCCCGAGGGAGCTGCTCGAGTCGGCGAAGATCGATGGGGCGAGTTCGTTGAAGGCCTTCCTTCGCATATACGTCCCGCTAAGCAAGCCGGTATTCGCGACATTGGGGATTCTGAAGTGCGTCTATGTTTGGAACGACTTCTTCTATCCTTTGATCATGACCACCAGCGACTCGATGAAGACCGTTCAGTTGGGGTTACAGACATTTCGCAGTGTGGCACTGGTTCGATGGGACTTGATGATGGCCGCGACTACTCTTGTCTGCATACCGCTCATTGCGGCCTTCCTGCTGTTTCAGCGTTGGTTCATTAACTCTGCCGTGGCATCGAGCGTGAAGGGCTAGCGAGAAGCCACAGTGGAGGATTTGGAAAACGCCCGGGAGTTGCGTGCATCGGATAAACTGATCCTTCGCCTTCTCCATCGCCGGGGATCGCTGAACAAGGCTGAGATCGCCGAGCAAACCGGCACTTCAGTCTCGACCATCGGTCGCCGGCTTGACCGCATGGTGGCGACAGGAATTCTCGACCAGACTGAAGGAACCCTTCCATCGGCGGGTCGACGTCCAGCTGCCTACTCCATCAAGAAGTCGGCGTTCTACTCGGTAGGGTCGTACATCTCCTGGAACAGCATTGGTGTAGGGCTCATGAATGCGCGAGGCGAAATAGAAGCTAAAGTGGAGCGAAGGTTCGAACGCGCCGATACTCCGTACTCGGTCGCAGAGTTTATTTCCGGGACGGTCGCGGGACTCATCGACAATAGAGTGATCGATCACAACAGAGTGCGAGGTCTTGGGGTTGCGGTCCCGGGCCCGGTGCTCAAGCGGCAGGGAATTCTCTTTCATTCACCACACCTGCCGTGGCCCGAATGGGACATGGTTCCCTTTCGGGAAATCGTTGCCATGCAGACCGGTTTGGAAACCTCCATTGACACCCTGGCGGGTACGGCACTCCGAAGTGAGATCTTGTACGGGGTCGCGAAAGAGGAGCCACGCCCCTCTTTCCTGTTGCTGGACGTCGGCATCGGAACTGCAACCTACCTCGCCGGAATGACCGGATTCTCCGAGGACGACACGAGCGGAAGCCTCGGTCACATGATAATTAAGATCGACGGTGATGAATGTGTATGCGGCAACAGGGGCTGCCTCGAAACATTTGCATCGATCGACTCCGTAATTCGGAGATTCCGCGAACAGGTCCTCGATAGTGAGCTCGCCGAGCACCTGCGCATGCCTCCCCCCGACGACCGCACTCAATACTTGCGGGCCATCGCACGGATAATGGACTCGTCCGGAGTTGAGTCGGCCGGATTTTTTGAAGCAGTTGTAGGCGCCCTCGCGGTGGGAATGAACAACTTCATCAACCTGGTGAATCCGAGCCTGGTGATGGTCGGCGGTCGCCTGGCGGATGAGCTACCCTCGATCGCCGCCGAAGCGTTTCGACGAGCCCGCGAATTGTCGTTCCTGGGCCGATTCAAGGAAGTTCGCTTTGTCCATCGACCATTCGGTGGCGACACACTCATCCGAGGTTCGGCCTACCAGGTTATCGACTCGAGACTCGGGCTTACAAACCCGAGCCACTTGTAACACTCCGCATTCTTGGACTTCGAGAGGTAGAAGATGAAAGCAGTAATGGTGATGTTCGACTCCCTGAATCGACGATTCTTGCCAAACTATGGCTGCGACTGGGTCCACGCTCCGAATTTCGGGCGTCTCGGCGAGCATTCGCTTACCTTCGATCAGAGCTTCTGCGGCAGCATGCCCTGCATGCCCGCCCGTCGCGACCTCCATACGGGGCGCTATTCGTTTCTTCATCGAAGTTGGGGCCCACTGGAACCATTCGACAACTCCATGCCGCAAATCTTGCGCGATGCCGGAGTTTACACCCACCTTGTGAGCGACCACTACCACTACTGGGAGGATGGTGGTGCGACCTACCACAATCGCTATAGCAGCTGGGAAGCGGTTCGCGGACAGGAATGCGATCGATGGAAAGGCCAGGTGAGGGAGCCGGATCCGCCGCCAAATTTGAACCGCGAAAGCCGCCACCAGTGGGTAAACCGGGAGTACATGCAAGACGAGGAGTCAATGCCCCAGGCGCGCACGTTCGCAAAAGGTCTGGAGTTCATCGAGAACAACAAGGACCAATACCGGTGGTTTTTGCAGATCGAGACCTTCGATCCCCATGAACCGTTTTTCGTGCAGGACGAGTACAAGCGGCTATACGACGACGGATACGAGGGAGCGCTGTTTGACTGGCCGGAGTACCGCGCCGTCGGCGAGTCGGAGTCGGAGGTTCGGCACATTCGATACCAGTACGCAGCCCTGGTAAGCATGTGCGACCGCTACCTGGGAAGAGTATTGGATGCGTTTGATCGTTTGGACTTGTGGCGGGATACCATGCTGATTGTAAACACCGATCACGGATACCTCCTCGGAGAACATGGGTGGTGGGCCAAGGGGGTTCAGCCGGTCTACAACGAGATTGCGCATACGCCTCTTTTCATTCACGATCCCCGCAATCCGCACGGCGGCGAGCGACGGAGTTCGCTTGTACAGACGATAGACATCTCAAGGACCATGTTGTCGTTTTTTGACGTAACTTCACCCGCAGAAATGGAAGGCGGGGACCTGAGCAACGTCATTGCGAGCAACACTCCCGTGCACGATAGTATTCTGTTCGGCTTTCACGCCGGACACATCAACTGGACCGATGGGTCGACGCTCTACATGCTTGCCCCGGACGAAGGCGCACCGGCATTCAACTACACCCTGATGCCCACACATATGACCTGGCTCTTCACCCAGCGTGAGCTGGAGACCGCCGAGCTTGCCCAGCCCTTCACCTTCACGAAAAACATGCCCCTTCTGAAAACCCCCGCCGGCACCGGGGCGCCGGGCGGCGAGGCCGTGGCGCCTCGGCAGACGCTCCTGTTTGATCTTGAAAAAGACCCGCAACAGGAAAACCCCATTACAGATGTCAACCGGGAGCGAGCCGCCCGCGCGGCCATGGTGGATCTCATGAAGCACAATGACGCACCGTCGGAGGTCTACAGCCGGTATGGCCTGGACGGCGAAGTCTAGGAGTCTGTCGGACTGACCATTAGGGGGGGCTGTCGGAAAGGGATGTTCCGACCACCGGTTGGTGACGCCCGAACCGCGGGTTGCTTCTAGAGATTGCGCGCGGACCGTCACGACACTTGGCCTACGCCCGGCTGAGTGTCCACAACCGTTTGAGGTTGTACGCGGTGCACATCAGTGTCCACTCGGCACTCACCTTTTCCATGCCACGGAGCCGGAGTTGACGGAATCCCATGGGTGCTTTGATGATTCCAAAGGTGGGCTCAACGGTGCTCTTGCGCTTCGCGTAGATACGCCTGCCATCTTCGCTCCTGATCTTCTCGCTCATGGCCAGTAGTCGCGTGTTCTTGATCTTCTTCGGCGGCTTGTCTCGAGGCGTGTCAGCAACGGTGATAAAGTTCCGGAATTCAGCGGACTAAAAATTCCGCTTTCGTAGCACAAAAAGGGCGGGCATTCTACCTTAGTTGGGTAACCAAACCTACACCTCAGAGGAGCCCACCCAGGATATGCCGAAAGGAAGACCGGATGCATGTTGCCCGAATTATGGCCAACAACGGCCACTCGCAAAAAGACATCGCAGAAAGGCTCGGTGTCAGCGACCGTATGGTGAGAAAGTACCTGAAGCGCGACTTCGGGACAAGATCGCGAAAACAACGGCGGAGCATTCTCGCGCCGTTTCACGCGTTCATCGATGAGCTACTCGAAGACGATCCGTTTATCAATCTGGTACCGGTATACGAGCGGCTCCAGCGGCGTGGATACACCGGTGGAATGACGATTTTGCGGGACTACGCCCGGAGAGTCCGAAAGAGAATCACGACCACGGCGGTCCGTCGGTTTGAAACTGAACCGGGACTGCAGGCGCGGGTGGACTGGAAGGAATGCGGTCGATGGAACATCAATGGAGATTTCATCATCAAGCTCTACGCGTTCGTGATGGTGCTGGGCTACAGCCGAAAGCCGTTCGTGCTGTTCACGCACCAATATGAAACTCTCGACGGTGCTCAAAGCACACCTGTTGGCGTTTGCATGGTACGGAGCAGTGGCGCGGGAGATCTTGTACAACAACAAAAACATCTGAAGGAGTGATGTATGCCCCAAAGTCAAGGTATCCCG
>CAZFLD010000140.1:0-7022 GCA_964519835.1 uncultured Spirochaetales bacterium
GGTGCTCGCGCTCTCCACAAAGGCAAAGCAACGCATTCATAGCGTAATACGGAACCGAGTACGCCGCGGAGGGCTCGTCCTCGCCACCGTCGGACTCGCCGCTACCGTGTCGCTTCTCGAGCTCGCGTGCACGGGACAACTCTACTTCCCCACAATCGCCTACCTCGTGCAGACGGATTCAGTCCGCCCGGTGGAGCTCGCAGCGCTGGTCGCGTACAATCTGGCCTTTATCGTCCCGCTTGTCGTCGTCGTGCTCGCCGTCCACCTTGGGGTGAGCTCCCGGCGCATAGGTCAATGGTTCTCGCAGCGCGCCGGCGCGGCAAAAGTCGCTATGGGCGTTGCCTTTGTACTCCTTGGAGTCACGATTTGGTTGGTATAGCAAAAGGGAGACACACAAACGCATACAAGAAGCAAGGCGTGATGCAGCGCCGGCGCCACGCCCTTTGTGCCCCGAGTCGCGCTTTTCTCCTGCTCCTTGTGTTCATCGCCTTTGCGCCCACCGTCGGGGCGCAGGATTCGGGCCCACGGCTCTACTACTTCTGGCAGGAGGGCTGCCCGAACTGCGCCGAGATGTCGCCGTGGCTCGACATGCTCGAGGATCGGTATCCCGAGCTCGTGGTTACCCGCTTCGAGGTTCGCCGGACTCCCGATGCGATCGATCGGTTGCGTCAGCTCTCGGCAAAGTACGGCATCGAGCCCGTCAGCGTTCCGGCGGTCTTCCTTGGTCACCACGCCTGGGTCGGCTTTAACCCGACCGTGACAGCCGGGATCGAACACGCCGTAGCGGAGTGCTTGACCGGCGGATGTATGGACGCGTTGAGGGATCCACTTACCAAGCGCAGCACCTTGACCTTCGATGCCACCGATCCGCCGGACGGAGAGCGGTTTGCGTCGCTGCCGCTTGTGGCCTCGACGGCGCTTATCGCGCTCCTCGACGGCGTGAACCCGTGCTCCCTCTGGGTGCTCACCTTCCTGCTTGGAATGGTCGTGCATACCGGCTCTAGACGCAAGATGCTGCTCGTTGGGGGCGTCTTTCTCACGACGACGGCGCTTGTCTACGGACTTTTTATCGTCGGCGTCGTCCAGGCACTCGACCTCCTCTCCTTTGTCCCGTGGATCCGCGTCGTGGTCGCATTGCTCGCGTTTGTTATCGGAGGACTCAGCGTGAAGGAGTTCTTTGCGTTTGGTCGTGGTCCCTCGCTTATCGTAAGCGATGCACAGAAGCGAAGATTTGGTGAGCGCGTGCGACGACTCGTCGCCGTTGACCGCTCGCCACTCGCGCTCGCCGGCGGCACCGCAGTGCTCGCGGCCGGCATCGCTCTGGTCGAACTGCCCTGCACCGCCGGTTTCCCGGTGATTTGGAGCGGAGTCGTAGCAGAGAGCGGCGTGGGACTTGGCGCGTTCGGCGCACTCTTGGCGCTCTACCTCGTCGTGTATCTCGCGGATGAGGCAATTATCGTCGGCGCGGCGACGATCGCTTTTAGGCGCCTTTCGATGACCGAGGCGCGAGGACGGCGGCTAAAGCTGGTCGGCGGCGTTGTTATGATCGCGCTCGGGGCGGTCATGCTGGTGCGACCGACGTTGATCGAGTCGCTTGCCGGTACGGCGGTCGTATTCGGCGGTGCGATTGCCGTCGCTGTAGTGGTGATCGTGGCGGAAGCGCGTATCACTTCGGCCCAACGCACCTCCGACCAACGGCCGTCCGGTTGAAGCACCCTAACCGGAATCTCACGCTTCCCTGACAATAGTCCAACATTTGCCTTCCATGATGTGCCTACTACTTTAAAAGGAAGGCACAACATGGTGACAAAAAAGACGGCCCTCGCGCTTCTGCTTATAGCTTCCGCTATGGCGGCTTTCGCGATCGGGACCCAGGAAGACGGCGGACAAGAGCCGGCGGAACCGCAGCAGTACGGCGACCTCAGACTCGGTCTGGTAGATGCCAACGGCGATCTTGTTGCGGATGCCCCGACCGACTCATCCGAATGGGTCGATCCGGATACACTTATCTTCGCCTACACGCCGGTTGAAGACCCTGAGGTCTACCGCGGTGTATGGTCCGAGTTTCTGGACCACCTCTCCGAGGTCACGGGCAAATCTGTCCAGTTCTTCCCGGTGCAGTCGAACGCCGCGCAGCTCGAAGCAATGCGCGCCGGACGGCTTCACATCGCGGGTTATAATACCGGCAGTAACCCGATAGCGGTGAACTGCGCGGGTTTTGTGCCCTTTGCGATGATGGCCGGCGCCGACGGCAGCTTTGGCTACGAGATGGAGATTATCACTCACGTCGACAGCGACATCGAGGAGGTCGAAGACCTTGCAGGGCGGACCCTTGCCTTCACCTCGCCAACCTCGAACTCGGGCTTCAAGGCTCCGAGCGCGCTCCTCAAGGGCGAGTTTGGACTCATCGCCGACGAGGATTTTCAGACGACATTCTCCGGCGCGCACGACGCGTCGATCCTCGGAGTTTTCAACCAGGACTACGAGGCGGCGTCCATAGCGAACTCGGTCAAAGCCCGTATGATCGAGCGCGACGTGATCGACGCCGACCAGATCCGTGTCGTCTATCGGTCACAGACCTTCCCGACGACCGGCTACGGCCACGTCTACAATCTCGACCCGACGCTGGCAGAGAAGATACGCGAGGCGTTCTTCAGCTTCGACTGGACCGGTACCGCACTCGAGGCCGAGTTCAGCCAGAGCGGTGAGGCGCAGTTTATTCCGATCACCTACGAAGAGTACTGGGCGGTCATCCGCACGATCGACGCTGCCAACGAAGTCGCCTACGACTGCAACTAGTTCGCGGCAGGCGGCGTACGTCGCTCCGATTAGCACTAACTTACAAGGCCCGACCGCAAGCGGTCGGGCTTTCCGTTTGGAGGCCCCGTGCTTGTAATCGAATCACTCCACAAAATCTACCCAACCGGTGACCGCGCGCTCGAGTCGGTTTCTTTGACCCTCGAACGCGAGGAGGTCGTCGCACTTATCGGACCCTCGGGCGCCGGCAAGAGCACACTTATCCGATGCATCAACCGTCTCGTGGAGCCCACGAGTGGAACGGTGGCGCTCGACGGCGTAGACCTTACCCGTCTGTCCGGCCGGGGCCTGCGGCGGCAACGTCGTCATATCGGCATGATCTTCCAGGAGTACGCGCTTGTAGAGCGCCTTACGGTCATGGAGAACGCGCTCTCGGGCAAGCTCGGCTACCTTCCTTTGTTTCAGAGCTTGCTCCGTCGCTATCCGGCGCGGATGGTTGACGAGGCGCTCGCGCTTCTAGCGGATGTGGGCCTCGCTGATCAGGCGGAGAAGCGGGCCGACGAGTTGTCCGGAGGCCAGCGGCAGCGCGTCGGAATCGTGCGCGCCCTTATGCAAGAGCCGCGACTCTTGCTCGTGGACGAACCGACCGCGAGTCTCGACCCGAAGACGGCACGGACAATCATGCGCCTGATCACGGGCATGGCGCGCGAGCGTTCACTCCCCACGATCGTGAATATGCACGACGTCGCCTTGGCAAAGCTCTTCGCAACTCGAATTGTCGGGCTGCGGGCCGGTGCTGTGGTGTTCGACGGGGTTCCATCGGGACTGTCCACCGACGTGCTCACGGAGATATACGGGAAGGAAGACTGGACCGCGACCAACAAAGATCACGACGGTCACGGACGTGCCGCGGTAGAACACCCCGAACACACGGCGTCACTGCTACTCCATCACGGTCACGATCATGAGTAGCGGTAGTTTTCCCACCAAGACGTGGCGACCTCCCCGGCTGGTCAAAAACCCGTGGCTCCGCTACGCCCTGATCGTCGTTGCAGTCGTATACGTCGCGCTCGGAGTCTCGTCGATCGACGTCCGTTGGGAACGCGTGGCCGAAGGCATGAGCAGGGCATCCCGATTTCTCGGGGCCCTTATCAGGCCGGATTTCGCGAGTCGTTGGCCGGAAATAACGGAAGGGATCCTCGAAAGCCTTACCATGACCGTTGTTTCGACGGTGTTTGGAATACTGATCTCGATTCCGATCGGCCTCGGCGCTGCACGAAACATTTCGCGTATGCCGATCTACCTCGCTTGTCGCGCAATCATCACCGTCTCCCGAGCATTCCAGGAGGTAATCGTTGCGATCTTTTTTGTCGTGATGTTCGGCTTTGGTCCATTCGCGGGAGTGCTCACCTTGAGCTTCGCGACAATCGGATTTCTCGCGAAGCTCCTCGCGGAAGACATCGAAGAGATAGACCCCGTTCAGCTCGAGGCGATCCGCGCGACCGGAGCGGCGTGGCCGCAGGTGATCTCCTACGCTGTACAGCCGCAGGTCATGCCCCGGCTGATCGGTCTCTCGCTCTACCGTCTCGACATCAATTTCCGTGAATCGGCGGTCATCGGGATAGTCGGCGCCGGCGGCATCGGTGCGACGCTGAACACGTCGTTTAGCCGCTACGAGTACGAAACCAGCGCCGCCATTCTTATCACCATCATTGTTATTGTCCTTATAGCGGAAAACATATCGAGCCTCATCCGCCGGAGGATTCAATAGATGCCGTTTCGCTCAACTAAGGAGGGCACGCTCTGGAAACGGAGAAGTGGCCGTGAGACCCTGCTTCGTTTTGCCGGCAAGCTTGGCTTTCTCGTGCTGTTTTTCCTGTGCTGGCGCATGATATCCGGTGCGACCATGTGGGTGTTTGTTGCCGACGCGCCAAAACAGGCGGCGGACATCCTCTCGCGAATGATGCCGCCGCGGTGGGGCTACGTGACGGTGTTGCTGCGGCCCCTATGGGACACGATTCTTATCGCAACGTTTGGAACGGTGCTTGGTGTTTTTATCGCTTTGCCGCTTGCCTTCCTCGCTGCACGAAACACCTCTCCGGCTCGGCATCTCAGCCGAATCCCGGCGCTTGTCCTGCTCGTATCCTCCCGTTCGATCAACTCACTCGCCTGGGCCTTGTTACTCGTAACCATTGTGGGTCCGGGTGTGTTCGCCGGCATGCTTGCGATCGGACTTCGCTCCGTCGGATTTATCGGCAAGCTGCTCTACGAAGCGATCGAGGAGATCGACAAGAGGCAAGTGGAGGCGGTGCGGGCGACCGGCGCGCATCCGCTGCAGGTTTTGAGAATCGGTATCTTGCCGCAGGTTATTCCGGCCTTTGTCGGAATCGTGGTATATCGCTGGGACATCAATATCCGGGAATCGACCGTTCTCGGACTTGTCGGCGCCGGCGGGATCGGGTTGCAACTGCAGGCCTCCATCAACATCCTCGCGTGGAAGCAGGTCGTGGTTGTCCTTATCCTTATTCTCGGCACGGTGGTAATCAGCGAGTGGGTCACCGCCAGGATTCGCAAGCGGGTCATCTGATCCCGCGCACCGCGTCAACGCCCAGCTCGGCGCAGTCGTCTCTGGGCCGGTCGGGGGCCGGTCGCGGGCCGGCCGGGGCTCGTCTTTCGGCCGGCCCAGAACCCGGACGACTCTTGACATTAGCCGGATTTTACATGATTATATGCTCATTAACACATCCAAGGAGCCTCACGTGGCACAAGATCCCTCGTCCCAATCGGCCTCGTCCGAGTCGCCCGCCCCAAAGCGATCCATCGGATTCTTCGAGAAGTACCTCACCGTCTGGGTCATCGCCTGCATCGTCCTCGGTGTCCTGATCGGCCAGTTCCTGCCGGCGGTGCCGGAGTTCCTCAGCCGGCTCGAGTACGCGCAGGTCTCGCTGCCGGTCGCCCTCCTTATCTGGCTCATGATCTACCCCATGATGCTCAAGGTTGATTTCGCGAGCATTGTCCGCGCGGCAAAACAGCCAAAGGGCCTCACCGTAACCACGGTCATCAACTGGCTCGTTAAGCCGTTCACGATGTACCTCATCGCGTGGTTTTTTATTAAGGTCGTCTTCCGGCCGTGGATCGGACCCGAGCTCGGGACCGAGTACCTCGCCGGAGCGGTACTCCTGGGCGCGGCACCCTGCACGGCGATGGTCTTTGTTTGGAGCCACCTCTCCGACGGCGACCCGGCGTACACCCTCGTCCAGGTTGCGGTCAACGACCTGATTATTCTCGTGGCGTTTACACCGATCGTGGCTCTTCTGCTGGGAATCAGCGACATCGGTATTCCCTGGGATACGCTCCTGCTCTCCGTGGGGCTTTTTGTTGTCATTCCCCTCGTTGCCGGCTGGATCTCGCGCGTGATCATCGTCAATCGGCGCGGCATTGACTACTTCGAAAACGTTTTTATCGCCAAGTTCAACGGCGTTACCACGGTCGGTCTCCTGCTCACGCTTATCATTCTCTTCTCTTTCCAGGGAGAGATCATCCTACGCAATCCTCTCCACATCCTCCTCATCGCGATTCCGCTCGTAATCCAGACCTACCTCATCTACGCGCTTGCCTACGGATGGGCGTGGTTGTGGAAGCTGCCGCACCCGATTGCCGGGCCCGGCGCGATGATCGGAGCCAGCAACTTTTTCGAGCTCGCGGTGGCCGTGGCTATCAGCCTCTTCGGGCTGGCATCGGGCGCGGCGCTTGCGACTGTGGTGGGCGTGTTGGTGGAGGTGCCGGTCATGCTTAGCCTCGTGCGATTCACAAACCGCACGCGCGGCGCCTTCGAGGCACGGGCAAGGGCCTAGGTGTCCGCCACGATCGACGCGCTCAAGGCGCTCGCGGACGAGACGCGACTTCGTATCGTCAATATCCTCGAACAGTCCGAGGCCTTGTGCGCATGCGAGATCGAGGCGGTGCTCGAGCTCAACCAGTCAAATGCTTCGCGCCACTTAACCCGCCTTCGCGGCGCCGGCATCATTGCCGCGAGCCGCGACGGCCACTGGGTCCACTACGCGTTTGGCTCATCACCGCACGCGCGCCTTACCCGCGGCGCGCTCGAGTCGCTTCGTGCGGAGAACGAGCTTTTTCGCGTTGATCTCCAACATCTGCGAGACTACCGTGGAAGTGGCCACTCATGCCGAACGGTGGATGTGTGGCGGGCGGGGGCGAAACAGCAAAAAACTCAGGCGGTCTCAGGCTCGGCTTGAAGCGAGCAC
>CAZFLD010000141.1:0-6704 GCA_964519835.1 uncultured Spirochaetales bacterium
TCGCTGAATGGTTCTCCGGCCTCGACGCTGCGCCCGCCGCCCGGATCGACAGATACATTCGACGAATGGAGCTTGGCAACTTCGGAGATTCGAAGTCCGTTGGAGCAGGCGTCCGAGAGTTGCGCATAGATCTTGGTCCAGGCTACAGGGTGTACTACGGGATCGATGAGGGGCGGATAGTCCTGCTGCTCGGTGGTGGCACGAAACGTGGCCAATCCCGCGACATCAGGAACGCCATCGATAGGTGGACAGCCTATAAGAAACGAAAGACGAAGAGGTAGAAGGATGGCATTGACGAGAGAATATCGAGAGACCGTTGTCGAGCGTCTGCGAGCCGATCGTGAGTTCACCGCCGCCTTGTTCTCGGAGGCGATTGCCGCATTCGTTGAAGGCGACAAGCAAACCGCGCTCTCCATACTGCGTGACCTGGTCCACGCTCACATCTCGTTCAAGACGCTATCCGAGCAGACCGGCTTCGACGAAAAGGGGCTCCATCGGATGCTCAGCAGCCGAGGTAACCCAACGACACAGAACCTCTCCACGCTCTTGCACACCATCGAGAAGGATCTCAACCTGCGGGTTGAAGTGAAGGCTGAATAGCCCTCCCATCCGCCGCCGGGCTGCGGCGTTCCGCTCCCTGGTGTTCCCCACGTGGTCGGTTCAGCCGACAGGAATCCCGGACAGAGGATTGTCGTCGCGACCAGCGGGACGCAGCGCATGGATTTGGTCGGGGACACTCCTCGTGTGGGCCCCAGATGTGTACGTTATCCAAAGATCGAAGAAGATTCCTTTCCAGTGAGGGGATAACGCCACGATGACTTACAAGGGGCATGTTGGAGACCTTGAGCGCGACGAAGACGGAGTTGCGCCGGAGAAGTGGTCCGGCGGCTGCCTCAGTCCCGATCACCGCGGCCCGGCATCCAAAACAGGTGGTCCTTAACCTCGCGGACCAAGCCATCAACACGTGTCCGGCCTCATAACTCGACCGCCTCCGTCCAAGCGAGCGCCAGGAACTCGGGTGTCGCCGACTCGACATGGTGATCGCGAGCACATTATCCGGCGACGGCATTGCCGGAGTCAGTCGCGACCCGCATTTCCCCGCGCGAAGGAATCCGCTTCGTTCTCGAGGTAACCTCCGCGAACGGCTCACCGTGCCGAAAAATCCAGGCGTCTGCATTCTACGCCTCGAGCAGGTTCGGCAAGTGGCTGTCCGTGATCCGCAGGAGTTCCTGAAGTGTCATCCACAAGTACGTGACAGACCAAATCGATGCGCCAAACCATGCGGTACCCCGCACGGCCGCCCCGGCAACGTCGACCTGAACACCGCCGGCGTGGTAGCATGAGCGGCGCGGGTCCGATAGACCGTGCGTGGTGGAGGGCACATGCCGCGAGAGACTACAAACGCCGACCAAGCCTACGAGTCACTAAAGGACAGCGGGTTCGACGAGGATGTCGCGAGCATCGTCCGAGACCAGCTCCGCGTCAAGCAGCTCGAACAGTACGCGGAGGAGATCCAGGAGCTTTTGGGGGTGAAGGCGCAGTTGGTGCAGGCGAAGGCCGCCGAGCTCTTCCGGGTGCTGGAAGACTCGACCGGACTAAATCACACGTTGCCTACCTCGGTTCAAATAACCCACCGAGACGTGAACGACACCATTGACCTCACCGTCAACGTCTCACAAACCGATCGCGGAAGCCACGTCCGGTTTGTGTGGAAGACGCACAACATCCACGTGATCGACACCATCCCCGAGGGCTTCTCACTGGGAGAGCTCAACATCGGCAAGCGTCGCGAGCACACCGTGGAGACCCAGGTCCCGATTCTGGCGATGGAGATCCGCCCTCCGGTCTCGGAGCGGCGCACGTTTTTCTCGGGCGACTCGGATGATCGGGGGGAGCTCAGCCTGAGCTTCCGTCTGAACCGGAGCTGGGTCGAGGAGAAGTCTACCGCGTCCGACGCGCAATTCGACAGTACGTTCGAAGCGCCCCGCGAGTTCTTGGATTTTCTCTCCGATCACGGGCACAATCCGGTCTACGCGATACTCATGCGGCTGATCGCCGAGGTGAGCGAAGTGCTGTCTCAGTACTTGGACGCCAAGCGCCGCTTTATCCAGGGCTTGGAGATTTAGTACGGCGTTCCTGCGAAGCGTTCTTTCCCTCCTACGAAACGATCGTGCTCCGGCGGATGGTCTTTGTCGGAAACATGGTGACCGTGACGGTGCCCCTTGGCAGTCGTCGAAGACGAGCAAGGAAGGAATCGCCGCAGAGAACGGATTGACCACGCGCCCGGCGCGATACGCCGGTTTGCCTCGCGCTTCGATTCCGGTACACCGATCGCCGTAGAGGCACTCGGAAGCTGGTACTGGATCGTTGATGAGATCGAGGAAGCGGGGATGGTCCCGAAGCTCGTCAATGCCGGGAAGGCAAAGGCGCTCCTTGGATCTGGGAACAAGACTGACCACCTTGATGCGAAAGGGCTGAACGTGCTTCAGCGCACCGGCACGCTACCGACAGTCTGGATCCCGCCTGCCGTACTCCGAGACCAACGAGAGCTGTATCGGACTCGAATGATCATGAAGCGTCAGTGTACACGGTTGAAGAATCGTATCCTCGCGACCCTGGCCAAGTACGCGTTGTCCGACATCGATGCTACCGATCGATTCGGTAAGAAAGGACGTGAGGAGATGGAGAGGCGCATGGCCAAGCTGCCGCGGAACGCCCGGTACGTGGTCCAAGCGCTACTGACCGAGGTTGACCAGCACGAGCACTGCGTCCAAGAGCTGGAGTTTCAGATGGAAGACGCTCATTGTTCTGATCCGCGAGTTGATGTCCTGGACTCGCTCCCCGGTGTGGGTCGGATACTGGCCGTCGTGATTCTGAACGAATTCGGTGACATCAATCGCTGTCCAAGCTCTGGGCACCTTGCCGCCTACGCGGGACTGACTCCACGGGTTCACTCCAGTGGCGGAAAGACTCGCCACCTCTCCCCATCACCGGCGTCGAACATGTATCTCAAGTGGGCGTTCACCGAAGCTGCTAACATCGTATGTCTGAACCAAAGTCGCCGGCCGACCAGGCACGTGACGCACCTGTACAAGCGAATCCGCGGCCGAAGAGGCCATGGCCAGGCGATCGGCGCGGTTGCGCGGCACCTCGCAGAGGCCGCGTACTGCATGCTAAAACGCGGCGAAGAATCTCGTGAACCTCAACCAGCTCGTCCACGGACAGGCAAGCGCGTTCCTGTCATGAGTTGACCGAAAGGTCAGAGCCCTTCCACTTGATTGCGACACCTGTCCTCGGCTTCACCATGCCGCACGTAGATGACGGCGAAGATATGACTCCGACGAACCGGTTGTAGAAGATTCTCGCTGGCAGATACAGGAGAAGAAGACCCGGAACGGATTCTCTTGACGGATTCTTTCAGATATGACGGGACACTAACCGTCGTTGTCGCCGGACGCCACCGCACCTTGGCGACGATAGTACGCCGGCACCGGACGTAGCCCGGCCGTTGGCCGTGGTGGCCCCGGGTGGAGCTGCTGCAGACGGATCAGACAGTGGCGACGCGTATGAGGCGTGACCGCCGTTTCCCAATGCTGGACCTCGTACTCTTCTTCCCAGCTGCCGACCGGATAAGGGTACATAGACGTTCACAATTGTGCAAACTTCGCACCTGTGACGCCTCGTTCGCTGCGCTTCTACCACGTCTGGGCAGTGTCCAGTGGAAGAGTTTCTGGACCCACTGCCGAAGAAGGCTGCAGCGAAAGCCATTGCGGTGTTTCGGCTGGTAGCGGGACAGCCGCAGCGCATGGATTTGGTAAGGGACACTTCTCGTGTGGGCTCCAGATTTGCTCGTTATCCAAAGATCGAAGGAGATTCCTTTCCAGCGCGGAGGTAACGCCACGATGACTTACCAGGGGTATGTTGGAGACGTTGAGTACGACGAAGAAGGAGTTGCGCCTGCGAAGTGGACCGGCGGCGGCCTCAGTCCCGATCACCGCGGCCGCACTCCCAAGAGCTGTCGATTATTGATTCGCCCACGCGCGACCGATATCATTATGATATCATCAAGGAGACGACCGTATGCCATCCTTAATCCTCCGCGACCTTTCGGATGAGGTTCACAAGCGCCTGCGCGACCGCGCGCAGCGTCACCACCGCTCCATGACCAAGGAAGCCGTGAGCATTCTTGAACGCGAACTCCTCGCCGCGGGGCCGGTGAAGCTTCCGCCCGTCGTCCATGCCGCGCAGCCCGTCCCGAGCCACCTGATTGACCAGGCAATCGAGGAAGGACAGGAGTGATCGTCGCGGACGCCAACGTCATTCTGTACGCGCTTACGCCCGGCGAACACACTGCAGCTGCGCGCCAAGCCCTTGAGGGTGCAGATGGCATTGCCGTCCCGCCGCTCTGGCGCCTTGAGGTTGCGAACGCTCTCGCCGTCATCACGCGGCGGGGCCTCTTGACGGCAGAGAAGGCGACACAAGCATTCACCGGAGCCCTTGCCACCTTCTCGTCCAGAGAACAGGAAGTCGCTCCCGATGCGGCGCTACGAATAGCGATGGAGACGGCGCTGAGCGCGTACGATGCCGAGTACGTCGCGCTCGCCCGCGAGCTCGGCTGCCCGCTACTCACCAACGACGGCAGGATTGTTCGCGAAGCACCGGACGTGGCCCTGCCACTTGTAGACGACTCGAACACCGCGTCGACCTGACCCCTACCTGCCGGCTCGACATGGTGATCGAGAGCATGATATCTGGAGACGGCACTGCCGGAGTCAGTCACGACCCGCATCTCCGGCGCGAATCAGTCCGCCTCGTTTTCGAGGTCACCTCCGCGACCGGCTCACCGTGCCGAAAATCCTGACGTCTGGACTCTACGCCTTTCTGCACTCCGGCAAGTGGCTGTCGGTGATCCGCAGGAGTTCCTGAATGTAGCTTCGTGTTGCACTGTCGCTTAGTTGGACCCCGTCGTCCAGCCAGAGGAGCGTGTGCGGTTTGCCGTCGGCGCCGGTGACGCAAACGGAGTTGTCCTCGAAGTAGCCCCTGCCGAACTATGTGGCCACAGCGGCGTTTCCGGCGGCGACGGCGATGCGCTTCATCGTCAAGTACTGTTTGAAGCTCCTCGCGCCGGCCTGGCGATAGAGTTTCTTTGACTCGATCATGCCGAGGCAGACACAGACCGTGAGCTTCGCCTCCGCGAAGCCCTCGTCTACTTCCTCAGCCGGCATCATTTTCCGATTCCGGCCAAACCGGGAGCTGGTGGATGAGATCAGAAAGGCCATCCAGACCGATGTCGAGGAGTCATCCGACCCCAAGAAGCCGCACATCAAGTGCGTGGAGAATGTCGACGACGCGGCCTGCGTGAATGAGTGCAAACCCTCCCAGATCATTCACGTCACCGGCACCCGCCTCGGCTTCGACATAAGCAGTGCCGATGAGGGCCTCTTCTTTGTGGATGCAGCGGGCACCGAGCACCGTGCCACGGTCTACAGCCGCCACGGCAGCTCCATCATCGACTGCAAGGTCCCCGACCTTCCCGAAGGCGAGTATACCATCGAGGTCCGCGCCCGGCCCTCCGAGGGTAAGCCCGTCCGCAGCGGAGTCTTCGGCGAAGCCATCACCGTCAAAGCAGCCTAACAGCACAATGTACACCCGCCCGCCACCCGCTCCCAGTCCCGCCTGGGGCCGGGAAGGGCAGGCGGGCCTTCCCGGCATGCAAAGCCCCAGTAGGCGGAGCAGAATGCAGCACTCTCTTTCATTTGGACCATGGAACGTCGAGGACTTCCACAACGAGCTTGCGTGGGTCGAGCGCGTCGTCGCGTTCCTCGCATCGGCCGACCCCAACGGCACCTGCCCGCCCGACATCTTCGCCCTCTACGAAGTCGAAGGCCGACAGGTCTTCGAAGCCCTCACCCGCCGTATCCCCAGCCACAGCTTTTTTATCTCCGAAAGCGAGGCAAGCCAGAGCATCCTCGTCGCCGTCCGCCGGGACCCCTCGGCATTCGTCAGCCAACGCGACACCCTCCAATCAGGCGTCGCGTCTCTCCTTTCGGGGATGCTCGCCCACCGGCCACGGAAAGCTCATCCTCACCGGCGACTTCAACAACGTCGGCATGAACCTCACCTTCAGCCCTCGCGACTTCAGCCCCACCGAAGAACTCACCCGCAACAGCCACCGCTTCCGCCGCGCCGGTTTGCGCCTGATTCCAAAGACGGCGTCGACGACGTTCTGGAACGGCTCAAAAAGCCCTTCGCCGCCGGTGTATCTGGACCATGTGTTAGCGTCGGAGGGTTTGGCGTTGCGGCCGTCTACGGGGCGGCTACCGGTACCGTTGCCGCCGTCCATTGCGCCGGCGATCAGGCGGACTCGGGCGACTTGGCGGTACCTTGCGCCGCCCACCCAAGAGCCGCCTCCGAGGTCTGCGTGAGGGGCCGGCCGGAGTTTGTGACCGTGGGGGAACACGATGCCTTTATTCGAGATTACTCGGATCATGCGCTGTTGGTGGGGGCGGTGGTAACGGCGTAGGCAGCGGTGGCCACATCGTGGTCGGCAAAGCGACTCTAGTGCCCAGTCCGTGGGCACAGTCGTGCCCCCTTGCCCGAAACGCGCTTCAGCAAGTTCCGTTCTAGCAATGATTTACTGTCACCGCTCGGTAAGCGTTCGGATCTTCCACGGGATTTCCCGCTGATCAACAGAGCAGCTGCTG
>CAZFLD010000142.1:0-3391 GCA_964519835.1 uncultured Spirochaetales bacterium
ACCAGGACGCCGATGACGAATCTGATTCCGACCGTATCCGTCGCCAAGTGACGGCGTTGGAAAACCGGCCCGATTGTGTCATGTGCTATACCGATTTTCGGGTCAGCACCAAGCACGGCCATGCCCGGCGGGTCGCCGGCTCTTTCAGCCGGCCGCGTCTTGCGTGGACCAACTTCATTGCCTGCGGAACCGTCATGCATCGGCGTTCGGTCGTGGAACGTGCGGGCGTCTGGAACGGAAACATAGACTGGGACTACTGGCTCCGACTTTCCGAGCACGGGTGTGTGCTGGCAATACCGGAGGTCCTGTACACCTATCACACCGAGTCCGAGGGCGTCTCGAAGAGGCGTGGCTATCGACGCAACCTGATGATCGACATGCGCACGCTTCGAGACGCGTATCGGAGAAACGGCGGCATGCTTTACTGGACACGATGGCGGGAGTTGGGCTTTTTCTACGGCCTCTCTCTTTTGGGGCTTTCCGCCCGACTGAACCAACGTCTTCGAGACATAGTCGAGAGTCGGGCCCGACGTGTTATCACGCGACAATAATCCTGGTTTTCGATCGGAGTCCACGATGAAGATCCTCTACATCGCACCCCTGGACAGCATCCATAGCCAACGCTGGGTCTCTCACTTTATCGGCCTCGGCCACGATGTGGAGGTCCTGGACACCGCGGCCGGCGAGCGTACCGAGTTTGAAGGGGCGCCTGTCCATGCGCTGCCTTGGCAGCTTCCAAAGGGAAAGCTCGGGAAACTGCTGGCGTTCGGAGGAAAGCTGGCCGGCCTGAAGTCCAAAATGGCGAAGCTTGTTTCCCGAATAAAGCCTGAGGTAATCCATGTCCATTGGATGACGGGCCCCTACGCCCTTGCCGCCGCGGGGCTTGGGTTCCATCCCCTTATGGCCACGCCGTGGGGTAGCGACCTGCTTGTTGAGCCAAAGAAGAGCGTCCTCCGGCGCCGCACGGTCAAGCGACTGGTGGAGGCTTGCGACCGATTCTGCTGTGACGCCGAGCATCTTGCCGACGCCCTTGTCGATTTCGGAGCAACCCGTGATAGCGTGTCGATCATCTACTTCGGGACCGACACTCGTCTTTTCCACGGTGAGGCGGGCGACCTTGGATTGGCCGCCGAGCTCGGCTTTGCGCCTGACGCGCCCTTAATTCTCAGCAATCGCGCGCTTCGCGAAGTCTACAATGTTGAGACACTTGTGCGCGCCGTTCCGCCCACCATAGAGAAGCGCCCGGAGGCGCGATTTGTCATTGTCGGCGGAGGCGACCAGCGCGAGATGCTGGAGTCCCTTGCCGCCGAGCTGGGCGTGGCCGATCACGTTCATTTCGCGGGCCGGCTCTCCGACGAAGACATGATCCGATACACCGCATCGGCAACGATCTACGTCTCTACCTCGTTGTCCGACGGTGGCCTCGCAGCAAGCACCGCAGAGGCCATGGCCAGCGAAGTGCCGGTGGTTATCAGCGACTTTGGCGAAAATGCCGATTGGGTCGAGCATGGAACGGCGGGCCGCCTGTTTCCTCTCCGCGACCGGCAGGCGCTCTCCGACCATCTGGTCGAGCTTCTCGAAAGCGAAAAGGAGCGCAGGCGATTGGGTGTTGCGGGGCGCACCGTAATAACGGACCGCAACGATCGCTACAAAGAGATGGCCAAGGTTGAGAAGATGTATCGCGAGTTGGCGGCGCAATCCTTCAACAAGGATCAGGCGTGAAGCGTGCAATAGTCCTTGCAGGTGGCAAAGGAACGCGACTACACCCCTATACCGTCGTGTTCCCCAAACCGATGCTTCCCATCGGAGGAGCGCCGATCCTCGATACAATTCTTCGGCAGCTCCACCACTTTGGCTTTGATCGAGTTACGCTCTCTCTTGGATATATGGCCGGCCTGGTGCAGTCCTACTTCGAGGGAGAGGTCGCCGACGGTATCCCCACACTCGACTACTATGTGGAGAAAAAGCCCCTGGGCACCTCCGGGCCGGTAAAAGCCATCGAACCTGAGGACGAGGATTTTCTTGTCATGAACGGAGACATCCTCTCCACGCTTAATCTTGCCGACCTATACGATTTCCACCAGCGGTCCGGAGCGATCTTGACCCTTGCGGTTCGCAAAGCTGACTACCAGTTGCCCCTAGGCATTATCGAGTTTGACGACGACGGCACGGTACGGGAGTTTCGCGAGAAACCGACGGTGACTCACTTCGACAACGTCGGCATCTACATCTACAACCGCCGGGTTTTGTCCTACATGAAACCGGACGAACGCTGTGACGTGAATTTTCTGGTCAAAGACCTGATTGCAGCAGGTGAGAAGGTCGCGGCCTTCCACAGCCAGGAGCCGTACTACTGGATCGACATTGGCCGCCACGGGGACTTCGACAAGGCAACAGAGGAGTTCGACAAGATAAGAGAGGCCTTCCCCTTTCTCAATCGGCCGCGCGGTAGTGAAGGAGCACATTTTTGAAGGTACCGTTTTTCGACTACACAAGAATCTACTCATCGGAGAAAGACCGTTACGAAGGAGCCCTTTGTGATGTCCTCGACCGTTCAGATTTTATTCTGCGCGACGATTTAGTCGCTTTTGAAAATGAGCTTGCGGAATACGTCGGTGTCCGCCACGCGATTGGCGTTGCCAACGGCACGGATGCTATCTGGATCTCGCTCTTGGCCGTGGGCGTAAAGCCGGGGGACGAGGTTATTATGCCCTCGCACACCTACGTCGCCACCGCAGGCGCGGCAAAGACTATCGGCGCCATCCCGGTGCTGGTCGACTGTCTCGACGACCATCTGGTGGACCCTGTGGGCATTGAGGCGGCGATTACGCCACGAACCGCCGCGATTGTCCCTGTTCAACTAAACGGCCGAACGGCGGTGATGGAACCGATTGTGGAAATCGCCGAGCGCCACGGAATCCCCATCGTCGAAGACTCCGCCCAGGGCCTCGGGTCCAAGTACAAAAACAAGATGGCCGGGAGTTTCGGCGCGACCGGCACCTACAGCTTTTTCCCGGCCAAGGTTCTCGGCTGTTTCGGGGACGGGGGAGCCATTGTCACCAACGACGATACGCTCGGTCCGCTTATCAGAAAAATGCGGGACCATGGACGTGACGAGTCCGGCGAGGTCCGCCTTTGGGGTTACAATTCTCGACTCGACAATATCCAAGCCGCGGTGCTTAGGGAGAAGTTCAAGACATTTGCCCGAGACAACGAACGGCGCCGCGCCATTGCCAAAAAGTATCAGGAAGGGTTGTCGGACATCGATGAGCTTCTTCTTCCCCCGGGCCCGGCAAACGAAGGCGACCACTTCCACACCTTCCAGAACTATGAGCTCGAGGCCGAGGGGCGGGACGAGCTCAAGCAGTACTTGCGGGACCACGACGTGGGC
>CAZFLD010000142.1:3401-6609 GCA_964519835.1 uncultured Spirochaetales bacterium
GAGGCAAGGCGGTGCACCAAATCGAGGCGCTCGGTTTTGCTTCGGTTCGGCTACCGCGGACCGAGCTTCTGTTCAAGCGTGCGCTTCTGCTCCCCATGAATCAGTACATGACCGACGAGGAAGCGGACTACGTCGTGGACCAGGTGCGGGGGTTTTACCGTGGGTCGTGACGCCGGGACCGATCGCACGCCGTCGGCGGACCACGGGCCCGTTCGCCATGGCGCGTCCGCAGCCGACACGCTTCCCGCCCACCTCTTCGATTCCTCGCTCCACGCACCGGCGGTCGATGTGGAGCCCTACCCAGACGTGGACTGGGTAGAGGCGCTCCGCACGATGATCGTCATCCGCGAGACCGAGGACTTGATCGGCCGCAAATCCGAGCAGGGTCAGTTCAAGACACCGGTACACCTTTCCATCGGACAGGAGGCTGTTCCGGTGGGCACGGCACTAAACCTTCGGAGCTCGGACTATGGATACGGCAATCACCGATCCCACGGCCACTACCTGGCCATGGGCGGAAGCCGCTATGCATTATTGTGCGAAATCCTTGGAAAGATCACGGGATGTTCCCACGGCATGGGTGGTTCGATGCACATCACCGCTCCCGAGGCGGGCTTTGTCGGGTCCGTCCCCATTGTCGCCGGTACCATCCCAATCGCGGTGGGTGCGGGACTGCACGCCAAGCGCACGTCCGGTGACACCGTGTCGATTGCTTTTTTTGGGGACGGCGCCGTTGAAGAGGGAGTGTTTCACGAATCCCTTAACTTCGCATCGACTTACAGGGTTCCCGTTTTTTTCTTGTGTGAGAACAACATCTTTTCCTCGCACATGCACCTGAGCCAGCGGCAGTCGTCGTTTCGTATTGCCCGTTTTGCGGAGGCAAACGGTGTAGAGAGCCGCACCGTGGATGGAAACGACGTTACGGAAGTCTACAATACAAGCCGTGAGCTTATCGAACGCTCTCGCCGAGAACGTGTGCCCACGCTCCTCGAGGCGGTCACCTACCGCTGGCGCGCGCATGTCGGACCGCCGGACGATCTGGAGATTGGATTGCACCGGCGGGAGGACCTTCCAAACTGGATGCTTCGTGATCCTCAGAAGCGCCTTTTTGATGCGCTTGTTGGGCGTGAGGTGCTTCCCACGGAGTGGCTGGAGAAGACGCGGGCAACCGTTCGTCACGAAGCAGAGGCCGAATGGGAGCGTGCCCGCTCCGAGCAAGACCCACCTGAGACGCAGCTACTGCGTTACCTCTACGCCGGGACCGACGCATGAAGTACGTAGACGCGGTCCGAACCGCTTTCGACGACCTGCTTACGCGACACTCTGATATGGTGGTCCTGGGCCAGGGACTTTGGAGTCCCTTTTACGTCGGCCGCTCGATGGACGGCCTTGACGAAAAACACGGACGCGACCGTGTGATGGATACGCCGGTGAGCGAGAATGCCACCACCGGCATTGCGTTGGGATACGCAACCTGCGGCTCAAAGGCGGTGGTTGTCCATCCGCGGATGGATTTTCTGATCCTCGCCGTCGATCAGATTGTCAACGAGGCCGCGAAGTGGCGCTACGTACTGGGAAATGACGCGCCGCTGTCGCTAACGGTACGGGGCATAATAAACCGAGGCGGGGAGCAAGGCGCTCAGCACTCGCAAGCGCTGCAGTCCTGGTTTGCACACATCCCCGGATTACGTGTTGTTATGCCGGCCACGCCGGTCGACGCCTATCGACTCTTGGTGCAAAGCGTCGAGTCCGGGGATCCGGTTGTGTTTATCGAGGACCGCTGGTCCTATGGTATCGACGAAGACTTTGCCGGCTCCCAGATCCTGCCGCCGCTGAGCTCTGAAGGTCCACGAGTCCTTGTACCCGGTGACGAAGTCACCCTTGTGGGCATCGGCCACTCCACCAACCTCTGTCTGGACGCGGCCGCCTCGCTCTTGAAGGACGGCGTGTCCTGTGAGGTGGTTGATCTTCGTATTCTCAACCCCCTCGACGTCTCACCCATCGTGGAATCGGTACAAAAAACACGTAGCCTGCTGGTGGTCGACGGCGGGTGGGCCACGGCGGGAATGGCCGGCGAGGTTATCGCTCGCGTCTGCGAGACCGCGTACGGCTCCCTAAAGCGGCCTCCCCGGCGGGTTACCCTGCCCGACGCTCCGGCGCCGAGCAGCGTGGCCCTGGAGCGGCTCTATTATCCGACGGCGAACAGTGTCGTAACCGCCGCACGAGAGCTCCTTGGATTACAATCATGACCGCTGATCAGCTAAAGGCGAAAATTGACGATCGAACCGTTACAGTAGGGGTCTTGGGCCTCGGTTATGTTGGGCTGCCTCTCGGTGTTGCCTTTGCCAAGCATGGAGCCACGGTCATCGGCTTCGACCCCGACGAGTCCAAAGTTGCAAAGGTCAACAACGCAGAGAGTTATATCGCTGACGTCTCCGATCAAGAGCTTGCCGCCGCCGTCGAGGACGGCAAACTGGTGGCGACCACCGGCTTTGTGCGAATCGAAGAGTGCCAAGTCGCCCTTATCTGCGTCCCAACTCCCCTCGATCGTTTCAAAAAACCGGACCTGTCCTATGTGGAGGAGGCGGCACGGATTATCGGGCGGAGGCTGACAAAGGGCATGTTTATATGCCTCGAGAGCACCACTTTCCCGACGACGACCGAGGACTATGTCCTTCCGATCCTGGAGAAGGAATCAGGAATGGTTGCCGGACGTGACTTTCACCTCGCCTACAGTCCGGAGCGCGTGGACCCAGGGAACACCACGTGGAAAACCGAAAATACCCCAAAGGTCTTGGGCGCCATGAGCGACGAAGGCCTTGATATCGGCCTACGACTGTATCGGATGGCCATCAAAGAGGTGCATCCGGTGTCGAGTCCCCGGATCGCGGAGATGGTAAAGATCCTCGAAAACACCTACCGCATGGTGAACATCTCCCTCGTAAACGAGCTCGCGCTTCTGTGCGGAAAAATGGGTATCGACATTTGGGAGGTCATCGAGGCGGCCAAGACAAAACCCTACGGATTTCAGCCGTTTTATCCGGGCCCCGGCATCGGCGGGCACTGCATACCGCTTGATCCCTTCTACCTCGAGTACATCGCCAAAAATTACGCCTTTGAGCTGACGATGATCCACACCGCCGGGCACATCGACACACTTATGCCCCACAGGATGATGATCAAGATCACATCAGCGCTCAATCGCCAC
>CAZFLD010000143.1:0-6588 GCA_964519835.1 uncultured Spirochaetales bacterium
CCCTCGACACCGCGTTCGGCGGCTAATCGCGCCACAATCACGTCGAGTTGGTGCCGGACGTAGGCTTCGTTGTCGTACAGGGTGTTGTCTATATCAAAGACCAAAAGCTGCGGGTTATCGGGCAGGGCGTACGCGTGCATTTCAGGCACGCTATCGGGCTGAGGCGGCGTCGTCAAGCACACCATCCCGTGACTATATTGGCCGGTAATGAACGAAGAGTTCCACTACTACATCATCGGCTTTTTATGCAAAGAGGCGGGTCTGTCCTCCGAGGATACACGGACTATATCCTATTCCTCGCAGTACACGGACAACGCCTTGGTCCCATACGATATCGAGACCGACGGCACCCTGTATCGGACGCAGGTAACACACCACTTCGGGTTCTGGGATAAGTCCCAAGAGAACGATGTGTGGATTCCCTTCCACTTTATCCCGGGAGACGAGGACAAAAACCGCTACTCCGTCACTCCGGGATCAAAAAACGCCAAGGCGCTGTTGATTGCCGCTCTCAAGACACGCGACCCCTATCGAATCGGCATTGCGCTCCATGGATACGCGGATACCTGGGCCCATCAGAACTTCTCCGGGAGGCGCGAGGATTGGAACGTGATCGATTCCGGGTCAATTATCCCGCCGATCGGCCACGCGCAGGTACTCAGGAAGCCCGACGATATCTACCAGGAGTGGTCGGATCCCCGAGACACCGGCGCGGCAACCCCGGTTTCCAACTACCGGCGCTTTACCAAAGCTGCGCGGAATATCTACAAATACCTCGCCACCTATAACCATCGGGACTATGACGATGTCGACTTTGTGATCGAGCGACTGAAGGATATTCTCGGCACGCCACAGCGGCCCCGACAGGTCGAGGAGCGCAAACTCGATTTCCTCATCGAGGCCAACATGGATGCCTACAGACGCAACGACTGGAAGGGACAAGCGGTGGTGCTAAACGAGGAAACCGGCGACGAGGGTCTGACCCCAGGATATGACAAACTGCTTTGGCTCAAGCACGAGGTACTGCACAAGACCGGCTTACTCAAGCCACGCCGTGTCCAGGCCCGACCGGGATTCTACAAGAGCGACTACTATAGGTTCCACGAGGCGGCAAAGGACCATCGTGGTCAGGCGCGTCGTATCTTCGGCTCGCTTCTCGATTAGCAGACACTCCGGATCGAGCGGTTGGCGAGGGCCGCCTTACCGACCGCGAAACTGCCACGCCGCCTTACCGGCCTCCCTTCCCCAACAAGAGACGGGTGTACGGTGTGGGCTCGAATTGATCGGCCGCGACGCCAAGGGACAACAAAAAGCCGCGGATTTTTTGCTCGGTCGCTGATACTTGCTCCGCCGTCGGGTCTTGGAGAACGCACTCTACTTCGATGAAGTCACCGAGGCCTTCGACCTCGTGCAGCTCAACCGTAAGCCCATCGTGGCTGTACGCGCGCCCACGCTTTTTTTTGGCAACAAAGGGTTCGGCGCCGAGCCGCTTTACAAGACGGAGAAACACCTCGGGTTCCGAGACCGTGAACTCGTTCTCCGCGTTGATTTCAACTCCGTCTTTGACAACACGGTCCTTGAAGGTGCACACACCCCGGCCATCGTCACGACGGAGCCGAAACTCTTGTCCTGGATTCGAGCCCATCAAGGGGCCGCGATAGTACGAGTCGTCCTTGAAAAAGTCCCGCAGAAAACTGCACCGATCGTCCAACTGCCGGCGTAGGTACTCCGGTTCTCTCACCCAAGCTTTTATTTCGATTTCCGTCGGCATTACTCTCTCCGCTGACCTGTCGATTGTTTCCGCGGCCCATGCGTGAACGCGGTTGACGCGTGTCGTCCCACTCTACTCAAAAACAACAGTTTTGTTTCTGAATACAAGCACTCTATGCTCAAGGTGAAGCTTCACGGCCCGAGCTAGAACCAGCTTTTCTAAGTTCTTGCCCTTTGACACCAGGTCGTCTACGGAATCCCGGTGGCTAACGCGGGTCACATCTTGTTCGATGATGGGCCCCTGGTCCAGGTCGGCGGTGACGTAGTGACTGGTTGCTCCGATGATCTTTACACCACGACTAAATGCCTGGTGGTATGGTTTGGCCCCTACAAAGGCCGGCAGGAAGCTATGATGAATGTTGATTATCTTGTCCGGATAGGCACGCACAAAGTCCGGCGACAGTATGCGCATGTAACGCGCAAGAACGATCAGATCAATTTCGAGCTCGCGGAGCAGAGCGAGCTGACGCTCTTCCCCTTCACCTTCGCTTCCTTTGTGTAGAGGCGTGTGGTAGAACGGCAGATCAAAGTAGCCCGCGATATCACGAGCGGCGTCGTGGTTGCTGATCACCGTAACGATTTTCCCACCCACTTCACCCTCGCGGTGTCGCAAGAGCAGGTCATGCAGACAATGGGTCTGTTTGGAGCAAAACAGCGCAAGCCGATGATCAACGTTCCGGTAGTGAACCGCGTAGTTCATGCAAAACTTGGTTCCGATGGGCTTAAATGCGTCGGAGATGTCCCCGTGGGGAAGCTCGAAGTCGCCGATGTCGAAATCGACCCGCATAAAAAACGTGTTGGTTTCCGGATCATTGTGCTGATCGGCCTGAACGATGTTCCCACCGTAGCTGAAGATAAAGTGCGACACCTCCGCCACGATTCCGCGACGATCCGGGCAGGAAAACAACAAAACAGCGCGAGGTCGTGTTTCGGCCATGCTGTGGCCATCCTAAACGGAGGGCTCGCCTCGAACAAGCGCAAAACCACGGGATCATCATCTAATTCTCATTTAAAAAACGTATGATGCGTACTATACTTGCGTAGATGGGGACTTCGTTCCCGCCACTATCAATAGACTTTTAGGAGGAATAGCATGAGGAAATCAATTGCTCTTCGTATCGGAGTGATCGCTGTGGTGGCGTTCAGTCTAATCGCATTTTCGGGCTGTGAATTTTTTGGTGAGCTGTTTCGACAGTTTGCCCAACCCTATGGTCGAGTAGTCGACGCACGATCCGGAGAAGGAGTAGCCGGCGCGACCGTTACCCTCAGCGGCACCGTCGACGGTCAGTCGGTCACCCAGCAGACCACCACCGATACCGACGGTCAGTTCGACTGGGCGGACGTGGAAGGAGCCAACGTAGAACCAGGCGTCTACACCCTCACGGCCACGAAGTCCGGCAGTGACTACACGTTTATTACGCGCACCGTTGAAATTGGCGGTTTTGCCCAAAACATCGGAGACGTACTTGCCTTTGCGACCGAAAACGAGCTCGACATCGTTTTTGCGCTTCTATGGAACGATTCCTTCGATGATGTCGACATCTACATGACCTACCCAACCGTCGACACGGCATACGAGTTCGAAGAGCCGAATCAGACCATCAATTCGGGAGCACCCATCACCAACGGCTTTGTGCCGTACGGCGATCCCACTTCCTTTGTTAGCGCAGGCGAAAATGGCCGGCAAGCCATCTACTTCAACCGTCCCACAACCACCGGTGGTTCGCAGGGCGACAAGTCCGGCGCTTCCTACGACTGGGATGACGACCAAGACGACGAAAACGACACGTACCGAGTCGAGTTAGACCGGGACGACACCGACGGCGGTGGTCCTGAGTCGATCATTGTCCGCACGCACCCCGCTAGCTACACAAGCACGTTGAACAGCACCACTGGCGGCGGGACAACCGGACTGCCCAGTGTGACTGGCGACCGATACTACACCTGGGTCGGCGTCGCGCAGGTCTACGCGGATGCCTTCGCTGCAGTACAGAGTAGCACGCGGGATGACGACGCTCAGCTGGCCTCGGGTACAGACGGCGCCGATGCGGTGCTCTACGTGTTCCAGCAGGCCTCCGGCATCCTGGGTGAGTACCGGATTCCCCGGTTCACCGACATCCAGACGGCCTCTCTTGTCCGGGTCAATATGTTTTGGGACTCAGGTGACGACACGTCCACTTTTGACGACGACACAACCTATTTCCAAATCGTCCCGAACATTCAGATCACGGACAAGATTCGTGGAATTGAGGATGAGATCGTGACAATATCGGGACGTACAGGCCGATAGTGCTATACGCCACTTAGATACCCACAAGAGCGGGCGCCGATAGGCGCCCGTCTTTATGCGCCATGAGCAACATTGGAGGATCATGATGAAACGACTTATATCACTTGCGGTCTTGATACCGCTAATCGCCGCTGGGGCTCTTTTTGCTCAAAGCGGGGCCGGTGGCCGAGGCGGCCGAACGGCCAACCACAACGTAACAATCGAATCGAACATTCGAGGCGCTACCGTCTTTATTGACGGTGAGGTACAGAGCAACCGGACGCCGAGCACTTTTTCGATTCCCCAAGGCGAGCGAACGATACGCGTCGAAGCGGACGGCTATGTGCCGTACGAAGAGGAAATCAACATTACCTCTACGCGAACAATCAGCGTAGAACTCGAGCCGGTTACCTATCGACTGCGGATCACCTCAAACGTGCGTGGCGCAACGGTTTCTGTCAACGGACGCGACCAGCGCGGAAGCGCTCCCATGAACCTCACCCTGGAGGAAGGGACCTACACCGTCGAGGTGTCGGCGAATGGGTACGTGAACAGAAGCGAGCGTGTTAGGCTGACGCGGAACCGCACCGTCAACTTCGAGCTCGAGCCGGTTACCTACCGCGTACGGGTCAACTCGAACATCAATGGCGCCGTGGTGTACATCAACAACCGCCGCGAGGGCACGGCTCCCCTTAACCGGCAGCTCGAAGCGGGTACTTACGAAATACGCGTCGAGTCCGACGGCTATGTCACGTTTAGCACCACTATCACGGTGGGCTCAAACACTTCCGTTACCGCGAACCTCGAGCCCGCGTTGTCTACCATCGTACTTTTTGTTCCGGAGGCAACGTTGCGACCGGACATCGAGAGCATTACGGACGAGCTTGATATCTTTGTAGACGGCCAGGAAGTAGAAAACCCTATGGAGTTTCGGCTTCGTCCCGGCACCCGGCGGATTCGTGTGGAGACGGGGATTGTGGTGTTTGAAGACGTCTTCCAGATTGCTCCAAGCACAACCTACCGTGTCACTCCGAGGTTTTTTATCGAGTTGACCAGATAGCCACTCGACGGCCGATGGACCGGATAGACGGCCGCCCCGTGGTACATAGCCACGGGGCGAACGCCGACTACAGTCCTTCTCCGCGAGATGGCTACAGAGTGATTGTACCTCGGGTGCACCCATGGTGTTGGGGTGCTTCACGATAGGAGCAGTGCTTAATTGGTAGGGCCGTACGAAGCTCATCCAGCAGTTTCGGTGTGTTGGGAACCGTTTGGACTTTCATACCTATGAAGACAGCGCAAACGCCCGTTTCGCTTCAATACACGGACGGAAATGGAGTATTTCCCACAAAAATGGTGCAGGGCTGCTGCGGCGCTGTATGTCCGACAGCTATATTCGTTATTGCGGTACAATCAATTGTCATATTGCAGCAGCCGTGTAGTTCACGTTTCCCGGTCACGTGTGAAATGACTCTGAACAAATGGACCCGGCCGGCACACGCTATTCACCCTGAACTGTCGCGCTGAGGAACCGGATGCAAACAGTGGGATTCCACCCCCAAGGACGATCGGTATCGTCGTGATGATCATCTTGTCGATCAGATCGGCTTCAAGGAATCCCTGGATCGTTTTCCCACCGTCCACATAGAGACGTTCGTGACCGTCGGCCTCGGCGGCTTCGACCGCGGCACGTGCCCCGTCTCGACGATCTGTACACGCTCGGCACCCGGGTCGGTGGTGCTCAGGACGTACACGGGGATGTCGGTACGGCCACGAACCGAAGCCAAGCACGGCCTCATACGTGTGGCGGCCCATTGCGATCGCATCGATTCGTTTCATGAACTCTGCATAGCCGCAGTCCGATCCGTTCGGGTTCTCGTAGGCGTCGAGCCACTGAAGCCCGCCGTCGGCTGTTGCAATAAACCCGTCGATGCTACAAGCGATGAACACGTCACGGCGCGCAGACACCTCAATACCGCCTCGTGCCGCCGCCGCGACGCCTCATAAATCGCCTTATGCTCGGGCGCTCGGTCCAGCTCTACTTCGCTCATCATTCCTCCGTAAAACTCACCGGTTGCCACACCATGTGGCCTCTCCATAGCCACCCAGATGGCCTATACCACAGATACACACACCGGACGACGTTTAGCTAGGAGGTAATTATGAACACACCAATAGGCCATTCCGGAGCGATCACGCAGGCAACGGTGCGCAGTGCGGTCATTGACTTCCAAAACCCCGTCATGCGGTCGCAGCCACAGATCGACTTGGGCACCGAGAATCCACTTAGTATCCCGCGAAGCGCCGTCGGCTCGGTCCCGCTCGTTAATCCGCTGCAACTCGAGCACGGCTCCTTCCCCTCACTCGCCTCGGGCCAAGTCATCACCTTCAACAATCCCCTCCGCCCGATCAACAACTACGATCCAAACCGCGGAACCATGATCGACACCTTTGCATAGTCGGGAAAAGGCGTGCCCTTCAGTCGCCAAAGGCACCTGAAGGTCGGGTGCTCCGGGGGTCCCGTCTGACGAACGGCAGGCCATTCGTCA
>CAZFLD010000144.1:0-6378 GCA_964519835.1 uncultured Spirochaetales bacterium
CTTTCGGCTTTCGAGCTCGACCTTTGCATCATTTATATGGAGTGCCTTGAGCGTGTCGAAGCCGACCACGGAATCGAACTCCGCGGTGGTGGCGGAAAAGACGTCGGGCTCGCGAAGATCGTATCCGGCGGCGAACATGTGGCACGTGTCCAGACAGACCCCGATACGCTTTTTGTTGTCTACAAGCTCAATGATCGAGGCGAGGTGCTCAAAGCGGTAGCCGACGTGGGTCCCCTGACCGGCGGTTGATTCGATAAGAAGCACCGCGGACTCAGTTTTGTCGATAACCGTGTTTACTCCCTCGGAGATCAGCTTGATGGTCTCGCCCTCGTCGAGCTCTCCCATGCCGCTTCCCGGGTGGAAGTTGAGGTAGACCAGCCCGAGCGCCTCGACCCTCTCCGTTTCGTCAATAAGCGCGGAAAGCGACTTTGTGCGCTTCTCGTCGTCGGGATTCCCGATGTTGATGAGGTAGCTGTCGTGGACAATTACGTGCTCCGGCTTTATGTCGGCCTCTTTTATGGCCGCGGCAAAGGCGCCGATCTCCGCCTCGCTCAGAGGCTTGGCCGACCACTGGCGCTGGTTTTTGGTAAAGATGCCCATGGCGTTTGCCCCGATCTGCTTGGCTCGCCCCGGTGCCTCGGAAACTCCACCCGCGATGCTTACATGTGCGCCTACGTACTTCATGGAAGTAATGTACTCACGGGGGCGTGCGGGGGCGAAGGGCTGCGCGCCGATGGGTGGGCGGCCTTCGTCATCCACACAATTCTCCAAAGAACAGTCGGCGGTACGGTCACTATGCTTGTTTGTCCGTGGTGAGAGTGCGTCTGTTCGACGGTAAGTCGCTCAGGTAGACCGATCCCGACTGCCGAGTTGCCGGCAAAACCGGACACCGGCTGATCCGGGCTGTGGCTGAAGCACTCCGTAATTCGCTCAGGGCAGCTTGCCGAGACGACGATGTTCTCAGCGGGCCGCGACGGAGGTCGATGCGGCATGTTCCACTCGTCGTTGTCCAACTCGGAGAGGTTTACCAGCATGATGACATAACAATGCTCGTTCTCCAAAACGGAAACCCACACCCTGCCCGCGACGGGATAGGCGGAGGTTGGTGCACCCGCGAAGGAAAACTCATCGTCCGGTCCGTGCGCGTGATCGCGAGTCAGATCAACGACCGAAGCATCGAGGAAAAGGTCGGAGTAGGCAGTAGCAAAGTCCCAATAACGGCGGACAAGCCGCTCGCCCTCAATGGAAAGCCGGCGGTGGGTCACGTAATAGGGATGGTAGAGGATGGACGCGGCTTCACCGAGCACAAGATGCGTTGCCCCGGCGGAGTGGATTACTGCGGCGGCATAGAGAAGCGCCCAATTCGCATTGGTCATGGCGGCGGGATTTGCCGTTCTTTCCGGATCAAACGGACTCAAGTAGGCGGCGAGAATGGGGGTTTTCTTGTGAATGCGCCTGTTTTCGCGAACGATCTCCACCAGATCCCGGTAGGTGGTGTGCGGAGGCCACACCTCTACATAGGGCGCCGCCACCGGCGTTTGCGCGAGTGCCGCAGTCGGCCAATTATTGACGGCGTTGAAAAAGAGCGTCGGCGCCCGATTGCCTATTCTTTCCAGGCGCTTCCATACTTCAATGATAAGAGATGGAAACTCCGCCGCCAAATCGACCAACGTACTGCCTGAGTCGTAGGCCCGCTTCGGTCGGCCGTAGGCGTCCATGTGTATTCCGTCGAAGCCAAGGCTCGCGACCGCAGAAGCGTACTGGTCGACGAGGTGCTTGCGCCAGGGGCTTCCGCGTGCGGGGTTCATAATGTACAGCCAATCGACGAGCGTACAGGGAGTACCGTCGCCTCGCCTCAGGGCCCAATCGGGATGCTCGTCCAAGAAGGTCTTGCCCGCGCCATATACGGCGCCATAGGCAATGGCCTTGATGCCCCGTTCGTGACACGCCTCCACCATCGCCCTGACGGTGGGAAGGTGGAGAGGACGGCCCAAGGCATCGGAGTAGTCGTTGGACTCGGGAACAAGCTCTTCATGACGGTACATCCAGTCGTAGAACTGAACGTGCGTCACGTGCATGGACGCGAGCCACTCGGCAACGTCCTCGACGTCCACACCCTTTTGGAAATTTGAGACAAAGGCATAGCGACATACGCCTTCGTCGCCCTCTTGCCCCGCGACCGCAGCATACACGACCTCGCCGCGCGGACCGGCCGTTTGAGCTTTCCCTCGCAGGGCACACCGACAAATCAATCCACCGTGCTGTCGCCTGCCGGCGGACTCGGCCACCGTTACCGTCAATATGCCCGAGCTGTCCGCGTCAACCGTCTGTGTGACTGAGTCGCCTACCGGGTGTCCCAGCCGGAAAAGAGTGATCGTTACGTCTAAACAGTCGACACCTTCCCATTGTGCGGAAAGATGTATGCGAACTGTGATGTCGTCTGTAGGGCCGTATCTCGCCTTTGTGGGAACCACGACCGTTTGTGTCCACACGATAATCTTTTATCCTTTGAGGCCGGTGGTTGTGATACCCTCGATAAAATAGCGCTGGAAAACAACAAACACGAGTATTATTGGCACAAGCGATACGATGGATGCGGCAAAGACGATTCCCCATTCGGTCTTGTGTTGCGTCTGAAAAAAGGCGATGGCAATGGGGAGCGTTCGCTTCGCCGCGGTGCGCACAGCCACATGAGCCCAAGCGAACTCGTCCCAAGCAAAGATAAACGAGAATATGGTTACAACGGAGAGGGCAGGACGGGAAAGTGGGAGGATTAGACGCGCCCACACCTGCCGGCGACTCGCGCCGTCCATAAACGCGGACTCCTCGAGGTCGATCGGGATGCCTTCAAGAAAGCCTTTTAGCAAAAACGACTGCATGGGCAAATTCATGGCGACATATACAATGACAAGGCCGACGAGCGAATCAAGTAGTCTTAGTGTGCGGGCCACCAAAAACTGCGGAATGATCAGCATGACCGGCGGGATCATAAGTCCGACGATGATCAGAATAAAGGCGGGCTTTCGACCCGGGAATTCCATCCTGGCAAACGCATAGGCCAAGAGCGAGGCCGCAGTCACGGTCGACGCTGTGGTAAGGGCGGCGACTACGGTGCTATTTAGGAAGTAGCGCCCAAAGCTGTCGCGCGCAAGGGCCTTGCTGTAGTTTGTAAGCGTCGCCTCGGTAGGCCACAGGGTCGGCGGGATTTCAAAGATGTAGGATTGTGGCTTAAGCGACGTAATCAGCATGTACCAGAAAGGGAACATGGACACCAAGGCGCCGGCGACCAGAAGACCGTACACCAGTGTTTTTTTGGCGACCTCGTACCGGGAGGTCATCATATCGAGCTTCCCCGCTCCGTCAGAAGCCGGATCTGGATAAGGCTGACGCCGAGGATAAATATCGTTAGCACATAGCTGATTGCTGCACCGTAGCCGAACTCCAAGTTGTCAAAGGCCGTTTGATACATCAGGGTTAGGACAAAATGAGTTTGGTCGAGAGGCTGCCCCCCGTTTGTAATAACCGTGTTCGAGACGTAGCCGTTCAGGGTCCCGATTGTGCGTACCACCACCACAGAGAGCGTTGTCGGCGCAAGCATTGGTAAGGAGACTGAAACAAAGCGGCGCAGAGGACGCGCGCCGTCGACAGTCGCCGCTTCCAAGAGGTTTTTCGGCACCCCCTGTAACGCGGCGAGGTAAATCACCGCACACCAACCGACTCCCTTCCAAATCTCGACCAAGTGCACCGGAACCAGGGCGAGAATCGGGTCGGCCAGCCAAAGGATGTTGGATTCGATAACGCCCAGCACGTCCCGGAGCAGGTAGTTCACAAACCCGGCCTGTCCGTTAAACGCATACTTGAACAAAACACCAACGATCACCCAGTTGGTAATGACCGGCAAATAGTAGATGACCCGAAAAACCGTTCGACCACGGATGCTTTGGTTGAGCAGAACGGCGGCGATCAAGCCGAGAACTAGCTGGCTCGGTACCGTCACTAGCGCGTAGGCCACCGTGTTTGCGACCGCCCGGAGGAATATCGGATCTCCAAAAGCCGTTTTGTAGTTGCCGAGCCCCAGCCACTCGGAATCGAGGGGACGAGACAGGTTCCAGTCAAAAAAGCTCATGGCGAGCGAATACACCATGGGCAGGGCCACAAAGATGACATAGAGAGTTAGTCCGGGCAGCACAAAAGGGAGTGCCGTCGCTAAACGGCGACGGCTACTCCCGTGGATCAACGTGTTCGCCAATGCAAACCGTCCAATACTACTCGCTCAAAAGCGCGTTTATTTCCTCGGCCGCCTGGTCGAGGGCTTCTTGGGGCGACTGGTCGCCACGCAAGATTCGTTGGAACGCGTTGTTGATTGCTCCGTCCATTTCGGACCAACTCGGGTGGGGCACGCGGGCTTGGGCCGTCTCCAACTGCTGCTGAAAAATGTCGAAGTACTCCGGCATAGCGGGATCTCCTCGCAGCGATGACAAGGTCGGCATAACGCCGACTTGCGCCATAGTTCGCTGCGCGTCTTCGCTTAGCAGATATCGAACCCACTCCATTGCTTCGTCCGGATGGTCGCTCCCTTCGAAAATCACCACGTCCTCGCCGCCGACAACCGAGCTGGTGGTTCCATCGGGGCCTGTCGGAATCAGCGCGAAATTGACGTCGAAGTCCGGGTAGCTGTCGGCGTAGATGTCAACCATCCACGGGCCGTCGATAATCATTGCATATCTTCCGGAGCCATGACCATCCGCCGTGCCGATGCCGCCGCCCAAGACGTTGGGAGAAACCGCGCCGTCGTCATACAGCTCCTTTAACAGTGCAAAAGCCGATACGCTTTCTTCGCCGTTGATGTAGCCGGAGGCGGTAGTGATACTGTCATCGACGATCTGTCCGCCCATCGCGTAAAAAAGAGGTGCGGGCGCCCAAAAGTAGGTTCCGCCGAGCGCGTAGCCATATTGCTCGTTCTCAGGATTCGAGAGCGCTCGTGCTACGTCAGCAAACTCTTCCATCGTCTCGGGAGGACCGTCGATTCCCGCGGCTTCAAAGCGCTCCTGATGCCACAGAAGAACCTGTGTGTTGGTGTTTTGCGGAAGGCCGTAGTAATTCCCTTCCCATTCCGCCGTTGAGCGGGGACCAGGATAGGTTCGCGCTGCCAACTCATCGAAGTCTTCCATAGCTCCGTCCCCATCCAGCTGCATTAACCAGCCCTCCTGGGCGAATTCCGGTACCCAGATGATGTCGATGCGGGCGGTGTCCGGTGCTTCGCCTCCGGCCACGCTGGTAAGGATAGCGGTCTTGAAATCGTCATACGCGTATTTTGTGGGTTCCACGCGTACGCCGGGATGCGTTTCTTCGAATGCCGCTATCACCTCGCCCAGTTGGGCGGTCTCCGGGTCACTCATCGTGTGCCAGTAGTTGATGGTGACCGGAGCACCGTCGCTTTCCGATTCGCTTGTACCGGTCGCAAATGCGCCGGTGGCAAGTACCGTCATTAATAGTCCCAATAAGACAATATGTTTTTGTCTCATTCCTTCCTCCTAGCTGCAGAACTTATTGCTCACCGGCAACGCCGGCGGTTTGTGCCAAGTTCTTGACGAGCACGAGGTACATGGCGTGGGACCATAGCAGCGGCTCGGCCACCGCGCCCCATTTGTCTCGCCACGAGTCGCGCATCCGCGTGTCTTCAACTAAATCGGTGACCTGTTCCGGCAGAAAGCCTTCTTTGGATGCATGTTTCTCAATCCAACGTGCACATTGCTCAGCGTCGCCCAGACGACCAACGGTTACGTAGTACCACCCCAGCCAGGCGGTCAAAAGAAGCCAACGGCCGCCGCCGTAGTACGTGTCCTCCGAATAACGCTTGACGCCGCCATGAATCAGCAGCTCGGCCTCGATGCGGGACACGGTCCGGGTCATGACCTTGTCATCCGGGGCGACCATTCCAAACGGCACCGCAGCCCACAGGAGGGCTGCGTCGATTTCTCTCCGGCCAACTGATTTAGTCAGTACGCCGTCGCGGACGCCGTGGTCCAATACAAAGCGTCGAATCGCTTCGGCGCTTGTACCAGTGTCCCAACCGAGTGTAGATGCCGCGACCAGGCCGCCGTAGACGCAGGCGAGTGTGGCGACGTGTATCCGATCGCCGAACTCTTCCCACGGGTCGTAGCTTGGAATGGTCCAGGCTGTCTCGAGGTAGCGAATTGTCTTCTCCGCCGCAGACCCGCTCCAGCTTGGTGGTCCGGACATACCTGTGGACCGCACCCATTCCTTGAGCAACCACAACCAATCACCATATCCGTCTATCTGGAAGTCGGGCCAGTCATCGCCAACAGCCTCTCCGGCGACGAGAAATCGCGTAGGTAGATAGGCGGAACGGGCCGG
>CAZFLD010000145.1:0-6111 GCA_964519835.1 uncultured Spirochaetales bacterium
TGAACCGCGGGCATGTAGCGTTTGCCCAGTACTTCCTGGTTATAGGCCACGGTAAGACAACCTATGGGGCAACCACGCAACAGCTGCTCGTGACCGACGCTTGCGGGGAGATGATAGTGCTTGATGGTCCGACGGTCGTGATGGCCGACTTCCACGTAATCTCCGTATGAAAAAACACAGCGGTGCTCTTCCATAAAGCGAATCTGCTGCTCCACCTTGCGCTCATGCCACACATCGTCGGCATCGAGGAAGGCTATGTAGCGGCCACGGGCAAGTTGGATTCCCGCGTTCCGGGCGGCGGCGGCGCCGGCGCGTTTTTGATGCACCACCACCAGATGGGAGAATTCCTTGGAAAGGCGTCTGAGCAGTCTAGGCGTGTCGTCCGTAGAGCCGTCGTCCACAATGATGTGTTCGTGGACGGCAATGGACTGGTTGGCAACGGACTCAACAACACGCCGTAGGTACCGTGCGCCGTTGTGGGTGGGAGTAATAACCGACACAAGGCCGCACAGGTTCATAAAGCCTTCGTCAGGGTCTGATAATACGCGAGCAGACGTCGAGATTGACTGTTCCAATGGTACTGCTGCTCCACCAGCTGCCGACCACGCCGGCCCATAGCGGATGCTTCTTCCGGATGCTGATACAACCACCGTATTGCTAATGCTACATCATCAGGCTTACCAGGGTCCACACACAATCCAAGGCCCTGGTCAGCGATGAGTTTTCGCCATTCGGGTACATCCGTGGCTATTATCGGTAAGCCCACGGCCATGTACTCGAAGAATTTGGTCAGGTGCTTGTCTCTGTAGTGGGGGACATCGGGTATAAGCACCGCCCCCGCGGTCCATGGACCGGAGCGGTATACTTCGTGGAGCTCGTCAAAGGGCACGTACCGACCCTCCCCCACTATGCTTAGGCGCTCGGCTCCAAATCCGGCCGTTTCTCGCAGCAAATGCGCAAGTACTCGTGTGCACCTACCGGCAAGTGTAACACGTAGGGCCCCATCCGACCGCAAGAGGCGGCTGAAGTTGAGGGCGCCCCGCTCGAGTGTGACGTTTCCGGTGTATAAAACGTGGGCCGACTCCGGGCTTAGATTTGCCCTGATTTCGAGCAAGTCCGAGGTCGGATAGTTCAGAACCGGCGTGGCACGCGGAAAACGTTTCGCGTAGCAATCCTCGGCGATAACCTTGTGAAACGGGAGTGCCAAAGCCCGTTCAAGGCGGTCGACGGCTTTCCGCCCCAGGAGCCGGAGCACGCGAGGGATGTACGCGCGCTGTTCCAGCGCCACGGAGTAGTCTTCGTGGATATCGTAGACCACCGGCCGCCGGCGCAACAACAGTAGCCATGCCCAGGGCAGGAGCTCCGGATCGTGGATGTGGTAGAGCGACGCGGGTATGGCCAGCGCGCGCCGGATGGCCCGCGGAGCAAGCAACAGTCGGCGCGCAAGGCGGCCGCGTTTGCGCGGTCGAACGACGTGTATCTTCACGCCGTCGTCGCAAGGCCGGGCCGTCTGGTCCGCTGTTACAAAGTGGGCGTCTATGCCCCAACGCGCTATGCTTGATAGCTCTTTGAGCCGAATCCGCGGGTCAAGGGCGTTGTGGACGGTGGAAATGTGTACGACACGCCCGGGCATGCTCACGCCCGCTCGGAAACGAATGCTTCGGCGTAGAGGTGGTCCCAGAAGTCGGGCGCGGCGTCACCCACGGCGACATTCAAGGCACCGGGACGGACGGCCGCCTGCCATATATTCTCGCCACAGCGCCTCGCGAGCAGGTCCAGCGCCTGCCACAAAAAACGATGACGTGCGTCCCCCAAGCAGGCTGTAACCGCTGCCGGGACCGCAAACAGCAGGCTCGCCCGATCGGCCGCGAAAAGGAGCGACTGAGACAACACCCGGTAGCGGCCCAGCTTTGCCGCGGCGGCGGCCACAAGCAGCACATACGTGGTTCCGGCAAGGCCCGTGTCACGGCGTACCACTCGTGCCGGTCGATCATGGCGAAGCCATCGAAGAACTCCGTCGATCAAAAACGTAGCCCGCTCCGAGCATGTAAAGTCGAGCAGGATCGGCAATTGGTAGTGTTCCGCAAGGAGCGTTGCGATCCGCCGAGTCGCGCGCCGCGATTCTCGACGCCGCCGTGGTGACGAGTGTCTACTCAGCTTGGAGAGCATCTCTAAAATGGTCACTTGGGCTTCGTGCGGGCCTCGTTGCGGTTCGCTAACAAAGACGCCGGCACCGGCCATCCGTTCAGCAAGAATACTCGCATCGAGGCGAGAGAGAAAGGCGCTTACCGCTCCGGCCCGCACGCGGTGTCGGAGCGTTTCGCTGTTGGGTCCGGATTCGAGATGGGGCTTCCCGGAAGGAAGCCGAGCTACCCACCCGGCCCACCCAAACTGCCCTGCCTCAGCGCAGTATTCGGGGTAAGGAAGGTCCCACGGTTCCATCGCCCACTCATCCCAAGGGCCGGGTACGCCCAGACGCCAGAGAATCTCGACCTTGGGACGACGACCGTAGTAAAACCGCTCGTCGAAGGCCTCGACACTATCCGCGCGGAAGAGGAGTTGTGGTTCCTGATCGGCGGGCGGTCGAAAACGGGGATCGACGAGCGAGGATTGCTCGTTTACGCGTGCCATCGGCACAACAAAATACGGAAACCACGGCCTGCTACGAACGGCCTCTGTTATTTCCCTCCACGCGGACACCGTAAGAAAGCAGTTGCCGTCCCACGGGAGGATCCACTTGGCCCTGGATTTTCCATCCGCCAGAGCAGAATTCCGCGCGCCGTTGTTGTTGACCACGTAGTTGTTTTTGTGGCGGTAGAGGCGCTTGTTGACGCGGTCTGTGAAGGTTCGCGAAAGGCCGTCGAACTCGCCAGACAAAGTGTATCCCGGCCGGGGAAGACCATTGAGGTCCCAGGGGCATTGAGCGTAATCGTCCTTCTGAAATGGAATCGAAAAGTGGGATTGTCCACGAGACTCCAGCAACTCTCTAATCGCACGTTCTTCATCGCCGTCGACAATACGATTCAGGACCCACCGCTTTTCACAGTCGGCCAAGTCCGGCTCGTTTTCCAGGATAAAGCGCACGTTAGCTCTGGATTGGCCCGGGCGATGGCGTGGCACAATGTCATTGCCGACGATCCGATAAAGGACAAATCCGTCGGGTTGGCGCGAGGCATCTGAACGGCGGTACTCCTCCTGGAGCCTTTGCTCGTCCGCTTGCGGTCGCCTGCCACGGTCCGACGCCCTGGCGGCTTCCGGACCAACAACGGCGTGGAAGCCCCGTCCGCGACCGAGCAACTTCCCGGCGACTTTGTAAAACCGGCGATTTTGGTATATCGGCTCTACAAGCTGCCAAAGGGCGGACCGTCTGAATCTGCGGGCCAGGTTGAGAAATCGGTTTTGTGTCGCGTTCATCGGCCAAAGTAGTCCAGGACCATCTTGCGGACGTTATGGGGTATTTCGGGCAGTCGTTCCGCGGTGTCTTCCGGCCGCAACGGCGGAAAGAGCTGGTCTCGTTCCGGGAAAAACCTCCGCCGGAGCTCATGCACATCCGCCTTGCGGCCCTCGAGGAAGGCGGACCGAAGCTCATGACTCGGCCAGAGATCAAACTTGCGGTTGCCAAAGGCGAATTGGATAGATTGCAAGACGCTCGGCGACTGTAACCAATTCATAAAGCGGCGGCTTTGGCGTCTCGTTGCCAAAAACCGATTTGCGTAATTCTTTACGAGTGTTGCTTCGGGCGTCGGGCTCTTTCGGACAACCTCGTCCGACGATAGTTCCCCGGGCTTAACTCCCAGGGCAGCGAAGAACGAGGGACATAACCCACCCAAGCCACCCAGGTCCTCGTAGATCAGACAACACGTCTGCGGGAAAAACGTACGGAATAGGGCGGCGTTCTCTGAGTATCGAAGCCCGATCGGTTGCCGCCTGGCGTAGTGGGCGAATTCCGCCATGGGAAGGCATCCCATAGCGACTCGTTTTTGGTAAAAGGCACGCAGGTAGTCGTCCGGACGACGGAACACGATTATCGGTACTACGCTCATGCCGTTCAGAACACGAGCCAGCCTACGGAGGTACCGACGACGCCCGGAGACTCGCGATCCGGGGCCCAAACGATGCCTGTAGAGGGCCTCGATACTAAGCAGCAGGTCCGTGTTGTAACGATTCGCGCGGCGCCACCAGTGACGGAAAAGCCGCCGTATGACAATGTCGGCGGCAGGCGACGACCACCGGAGCGAGAGGATATGCGCGATCCAGTGGTGGCCATGAAGTGGTCCCGGCAGGTAGCGTGGATAGAAGACTCCTTTCCGCAACAAAAGACGGCGATGTTTGTGAGCGTATGCTTGAATCGCGGTGGTACCTGTTTTGTGAGTCCCAACGTGCAAAAGTAGTCTTGCCAGCCGACGTCTCCTATGGTCCGAACGGAAGCCGCCGCACGACCCTTCGCCATCGCGACAAATAATACCGAAGGCTTCCCCCCATTGGCGGAAATCGGCGCGCTTGGTCGCGGAGTATGTGCATAACAATCCGCTCGGCCGCGTCCTGGTCAATTTCGCATACATCGCTGAGAGACTTTGGACGCGACTTTACCTTGCGGGCGGGTGTTTGCTCGGTTGTTTTGTGGCTGGGAAAGAGTATCCCGTGCTCGCCGGCAAGCCAATCTATGTTGCGCCGGCTTTGACGCTCGATAAATGCGGCAATCTCAGGTCGCAGCTTCGCGCCTTCACGAATGCCAAGGCTCTGTGCCTTGCTGAGCACCATGCGGGCAACTCGGCCGTCTGCCGCTTTGTTCACATCGTCCTCGTCCGGATACAGTGCCTTCCGATAGGCCTGAAGAACAGCCGCTACTTCAGCCGGCATCGAAACGTTTGACTCACTTTCCGATCTTGTGACCGCCTCGATAGGCACCATCGGCAGGCACGTCGCGAAAAAGTCATGGACGATATCTCCGTTCAAAAGGCTCTCACGGTCGTATCCGCGGACAATCAAATCCGCAAGATCGGCGTACGACTCCAAGACACGGCGAAACGAGCCTTTGGTGGGAGATGGCGTCGCTCCGGAGTGCCGCACGCTTTGCAAACAAAGCGACAAGTAGAGGCTGGCCGGGTGTCTGATGTAGGCCACAACGGTCACGTCGGAAAAATGACTAAAGACAGTCTGTTGGATTTGATGCCCGCTGAAGTCTCGCAGGTCCCGAAAAAAATATTCGGAGGATAAAAGAACTGTCTGCCACTTTTTGGATCGTGCCGTCGACACGAGTTTGGCCACAATTCGCTTGGCTTCTCTTACAACTGAACCGGGGCGGAGGTTTTCTCTGTGCCTGATCTGCCGGGGCCACCGCTCCTTCTCGAATACCAGCGAGGTCAATGCCCCATGGTTTGTCCGTCGGGACGGCGGTATGGGGTAGTAGATGCCGTGCCGCCGCAACAATCGTCGATTGTCGAGCAGGGCGTTTTGGAGCGACGTGGAACCAGTCTTTGGCTGGCCAATGTGCAGTATGAGCTTCATGTTTGTGTATTAGTCGACCGCCGAGCGGATAGTACGCTCAACAATTAGGCGAGCGGCCTTTGGGGTGTTGTCAATAGATTGTGGTAACAGGTTGGGCAGGGTCAATCCGTGAGCGCGACTTTCTTATCGTGGACGAAGTCCGGCGGGCTTTCGAACTGAACCACCCCATTACCGGCAGCGAGCTAACGGAAACCGTGTTGCGGGGTAGAATTCCCTGAGGCCCTCTCCGGTGCCAGGCTGAGGCGTTCAACGATGAGGGCGCGGCAAGATTGGACTGGATCACAGGTCGGTGGCCCGCTATGTTGGTGTGCCCGAAACACTTCTCTACGGGGAACACCGTGACCGTAGACTTAGCGTTCGAGGCGCTCAAACTCGGACGTTAGTTCAGGATGCTTGGTCAAGAATTCTCTCTCCGAGCCGGACACGTCTCTTCTTCGTTGGATTCCAAGGTCTTCCTGAGTTCGGTTTTCAGGCTTTAGGTCCGAGTCCTGCGTAGAAATGTCTTCTTCGAGTCCCAGTGGCACAAGAATCGCCTTATGGAGATACGACGCGCCACCCTTTATCAAATCGTCCAGCACAAACAGCGTTATGCGGTCCCCGATG
>CAZFLD010000146.1:0-6105 GCA_964519835.1 uncultured Spirochaetales bacterium
AGGGCCACCCCGCGGTAGAATGGCTCCAGGGCCGCCTGGTTGTTGTCGTCCCAGTCCCAGCGGGAGCCGTCCAGGTAGGAGTAGGTCTCACCCAGGTGGAGATCGGAAAGGCACAGAAGCTCCAGCATGACTTCCCTCCTGTCTCAGTGGCGTTTTGGAGGTTTCTCGCCGGCGGTGGCGGGCTTCTACGCCCTCACGCACCGCATTCTCAAGCTCCCGACAATGCTTGTTGGGCAAAACGTAGGGCACGTGTTCCTGGAACGGGCTTCGCGCGCCCGTGGGAACAAAAGCGAGCTGAAAAGGATTACGCAGTCGCTCTACGTACGCTTGCTGGTCCTTGGTGCGCTTGTCCTCTCCGTGGTCACCTTTTATGGGGATCTCCTCTTTCCCTTCGTCTTTGGTGATGAGTGGGCGGAAGCGGGACGCTACGCCCAGTGGCTCTCCGTCTGGCTTATCCTGGAGTTCGGTGTGGTGCCGTTGGGGATGTTGTTTACCGTCCTCGAAAAGCAGGGAGAGGTCTCGATCTGGAACGCGGGGCTCTTGATCTCGCGCGTCGTCGTGCTTGTGGTGGCGCCGCTCCTGGTTGACGACACGCTTACGGTTATCGCAGTCTACGCGGTCGTCGGCGCGGCCTATTGGTTTGTACGGTCACTCCGCACTCTTTCGCTCGCGGGTGCTCGTATAACTCACGCGATTGTCAAGATCGCCGCGATTGTTGGCGGCATCTTGCTCGTTCAGTATCTGCTGTCCTTGCTGGTCCGGCGGCTTTTTGCGTGACGGTAAAGGTGAAGTAGCGTTATGAGGCACAACTCACATTCGGCCGATTTTCCCTTTGTACTGGAGCCGGAGACCTTTAACAAGAACTCGCCAAAGGACGTGCTGCAGTATTGCCTAGGCGCGACGCTCTACATGCCCGGAACGAAGTACGTTGCAGGCAAAATCCAAAACAACGCTCTCGCGGATTTGACATCAATGGTCATGTGCCTCGAGGACGCGATCGATGAGAAAGACCTGGAGCAAGGGGAGCAGAATGTCTTACAGCACCTTGCCACCTTCTCCGAGGGAATAAAAAACGATGGCACCTTCCTCGATCGTCTTCCGCTCCTGTTCGTGCGCGTTCGAAACCTGCGGCAGTTCCGACGCCTCTCCGAGCGGTTGACCGAGGCACACGCCCAAAGCCTCACCGGCTTTGTTTTTCCCAAGTTCGACAGTAGCAACGCGGGTGCGTACCTCGAGATTCTGAGGGAGCTAAACGATCGCGTACATGCCGGTCTCTATTGCATGCCCATACTCGAGGGTGCGAAGATTGCGTTCGCAGAGACCCGAGTAACCGAGCTTGTGCGGACCAAGGAGATTATGGAGCCCTATTCGGATGTGGTGCTTAATGTCCGCGTCGGCGGCACCGACTTCTCGGCCTTGTTCGGGGTCCGCCGCGGGATCAACTCGTCCATCTATGACATACTCCCCGTACAGGGCTGCCTTTCCGACATCATAAATATCTTCGGCAGAGTCAGTGACGGGTACACGCTCTCGGCCCCCGTTTGGGAGTACTTCTTAGCGTACAACGATGAGGACCTCGGTGCGTTGCTTGACGACGGCATCCACACCTCGTTGTTGCGGCGCAACACCATCATAAACGACGCGGTGGACGGCCTACTGCGCGAAGTGATCTTGGACAAGGCCAACGGGTTTGTTGGAAAGACCGTGATACATCCATCCCACTTGAGGTTTGTCAATGCCATGCAGGCAGTTACCCGTGAGGAGTACGAGGACGCACTGCAGATCCTCGGCATGACCGGGGGCGTTGCGAAAAGCCTCAAGCAGAACAAGATGAACGAGGTAGGACCCCACGGGAACTGGGCACGACGCGTTGTGAGTCGAGCTGCTGCCTACGGCGTATTGGAGAGTGAATCGTCCTATCTCCAGCTTATGCTGGGAAAACAGTAGCGACGCGGCGCTTCCGGGCCGGGCCCGGCGGTCGCTGATCCGCAGCAGTGCACTAACGGAAAGAGGAAGAAAAGAATGGATTCAACAAGAGAGTTTCTAAAAAAGATCGGCATGCCCGCCGGAGATGCCTACGATCTGCCGACATCGGCTAAACGCTTCTCCGACGGCGCCCAGTATCGCTTCGAGGTGCCGGGCATTCAGGGCCCCGGGCCAATGCGCTCCCTGCTCCAAGAGTTGCAGTCCCTCGGCGGCACCATCCATCGTGTTACCCAGACCAAGGGTATCATGCTCCTTTCGGACGCAGACATCCAAGAGATGGTCGCCCTTGCCGAGGAGTGGAAGGTCCAGCTGGTCCTGGCTACCGGCCCCCGGGCCACCTACGATACCAGCGCCTCGGTGCACACCGAGGAAGGCAAGCGAATGGGTTACCGGCTTCGCGGTCAGGAGCAGATCGTGCGGGCGGTGGAAGACATCAAAAGGGCGTCGAAATTCGGATGTCGAGGATTTCTCGTCTACGACGAGGGTTTCCTCTGGCTGTTGAACCAGATGCGGCAGGATGGTGCAATTGACAAGCAGTGCTCCTTCAAAGTATCCGCCCATACAGGTCACGGAAACCCGTGCTCGGCCAAGCTCCTCGAGAGCATCGGTGCCGACTCCATAAATCCCGTGCGCGACATTCAGCTACAGATGATGGCGGCGATCCGGCAGGCCGTTGATATTCCCGTCGATATCCATACCGAGAACCCGGCGTCCACGGGCGGCTTTATCCGGCACTACGAGGTTCCCGAGATGATCCGTGTTACCGCGCCGCTCTACCTCAAGACCGGTGGCTCCGTGGCCAAGACCCACAGCTGGGACACCACCGATGCCGAGGCCAGGCAGCGGGCAAAACAGGTGATGCTCGTTAAGCGGATGATCGACGAGTACTACCCCGATGCCCAAGCCTCGCCCAAGGGCAGCATCGCCTAGGTCCTCCGTGGGTCTGCACGAATCAAGAGCAATCCTGGGAACAATGACCTTCGGATCGCAGGTCGATATAGACGAGGCGGGGCGGATGGTCGAGGCCTTCGCACGCTGGGGCGGTGCTGAGATAGATACGGCCTACGTCTACAACGAGGGCGAAACAGAACGGATCCTCGGGCGCATCCTCGAGGGGCTTCCGGCCGGATCGCTGCGTGTCGCCACAAAGGTCAATCCACGGGTTACGGGGAAGCTTGACCGAGCCTCCATCCTCGACCAGTGTAACAAGTCCCTCGACCGCCTCCGCTTGGAATCGGTCGATGTGCTCTACCTTCACTTCCCCGATCCCGAAACGCCCCTAGAGGTGACACTTGCCGCCTGTGACGAGCTCTACCAAGCGGGCAAGATTCGTGAGCTTGGCCTAAGCAACTTCCCGGCGTGGGTGGTCGTCCACATGTGGCACCTTTGTGACTCCCACGCTTGGTTGCGTCCCACCGTCTATCAGGGCCTCTATAACGCGATTAGCCGAAAACTCGAGCCCGAGCTTGTTCCGGCTCTCCGGCGCCTCGGTTTGCGACTCTACGCCTACAATCCCCTCGCCGGCGGCCTGCTTACCGGGAAACATGCTTCCTACGACGCGGCACCGTCGGAAGGGCGCTTCTCCCTCCGAGAAAGCTACCGGAAGCGCTACTGGAAGGAGCCCCTTATGGCCGCCGTAGCCGACTACGCCGCCGCCTGCCGAGAGGCCGACATTACTCCTACCGCCGCCGCGTTGCGATGGCTCGCCTATCGCTCCCGGCTCGACCCTGCCAAGGGTGATGCCGTGATCGTCGGCGCCTCGAGTCTTGTTCAGCTCGAAGAGAACTTACGCGCCTTGAGCTCGGACAACATAGCGGAACCGGTTGTCAAGGCAATTGAGACAGCGTGGGAGCGAGCAAGGCCCGACAGTCCCGAGTACTTTCGGACGCACCGCGGATAGGAAATGAGAAGTACTTCCGTCGCCGACCGCTTTGTGGAGCAACTCGATATCCTTCGCGCCACGCCCTTTTCCGACCGGAGCCAAGAGCAGGTCCGCGCCTGCCTTCTGGACTACCTTGGCGCAACCATCGTCGGGGCGAACATGCTTGGAGACAAGGCAAAGCGGTTGCTGGCCGCACTCGGTGCCCCCGGCGACGACGCGACCATAATCGGCCACGGCATACGCGGCAACCTCGAGCGAGCAGTGCTGCTAAACGGTTTGTCCTCCCACGTCGCCGAAATGGACGATGGTGTTCGTTTTGGGATGATGCACCCGGGGGCGCCGATATTCTCCGCCCTGCTTCCGGTGGCCGAGTTGGAGCGGGTGAGTGGTTCAGCCTTTGTAAGCGGTGTTGTCACCGGCTACGAAGCGGCAATTCGTCTGGCCAAGGCGCTCCAACCTTCCCACTACAATCGTGGATTCCACCCCACCGGCACGTGCGGCTCGATTGGCGCCGCCGCCGGTATCGCCGCCATGCTCGGCTTTACACGGAGGCAGCTCAAAGACGCAATCTCGGGCGCGGCTGTTGCCTCCCACGGAACTCTGAAGGTCCTCGAAGATCACTCCGAGCTCAAGCCCGCGAACGTGGGTCGCGCGGCCCTGGGCGGGCTGGTCGCCGCATCCATGGCGAGAGCGGGCTTTAGCGGACCGGACGATGTCTTCTCGGGGCCACGAAGCATGTGCTCGATGATGGCCGACACCTGTGACCTTGCGCCCTTGACATCAGAAGCCAAAGAGCCTTTGGCGATCAACACCGTCTACTTCAAACCCTACGCGGCGTGTCGGCACGCGCACCCGAGTATCGAGGCCGTGTTATATCTTCGTGACCACCACGCCCTTAGTCTCAAGAGCATCAAGGACATCGAGATCACGACCTACGACAGCGTGATGGGCAAACACGACCATGCAGTCGTATCCACGGTGCAGTCGGCCAAGATGAGCATCCCGTTTAGTGTCGCCCTCGCGCTTCTTACCGGACGAGCGGGGGTCGAGGAGTTCACGTCTGCGGCGCTCAATGACCCGCAGCTGAACGGACTGGCACAAAAGGTGCGGATTAGTCCGGACGCCGAACTAAGCGCCCAGGTCCCGGAGGTCCGTGCGGCCATCGTGAGGATCGTTTTAGAATCCGGGACGGAGTGTTCCACGAAGGTGAGCTATCCAAAGGGAGAGCCGGAAAACCCTATGACAACAACGGAACTGGAGAGTAAGTTCCTGTCACTTTGCCGATTTGCACGCAAGGCACAGGAGGAGGCTCACGGGCTAGCCGACGCCGTGGCGAACCTCGAGCAAGACCTCTCCGCGCTTTTTCCAATGCTCAGCTAACAGAGGCTAAATCAATGATCGATCAGAAAAAGTTCAACAAGTTTCTCAGCGAGGCGGGCGTCGATTTTTTTACGGGAGTCCCCGATTCGCTTCTCAACGAGTTCTGCCTCTATGTGCAGCAGAACGTCTCCGGCGACAGGCACATCATCGCCGCCAGCGAAGGCAACGCCATCGGCATAGCCGCCGGGTACCATCTGGCAACGGGACGGATTCCCCTCGTCTACATGCAAAACGCGGGGCTTGGTAACGCGTTGAATCCGCTTCTCTCCCTGACCAATCGCGAAGTGTATAGTATTCCCATGGTCCTTCTTATCGGCTGGCGTGGTGATCCTTCGGTGAACGACTGGGCGCAGCACAAGAAGCAAGGTGCTCTCACGCCGTCCTTACTCGAACAGGCGGACATCCCTTACATGGTCGTAGACAACGACTCGAACGACGGAAAGGAGTACGTGGCGTGGGCCGTGGCGACCGCCCGCGAAACGGGCTGCCCCGTAGCGCTCCCCGCAAAGAAGGGCGTGTTCGAAAAGGGAAAGAGCCTAGAAGCGAGCGATGCCGACGGCCGCTTGGAGATGAAACGCGCCGATGCCATCGAAACCGTCGTCACCACCTTGCCGGAAAACACCATCTACGTAGCTACGACAGGCAGAGCAACTCGAGAGCTCTACTTTCTGCGACAGGCGCGTAGCGAAAGCACCAAAAACGACTTCCTAAACGTGGGCGCCATGGGCCACTGCTCTTCCCTCGCGCTGGGGATAGCCCGCGGCGCTCCGGATCGACTTGTTGTGTGCCTGGACGGCGATGCGGCGGCCCTTATGCACCTAGGGGCAATGCCTATTATCGCCTCGGCGGGCACAGAG
>CAZFLD010000147.1:0-5954 GCA_964519835.1 uncultured Spirochaetales bacterium
TGGGCCGGCCGCCCCGTCTGGTGTTTCTGAAGAGTTCCCTGTTAGACTCATTGGCAAACGAAAATGTAGCGGGATTTTGACGCCGCTTCAACGAGGAGATTTCCATGGTCATACAACCAATGATTCGCAATAACGTCTGTTTAAACGCACACCCTCTTGGCTGCGCGAAGTACGTGGAGAAAGAAATAGCCTACGTCGACAAAGCGGGACCCGTACCGGGGCCAAAGCACGCACTGATCATCGGAGGTTCGGCGGGATACGGCCTTGCAACCAGAATAGTTGCCGCCTTTGGCGCCAACACGCCGACGGTGGCCGTGGCCTTCGAAAAGCCCGCCACCGGAAAGCGCACGGCAACGGTGGGATGGTACAACAACCGGGCTTTTGAGAAAGAGGCCTCCGAGCGAGGCGTCGAAGCGTATACCATATTCGGGGACGCCTTCAGCCACGAGATCAAGCAACAAACCGTCGATACAATCAAAGAGAAATTCGGTACCGTCGACTTGGTGGTCTACAGCCTAGCCTCGGGCCTGCGAATTGACCCGGACACCGGCGAGCAGTACCGATCCGCCCTAAAGCCCACCGGATCGAGCTACAGCGCCAAGTCTCTTGATCCGATGACCGGCGCTGTCTCGGAAGCCACCATCGAGCCCGCGACCGAAGAGGAGGCCGCGGCGACGGTAAAGGTCATGGGGGGCGAGGACTGGGAGCTCTGGGTCCGTGCTTTGAAAGATGCAGGTGTCCTGGCCGAGGGGGCGGTTACGGTGGCGTACTCGTACGTGGGACCGGAAGTAACCCAGCCGATCTATCGCGACGGAACGATCGGCAAGGCCAAGGAGCATCTCGAATCAACCGCGGCAACCCTAACCAAAACACTGTCGGGCCTTGGCGGCCGAGCATACGTGTCGGTAAACAAGGCCGTCGTGACTCGCGCCAGCGCCGTTATCCCCGTTGTGCCGCTCTACTTTGCGATTCTTTTTCAGGTCATGAAGGAAAAGGGACTTCACGAGGGGCCAATTGAGCAAATATATCGCCTCTTCAAAGATCAGCTCTATGCCGAGGGCGGCCCGACGGTAGACGACGAAGGGCGTATTCGTATGGACGACTGGGAGATGCGCGGCGACGTGCAGGAAGAGGTCTCCCGCCGGTGGCAGATCGTGGATGAAGGCAACGTTTCCGAGCTGAGCGATTTGGCCTCCTATCGCAACGAGTTCCTCCGAATACACGGTTTTGGCGTCGAGGATATCGACTACAGCGCAGACGTGGAGCCTTAGGGTCCGGCGAACGGCCAGAAGACGGCCAGAAGACGGCCACAAAGCATGAGCCAACACGGAACAAGGGGAGCACAATGATGGCGAATCTGGACACAAAGATCGCGTGGATTGGCACCGGGGTCATGGGTGCCGCTATGTGTCGGCGCCTTATCGCGGCGGGCGCCGCGGCTAGCGTTTATAACAGGACCGCGGCCAAGGCCGAGCCCCTTGTCGAGGCGGGCGCTCGCCTGTGCGACAGTCCGGTGGAGGCAGTTGCGCAGGCGGAGGTCGTATTCACGATAGTCGGATTTCCAAAGGACGTGGAGGAACTCTATCTCGGACATGACGGTATCGTCGCGAATGCGTCGGCCGGTGCGATGCTCATAGATATGACTACCTCGAGGCCGTCGCTTGCAATCGAGATTGCCGAGGCCTCCGCCGAGCGTGGCCTTTCCGCCTTGGACGCGCCGGTCTCCGGGGGGGATGTGGGCGCGCGGGACGGTCGCCTTGCGATTATGGCCGGCGGCGACCGTACCACGTTCGAGGGGGTTCTGCCACTTTTGAAAGAGCTTGGTCCCAGTCCCAGACTGATGGGGCCGGCGGGGTCGGGCCAGCACACAAAGATGGCCAACCAGATTCTGATCGCTTCGACAATGATGGGCGTGTGTGAGTCGCTAATGTATTCCGAAAAGTCCGGCCTCGACCCGGCGGCCGTTATCGAGGTTATCGGAAGCGGCGCGGCCGGCTCGTGGTCCATCAACAACCTTGGACCGCGGATCGTGGCGAAAAACTGGGACCCGGGCTTCTACATCCGACACTTTATCAAGGACCTTGGTATCGCGTTGGACGAGGCGGCTCGGCTCAAGTTGTCGCTGCCGGGGCTCGCCCTTGCAGAGCAGTTCTACAAGGCGGCCGTGGCGCTGTCGCTCGAGGACCTGGGCACGCAGGGGCTGTACAAGGTGTATCAGGCCCTCCACGGCGCGTAGCAGCCGGCCGTCAGCATTTGGACCGGCACCGGACGTCGCACAAAGGCTCGCTCCCTTGCTCCGGTGCTGCCGCTAACTGGGGATGTCGCGTCCGATCAACGAGAAGAACTCCGATCGTGTTCGCTGAAACCTGCGGAAGCTTCCGAGAACGGATGAAGTTGTCATCACTGAGTTCTGCTGCCCGACGCCGCGCATCATCATACACAGGTGGCGGCACTCCATAACAACGCCGACACCCTCGGCATCGAGCATCGACATAACGTCCTCCGCGATTTGCGCGGTGAGCCGTTCTTGGATTTGCACCCTTCTTGCGTACATGTCACAGATGCGGGCAAGTTTACTTATGCCAAGCAGTTGGTGCTTGGCGATGTAGCCGATGTGTGCGCGGCCGAAAAACGGAAGTAGATGGTGCTCGCAGAGGCTGTAGATTTCAATGTCGCGAGCGATAATCATGTTGTTGGCCTCAGACTCGAAAATCGCACCGCCAACCACCTCTTTAGCCGTTTTGGCGTAACCGGATGTCATCTCCTCCCAGGCGCGGGCAGTCCTATCGGGCGTTGAGCGTAGGCCCTCGCGGTCCGGGTCTTCTCCAATCTCCAGCAGAAGCTGCCGAATCAGGCCCGCGACTTTGTCTCTGTCCATTCCATTCCGTCCTTACATTGGGTGTGATGTAGTGTTACTGCTTTGTTCGATCGAGTTCTACCGCGGAGGAGGCGATCCAAAACGACGGGTTTGGCTTGACGACACGGACGTGAACCGCGGTGGTACGGTCAAACGTTAGGCATGCCTCGGCAATTGCGGAAGCGAGAGACTCGACGAGCAGGTAGGCGCCATGGCGGGCCGTCCGGCGTATGGCGTCTTCCAACGCGCTGTAGTCCACCGTATTAGCAAGGCTGTCGCCGACTACAGAGGCAGACTCGCTGCCGGCTCGCCGGGTTGTTGTGCCACCTTTGTCGGAGAGCGCAGCCAACACCGTAAGGCGAACTGTTACCTGGACGGGTCGCGGCCGTTTCCGCTCGATGGACCTTGCTCCGAGAATGCAATAAATCTCTGCCGGACGTAGCTCGATTGTGACCAGTTGCTCACGGTCGGGGTTTACTGGAATGACGTGCCTCCGCGGTCCGTCGTGTGGTGCTGGAGCCGATGGGTCAGATGGCGACCGCCGTCAATATAGAGCACTTGGCCCGTTACCGACGCGGCGTTTACAAGATAGAGAAGGCCGTCGAGGACCTCTTGCACGGCGGGACGCCTGCGGAGCGGATTTCCCGTTTCTACGCGGCGAATAGTATCCGGAGGCAGGTCTTCCGGTGGCAGCACAAACCCCGGCGCCAGCGCGTTTACGCGAACGGAAGGAGCCAATTCTGTCGCCAGAATCTTTGTGTAATCGAGAAGAAGCTTTTTGGCCGATGAGTACGAGAGGTGGTTCCGGTCGTAGTCGTGTATTCGGGCGTCCAACATGTTCACCACTACTCCTCCCTGGACGTCGCTCATAAGTTTCCGCGATAGATCAAGGGGGGCAACGGAACCCAAGGCGATTGAAGAGAGGACGGCCTCCTGTGTCGCGCTGCGCCAGTTATCCCGGGGGTAGTCCATCGCGGAGTTGACCAGCACCGTCGGCCCCCCGCTGCAGACGTTTAACATGAGGTCCACAAGCCGATCGCGGTCGACCTGCCGGGCCAAGTCGGCTTGAATGGCATCTCCCTCCGACCCGAGTAATTGGAGCTCGGCAAGCGTGTCGAGTGCCTGGGATTCGGACCGCCTATAGGTGATAAAGACTGAAAAGCCCGCCTGGGCGAGGCAAACGGCGATTTCTTTCCCTAACCGGCGCGCGCCTCCTGTTACGAGGGCGGTGCGACGTTGTCCAAGCTCTTCCTCGTTCACAGGGCAGGAGTGTAGCACGTTGTCGAGGTTGCTCCGAGGGCGGCTTGGCGCTATCATGCCCGAACAAAACTGCGAAGAAGATCACGAGGAGTAAGCTATGAACGAGTTTTTTCCGGACGTACCGTCTATTCCATACGAGGGGCCTGAATCAAAAAACCCACTCGCCTTTAAATTCTACAATGCCGAGGAGAAGGTCGGCGACAAGACAATGGCGGAGCACCTCCGCTTCTCTCTGGCGTACTGGCACACGATGCGCGGCACCGGTGCGGACCCATTTGGGGTGGCGACCAATCAACGCCCGTGGCTCTCTATCTCGAATGAGATGGACCAAGCGAAGGCGCGGATGCGTGCAATGTTCGAGCTCACGGAGAAGCTTGGCCTGCCCTTTTTTTGCTTCCACGACCGGGACATCGCACCGGAGGGTGGCACGCTCCGCGAGACAAACAAGATGCTCGACGAGATTGTGGAGTACACCAAGGGCCTTATGGCGGACTCTCGTACAAAACTTCTCTGGGGCACCGCCTGTCTTTTTGCCGCGCCACGATTCGTGCACGGTGCGGCCACATCCTGCAACGCGGACGTATTTGCGTTTGCCGCGGCACAAGTCAAAAAGGCAATCGAAGTCACCCAGTATCTCGGGGGTGTGAACTACGTGTTCTGGGGTGGTCGGGAAGGGTACGAAACACTCTTGAACACAAACATCAAGCTCGAGCTGGACAATCTCGCGAGGCTTCTCCACATGGCCGTGGACTACGCAAAAGAAATCGGCTTTACGGGCCAATTTCTCATCGAGCCAAAGCCCATGGAACCGACTAAGCATCAGTACGACCGCGACGTGGCCACGTGCATGGCGTTCCTTCAAGCCTATGATCTTGTGGACTACTTCAAGATCAACATCGAGCAGAACCACGCGATTCTGGCGGGCCACTCCTATCGCCACGAGATCTACACCGCGCGAATAAACAACCTCCTGGGTAGCTTGGACGCGAATATCGGCGACTACCTGCTCGGGTGGGACACCGATCAGATGCCCACCGACATCTATGACGCCGCGTTTACGATGTACGAGGTGCTCAAAGCCGGCGGACTTGCGCCGGGCGGTCTCAACTTTGATGCCCACGTACGCCGTGCGTCGTTCGAGCCCATCGATCTTTTCTACGGCCACATTGCCGGCATGGATACCTATGCACGCGGGCTGAAGGTTGCGGCGGCCTTGTTGGAAGGGGGCGAGCTCGAGTCCTTTGTGGAGGCCCGGTATTCGTCCTGGAAAGAGGGTATCGGCACCAAGATCATCTCCGGTGACGTTGGGTTCAAGGAGCTCGAGGAGTACATCATCGACAAACACGAGATCAAGAACTCTTCGGGCCGGCAGGAGCTACTCGAATCGATCGTAAATCGGTATATCTAACGGCGGTGACCCTGCCCGTGCTGCAGGTTGAATAATTATGAACATGGAAGCATTTATCCTCGGCAGCGGCGGCACAATGCCGTTGCCGGGGCGGTATCTCACTTCGGTACTCTTGCGACGGGAGGGTGATTTATTCCTTTTCGACTGCGGAGAGGGCACCCAGGTTTCGCTAAGAAAGCTCAATCTCCGGTGGAAAAAGATCTCCGCTGTCTTTGTCTCCCACACGCATGCCGACCACGTGACCGGGCTTCCGGGCATGTTGATGCTAACCTCCCAGGTAGATCGTACGGAGCCGTTGTATGTGATCGGACCACCGCGGATCAGGGAGTTTGTGGACGCGATGCGGGATGTGCTGGAGATGTACATCAACTACGAAATCGTTGTGCGGGAGATCGAGGACCCGGCGGTTCGCGGGACGGTTTTTGAGGG
>CAZFLD010000148.1:0-5768 GCA_964519835.1 uncultured Spirochaetales bacterium
CGAGCAACTCGGCGCCACCTTTGTGTTGGCCGAATACAGCGGGTGGTAGGACTCCCGCGCCGTCGCGGAAGGTGGCGATGGCGCCCTGTTGGCAGGCCTCCCGGGACGGGTATCTGTTTGTCACACCCGGCGTGATTCTCGTTGGCCTATCGGCACCTTCCCCGTCTTCCGCACGGTAGCTGTCTCCCTGCGGCGACGATAGCGCGCGGTACACCCGGCGCGGCTCGACGAGGCACGAACACGCCTCCCCGTCTGTTCCGGATTCTTGCGGGCGGCGGCCAGGCAGGTCCGAAGGCGGCGGCACTGGTTCCGCTTTCCGATGCACACCGGCCGGCGCACGATCCGCAACTGTAGTTACGTCCGTCGCCACGCCGGTTATCTAGTCGTAAACCGGTATGGTCTTGCTTGCTTCTATGATGCGTCCGGAATCCTCTACAAGGTAGCGACTTGCGCGATGGCTTGGTCGATTGGCACACATGATGCACAGCGTTTGCGACCGGGCAAAAAAGAAGGAGAGCCGTAGCTCTCCTTTCTCATCTGGTGCACTTCCGCATTTCGCGGGGCTTGTACTAACGGGTTGACCGGTTACCGAGTTGAGGTAACGATATTATCGCCTAAGCGGCATACTACGTCAAGGACGCCGATACGAACATAAATAGGAGGAGGTAGAATGGACTACAGATTGGGTCTTGATCTCGGCACCAATTCCATCGGCTGGGCGGTGCTAAAACTGGGGCCCGATGGAACGGTGGCGTTGGAAGACGCCGGTGTTCGGATCTTTCCTAACGGCCGCGAGCCGGCAGGTGAGGGACGCATCGGCGAGCCGTTGGCGGTCAAGCGTCGGATGGCCCGCGCCCAACGGAGGCTCCGCGATCGCCGCAATAGACGAAGGCTTCTAGTTCTCCATGAGTTGGTTCGAGCCGGTTATTTGCCTCCCGGACGGCAACGCCGAAAGGAGATGCTTCGGGGCACCCCGTCGGATGACCCTCGATACAACCTGCCTGCAAGTGGCCAAGCCGCACGCATCATTTCCAAGCTACTGGAACTGGCCGGACTGGGGAGGAAGAGCAAGGCCGATGGGCCGCAAAAGCACCAGCCTCTCGATCCGTACTATTTGCGGGCAGAGGCATTGGATCGAGACTTAACGAGCACGGAACTGGCACGTGTTCTGATGCACCTCGCGCTTCGGAGGGGATTTCAGTCAAACCGCAAGGCGGATGCAACAGAGAACGCGAAAGACCTCTCAGCGCAGAAGCAGGACATGCGCCAATTGGCGGAAAAGATCGCAGAGACCGGTAGCCGTACACTCGGAGAGTACCTCTGGAAGCGCCGGTACGCAGGGAAACCGGTCCGTTTTCGCCGAGGATCTGTAGGGCTCTATCCGAGCCGGGCGATGTACCGCAACGAGTTCGCCGCCGTCCGTGCTCGCCAAGAGCAGCTGCACCGCGACTTGGACTGGGACCGAATCGAAGTGGCGATCTTCTATCAACGGCCACTACGGCCGGTGGAAAGGGGTCGGTGCCGGTACTATACATCCGAACTTCGCGCATACGCAGACCAACCGTCTATCGCCCGGTTTCGGGCACTCCAAGAGGTACACAACCTCAGTTTCGTGGATTCCAACGGCGCGGAGGTGTCTCTATCCCGAGACGAGAGACAAACACTGCTGGAGATGCTGAGAACCCAGAAGACTGTCAGCTTTGACAAGATCAGGCAGATTGTGGGCGTCAGCGCCAAGTTCAACCTCGAGGACAGTAAACGTGACAAACTCAAGGGTGACTCCACGTCCTTCGAGATGCGAAAACCGGAACGATTCGGTGCATTGTGGGACAAAATGACTCCGGAAGACCAAGACAGTACAATCGAGAGTCTACATCAAGCGGTTTCAGACGAACAGGCCGCGTCGAGCATACGTAGCGTTGCACCAACGCTGACCGAATCCGAGGTCAGCGCGATCGTGGCCTTACCCCTGGCTCGGGCGACTGCTGCCGTCTCAGCTCGGTTTGCCCGCGATTGTTCAGCAATTATGGAACAAAGCGACGTCTCCTACGTCGACGCCACCAAGGCCATGGGATATCACCATTCCGAGGACGACGCGATTCCCATACGAGAGAATCTTCCCTATTACGGTGAAATTCTCCCGGATGCCACGACAGGCGCCGACCCAGAGGGTAAAGATGAACAGACCCGCTTTGGTCGAGTACCGAATCCGACAGTACACGTTGCAATGAATCAACTTCGGGCGGTGGTAAACGCACTGCTTGTGCGTTTTGGAAGACCCTCTGAGATCGTCGTCGAACTAGGGAGGGAGTTGAAGCTATCGCCTCGGCGGGCAATGGATATCACAAAAAGACAAGCGGCCAACCAGAAGGAGAATGAGCGAATTAGGGCAGAGTTAATGGAGCTTGGAGTGGTGTCGCCTTCCGGGGCAGACGTTTTGAAGTACAAACTCTGGGAAGAGTTGGGGAGCGACCGTCTGGCGCGAACATGCGTTTATTGCGGGAAGACAATTTCTGCAAGCGAAATCATCGGACCCGCCACCGAAGTTGACCATATTCTGCCACGGTCACGAACACTGCTCAACTCTCGGTCGAACTTAGTTGTCGCCCACAAGGCCTGCAATCAACTCAAAGGCAACCGGAGCCCCTATGAAGCCTTTGGGTCAAGCCCAGAGGGCTTTGACTACGAGGCAATCATCGCCCGCGCAAAGCGAGCATACGGCGCAACCGCGTCGGGGAAACTCAGGAAGTTCTCTTCCTCGGCGATGACGGACATTCAAGAGGTTGGCGACTTTCTGGCAAGCCAACAAAGTGACAACGCATACATCGCTCGCTTGGCAGTCCGCTATCTGGGTGCGATTTGCCCCAAGTACAATATCTGGCCAACGGTTGGCCGCCTTACGTGGGACGCGCGTCGCGAGTGGGGAATCGACACAATCCTGGCGCGCAAAGAGCGGGTTGTTGAGGCGGTAAAGAACCGTCGAGACCACCGACACCATGCCCTGGACGCGATTGTTACTGGTCTTCTGACAAGAGCTACCGTTCAGCAAGTGGCGAGGCTGTCCGCTCGGGAAGATCAGAACAGGTACAGCCGCCGATTCGTTTTCCCCGAGTGCCCGGTGCCACGCGAGCGAATCATCGAGGTGATCAAGAGGATGGTAGTGTCGCACAAGCCGGATCACGGGCTCGATGGGCAACTTCTCAAGGAAACGGCGATGGGAGAACAGGCTTTTCCCTCAGCCCCGACTGAAGCAATGGCCGGGTCAAAGCTGTGGGCCTTTCGAAAACCGACGACAAGCCTCACCCCGGCGGAGGTCGCTCACGCCATAGCAGACCCGGTAATCCGCCAGGCGCTCCAAAACTACCTATCCTCTAATCAGGCGCTTAAGCACGAAAGGGCCTTGGAGGAGTTTGCAAAAGAGACGGGAGTACGTCGGCTGCGCGTGGTTGCGCACAAACAGAATCCCGTTCGCGTTCCTTCAGCTCCCTACAAGGCATACGAGCCCGTCGAAATAGCCTACTGCGAGATATGGCAAATCCCGGGCAAGAAGGTACCAAAGTACGAAGGCCGGTACTGGTCTCTGATAGATGCCCGAAACCGGGATGCCGGCGACGCGGGCAGGCCGCACCCGGCGGCGAAGAAGCTCATGAGACTCTACAAGAACGATGCGGTTGAACTCAGGAACGAAAACCATGTCTATTATGCCCGTGTAGTCGGTTTCGCCTCCCAGACGAACAAGATTGATCTCCGACCTGTCAACTGTGCGAACAGCATCGCAGATTGGATGGAAGAGACAACCGATGAGATGACCCGGTGGCCGCTACGGAGGTCTAAAGGGCAAAACCATGAGTCTATCCAGCAGGTTTTTTCCCGGTTCCGTGTTCGCTACACCCCGGTATCGCCGGATGGTCTCGTCCGCAGTAAAGGATCGCACCCATGATCGGCCAGGTAGTTGAGCTGCAGAGCGCGGAAATCTCCGTTCAGAAAACGCTCGGTCATCTTAAAGTGCGGAGTGAAGACCGAGTTTCACGCCTGGATTTCGATTCGATTGGAGCACTGCTCCTATCCGCGCCCCAGGCAGTAGTAACCCGTTCGGTCCTGGACGAATGCAGTAGTCGCGACATCCCTGTACTTGTTTGCGGCTCAAATTACCTGCCATCGGCAATCGTTGTGCCGGTGCAAAGCAAAAGCGATGTGGCGGCATTGATCCGGGCTCAGGTACATACAACGCGGCCCAAGGCAAAGCGAATCTGGCAGACGATTGTGCAGCAAAAGATCGCCGGCCAAGCTGTAGCTCTTGAATCCGTGGGCAGCAGCTCCGGGTGGCGTAAACTGCAGCAGATAGTGTCCACGGTTAAATCCGGTGACCCGACCAATCGGGAGGCCTATGCCGCCAAAATCTACTGGCGCGAGCTCTTTGGAGATAGCTTTCGTCGCGACCGTAACGCTGCCGGTGTGAACGCCATGCTAAACTACGGTTACGCCATTCTACGCTCCGCGGTTGCTCGGGCCTTGGCAGCGGCCGGGTTTGCTCTATCGATCGGTGTTCATCACTCCAGTGCGCGCAATCCCATGTGCCTGGTGGACGACATCATGGAGCCGTTTCGTCCCGTTGTCGATCTCGTCGTCCGTCGGCTCTGCGACGACGGACAGATAGAGCTTACGCCCGACACGAAGGCCGAACTTGCCCGAGTGTTGGTTCTCGACGTCAAAGGGCATCGCGGCGTGACGACGCTCCAAAACGGAGTGTGGGAATCGGCGCTGAGCCTCGCAAGTGTTCTTACTCAGGCTGACATCAAGCTCAGCTTCCCGGAATTCATCGGTATGCAACATGAATCAAAACAGTCTATCGGGGTTTGAGATTTTGTGGATGATTGTCCTATTCGACCTACCCGTAGTGGAGTCGGAGCAAAGAAAAGCGGCCACCGAATTCCGGGGCGGACTGCTGAAGCTGGGTTTTTCGATGAGCCAGTACTCCGTTTATTACAAGGTGGTTTCCGGGAAGGACAAAGCCGAGCGTCTTGAGAATCATATCGCCAAAATCGTTCCCGCAGCTGGTCGCGTGGACATTGTCCGGATTACCGACAAACAATACGAGAACATACTGTCGTTCGATGGCAAGGAGGGGAAACCTCATGGAAAAGCAAAACAGTTGGCGTTACTGTAGCCGATGGTCGTTGTTTTCCGACGGTGGCCGCCAACGCATCTTCCTTCCCGGTAGTGTTTTGGCGGCCACCTATCGTACCTCATCTCGGAAACCGGTCAACCCGCAACCTGGCCGCCGTTGCTCCGCCGGCAAGTACCATCGTACCTCATCTCGGAAACCGGTCAACCCGCAACGTGCCGGTTCGGAGCACCTATCTGGGGCCGGACAAGCGGCAGTATGTCGTCATCACGGCAACGGGCGGCGGATTTTTCAACAATCCGACGACGAATGACAGCATCGTGGCCTTTACGTTGGACGGCGCTTCAGGCCGGAATTAGATCCAGGCAAACGCCTTGGGACCGCTGGTCGACCGGACGGGAGGAGAGAGCCGGCCCGACAGAGGAGTTGATCGCACGTGCGCTGCACGGGCGCGGTTCGAGACCGGATCGGCCGCTTCCAACTCGCCGACCGCGGCACGCTGTTCCTCGATGAGATCGGGGAGATCCCGCTCAATCTGTAAAGCAAGCTCCCGCGGGTGCTGCGGGAAGGCACGTTCGAACGCGTCGGCGACGACCGCACCCGCAAGGTCGACGTCCGCCTGATTGCGGCGTCCAACCGAGAC
>CAZFLD010000149.1:0-5680 GCA_964519835.1 uncultured Spirochaetales bacterium
GGGGGCGAAACAGCAAAAAACTCAGGCGGTCTCAGGCTCGGCTTGAAGCGAGCACCTTTCGACCCAACCAAACTCATATGCCGCGTGACGCTCGGCGACGAATGGAAAAGGTCATAATCCGAACACAGATTTAACCGAACACAAACAGTCAGCTAATATCTGACCGCGACACTGCCACCGTGCAAGCGCTCGTGCGGCGTCGGGAACAGACTACCCGACTTCTCTTTACCTTACCATTTCTGATTCCGCTAATCGTCTTTTGGTTTGTGCCGCTTCTCGTAGGGTTCGGAATCAGTTTTACTGATTGGGACTACATCTCGCCGCAAGCCGAGTTCGTGGGGCTCAGAAACTACAGCGACATGCTACTCGGGCGCGATTTTTTTGCCGCCCTCAAAAATACTGCGGTTTTTGGCGCCGGCAGCATCGTCGCCACACTGGTCCTGGGACTCGCCTTTGCGCTGATGCTGCAGGGCGCCTTCTCGGGGTCGAAGATGTACCAGAGAATCATCTTCAGCCCATGGATAACCCCGGCGGTCGCGCTTTCGCTCGTCTGGTCGTGGATCTACGAACCGGACCGGGGATTTGCGAATTTCGTGCTTGGAGCATTTGGTATCTCTCCATTGCGGTGGCTCCAGAGCTCGGAGACGGCCATGCTCGCGGTTATCATCTTCACGGTCTGGAAGTCGATCGGCTGGACGATGCTTTTTTATATTGGCGCCCTGGAGCGGGTTCCCCGAGGCGTCGATGAAGCGGCCAGAATCGACGGGGCGGGCTATCTCGCGCGACTCTTCCGGATCACCATTCCACTCATCTCGCCAACAACGTACTTCCTTTTCGTGATCAACCTGATCACATCGATTCAGGTCTACGATCAGATCCGGATCATGACCCAAGGCGGACCCGGACGGAGTACCACGACGCTTTTGTACCTCTACTACGACAAGGCATTCCAGAACTTCCAGATGGGACCGGCGAGTGTTGTGGCGATCGCGATTCTCCTCATTACCATCGCCCTTTCACTCATCAGCACACGACTTGGGAGGGATCACGTCCATTACGAGTGATCATAACGCATGCGCAGGCCAATACACCCAGCCAAGATCGTGAAGCACATTGTTCTTGTAATCTCGTCACTGGTATTTATGTTCCCCTTTCTCTGGATGGTCTTTGGTGTGTTCAAGACCAACAACGAGATATGGCAGCAACCGTACAAGCTCTTCCCGGCACAGTGGAACATCGGCACGGTGATAGAGTCGTTGCCCGAACTGGGACTTGGTACTTACATATTCAATAGCTTTTTCGTGGGTATCGTGGGCACGTTGATGATGATCCTTGCCGCGACTCTTTTCACCTACGTCATCGTGTTCATGAAGACAAAACACACTGAGCTGCTGTTTGCGCTCGTGCTTGGAACGTACATGCTTCCCGGCGCGATTACCTACGTCCCCTCGTATGTGATCCTCGCTAACGTTGGTCTACTCGATACCCTATTCGGCTTGATGCTGTCGAACATGGCAAGCGTGTTCGGGGTCTTCTACCTGCGCCAGTCTTTCAAGAAGACGAGTCCCAACTACATTGACGCGGCGCGGATCGACGGTGCGAGCCACCTGAGGACCCTCCGGCACGTAGTGTTCCCGCTCAATCAGTCGGCCTTCTTCACTTTGTTTGTGCTGACGTTTATCCAGCAATACAACAATTACATGTGGCCAAGCATCATGCTTACGAGTCAAGAAAAGTATCTGATCTCGCAGGGCCTACGTCAGTTTTTTATTCAGGAGGGAGCGTACGGAATGAACTGGGCGGAGGTAATGCTCGCGAGTACCGTGGCAACACTTCCGCTGATCATCATTTTTATCGTGGTTCAGAACTGGCTTGTGACCGGAATCAAGCAAGACAGTGGACTGAAATAAAACAGACAGGAGAAGACAATGCGCACATTTACCGTCGCGATGCTGGTCATCGCAATGGCTGCGACTTCGTTTGCAGCAGGAACGCAGGACGAGGCCGATCAGGGCCCGACTCGTATCGAATTCTGGCACGCGCTTGGCGGGTCCTTGGGAAACGAGCTTCACAGGATCGTAGACGACTTCAACGCATCACAGGATCGCTACGAAGTTGACCCGGTAGTGGTCGGCAGCTACGCCGAGGTCGACGAGAAGCTCCAGGCGGCTTACGCGGGTCGGAACGTACCCGCTCTCGTCGTAGGAGGCTCGCATAACACCTACTTCGAGAGGGGCCTTGTTGCGCCTTTCGAGGACTACATGCCCGAGTCGTACGACAAGAACGACATCGTCGGTGGCTTCATGGATGCGGCTGTCCGTGACGGCAAGATGTACTTCGCGCCCGCCTACGGCACGTCGCAGGTTCTCTACTTTAACGAGGCGGTGCTTTCCGAGGTTGGTGCCACTCGCGATGATCTCACCACGTGGCAGTCGCTGGCGGCGCTCAGCGAGCGTGTGATCGGCACGGACACAAACAACAACACCATCACCTATGTTTGGGAGCCGATGTGGGGAGCAGGAAACATCGCGGATATGGCATCCAGCAACGGCGGGACATTCCTTTCGGACGACGGCCGAACGGTTATGATCAACTCGGAACCCTGGGTCGAGGTTCTCGAGCAGGTGCGGCGCTGGATTCATGAGGACAATACGATGAGGATCCACTCGGGCGGTCAGGGCTGGGAGTACTGGTACAAGACGATGGACGACTGGGTCTACGGTGTGTCCCTCGGATACACAGGTTCGCCGGGCGACTACATCATTGCTCTCGACGCCGTGAAGGAAAGTATCGCGGACGGCTACAAGAACCAATTCGCGGTAGCGCCACAGCCAGGTTGGGGTTCACATCCACCGGCACCGTTCTTCTCAAGTTTGATGTACTTTATTCCCAACAGTGCGAACCTCAGCGAGTCGCAGAAACGCGGCGCTGCAGAGTTCATCGCGTACGCGACCAGCACCGAGAATACGGCAGCTTTCGCAATCGCGACCGGCTACGTCGCGGTCCGAAACTCAGTCCTGGATCTACCGGCTTACCAAGAGTATCTTCAAACGCACCCGGACGCCGATGCGCCTTTGCGACAGATCGACCAGTACGCCGTTCCTACATTTATTGATCCCACCGGTGGCGCTATCACGAACGCATTTGGTGTTGCGGTTGATGAGGTTCAACTCGAGAATCGCCCGGCTCGAGAAGCGCTTGACGAAGCGGCGGACCGCGCTCAAGTCGAGCTGGACAAGCTGTTCAGGTGAGTGGGTATGGCGTAGTTGCTCGAGCCGAGATAACGGACGAGCGGCATGTCATCCGACTGACCGTGACAGAGACGACGGAGGTCCACCTGGACCTCCGTTTTTCGCAGGCCATACTCGCGTACGTTCGTGTTCACGATCCTGCGATGAAGCTCGTGGCAATTGCCGGGTGCATAAACGGCCGGGATCGTGTCGCCATCCGGCTCCACCCGGATCTACCCACGTTGAACGCGTTGCCCTGTGCGCCACTCGTGGGCGAGTATCTCGTGACCGTCACTACCCCCCTAACGGAGCACCAACGCGCCGGCGCAACGGTGGAGGTGTCGGCGTCGCCGACCCCGCCCTCGCCTATTCCACATCACGAACTAACCGAGCAGCAAACGTTCGATTCCGACGGCCATGCCGTTGGTCCGGCGACCATTCGGGACTCCGCGCACCGCTACTACCGCGGCGACCTGCACGGCCACACGCAGGCCTCCGACGGAATGCTCAACGATGAACAGGCCGTGCGGCTCCTCGATCAGCAACGCCTCGACTACATGGCGATCACCGAGCACAACCTGATCACTTTCGGCCATCGATCCGGCCGTGTCATGATCGTTCCCGCCTTCGAGTTGACCCTTCCTCAGGGGCATCTCAACGTGTACGGTGTCGATCAATCAGATACACTCGATGCGCTCTGGTCTCGCTTCGAGACCAAGGAGGCGACACTTCGACATCTGGTTCCGGCGCTGCACGATCGAGGACACCTCGTTTCGGTCAACCACATGTTTCTCCGTCCGTGGGCCTTCGAGGCCACGGGAGTGCCCGTCACCGCGATCGACACGATTGAGATCATCTGCGATCCCACTTACGCCGACAGTCCGGCTGCAAATGAGAAAGCCGTCGACTTCGTCGACTTCCTGTGGTCTCTGGGGAAGCGCGTGTACGCCGTAGGCGGAAGCGACAGCCATAACCCTCCCACCCAGCCCTACGAAGGTTCCGAACTCCCGAGTATCTACGGAGACCCCGCCACGTGGGTCTTCTGCGAAGGACTCTCGATTGAAAACCTCGTGCATGCTATCCGTCGCGGACATAGTTACGTGGCACGCTTTATCACGCTGGACATCTCCATCGACGGAGGGCGCCGCCTGCCCGGCGATCGCGTTCCGCGGGAAGCGTCCACTTTCGATTACGAGGTGCGCGTCGTGGATTTTGGACATCGCGGAACCTCCGGGGCGATATCGGAATTGACCGGAGAGATCGTGCTTGACGGCATTGTCATCGCGAGCGTTCCCCTCTCCGCGGACCAGCCCGCCTTTGGCGTGCGCGATGTCGTAAGCCTTGTGCACGACCGCGAGTCGTGGTGGTTACGGGCTTCCGTTCGGGATAGAGCGGGCTTGATCGTAGCGTACGTGAATCCGATCTACGGCGGCGAGGTCACATATGGAGAAGAAACCGTTGACGACCTCATCGCAGCATTCGAGCAGACGCGTGATTAGGGCCGTGCTATTCGACAAAGACGGCACGCTCCTTGACTTCGCGGCGACATGGCACCGGATATTCACCACAGCATTTCAGAGTCTTGGGACGGAGCTGGGTCTGGGCGAAACCGCCGTAAAGCAACTCCAACATGTGTCCGGCTACCGGAACGACGGCTTCGAGCCGGAGAGCATCGTGCAGCACATGAGCGCAAGCGGCATCGTCTATCGATGGGCCGCGTGTCTCGACCGGCATGATCTGCGAGAGCAAATGTTGCAAGTCGTCCAGTTGGCCGCGATGAAGCCTTCGACAACCAGCGATCTCCTACCCGGGGTCGATTCGGCGTTGCGATACTTGTCGGCGAAGCGCTACCAGCTGGGGGTCGCCACCGCCGACTCGCTCGAGTCCACATACAACGGCTTAACCCGGGCGGGGATACTACACTACTTTTCGTTTATCGGGTGCGACGACGGGACCTACCCGGCCAAGCCCGATCCTTCGATGGCTCGCGAGTTTCTGCGTCTGCACCAGATGGCGGCCGACCAGCTACTAATCGTCGGAGACAGCGTAAGCGATCGGGACTTCGCCAGGAACGCCGGAGCACAATTTGTCGGAATCACGACTGGGTACAACCGATTTGGAGTTGGCCAAGACAACAAAGACGGCGTCGGAGTGCTTATCCCATCGATGCACGAGCTTATCTCACGGTGCGCGCTGTGACCCATCCCAGGCTCGGCTTGAAGCCGGCACTCCTCGATCGGAACCTCGGTGCCTAGATCGGAATCTCTATAGACAGTCTAGTACCGTTTTGGTTTTGCACCGTAATCGTCCCACCGATCTGCTCGATCATCGCGTGAACAAGCTGCATTCCAAAACCACTCGGTTTCCTCGATGGGGCATCCGATGCCGTGATGTCCGGCATTCCGGGACCGTTGTCCTGGTAGACGATCACGATGCTCGAGCCGTTCTTT
>CAZFLD010000150.1:0-3800 GCA_964519835.1 uncultured Spirochaetales bacterium
TCGGAGAAACGGGCCGCCGGCAAGACCTGTGTTGTAAGCGGGCGTCCGGCCAAGCATCTGGCGGTGTTTGCCAAGGCGTACTAGGTGGCACCGATCTGGGCAGGACGATCTGCTCGGAACCGGTTCGAAGAGTTCCCTCAAACTCCCGCCAAGTGAGATACAAGTGAGATATACTTGAGCGGTAGGTGAAGCGAACAAACTCCACACACACGGGGCGGCCCCGTTTCCGGTGGCAGCCAACCATCCTTCTTATTCTTCTATCTGCAGCCCCGGCGCTCTCGTTCGAGCTCGAGAGTCTCGACCTTCGTACCGGCCTGGCGTGGATCGGCAACACGGACACCAGCCAGGGCAGTGAAACGAGCCCCCTCGTGGTGCTCCCCGGGGCGGGAGTGTCGTTTCGCCTGTCGGACGCCGTACGGTTTGCACCGTCACTGGAGTTCCACTTGGACGAGTACGCCCTGGTCAACTCGGGCCGCGCGGTTCCAACTCAAATCGAGGCCGGGTCGGCGGTGGGACCGATTGCGCTGGTGGGAGGGCTGATGGTGGCCACTCCCTGGTACTTCGGTTTTTTCCCCCTCCCGGAGCTCGAGCTTGCCGCGGGTGTTTCGCCTACGGTGTTTTTTCGCTTCCCGCTATTCGGCATAGAAACTTCTGATACGACCTCCATCGGCAACTACCTCATGGGGCAAGGAAGGTTTGTGTTTCCTGAGGTGCGGCTGTATGCCGGCTATCGGCGCTCCGAGAGTGTCGCTTTTAGCGCCGAAGCACGTGTGCTCTTCCCACTCTTCCACGTTTGGACCGATGAGGGAGTAAGCCTGCCCGACCAGCTGATTGTTACGGGTGGAATCGGCATGCGCATCTTTCTGGCGGCGCCGGGAGACGGCGCAAACGGCTCGGGCGCAGACGGTTAGGCGCTACACAAAGTCCTCTACGAGGACTTCGCGTTTGAGTTTTTCGCGATAGGCAATAACATTGCCGACAACAAGCGATGTGACCGTGTCCATCAGCGCGCCAAGGCTGATCAAAAACGGCGCCACGGGTAGCAGCATCAGGTAGGCCTCTTCCATTCCTTGGCCGTACCACCTCGACATCATCGAAAGTCCAACCAACACGCCGGTTGCGGGGACGTTTCCCAAGAGAAAGCTGAGTCCAAATGAGGAGGCCACGATCCACACAAACTGCGAAAAGCTGACCTCCAGGCTGCTGTAGGACCGCAAGACGACAAAAAAGGCGATGGCGGTAACCATTGCGGTGCCGACCCGGCCGAAGATGGTCGCTATTGGGTAGGCGTGGGAACCGACGACCCGTTCATGTCCCAGATTTTCCCGTCCAATCCGCTTGGAGGCGCCGAGCGCCAAGAATACGTCTCCGGACAAAAAGCTCGTAATTGCCGGGACGGCACTCCCCAAGAGAAACTTGGCGGGACTTTCGCGGCCGCACAGCAGATACACAACAAGGGGATAGACCACGAGCACAAAAAACAGGACGACAAACACCGTCAGAAGAACCAGGTCGGCGTAGATGGAAAAATCGTCGATGGCGCGGAGGCTAAAGACAAAAGAAGCGGCGACAAAGACAAGGCCGATGCCGAGAATCTCGACAACAACGGAGTTTACCCGGTAGACAACCGCAGCCATGGAGTCGAAGAAGGAGACGAGTGGTCCGGAGGTTTGCTGTTCTCGGTACGCGGCCGCACCAATCACGAGGCCGGTAACAAAGATGGGAAGCAGAACGTTTCCCGGCGTCACAAATGATTGGAACACGTTGGTCGGGAACACTTCGAACAGGATCCGGCCGGCGGCGACCTCTTCGATACGGCTTCCCTCCTCGAGGAAAATCGCGATTCGTTCCGGGGACAGTACCAGAACCGCGAGCGCGCCGATCAGCACGGCGACGGCCGCGGCGACTGCTATGTAGAGCGAAAGCTGCAGGTAGATGCGGAGCATCTTTTTGTCGTCCAGAGCCTCGAAGGTCGCAACCAGCACGTTGGAAAAGACAAGGGCAAACAGAATGTAGCGGCCGACATGCCCGACAAGTCGCGCCGCGTCCAGGAAAAACGCCGGTGTGTCGCCGCCGCTCTCGCCAAGAATTGCGCCCAGCAGGACGCCCAAGATGCCGCCGACTAAGACTCGAATCCAGACTCTCATTCGTATCCTCTACTGTGGGCTATTGTAGTTTCCTACCTGCCGGAAAACAGGCCAAGGACGCTTCGCTTGCCGTGGACCAGCCACTTGCCGCGGGATCTTCGCCCGTCGCTTGTGACTTCGTCGACCACGGCCTCCACAAAGCCGTCGACGTCGTCGTCGAGACACCGAAATCCCCGGATGACGTCGTTTGACTCAAACAGTGATTCGACAAACCCTTCCAGACCGCGCAGCACCAATCGGCTTATGGGCGAAAGAGGAGCGAATCCTTCATTGAGGACAAACGAGAGCCGGGCGGGTTCATTCACGATTCGCCGCTGCGTGACTTCTCGGCTTACGTACAACGCAGCCTTGAGCTCGTCATCAATGCGTCGCTCCACGTCCACGGCGCCGGGGATCCGGGCGCCCGAGGCGGGGACACGGACGCCTGTGGCGGGAAGACGGGTGCCGTCGCCGGCCGCCCGTACGCCGGTTACAGCCCCTGCGGAAGCGACGTCACACACAAGAATCGTTTCGAACGATTGGCCAAACCTGTTGTGGGCAGTTGTGACAATCGCCTTGGCGGAAATCGGCGACCGTTTGTTCCACGGGATTTCCACCGCGTCGGCGTCTATTACTTGGTTGTGGACCGCTCCATTGTCCGACCGGTTCTTTGGTGGGACGGCGACGAGTACGCGCGTGTTTGCTGCCTCGAAGCGATTCTGAAGCATGTGCACGAGGCCTTCCGAATTGCCCGCAATAAGCAGTTTTGTCTCCACCGGCTGCGATTGTACCCGTCGCCAAGACCCTGGTAAAGGCTTACGAAATTCGGTTGCCGATATGCCTGCACTGGATACACAATAGAGATAGGAGGCAACCATGCTTCGAAAAAGCGGTAACATGTCCGGTCTCAAGGTCGTCGCCAACGATGGTGACTTTGGTAAAGTCTCGTACTTTCTTTTTGATGACGAACGATGGGTGGTTCGCTACGTGGTTGTGCGGACGGGGCCGTGGCTTTTTGGACGCGAGGTGATTCTGTCTCCGTACATCATCACTGAAGTCGACAAAGCAAATCACTGCATCCGTGTTGATGCCGGAAAGGCGCAGCTCAAAGATGCGCCCGATTTGGACACAAAACAGCCAATTTCTCGCCAGATGGAGGCGGAGTACCTGCTCTACTACCAATTCCCCGCCTATTGGGGCGGTGTGGGGCTCTGGGGGCACCGGAGCGCACCTCTCGAGCACGTCGAGGCCCATCGGCAGGAGGACCAAGGATCGCCGCGGCCCGACGCCGAAGATGACACAAGCCACATCCGAAGCACGCGAGAGGTCACGGGGTACACGGTCCACGCCGTAGACGGCGACTGTGGCCGCATCGACGACTTTGTGGTCGACGAGGACACTTGGGCGATTAGATACCTATTGGTAGACACCGGCAAGAGACTCGGGCGGAAAGAGGTCCTCCTACCCGCGCGGCTGCTCGACAGGGTCGACTGGTGGGGCGCCGAGGTTTTTGTGAACAGCTCGAAAGAAAAGATCGAAGGTTCCCCGGAGATAGACCCCAGCGAGGACATCGGACGCGACCACGAGGCTGCGATCTACGACTACTACACCCTCCACCGGTACTGGCAGTAAATTGGTCTTTGTGCTGCCGGCCGCGGCTCTTCGCCGCGGCTC
>CAZFLD010000150.1:3900-5665 GCA_964519835.1 uncultured Spirochaetales bacterium
GTACTGGCAGTAAATTGGTCTTTGTGCTGCCGGCCGCGGCTCTTCGCCGCGGCTCACCGGGGCCAGCCGGCGGCCCAGCCGATACGGCCGGCGACTCACGGCCCACAGGCTTCACTGATGCGCCGCAAACGCCGCTAATCAAGATCTAGCAAAATTTCTTTTGAAATTCGCGCCATGATTTGCTACATTCATTCTTGATTGAATGTTCATTCAAGAAACAGTGGGGCAATACATGTCACGGCAGTACGACGAAGACAAACGGGAACGAATCCTTGCAGCGGCACTCGAGGCTTTTGGTGAGAGCGGCTTTTCGACCGCGACCATGAAAGAGATCGCCATGCGGGCCGAGATCGCTCCCGGATCGATATACACCTATTTCCAGGACAAAGACGAGCTTTTTCGGTGCGCCGTCGACGACGCGTGGCAACAGTTCCATAGAGGCATGGACCATATCTTTGGCAGCTCGCGAACCCCGATTGAAAAAATGACCGCTCTTATGGACTTTGGATTTGATCTTCTAAAGTCGCTGCATCCGCTCCTTAGAGGGATGTTTTCTGAGGCCAACCGGCAAGATTTGTTCCGCCGCAACCTGGACGATGTGTGTCTTCGGTTGGATGGTCTTTTTGCGACACCCGAATTTGCGCCGACGTCCCCGGCGCGGACTCCAAAAGAGCGCCACTTTTTTGTGCGGACAACGGTAGCCGGCATCCTCTTCCAAGCGGCAATTATCCCTCCTGAGAGCCTCGATGAGACCTTGGTCGAGATGAAGGAACAGGTGAGCAATACCTACTTCGCCGGCATTTCCTCACCTGTACAGCATTCGGGTGGGAGCGCGTGAAAAAGAGTCGATGGCTCTTGCTTTTAATTCCTCTCCTGTTTGTGGCCATTCCGGTCCTGCGTTTTGTGCTTGCGCCGGAAGAGGTGGATACCCGTGTTCCCGGGACGCCGGTACGCCTCGGCGGAGTCGAACGGACGCTGGTAGAAGAGGTGCTTCGCTATCCAGGAAACCTCAGGCCGCAGAACACCACTGCAGTGATTCCTCGTGTCGCGGGCGAGGTCACACGAATCCACGTATCCGAGGGGGACTACGTCACCGCGGGGCAGCTTTTGGTGTCTATCGACGACGACGTGGTGCGTCTGCAAATGGAACAGGCCCGGGCGGCGCGGAATGCGGCGCAGGCGCAGCTCGATAAGGCGCGTGCCGGAGCGCCTCAAGAGGAGATCGAAAACGCCACAGCTTTGGTGGAGCAAGCCGAGGAGGAGCTCGAGATCGCCCGCACAAACCTCGATCGCACGGAGCGCCTTTTTAACGCCGGCACAATCGCCCGTGCACAGTACGAGGATGCCCAGAACCAGTTTCGTGCCGCGGAAACCCAAGTCCAAAACGCTCGCCGATCGCTGAGCCTCCTCGAACAGGGTGCCAGGGATGAAGACATCAGCGCCGCCGAGGCAAACGCGGAGGCGGCGCGAAAGCAGTTCGAGCTGGCGGAGCTTCAGGTTGGCTACGCCCAGGTCAGGGCGCCCGTTGCCGGCACGGTGGCCTCCATCATGGTGGAAGAGGGCAACTCGGTGGGGGTCGGCACGCCGGTTGCCGCCTTGATCAACGACGACCTTATCTACGCGACAATTGCGGTCCCCGAAGAGCACTACGGACGTCTCCGGGTCCGCGGTTCGAGCATCGAGGCGCGGGTGTATCCTGTCGCCTACGAGGGGCGCGATGGTTTCCCGGGGCGAGTCTCCTCGGTCTCATCGGTCATAGACGCAG
>CAZFLD010000151.1:0-4024 GCA_964519835.1 uncultured Spirochaetales bacterium
CGGGGCTCAGCGCCGCCGCCGGGGACGGGGAGGTCGCCTTGAGCTGGACCGATCCCGGCGATGCGGACTTCACGGAAGTAGTTATTACCTGGTCCGAAGGTTCCGGTGGTGAGGTGACGATTGCCTCGGGCACCGAGACGGCGACCATCGACGGCCTAACAAACGGGACCGAGTACACCTTCTCCGTACGGGCCGCCGACGATGCCGGCAATAAATCTTCCGCGGTGACCGCTACGGCTACGCCCGAAGCCCCCGACACGGACGCCCCTGCCGCACCTACGGGGCTCAGCGCCGCCGCCGGGGACGGGGAGGTCGCCTTGAGCTGGACCGATCCGGGCGATGCGGACTTCACGGAAGTAGTTATTACCTGGTCGGAAGGTTCCGGTGGTGAGGTGACGATTGCCTCGGGGGTGCAGACTGCCACGATCGACGGTCTTACCAACGGCACGGAGTATACCTTCTCGTTGAAGGCTCTGGACGACTCGGGCAACGCGTCGTCCGCGGTGACCGCTACGGCTACGCCCGAAGCCCCCGACACGGACGCCCCCGCAGCTCCCACGGGCCTCAGCGCCGCTGCCGGTGACGCGGAGGTAGTCCTCAGCTGGAGTGATCCCGGCGACGGGGACTTGGCGACGATCGAGATCACCTGGACCCCGGACGGGAGTACCGCTCAAGAAGTTGCTGCGGGGGATGAGACCTACACCGCGAGCGGACTTACCAACGGCACCGAATACACCTTCTCGATCGTCGCGGTGGACGACGCCGGCAACAAATCGAGCGCGGTGACCGTGAAGTCGACGCCGCTGTTTGGTTCGCTCGACCCACCCACCTTCTCCCAGCCTGGAGGTGATTACTTCGCCTCGGTCGATATTGAGCTCTCCACCACGGACGGCTCGGCGAGTATCTACTACACGCTCGACGGCAGTGAGCCGACCGAAAGCGCAACCGAGTACACGGGCAGCGCCATAAGCCTCGATCCGGGAACGACAACAATTCGAGCCCGCGCCTACAAGTCGGACTCCGAGCCGAGCAGCATCGCCCAAGCCGTTTACGACGTGCAGGACGGGATTCTCGTGACCACCGACGCATCAAGCGGCTCGGGCAGCCTCGACGAGGCAATCACCAACGCAACAAGCGGGCAGGAGATTCGTTTTGACGGCTCGTACACGATTAACGCCGTGGACGCGGAAGCGGGGTGGCAGATCGACACGGATGTCGTGATCAACGGCGTCGGACACACCGTCACCATCAGACCGGCGGTCGACGGGTCCGGGAATGTTAAAGACAACCGGCGAGCGTTCACGGTGGATCCGAACGCCGCCCTGACGTTGAAGAACCTGACCCTCGAAGACGCAAACCTTACAGACAACAGAGGAGGGGGTGCGGTTCGTGTGGAGACCGACGGATCGCTAACCGTGGACACCGTCACCTTTTCCGGTAACATAGCCGACGGCAAGGGTGGCGCCGTTTACCTGAAGTCCGGCACAACTGCGGTGATCGAAAACGCAACGTTCTTCGACAACTGGTCTAAAACCGCCGGCGGGGCGATCTTTGTCGCGGACAACAGCTCACTTACAATAGCCGATACTCTCTTCGACCAAAACAGTGCGGGGTTGTTCTCGTTTTCCGGCAACTTCTCCGGCGGCGCCATTCGTATCATCGGGAGCTCCACCACCTTTGAGATTAGCGATAGCGAGTTCAGGGACAATCGTGCAATGAAGTACGGTGGTGCCATCGACATCGCCACCGGTGCAACCGGCGATATTGTTCGAAGTGAGTTCCGGAACAACTGGGGCGGCCGGTACAATGACAGCGGAGCCTTCGGTGGCGGTGCCATCAACGTTGGCCAGAACTCAACCTTGCGCGTGGCGGGCACGCTGTTCCGGAAAAACCGTGCTTATTATACGCCAACACAAGCTGTTAAGCGGGTCGGCGGTGCAATTCGGAACCAGGGCACGCTTATCTCCTACGGGAACACCTTTGAAGGCAACTATACGGAAGATACGGGTGCCGCGATCTACAGCGGCGCGAACGCGGATGAGCTCACGATTAGCTCGAGCTCCTTTGTGGGCAACTACATTACCGTGAACGAGTCTACGGGTGCGGCGGTTCTAACGGAGGCGGCAACAACCACCATCCAGTTCTCGACCTTTAGCCACAACGACAACGGCGGCGACAACACCGATGGAGCGATCAATGTCCGCGACCGAACCAACAACACGTCGGAGCTCACGAACTCCGCCTTCAAGCTCGGCACCTTTGATCCCGACGACTTCGACACGCTCTCCGACGTCGTTGCCGACGGCCTCGAGGTAGTCGGCCAGGTCACGGATGCCGACCCGAATTTCATACAAGACGCCGATCCGTCGTCGAACGACTGGGGCGACCTTCGCCCCGACACGGGCTCCCCCCTTCTCGGGGCGGGGGACGTGAGCACCCTCCTCCAAGACGTGGTCGATGTTGACGACGACGGAGACACCACCGAGGATGAGCCTTTTGACGCCTCGGGGACCACCGCTCGTGTGCTCAATACCATCGAGATCGGTGCATGGGAGGTGGCCGAGTAATCGGGTCCCGCGAACGTTTTGTATATTCATGCGGGCATCTTCGATATTCTTGCGTTTTTTCGATTGACCGCGGGCCATCCGCCTGGTAGCGTTGAGTAATCCTCTACAGGTCTCTCGAGCAAGGTGGCGACTGATGGTCCAGTACAACAAAAACGACGATGTCCTGGGGACCGCGAATCGTGGTAACCCGGCGGAATCCGGCCTGTGCACGCTCTGCCGTGCCGACTGCGCGGGAAAGTGCGAGGCGTGGATGTCCAGCATGGTCGGGCGGAAGATGCTCTATCCCCGCGACTTCGGCGTGGTGACCGCCGGCAGCAGAAACGTCACCCACGTCGGCGTCTCCCACAACAGCCTCCGGATTCAGAGCTACAACTACGGCGCCCACGGGCTCCCTGCCGGCCTGAGCTCCAGTGAGGACGACTGCATTTTCCCCAATGTGGACACCCGTACTTCCTTTGAACGATACGGCAAACGGCGGACGAGAAACGGCAAACGGGGACGGCGGACAAACGGACGGAAACGGGGACGGAGCTGCATTCAGGGCAAACGGTGTTCAGTAGATTGAAGCGCTGGGTCAGAATTGCGGGTATTAGAGAGTATGAGAAAGCCTCGATTTCTTCAGGACGGCGCTTGTTATCACGTCACTGCGCGGGCGAATCGTCGCGAGTTTATCCTCATCGAGCCGAAGATCAAAGAACAACTGGTGGAGGTGATCCTGCGTGCCCGGCGCAAGTTCGGCTTTGAGCTGCTGAACTACTGCATCATGAGTAACCACATCCACCTCATGATCCAGCCAAAATCAGGGACATCTCTCTCTAGGATCATGCAATGGATACTGTCGGTCTTCGCCATGGGGTTCAACCGCCGTTTCGGATATGTCGGTCACGTTTGGTATGATCGCTTCCACAGCTCGGTTCTGAGCTCGTTTGTCCAGAGTTTGCGAACCTTCCTGTATATCGCCGACAATCCGCTGCGTGCAGGCATGGTTGCCCGTGCAGGAGAATACCTGTGGAGCGGCGTCCGCGAGTTACTCCTTGGTATGCCAAGGCTCCTCGGCCCACCTCCCGCCTGGATCGGATTTGTGACGTGCGGCATGGGCCTTCCTCCAGCACTCCCTGCGCCCGTCCCAACCGACGCCGTCTGATGCGACTTGAGACTACTGCGGCAGCAACAAGGCAAGTTCGCGTCCGGATATGTCCGGTCCCGGAGACCGTTCCGACTCGCACCGTCCCCGCGAGAGGCCCGCGCGGGGACGGTGCGGTTCAAGTCGCCCAGATTCCGGAACAAGAGAGATGTCCGAAGCGAAGAAGTAGATCGGAATGCGCGTCGCTGCAGTTCCGATACCGCAAGCATTCCAGCTTGCTGGCGTTACAGGGACCGTTACGGTTACAGGGACGGAGCTGTTACGGTTACAGGGACGGAGCTGTTACGGTTACAGGGACGGAGCTGTTACGGTT
>CAZFLD010000151.1:4124-5094 GCA_964519835.1 uncultured Spirochaetales bacterium
ACAGGGACGGAGCTGCGGTACAGGGAGGCTTGCAGGTGAGCCCGCGGGGCTGGGTTGCTGCTGTACTGCTGTTGTACCGACGGCGAGAGGTGGCTCGGGCGGGAGGTTGGGAGAATTCGGCAAGTTTTGCTTGACCACCGCTAAAACTCGCTGTATAGTGGTTTTTACGTAAACGTTTACGTAGGCGAGTACCCAAAACGAACACGACTGGGATGAACGACAAGAATACGACAATAAAGGATGTAGCCAAGCTTTCCGGGGTTTCTGTGGCAACCGTGTCTCGCATTCTGAACGGCCAGTCCGGCTACAGTGAGGGTACACGCCACCGTGTGCTCGACGCCATCGCGAAAACCGGCTACACACGAAACGCCATCGCGCGCGGTCTGGTGCAGAAGCGTACGCACACCCTCGGTGTCTTGCTGCCGTCGGTCACCAGTAAATTCGCGAGCCAACTTCTTGGCGGAATCGAGGCAGAAGCACACCGACGGGGCCATTCGGCGATCATCTGTAACACGGACCGAAACGGCCGCCGGAGTGCCGACTACTTGCGCGTCCTCGCTGAGAAACAAGTCGACGGGGTTCTCTTTGTCAGCGAGTTCCTAACAGACGAGTATGAACATCTTGTGGAAGAATTTCACATTCCCATGGTGCTCGTGTCGACAATGTCGACACGCTATCCCATTCCCTACGTTCGCACCGATGACCGTCAAGCGGCCTATGCTGCAACAAATTATCTCATTCGAAACGGCCACCGAGAAATCGGGATGATTAGCGGCACCAAAAGTGATCCGATTGCAGGCAAGCCCAGGGTCGACGGCTTTTTGCAGGCCCTTCACGACAGGGGGCTTGATCCGGACGCGGCGCCGATTGCCTACGGGGATTTCCACTTTGCCAGCGGCCGAGCGGCGGCGGCGGAATTACTCGATCGGTATCCTGAGTTGACCGCGATCTTTGCTGCAAGCGATGAGAT
>CAZFLD010000151.1:5104-5560 GCA_964519835.1 uncultured Spirochaetales bacterium
CCGCTGCTTGGAGGCGTGGTATTGCCGTCCCCCACGACCTATCGGTCATCGGATACGACGATACGGAAGACGCGGAAATGGCAATCCCGCCACTTACGAGCTTACGCCAGCCAATTGCGGAAATGGGAGCCCTCGGAGTCAAGATGCTGTTGAACGAGGTGACCCAAAGCTCAGTTCTCCCTTTTTCGATCACCGAGCGGGAGTCGGTCCGGAGATTGGAAACATGACAACTTTTTTTTGTGACTGGTACGTAAGCGTTTACGGTAAACGCTTACTCTCCTGTTTTCACGTCATGATCGGCCACTGTAAGGAGATCCGCTGAGGATGTGGAATCGAAACGAGCTCATTCGAGGCAGCATTGATCTGATCTCGCACCATCAGTCGGAATCAGGGGCATTTGTGGCGTCCCCCAACTTCGATACCTACAACTATTGTTGGCTCCGTGACGGGAGCTTT
>CAZFLD010000152.1:0-2863 GCA_964519835.1 uncultured Spirochaetales bacterium
ATCGCCGCCGTCGACACCTCAGGTCGTAGCTTCGACATCGAGGTCCAGGTGACGCGCCGACCCGCCTTCGCCGAGCGGAGCCTTGCCTACTGGGCAAAACTCTACGTCGAGCTGCTCAAAGGTGGCGATGAATTCTCCAAGCTGCGCCCCGTCGTGTGCATAAACGTCGTCGACCACACTCTTTTTGCGGACCTCCCGTCGGCCCACAGCTGTTTCCGGTTGACGGAAAAAGACAATTGCCGGCGAGTCTTGTCGGAACACCTCTCGATCCATTTTCTCGAGCTTGGAAAGCATGTTACGGCAGACTCCTCCCTCGGCCGGTGGATGCGCTATATTGATAGGGAGGGTATTATGAGCGACGAAGAGATGGAATCTCTGCTACAAGACGACGCAATTCGGCGTGCGCATGAAGAATACAACAAGGTGATCGAGGACCCGCAGGAGCGCCGCTGGGCCTGGGCCCGACAAGTCTACCAGATGGACCGCACCGGCGAGCTCAACGAAGCACGGCGGGAGGGTTGGGCCGAGGGTCTGGAGGAGGGTCTTGCCGAAGGCCGTAGTGAGGGTCGTTCTGAGGGGGCTCACGGTCAGGCGGTCGAAAGTGCGCGGAGGTTGTTGGCGATGAGGCTGTCTCCTCACGACGTGGCATCGGCCACTTCGTTATCGGTGAAAGAGGTGGAGGGGTTGTCGCAATCGGGTAAGTATCGATCCTGAGTCCTAGAATCGCATACGAGAAAACCCGGCGGGCCTCAATAACCGGAAGGCAAATCACCACCGTCAAACGACGTCGGTTTCCGGCGCCTGACCAACGGCTTCCTCGTCAAACGCGTGTTTAGCAGCCATCACACCAATACCATTTTCCTTGGCTATGCAAACCCAGCTATGTGGCCGTGCCGGACGGCGCGCGCATGTGGGTGACGGCATAAACGCACGCGCTGGGGTGACGTTGAGTATCTCATGGGATACACTTCTTGAGACTGATCGAAGTCCGGCTGACGGAAACCTACAGGAAGTGGTTTGCTGGATTGCGGGACAGACTTGCGAGAGTGCGGATTGATGTCGGAATCCGCCGGGTGTCGCTCCGGAGCCCCGGATATAGGGTTTAAGGGAAATGCAAAGCCGAGGGCTATGAGCTCAGAACCTGATCTATCCCGCAGTCTTCCCGGTGGCACAGGCATTGGTCAGGATGACGTTTTAGCCCCATGACCTCGCGCCGCGACAGGTTGTGTCGACGGCCCTCGAGAATAGCTCTTTGTCGTTGTGCTTCACATAGACTACCGGGGCCGCGGCCGCCTCGTCGGTCACCCGATCAAACAGCGAAAATGCTCCGGAGAAAGCTCCATGAAACTAACAACAATCGGCGGCGTCGAGGTCGCCTACGAAACCGTGGGGTCGGGCCCCCTGGTCATCTACACGCCAAGCGGGCTCGGCACGATAGAGCAGGCGCGCCCGGTGGCGGAGGCCTTTGCGAATGAGGGCTTTTGTGCACTCGTTTACGACCGGATCAACACCGGTCACTCAGGTTTCGACTTTACCGCCGTCGATTTGCGCGTTGCCTGGGCGGACCAGATGCACGGACTTATCGATCTGATCGGATCGGGCCCGGCCATTGTCGGCGGCGCATCGAACGGACTCTCGACCAGCCTCTACTTCGCTCACAGGTATCCGGACCAGGTTCGCGGAATGTACTGCATCTCCCCGGGAAGACTCGACCCCGGTCTGGCGGAGTACGTGACGGAACTAACCTACCTCGAGCCGAGCCAAGCCATGGCACGCCGCGGCATTGCGGCGCTTATCGAGGAGGGAGCGGGGCTCTTCGAATGGCATCGCAGTCCGGCCCCAAGAAAAGAGGAGCTTGCCAAAACCGATCCGGCTGCGATCCGCGCCGCCCTCAAACGCTGGTCATCGTGGCCGCAACGTGTCAATTGGACCTACGGCGGTCTCACCGACAAACAACTCGGCGAACTCGATGTGCCCGCGATAGTGTTTTGTGGGATCGACGACATCCACACGGCGGAAGCAGGTGAGAGACTCCATGGCCTTCTACCCGACTCGCAATATGTCGATATGCGATCCGAGTACGGCGCAGGGCTCAACGAGATTCGAGATCAGGTGGCCGGTCACGGCGCCGAGTACTTCGACGCGGAACTCGTCCCGCGGATTGTGTCGTTTATGCGGGAGTCCCTTGGGATCAATAGCGCACCGATCGAGATGTCTCCCCGGGACGACTAAGAACGTTCGGAGGGGTTAGGCCGCCCCGCCGGACGGGCCGAATCTTCATCCTTCACGCCCGCATGCGTTTACGGCCCGAAAATCGCCCACGTCACTCCGCCGGTCGATTCTCGTACCATATGATTCGGTCGTGGGTGGGTGTCCAGGTGCTCTGTACCCCGGAGAGATCGTCGACCGTTCCGTTTGTGAGGCCCGTAATGGTGTAGCATTCGACACCGGGATCGATGGTAACCGGTTGGGTCGGGCCGTCCGCCGGACTCCATCGCAGCGCAACACGGTTTAGGTCGCTGTCGTCTTGCGGCTACAGTTTCATCTACGTCTGTAAGACTATTTCACAGAGGTATTTATATGAGTGGATCAACGAGTTTTCCCACGTTTCGAATTGCTGCGACAGGGGCGACGGGTTAGAGTACCTGGAACAGCACGACAAGGCCGCCGACAATGGCGGTCGCGACGGAGATCAAGGCGACCAGGCCCGCGAACCGTTTGTCCAGTTGCTCGAAGCGACGATCGACTGCCTCGAACCGCCGCTCGACCTGCTCGAACCGCCGCTCGACCTGCTCGAACCGCTTGTCCACCTGCTCGAACCGCTTGTCCACCTGCTCGAACCGCTTGTCCACCTGCTCGAACC
>CAZFLD010000152.1:2963-5559 GCA_964519835.1 uncultured Spirochaetales bacterium
GCTTGTCCACCTGCTCGAAGCGCTTGTCCATCTGGTGGATAAGGTCCTCGAAGCGCTTCTCTACGGAGGCAAAGCCCTGGTCCACCCGCTCTTCGAGTCGGGCCAGGCGATCGGAGCTTTCGCGCTGAAGCTGGTAGAACTCGGGCGGCAGTTGGACCATGGGGAGCGTCTCGGATTGGGTCCGTACAGGCACTGCCGTTTTGGTCAGGCGATCGGCTACCTGGTCGGCGATGGACGACAGTTGATCTTCGGTCAGGTTCATGGCTGGACTTCCCATAACAGTATACTCCAATCGGCGGACTTGCGTCGTCCCGTATTTGCGCCGCAGGGCCGGCTTTTCTTTGACAACGCCTCGTGAGATATAACCGGTGGAACCGGGGAATTGCTTCAAGTTGGTGGGGGTGGCTGGAAACGATTATCCTAAAACGGCCTTTATCAGTCGCATGTCCGAGTGGAATACTCGCCACCACCAGAAAGACACGCGGCCGAGCATGCGTTTGCGCAGTCGAAAGGTCGAATAGTGACTCAGAATGCCAAGATACGAGTTGATGCTGCTTCGAAATGCAAAGCGCTCGTCCCGGCAGGGGCGATGGTCTTGGGCAACCAGGTTGTGACGGCGGATTGTTTGGTAGAAATTGCCTTTCGTGCGGCGTCCGGCAAGAATGCGTTCGGGGCTTACATAAACGCCGAGAAACGGTGCTCCCTTGGTCACGTGCTGTAGATAGACCTTACGCGGATGGAGCCGAAGGCCTAACCGTTCTTTCAGGAGCGCAGCCATGGTGGGCACGAGGGCGGCGAGCTCCCGACGGTCCTGGTGCACGATAACGATGTCGTCCACGTAGCGCCCGTAGTAGCGGATGCCGAGTTCATGCTTGACGGCATGATCGAAGAGATTGAGATAGAAGTTGGCGAAGACCTGGCTGGTCAGGTTGCCGATGGGCAGGCCGCAGCCGGGACGCGAATGGAAGAGGCTCTTATCGGTAGGGAGACCGTCCCAATCTGATGGTCGTCCGCGGATGATGCACCGGCGTGCCGGGTCATGTCGGACAATGGTACGGCAGAGGTCGAGGAGGAGGGCTCGGTCGTTGGCGGTGTACTTCTCGACAATAAACTGCCGAAGCCGCCGCCACAGCAAGGCCCGGTCGATGCTCATAAAAAAGCCGCGAATATCCAGGCGGAGCACGTAGGCGTCCCGCGTGCCACCAAGCGAACATTTCCGCATAAACCGCTGCAGACGAGCGATGCCGAAATGGGTGCCCTTGCCGACCCGGCACGCGTAGGAATCGTAGATAAACTCCCTCTCGAAAAGGGGATTGAGCTTGTTGATGATCAGATGGTGAACCACGCGGTCGCGAAAGCGAGCGGCGAAAATCTCCCGCTTTACGGGCTTATCTACAATAAACGCAAGGGACCGCCCGGGGCGGTAGCGGCCCGAGTTGATCTGTTGCCACAGGGCGATCAGGTTTGCCTCGTAGTCCACCTCGAAGGCAACGGCGTTGGTGGTACCACGCTTGTTGCGGCGGCAGTCGGCGTAGGCTTCAAAGAGTTCCCCCAGGGAGATGGCAGGCCGGTCAAATAGCTCCAGCTGGCCGCCCTGTGTCAGGGACCTATTGGCCAAAATGATCCGTGGAGAAAGCCCGCCTCGACGAATGCCGAGGCGGGACAGAAGAAATGACCTGGCCAAGAGCCCCGCACGGCGCGAACCCGAGTGTAGTTGTCCTTGCCGTAGTAGTACTGAAAGCCATCGTTGAAGTACTGGTACCACGCGATGAAGCTACTGCACTCAGACGAGCTCCAGTAGTAGTTGGACGCGAAGCCGCCAACCGCGGATCGCCGGGCATAGAGCTGGTTCAGTTCGTCCTTGCTGGGAAGGAACCAGTCGTCGTAGCCGCCAAGCACCAGGTCGTAACATATTCGTGCCGCGTAGCTTCCCGTCCCCAGCGTTGCCACGATGGCCTCCGTGTTTGCTTCTCCTGTGCCGATACCGGTCCCCGTGCCGCCTACGGCGGTTCCGTAACCGCCCCACTGAATGCCTGTGCTTTGGTCGCTCGGTGCCGCTTCCAGGTAGCGCCATCCGTCCGAGTAGCTTCCCTTGTCGTAGAAGACGGTGCCGCCGGCCGGGCCGGTATCACCTACTTCATACGGACGCTTGGTGAGCTTCGCCACGCTGCTCCACGCCCCATACTGCCCGTCTCCGTCTTTCGCGCGTACCTGCCAGTGCACCTCCTCGCCGTCCGACAGCTCCGTCGGATACTCGTAGGAGTTGGTTACAACTACCACCGCATCAGCAGCGCCGGCGGCCGCCGCCGTAGCGCCATAGCGGACCTCATACCCTGCCGCTCCCGTCACAGCGTCCCAGCTCAACGTCGGCGTCGTGTCCGCTACCGTCGAGCCGTCCGGGGGGCTCATCCCGGTGATCGACCCCCAGCTTATGTTCACCGAGATCGTCGAGCTCCACGCCGTGTACTGTCCGCCCGCGTCTTTCGCTCGCACCCGCCAGTAGTGCGTCGTATTGTTCGTTAGCGCTGTGGCCGGCGTGTAACTCGCCGTCGTCACCTCCACCGCCGTCGCTCCCGTCACCCCCGCCTCGCTGTCG
>CAZFLD010000153.1:0-5448 GCA_964519835.1 uncultured Spirochaetales bacterium
AAAACCCGCTCCATAAAGCATTTATTGATAGCGCTGACAAAAATGTCGTGCACCCTGCTATACCGGTCGAATTGACTCGTCGAGGACCAATAGATCGCGCATTGTCTCCAGCACCGACCTGTTCGTCGTCTCGCTTCGACTTGATCCTGATTGGACAGCGTCAACAAACTCGCCCACACCGCGGTACTCCGGATAGTCTCGCGAGGGCACGTCGTGGACCCCCTCTTCAGTTGTCAGCGTCATCCGGGTGTCGATCAACTCGTCGGCCGTCTCGATACCGTCGAAGCGACCCTTCTCACCGTGGATTGCAACCTGCCTGGTTGGTCGGGCTATGCCGAGCGGCTTTGTCCAGTTGACCGTTGCGGCCGCAAGAGTTCCATCATCCAGCGATAGGCTCATGATCGCATGATCGGAAAAGTCCGGAAGCTCCTTGAACTTGGCCGTTGTCCGAAAACCGCACGCTTCGTGCAAACGACTGCCGGTGAGCCACCAAAGATAGTCAAGGACATTCCACCCAAAATCCATTACGATTCCACCGTAGGCTTTCTTGTCCGTGAAGTAGGTTTGTCGCGTGCGCGGGTCGAAACAGTGTGGGAGTTCCAAGCGAATATGATGAATCCGACCCAGCATGCCGGACACCACGACTTCGCGTGCCGTACGAAACAGCCGCTTCTCCCGCAGCGGTTGTGGGCAGTAGAACTCTATAGAAGCTGTCTCCAAGGCGGAAGCCACCTCGTCGAGCTCGTCTCTACCTAGCAGCGGGGGCTTTGTGGCCATCACGTGTATGCCGCGCTCAATGCTCTCAAGAATGACCTGCGCCTTGCAACCATTGGGGACGGCAACACATAGCAGCCCAGGCTTGGCGTCGGAGACCATCTGACCAATGTCGGTGTAGGGCCGGGTTTCGAGAACCGCCAGCCCTCGTTCCCGCGCGGCCGGATCTTTCTCCACCAGGCCAACAATCAATGCATCGCATACTCGAGCGATGGCACGATGGAGAGCTTGAAAGTGAACATGCCTACACCCGACGAAACCAACCCTAAGTGGCAATATCGTCTCCATCCGCAAAAAGCCGGAATGAACTATACCCGGCAAGACGAAAAGGCCGAGTTTGTTTGGCCCAGGGCACACCGATCTCGGAGAAAAGGGCGCGTTTGTCGGCTGCACGCTCGATGATCCCGCTTACACCTGGAACAAAGATGTTCTTGTCCTCTCCACCGGACGGCGCATCTATGACTTCAACCTCCACGTGATCGGCTGTTATGTCGAAGATGTCTCCTGAAGACTCGTACGCGCCGTTCGTCGAAAGGACATGGCTGCGCGTGTCCTCGAGCGTGCATAGAGGTCGCTCCCTCTTCCCATCAAGGCATTCAAGAAACCAGCGGATCGTCTGACTTGAACGACCCTTCGCCCCTTGGAAAAACGCCCTAGGCGCCCCAACCCTTTGGACTTCGGCGTCAGTCACGCGCCATCGGGCCGAGCCCAGCTCGCCATTCACCTCGATCTCGGTGATCCTTCCTCCACTCTCGCGCGCAAGGGACAGATAGGCGTAAACGGGAACACCAGTGTCCGTGCGTACGCGCATGCACGCAGTGTCCTCCCCTTCGATGGGTTTTGCGCGGTACAGCTCCGCGTGCACTTCGGTGGGTCGGGCGTAGCCGAATGGCCGATCGGACGCGAAGAAGAACGCGTTGTTGAGGTAATGGGCATGAGGATTGTTCATCGGACCATCAAGAACGTATTCCATGCCGACGCGTCGCCTACCCGCCCAGCGGTTGCGCACGTAATAGCTTTCCGGTCTTGGCCAGATGGCCTTGACGACGATATCCCGGACGCTTCCCAGTGCCCTGTCCACAAGCATCTGCTTGACCTGTTGCGTGTGCGTGGCATAGATGTGCTGGAAGTCCACGGCGACGATGCGGCGTGACGCTGCGGCCGCGTCAATCATCTCCTCCAGTTGCTGAATCGTCACGGTTGACGGCTTGGCAATGACCGCATGGCAGCCGGCTCGGAGCGCCTCCATAAGCATCGGATGGTGCAAATGCAATCCGGTCCCGATAATGACAAAATCGAGCGCTTGTACTTCGGCGAACATGCGTCGGTAGTCAGTGAAGACCTCCGGACGATCGCCGGCGAACGCTTCGATTGCTTCCTGAAACTCTTCAGGTCGCACATCCACGACCGCAGGTACTGTGACATGACCGGAGTGAGAAAGCCGGGCAAGCTCCTCGGCATAGCGGGCGGCAAAATGGCCGAGTCCAATACACCCGGCCCGCATGGTTTTCATGCCGGAGATGATAGGAGAGGGGGGCCGGAAGCGCAAGCGAAATATTGTGCCCGATCACAGGACGGCCACCGAAGCACGACGCAATCGCCGATTTTGGAGTAGAACACGATAGGGGAAGAGAAGTGAAGTGAATCCAGTTCACCGCACCGTCTTCCGGGCAGACGCAGTCTTCGACTTGGCCTTTGGGCTGCTTCCTGTTCTCTCACCCTTTCTCGACGGGCTTTTTGCATGGCTCGGGCTCCCAAATCCGGCGCCGCAAATCTTTACGCAACTCGGCGGCGGCTTATTAGTGGGCTTTGCCTGGCTTCTTTGGGTCAGCCCCAAGCACGACACGGTCTCGCCTCTCGTGGGAGTTGCCGTGGGATTGGTGAACGTAGCGGGTGTGATCCTAATAGTGCTTTGGTTGACGCTCGGCCGACTCGAGGCGAGCCCACTCGGCACCGCTGTTCTGATTACGAGTTGCCCTTTTCTCAGCGTGTTTGCCGTCCGAGAGCTCGCGCACTCGTGCACGAAGGGCACCAAGTAACACGATCCTTTAGTGCAAAAAACCCAGGCTCCAGAGCGGTAGAGACGAGCGAGTGGGAGTGTCGATGTCGTCTCGGATCACAAAGTCGGCGGACTTGCGGTTTTTGCTCTTTCCACCGACTTCAAGGGTGATCTCGCCATTGACTACAAAGTCCGCGGCACGTTCGTCTTGTGATGCCTCGACCCGCCTGCCGGACTCGGCGAGCATCGCCGCCACCAGTGCCTCGCGGGCCGTTCCCAAGTTGCCGCGGAAGATGCCGTAGTAGGTCGGGTCGCCGAAGAAGACCTTCTCGCCGACGGTGTTTGCCTTGGCGTCGTTTGTCTTCCGGATGATCCGAACAACGCCAACGGACTCCATTACAAAGAGCAGTTGGTAGAGCTTTTCCGCGCCGACGCTCCAGTCGGCACAGAGCGAACGAACCTGGAGCCGAGGCACGGGCGCGCGGGCGAGTGTCGCGACGATCGCGTTCATCAGGCGAATGTTTGTGTCCGTGATCTGCGGCACAAAAAACGGCACATCGGCTTGAAGCGTCTTTTCCAGTACGGCAAGCATTCGCTCGGGAAAGCACTCCTCGGCATAGAATGGTCGAGTTCCGTGCCTACGATAGTCGCGAAATAGTGCCAACAAGCGAGCACTCGCCGCTAGGGGAACGAACTGAAATGGGTCGAAGATGGGTAGTGCCTCGCCGGTGCGTAGTTCCACGTACTCGCGAAACGACAGCAACGGCATCGTGATGGGCACAAAACGACGGGACAGGTCGGCGGCGCCCGACCGGAGCACGAGCGAGGATGAGTCGCTCACCCAAACTTGCCGGTCCGGGTAGTCGTCGTAGATGGCCTTTACGTGGGTGCTCCAGTCACTGGCGTAGTGGACCTCGTCGATGGCAATGCCGGTATACCCGCGCAGAAAGGCACTTCCTGCGATTTCGTAAAGCGGCACGTCCGCGAGGAGAGGATTGTCGGCCGACAGGTAGAGCATGTCGCGCCCCTGCAAATGGTGAAGGAGAAAGGTTGTCTTGCCGACGCCGCGCCCACCGGTAAGCACAAATCCGCGAGGTAGCCGGCGCGACTGTGCGGTAAACGGGCGTAGGATACCCGGCCGAGCATCGATTCGACGTTGCATTGCCGTTTCCAGCTGCTCGAGAAGCTCTTCGTTCATCTCACAGGAACACTAACATATTAAACGTTCCTGTGACAAGAACACAACCGCGAGCGTCGCCCGCCCCCTACTCCTTCGGGCCCGTCATGCTGAACCAGTTACCCGAGTTGTCGGGCATCAGTGCCTCGACGCCGTAGAACTGTTCCTTGGGCTCCGTAATAAAGGTCACCCCTCGAGACTTGTACTCGTCGTAGGTCTTTCGGCAATCTTGCGTGACGAATACGCTGGCACCGAGGGCGCCTGCCTTGATAAGACCTTTGAGCTGCTCGAGCTGCTCCTCGCTTAAATTCTCATCGTCCGCGGTGTCCATGAGGATTATGTCGAGGTTGTCCTGCTCGGGCGGTCGTAACGTAACCCAGCGGTAGCCATTGGGCATCTCCATGTCCTGGCTTACGCTAAAGCCAAGCGTTTCCGTGTAAAACCTAATCGCCTCATCTTTGTCGAGTACGTAGATCGAAACGTGTGTCATCTTTGTAATCATCGTCACCCTCCCAAGAGTTAATACGACGATACTAAGCCGGCTTCGATATCGTCGCTTCTTGGATCTTGCGCTCTTTGCCCCGGCGGCCCAAGTGGTAATCGAGGAAGCACCAAGGAATTCGGAGGTGACTAATACCCGCCGGGATGACACGTCGTCGAAAGAGGCGTCGATACTCGGTGGGATAGTAGCCGGTTCGTTGACGGAACCACGAACTAAACGTCCCGAGGCTTTGATAGCCAACCTCGAAGACCACATCGGTCACATCTATCTCGGCATAAAGCAGGAGCTTCTGCGAATGTTCCAGGCGCTTTCGAGCAACGTGCGCTGCAGGAGTTTCTCCAAAGACCGGCTTGTACAAGCGTTGGAAGTGAAACGGCGAGTAGCATGCCTCCCGAGCCAACACGTCGAGAGTTAGGGGCTCCGCGAAGATCTCTTCGATCTTGTCCCGTGCATGCCAAAGCCTACGAAAAACGTGATGGTCCACGTGCATCAAGTTACATCGTGCCGGGTCGGGCCTCAAGTGGGCCGTTCAGGCCGCCGCCTGTGTTGTTGTACCCCCTCGCCGATAAGATCGTCCTTGATGCTGATCCAGTAGTCCCGGACAGGAGCGGCCGCGTTGTCTATTCTGGGGGCGGGCAACGGAGACAAGTCTAAGGAGAAGCACATGGCGGCGTTACCGTACGAGCAACGTATAGAGTGGTTTCACGAGGCCCGCTTCGGGCTGTTTATTCACTGGGGTCTCTACGCGCTCCTCGAGCGGGGCGAGTGGGTCATGTGTGTCCCTTCGGCGAGCGTGCGTAGCTGCAAAAAGTTCGCGCGGGCGGCGTAGTTCGGCGCCCGCGCGTCATGCTGTCAGTCGTCGCCGACGTTTGCCCGGTAGTTCCAGGGCATCCACCGCTCGGGATTGGTCTCGAGCTCGGCATGGTGTTTCTCGAGCGTCGTTAGCCCCGATTTCTCACACCTCCCCCCGCGTCCGAGCATTTGCCGGTTTCAGGT
>CAZFLD010000154.1:0-5439 GCA_964519835.1 uncultured Spirochaetales bacterium
TTAGTCGACGCCGGGCCGCTACCAGTACCTTTGGGAGCATGTCCAATGATCGAAGGCGCCGTGGCGCGACTAACGAGACCGGCGCCGCCACAGCAACAAACAAACTGCTCGCTACCTACAATCGTCTGACCTGGGAGACAAAGAGTGAACACGCCGGCGCTCCCCTCGAGGTCCTGTCCGGCCGGCTTCCGAAAGACCTTGCCGGCGTTTTGTTTCGCAACGGTCCGGGGCGGATGCACGTTTTTGGCTACCCGTATCAACACCTCTTCGACGGCGACGGAATGGTCCAACGATTCGCCTTTGACGGGAGCTCGGTTCTTTACTCCAATCGTTTTGTTAGGACGCAGGATTTTATCAAGGAAGAGCGAGCGCAGCGGCCGCTTTTTCGCAGTTTTGGTACCAACCTCCCGGGTGGGCTCCTAACGAACGTCGGAAGGTTTCACTTCAAGAATGCCGCCAACACCCATGTCCTGGAGATGGACGGCGAGCTCCTCGCCCTCTGGGAGGGTGGTGTGCCTCACCGATTGGACCCGGTGAACTTGGAAACGCTCGGGACCTGGGAGACGGATGGGTTCCTCGCCCCACGGTATATGGTGGAGAAGATGATGGGTAACGCCCGTCCCTTCGCGGCCCACTACAAGCGCGAGCCCACAAGCGACGATGTATACGGTTTTGCGCTGCTTCCGGGTGTGCCGCAGCGGCTTCTGCGCTACCAGGTGCCCTCGAAGCCACCGGTCGCCGGCACCCCGCGGGCTACAACCTTCGAGACGACTCTCCCGCGTCTTTCGTTTATGCACGACTATATTCTGACCGCGGACCGGGACATGATCTTCTTCGACGTGCCCGTGTCGTTTCGCCTCTTTTCCACCTTTGCCGGATTGGCAACGCCCGTGGGCTCCATAGTCGAGAACCCCGACGGGATGACCATCATCCGGATGTTCGGGAGCGACGGGACCGAGCGAACCGCGGAGACCTCGGCCTGCTACGTCTTTCACTTTCCCAACGGTTACCGGCGGGAGGACGGCGTCTTCAGTTTGCAGGCGTGTAGGATGTCGTACTTCCCCGGCGCCAAGGAGATTGCCGGAATCATGGAGGGACGACTGCCTGAGAAGGGCTTCTACGCATATCTCACGACCTTTGAGGTGGAACCGGGTTCGGGCCGTGTTACCGAGGAACGGGTATCAGACCATCCGATGGAGCTGCCGTCCATCAATCCCGCCTACCTCGGGAGAAAAAACCGCTGCGTCTGGTCCGTGGCCGACCATCCGGATCGAGTCCCGAATACTCTCCTCCACGGCGTGGCGAAGTTCGATCTGGAGACCGGCGAGACGGTTTTTGCCGACCGATTTCCGAGCTTTGTCGGTGAGCCCCTTTTTGTTCCCTTTCCCTCCGCCGAGGCGGAGGATGACGGCTGGTTGCTATCCCTACAAGTCGATATCGATGGGGAGAGATCACTCCTCGAGGTTCTTGATGCCCGCGACCTCTCGTCACGGTGCACACTTCTGCTCCCCGAGCCGACTCACGTCGGGTTTCACGGGATTTTTTCGAGGTCCGCATGAGGATAACGTCGGTGACCGGGTATCCGGTGAAGGAGTGGCGCACCTTCCTTTTTGTAGTCCTGGAGACCGACGCCGGTATCTCCGGTCTCGGCGAGGCAGGGCTGACCGGCCACGAGCGCGAAACGGCGGCGGCGATAGAGGCACTTTCCCAAGACCTTGTCGGTGAGGATCCTTCTCGCATCGAGCACCTTTGGCAAATGATGTCGCGCGGGCGCTTTTATCCGGCCGGGCCGATAGTGGGCTCGGCAATAGCCGCGATCGACATGGCCCTTTGGGACATTAAGGGCAAGGCGCTTGCTATGCCGGTCTACGAGCTCCTCGGCGGTCGCGTCCGCGACCGGGTGGTGACCTATCCACACATCCACGGCAACTCCGTGGATGATCTCGTGGCTGCCGCCCGGCAAAAGGTGGGCGAGGGCTGGCGTTTTGTGCGCTGGGGCTTGCCTGTTGTTACGCCGGGAATATCGGCGCCGGCTGCGGGCCGGGGTCCAAGCGCCCCGTCGGGTGACGCCGGGGCCGCAGGGACGTCGCCGGTCGCAGAAGCGTTTGAGCCGGGGGCGGCGGTGCGACGGGCGGTCTGCGAGTTTGCAGCGCTTCGCGAGGCCCTTGGTGACGAAGTGGAGCTCTGTCTCGACGTCCACACGCGCCTCGACCCGAGCGATGCGGTAACTCTCTGCCGCGAAGTCGAACGCTACCGTCCGTACTTTATCGAGGATCCCCTTCGATCCGAGGACGGCAACCGCTACAGAGCGCTCCGCGCGCGCACCGGAGTTCCCTTGGCGGCCGGCGAGCAGTTCAGCAGCAAGTGGGAGTTCCGGCAGCTCATCGAAGAGGATCTTATCGACTACGCGCGCATCGACCCGGCCATCTGCGGCGGCCTTACCGAAGCCCGCAAGATTGCAGGCTGGTGTGAGACCCACCACATTCGTGTTGCCGTCCACAATCCGATCGGCCCGGTCAGCACCGCCGCCTGCCTTCATTTCAACCTCGCCACGTCGAACTTTGGCGTGCAGGAGCTCCCGCGGCGACCCGGGGAGAGCCTGCCTGACCTAATCCTCCACCAAGCCGAGTGGCGCGATGGTTACCTTCTCCCGCCGGAGAGACCCGGACTCGGCATAGAGATCGACCTCTCGGTCTTGGACAAGTACCCCTATGAGCCCGCGCGGCTTCCGCAGTTGCGGCGGGAGGACGGGAGCGTCACGAACTGGTAGCAAACGGATCCGTCGGTGCCATCAACACTCTTCGGATCAGCTCGTTTGTTGTCAGGTCGGCGCCGGGCCGGGCTGCCGATAGCGCCACAAGCTTGCCGGCGGCAGCGGGTCGAATCCGATGGAGTAGTAGAACTGTTGGTTGGATCCCACGACTGCGGCCTCGGCGCCCAGTTCCGCGGCCCGGCGGACCGCCTCGAGAACCGCGGCCTTTCCAAAGCCTCGGCGTCGGTAGTCGGGACGGGTTGCCACCGGCTCGATCAAGACGTAGCTATTCGCCGGATCGAACCAGGCACCACAGTAAGAGACGTACTCGCCGCTCGGGGCGACTACCGCGACTTTGAGGGCGTGGTTGGCGTTTGGTGAGTAGAGCTGACGCCTTCTCGACTCGAGCTCGTCGGGCGTTTCCTCCGGCTCGCCCTCGTGATCAAAGCCCTTCCACATGACGCGGTTGTACTGCTGAATGTCGAAACCTTCGTCTAATCCACGGACGCGGAAGCCGGCCTCGAGGCGGTAGTCGATGTTGGTCGATGCGACCTCGAGTATGCCGTTCTCCTCGGTAGCGGGAGTCGGCGTGAAACCAAAGCGACGGGCCGCTTTTTGCATCGGACGGTTGTGGTTCTTGATCAGGATCTGCACCTCGCCCTTCTCATCCAGCATCCGATTCCTAACATGGTTCAGAACGAGCTCGATCAGCTCCGTATGCGTCGCTGCTTCCGCATCCAGCCCAGCACCGGATACACGGGTCCCGGACCGTACTCGAAGAGTGCTGCAGCGCAAACGCGACCGTCCCGCTCCCACAACGCGATATCGGCCGCGCGCTCGCGCTTGAAAAACGGCAGACAGTGGGCCCACTCCCAGCGCCCCCAGTCGAAGTCGTATTCGACGATTCCTTTGCTGTTTAGACCGATCAAGAAATCACGGACCAGATTGTAGTCACCGCCGAAATCGGCGGCGTACCGGTAGGAACGAGATTGGTGCCTCATGCGCTCTCCAAATCGCGGGAAGTGCTCGGATGATATCACAAAGCGAAGGGAAGGGCCCTCGGGGATTTGTCGTGGCCAAGCCAAGCCGGCAAGCCTAACCTGAGGCCGGGCCGACCGACCAGGTGCACGTTCGGCTATTTGCCGATTGACCGTGGAACCGTAGCGGGAATACGATGATCGCATGCCGGGGCGAAGACCGACCGACGAAGAGATTGCATTAATGCGAAAAAACCTCGCTCGCCGCGAGCAGTCGAGGAGGGAGCGGCTTGCATCGCGGCTCGAGCGGGCCCGGAACGACGCCGAGGAAATCATCAAGCACATAACGCGCCGATACAATCCGCGACGGATCTACCAGTGGGGGTCACTCGTCCGGGGAGAGCATTTCAGCGAACGATCCGACATCGACATCGCGGTAGAAGGACTCGAACGGCCGGAGACGGTGTTCCGCATCTTGGAAGATGCCGAGAACATGACCGACTTTCCCGTCGACATCGTGGAGCTCGAGAAAATCGCACCGGAGTATGCCGAGGGGATCCGGAAGCGCGGGGTACTGAGACATGAGCGATAGCGCGAGCCTGCTCGCCGACGAAATTCGAAAGAGTCGCGAGGTGGCATTCCGAGTTACTCGAGATGATTACGCTCTCGGTAACGGGGCAACGGGCTGCCGTAGTTCGGCCCGCGACGCGGCGCCTCTTGGATGAGTTGCGGCGCTTCCGGCACTTTTCTCGCTACTACTTCGACCTAGAGTACGACGCTGCGAAAATCGAGTTCCTTCACAACGTCTTGGATCGACTTGGACCGATGCTTGACGAGGATCTAAACGAGTTCCTCGATTTTCTTGGACGCTTAGATCAGTCCGACTACGGCAACGGCCGTGGCAACGGCACCGGCACCGGCAACGGCAACGAGTAGGGGCCGCCACACACACCTGCGTCACAGCAGAGCAAGACGAATATCTTCGGGGGTGGTGAAGACGCGCGGTGCGTCGTGGCTTGTTTCCGCCGGGGCCGACCGCGAGACGCGGGCAATGTCCATCTCTGCGAGCCCGGCGCCGCCTTCGACGGGGGCCGACCAACGCGCAAAGCGGTTGACGCCGATGTGGTGGTGGTAGCCGCCGGCGGACAAAAAGGTTGCCACATCGCCGTATCGATTTGTGATGTCGAGCCCTACGGTCCGGCTCCAGAACTCGTTCGATTCCGGGAGGTCGGCCGCGCGAAGATGGACATGACCTACGGTGGTTCCCGTCGGTGCCGCCAGGGCGGAGGGAAGGTCCGCTGCGGCCGTACTTGGGTGGGCGCCGGCAATGGCCCGCCTCGTATCCTCGGGAGCTGCCCCAAGCAAATCGTCAAGGTCGAGGCGAAGCGTCGCCATTTCGATCTCCCGACCGTTTACTCGCCATTGGTCCTCCGGGCGGTCCGCGTAGATCTCGATGCCGTTCCCGTCGGGATCCTCAAAGTAGATCGCCTCGCTTACGAGGTGATCCGATGCGCCGTGAATCGGGACTCCGAGCGCCTGCAAACGGAGTAGTGCTACGGCCAGATCGGCCCGTGACCGATACAGGAACGTGGTGTGGAAAAGACCGGCCGCGCCAGGGGGCGCAACCTGCTCCGCGGCTGCAAACACAAGTGGTTATGATGCGGCTACGTCTCTGGGAGAGCTGGAGCTGCGGGAGTAAACCTGGCCGAC
>CAZFLD010000155.1:0-3654 GCA_964519835.1 uncultured Spirochaetales bacterium
GTTACGTCGGTGTTGGTAGCCTCGAGCTCGTATATGTCCGTTGTGTACGCACCGAGGCGCCCCGTGGATGCTGAAACCACTTGGTAGTCCTTAGCCAGTGTGGATTGAGTAAAATCCGAGTTTCGCGCGTTGGAGTTTTGGAAACGGTCCCGGGCGCTTGTAGTGTTAAAGCGACGATCCGCGGGGTCGTAAAGCCATAGAACGTTACCGATCTTTAGGTAGCCGGTACCCCGGTCTACCTCGGGTTCGGTAATAAGGATAAGGTACTTGTCCTCGCGGTCGCGACGGAACATGTAGGCACGTGTTACCTTGTTGCCTTCTCCCGGACGAACTTGGGTGATACTGTATTCGGCGGAAAAGTCGTTTTCGGGATAGCTCACCAGGCTGTCGATGGGCTCGAGTATGGCTTGTGAGTCGTATTGCTGTGCGGAAAGCCATGCCGGTGTCAAAAGCAGGGCGGCCAGCAGGAGCCCTTGTCCGGCGACCGAGGTTTTCTGTCGATTCATGGTGAGAAGCTGCCACGGAGCAGCGCCAAAATCAAGATCGCAAGCGGATGGTACACACAGTTGAGACAAGTCGGCAGGTATCTAAAAGACCTTTGGAAGCGCAAGAGCCTGCTCTTGTACTTGGTCACGTCCGGATTAAAGGCGGATACACGAAATACGATCCTCGGTTACTTCTGGTGGCTGTTGGATCCGGCGCTTTTTGTCATGGTCTTTGCCTTTGTGCGGGTGATTTTCTTGGGGCGAACCGGTGAGAACCTTATCGCGTTTCTTGCCGTCGGCTTGGTGGCGTTTCAATTTCTGGCCCAGTGCCTAACCGGTTCGGCAAAGTCCATATCGAGCAAGGCCGGTATCATAACGCAGGTCTATCTTCCCAAGGTCGTGTTTCCGTTTAGTGTCGTCCTGACTCAGCTCATAAACTTTGCGTTTGGCTTGGTAACAATCGCCGTTATTCTGGCCCTGTCCGGCATTGTACCCGGACCGGAGCTCGCCTGGCTGCCGTTAATTATTCTAGTGCATACGGTGTTCAACGTAGTGTTGGGGTTGATCGTTGCCTACGTCGCGGTATTTGTTCGCGATCTGGAGCGAATACTTGGGCACGTCACTCGTATATTGCGCTTCACCTCGCCGGTATTGTGGGAGGCAGACCGGATTCCCGAAGACATGCGGTGGCTGCTGGACTGGAACCCTTTTGCGTGGTTACTAGACACGTACCGCGACGTACTAATGTACGGCCGGACGCCGAATCTTGTTCCGATTCTCTATCTGGGCATGGTCTGTGTCGTCTTGGTGGGCCTACTTCTCATATTCTATACGTACAACGAGCATCGGATGATAAAGGCGCTATGACACACGTCAAGGACCGACCGGAACAGACAGCCGAACCACGCGAGGTGGTGGTGCGCGCACAAGATGTAGGTGTGTGTTTTCGACGTGATGCCCGGGACGATTTCCGTTCTTGGATCTTGAACTTCCTCCACGGGCGCCGCCGTCGATCGGCACCAATTCAGGCCCTGAAAGATGTAAGTTTCGAGGGCCTGTCCGGAGAGGTGCTGGGCATTATCGGATCGAATGGGGCGGGGAAAACTACTCTTTGTAGTGTCATAGGCCGCGTGCTACGGCCGGACGCGGGTACCATTGACGTTCGCGGTGAGGTATCCGCCCTTCTATCCATGGGCACCGGGTTTAATGGCGACCTAACCGGAAAAGAGAACGTTATGCTCAATGGCCTGATGCTGGGTTTTACCCGACGACAGATGCGGCGATTCTACGGCGACATTGCCGAGTTTGCCGGCTTGGGCGAGTTTATGACCGTGCCCGTTAAGCACTACTCATCGGGCATGAAGAGCAGACTGGGGTTTAGCATTGCGTCGATGCTGGAACCGGAGACGCTTGTTCTGGATGAGGCGCTTGGCGGCGGTGATGCCGAGTTTGTGGAACGCGCGTCCAAACGCTTGCGGGACTTAGTGCGAACGGCGCGCATAGTAGTGGTTGTAACACACAACCTGCAGTTTATTCGGGATGCCTGTGAACGCGCAATCTGGATAGATGGGGGGGTGGTCATGGCGGACGGCCCGTCGGAGGACGTAGCGACGGCGTATGAAGCAAGTATCGCCCCTCGACAGAGCAAGCGTATCCTTACAATCGACTACGAGGCTCCTGAAACCGAGGTGAGCTCCAAGGTTGTCGCCCGAGTTGACAACGTTACGGTCCGGTTTCGCATTAATCGAAAACCCTTTGTGGCCTTGGACGAGGTGAGCTTTGCGGTACACCACGGAGACATCCTCGGTATTATTGGACCAAACGGAGCCGGCAAGACGACGCTGTGCCGCGTCCTTTCCGGGATCTACCGTCCCGACGAAGGGGACGTCGAGGTTTCCAGACGTGTTTCCGCTCTTCTGTCGATGGGTACGGGCTTCAACAAGGACCTCGATGCCGTAGGAAACATCATGCTCAATGGGCTTATGCTCGGAATTCCAAAGAAAGACCTTGTCCGCAGCATCGACGGCATATTGGATTTCGCGGAACTCCAGAAGCACCGGAATAGACCAATCAAACACTTTTCCAAAGGAATGAAGGCACGTTTGGCCTTTAGCATTGCTGTCGCTGCACATCCGGCGCTTTTGATTGTGGATGAGGCGTTGAGTGCCGGTGACCTTTCCTTTAAGGACAAGGCCACGGAAGCGATGGACGAGATGATAGCGGACGCCGACGCCGTAGTGGTTGTAAGCCACAACCTGAGATTCATCGAGAAAGTTTGTACAAGAGCTGTTTGGTTGGATCACGGAAGAGTTCAATTTGACGGAGAACCGGCGGACGCGGTCGGGCGCTACAGTATAGCGGCCAAGAAAAAACATTCTTAGCTGCGGACGACATGGCTGGCAACACTCGTTTTTCTGACCGAGTGTAGTGGATCGGATAGTCGAATACGCGAGGTAAACAATGAAAGTCTTGATCGGCAGAACCGTAGGAACAAACGCTGAGCCTATTACCAATGCAATCAAAGCTTCGGGCATCGACATGGTGATCTACGACACAGACCTTGCAGGAGTGTCCGATCAGCTGCGGCGAGAACCGGCATGTCAATGTTTGGTGTGTTCCTCGCGTCCTGAATACGCTCTCGCAAACGCAATGTCTCTGGGGGAAGAAGTGCCGGCATTGGTGGACGAATGGGCTGCACAAGCAAGAGCGGCCGTAGACTTGTACGTTGAGAACCGCTCCAAGTGTTTACTCGTCGACTGCCTAAATGTAGCGGCCCGCCCCAAGGAGTTTTATGCACTCTTAGAAGAATGGCTCGGTGTTTCGATTGACGGCAAAGCGGGTGCGGCTGTCCTGCCGGCACCTAAAGCAGTTCCAACGTATGCAGTCCTTGCTGCACAATGGCCGGTGAACTCGCCATCTGTTGCCGAATTGGCAGGCCGGCTCGAGGCATGTGCTCATCCCCTCGGTGACGGCGCACCAGAGTACACTTCTGCCCCGGGCAACGCCTACACACTCTACCGTGAGTTGGTGGAGGATGACTCCGGCACCGGAAACACCAAAGAACTGGAAGAGGAAAATGAGCTGCTCATCCTGCAGCTCCACCAAGTTCAGGAGGAGCTCGAACGGTATTACCTTGAGACAATCGACCTAAAAGACGATCTGTCCAAGG
>CAZFLD010000155.1:3754-5281 GCA_964519835.1 uncultured Spirochaetales bacterium
CGCGACAACGATTTGGCAAGACAGCAAATACGACAGTTGGCAAAGTACGCCTTGTCCATGGAGAGAATGGTGGATCACTTCGTTAAGAGTACAAGCTGGCGCCTAACTGCTCCGATTCGTGTGATACGTCGAATTATCAAGCGTGTTCTACGTCGCAAACGCGTCTCGCGTACTCGCTTTCCTGAGCGTCCGGATGCAATGAGGGCCTATGGTCCGGCTCCTGTTGGCCGTTCGAGACGCCGTAAAAGGTAATGTTTGCCATGATATCCAAGCAAACAACAAACGGAACGGCGGTAATTCTTGGCGCGGGAAACGTCGACGACTTGCCGGGCCTGCTCAACAATGGTTACGAGCGAGCATTATTGGTTGAAGCCGACCCTGATCTGGCCCGGCAAGCCGAGGCTTCCACGGCCGAGTTTTCTTCACGCGGAGTGACTATCGCCGTCAAGAACGTGGTTATCGCTCGGGAAGCCGGTAGCGCCATGCTGCAGCGTTTTAATCTCCCACGATTCTCGACTACGCAAGGCCCCACCGGGCTCCGTACGCTCTATCCGGGCCTGAGGGTGACTTCTCGCGTTGAAGTGCCCGCTGCGAATCTACAGACGCTTCTGGATGGTCTTGTCCTCGACGCTGACCACAAGAACATGCTCTTGATTGATATGCCCGGATTGGCGCACGTAATAGTAAATCAGCTAATCGAGTTTGAGATGCTAAAGGCTTTTCGAACGATCGAGCTACGGACCGGAGAGGAGTCTTTGTTTGACGGATGTCCGCCCGGGGCCGACATCGCTGAGTTACTTGTACCGCACGGGTTTCGATTGGATAAACGGCTTCAACCCTCTGGCCCTGATCGACCCACCTGGGTATTGTCGATGGATGTGCTCCGGCTCGAGAACCAGGCTCTTCAGCAAGAGATAGATACTATCAAGAACCAGCTGGTGTCGGCGCGGAACGAAGGCGAGGCACGGCGGGCGGAGAATCAGCAACTACGCGAAAAGCTCGCCGCCGCAGAACGCGAGCACGGGGTAAAAGCTCGGGCACTGGGCGAGGAAAACCGCTCGCTCGCGCAACAGCTCAAAGCGGCTGAGAAAACGCACAACCAGGATAATCAGACGCACCGCGATGAGTTGGGGACAGTACAAGAGCAGCTATCCAAGGCAAAGAAACAGGTAGAGACCCTTGAGCGGGAGGTTGAAAAACTACGGGAGAAGCTAGCGGACTCAGAGAGCTCGGTGGGGCAGCTTCGTAAGCGCAACGAGAAGCTAACGACCCAGGTCGGCCAAAAGGACCAGGTCATCGAAACTCGCGACGGCGAAATAGCCGAGCTTGGCGAGCGACTCCAACGCTGCAACGTGGAAATAGCGCGCGCAACCGGTCAAATCGACGTGCTTAGGCAACTCATTCCAGCGACCAGTCAAACGTAGTTTGGCCGACCTCGCGATACACAAACAAAATGCCCAACAAAACGGACAATCGCGACAGAAACTCCAAGCTCATCGCCGACGTCTATGAGACGTTGGGGCGGGC
>CAZFLD010000156.1:0-5218 GCA_964519835.1 uncultured Spirochaetales bacterium
AGAAGCTTCAGGACCCGTCGCGCCGTCGCCCGGTCCTCGTCGCGGGTGATTACCTCGGCGCCGCCGGCGGCCGCCGCCCTCCGATGTCGCTTTGTCCCCCAAGGAGATACCGTTGGAGCGAGCAGAGTACCGGTTGTATGACGACTACCATCTCGACGTGACCGCCGACAGGGTACACTGGATGCGGATATTCTCAGACCAGCGCCGCCTAATGCGGGGCAGGGGCGTGTTTCGGGAAGACATGTTGGTTCTATTGCATCCCTACCGTATAGACGACGTAACCGACGAAGCCGGCCTCCGTGAGGAACTTGCCTTCGAAAGCCTGCCGGTATGGACCGAAACGACCTACCTGGTCCACTTGGGCACCGAGCGCCAAGGTTTCCCGGTGCAGGACGCGGTAGAAATTCCCACCGGCCGCCACTTGGAGGCGGAGGAGATTCATGGGCTTGTTGGCCGCATCCAAGACGTCTTCCCGAGCGAGTAGACGATGCGGGGACGGTTACAACGGATAATGTGGACTACGTGCTGTTGGTAACCGAATCGCCGGCCGTCACGGCATTATCTCAGTAGCCGTGGGAGTTCTGACCGTAACCATCGCTCCGCCGAGCTCCTTGTGGCGCCCAAAATCGAGGGACGCTCCGAGTTGCTGAGACATTGCTCGCACGAGCTGGAGCCCGAGACCGGTGCCGCCACCGGCTTGTGAGGACGGTCGGGACTCGGCGCCCGGCGGTGGAAAGCCCGGGCCGGAATCGCCGACCGCCAACACAAGACAGGCGCCCTCATTGTGGGCTTCAACTCGAATGGCGCCGGCTCCGTCCCTGCCCCCGCCGTACTTGGATGCGTTGACCATAAGCTCCGACGCAATCAAAGAGATCGGAATGGCTTTCTCCATGGGGAGCAGAATCGGCTGCGCCCGAATCTCTAAGGCATCCGCCGCGCCGGGGGTAACAACAGTCATGGCAAGCCGCTCGAGGCACTGATCGATCGGCACCAGACCGATGTGGGCGGACTCGTAGAACATTTCATGTACCGCGGCGACGGCGCCTATCCGGGTTTCGAGGTCACCGCAGAATGTCTCGATATCGGACCCGGCCGCTTGCTGCAGATGGACGATGCTCAAGACAAGCTGCAGGTTGTTCTTTACCCGATGGTGGATCTCCTGCAGGAGCAGTTCCTTTTCTCGAAGTGCCGTTGTCAGTCGCCGTCCCTCTTTGTCTTTGCGGAGGGATTCTTGTTCGAGGCGTTGCGCCATTTCGTCAACGGCAACCGCGAGCTGCGATAGCTCGGTTTGTCCCGGCGGAATACCGGTGCGGGCGGACAGGTCGCCGGCACTGATACGACCCGCGGTTGCGGCGAGAGCCTCGAAGCGCCAACCAAGGACGGCGCGCCCAAGCAAGACCGCCGTTACCACCGCAAGCACCACCACAAGCGCCATAAGCAACACGTTGATTGCGAGCGCCCGCAGGGCGTCGGCCCTAATGGAGCTCTCCGGATATCCAAGCACGATGGTGAGGTACGGTGCCCGGCTGGGTCCGGTTTCGCTGCTGCTTCCGACGGCAAGGCGACGGTACACGTAGAACCGATCGATACCGTCGGAGCCTCTGTCCCTCACAATGCCGCCCGAATCGTCGGCGTTGATTCCGCGCCAGACGGACTCCTTTATAGGAGATCCTATCGGATTGGTCTCCTTTACCGGGTGAAAGAAAATCCTAATTCCGTTGCGATCCGTGATGCCGAGGATCGTCTCCTCCGGAAACTCCAATCGGTCAAACAGCGCGGCGTAGTCCGAGAGCCGGTACACCAGCCCAACGGCTCCGCGGATCTCGCCGTGGACGCCTACGATGGGCGTTGCGTAGGGAAACGCCGGCGCGCCGTTCGCGCGGGCAAGCACAAACTCTCCCGGGCAGTGGCGACCGCTTTCGAGCGCGCCTTGGATGTGTGCGCGATCGCTCAAGTCGAATCCCGGCGGCAGATTGGGCGAGGCAACCACCCGGCCGGCACGATCTACCACCGTGATGTTGACAAGTTGGGGGTTTTCCGCGAGCAGCACCGACAACACCTCGCTTTGGTGGTCGATGTTTCCCGTGCGGAAGGCGGGAAGGGCGGCCACCACATCGAGGAGCCTCTCCACCGACCTCTGGGTTTCCTCCTGGATTCCTGCAATTGTCTCTATTTCGCGGCCTGCACCGTCGCGGAAATCGGCAAATCGATCTTCCGCTTGTTTTATTCCACCCACGACGATAATCAGCAGCGCGGGCACGAGGGCAACAAGCGTGGTCAGAACCAGCGCCCCGCGAATTGACGGAGTCCGGCGCACCGGAGAAACTTGGCCAAGCGCGTGGATTTGTTCTCCCGGGGAGATTGGTCTTGTCACGGGAATTGGGTTTTGTTTGATCCGTTGCGTTTTCACGAGTGGCTCGAGTCCCACGGGAACAAGACAACAACGGTTGTTACCGGGTCTCGCTCGATGGACACCGTTCCACCAAGGCCCGCAATCAATCCCTGGACCAAGGCCAGGCCAAGCGTCTGCGAGTCTTTGGTGATGAGGTCGCCGGCAATCGGCGTGCCGCTGTTGCTTAGGCGTAGAACGAGATGCTTGCGATCGTCACTCGGCGTCATACGTACCCGGTAACTGTGTTCTTGCTCGCCCTTGAATCCATGCTTGAGCGCGTTGGTTGTAATCTCGTTTACCACAAGACCAAGGCTTGTTGCCTCCTTTGCGGGCAGCCGCACGGAGGGAATGTCGATGTAGACGGCAATTGGTCCAATCCCCGCGCCGGAGAGTATGCCGTGCACGAGGTCGGGGATGTAGCTCTTCAGATCGACTTCGAGATCTCCTTCGTTGCGGCTCAATAGCTCGTGGACCGATTGAATTGTGGTAATTCGACTCTGCAGGTCCGAAAGGTCAACCTCGTGCCCCAAGGCCGCCTTTTTGAGCGACAGCAGAGACAAAACCGTGGCCAGATTGTTTTTGACCCGATGGTTTAGCTCCGCCATCAGCTTGTTTTTGTGATTGACGCCTTTGGCGAGTTGTAGGTTGCTGTAGGCAAGCTCCGAAAGCTGGGTGGCAACGATGTAGAGGAGATTGGCGACCTTTTCGAATCGGTTGCGGGACATGATCGGGACCTCTTTGAAGGCCGCCTCTACCTCGTCTTCATCGGCGCCTATTTCCCGGGCGTAGGCACGTATCGACTCGAAGGAGTGGCCGGCATCGCGAACTTGGCCGATAAGCCAGTTAGCCACATGGGTCCCTCCGATGGTGATGGCGGTGCCGGCGTCCCAGAGTCCGGCGCTCAAGCAGGGCTGAATCTGCGGGCCGTTGGCCCCGGGCCTCGCAAGGCAAGCATCCGAACGAATGCAGTTTGCTTCACCCTTGGGCGTTCCGCGGACCAGATCCCGGCACAGCCGACAAAACCGACTCGATGTTGTGATCGGAACACCCGTGGGTGTCGCTATTATGCTCGCCACCCCGGTGGCGTCCGCGAACTGGTCTTGAAGCCGTTGGATGGCATCGATGTCGAAGAGCGCCTCGAAACTGACCGGAGTCTTATCCGTGACCGGCCGGGTAAGGGCGTTGAGGCGCCGCACCGTTGCCGCTTCGCGCTGTTTCCGTGCGGTAACATCACGCACCAGCGTAACAAAAAGTGATGAGTCACCCCCCAAGGAGCTGGTGTCCACTTCTACATCGATGATACTTCCGTCCCTCTTTTGGTGCCGTGTCTCGAAACGACCATGGCCAAGCGTTAGGATCGTCTGAATACGAGCCCGCGCGTCGGTCTTGTCCTCCGCCGCGTCGATGTCCCAGACCTGCATTCGTGTCAGTTCCGCGATACTATAGCCGAGCATACGAGCGGCGGCCGGATTCGCGTCTACGATTTGGCCTTTTGCGTCCACCAGCCAGTACCCGTCGCTCATACGACTAATTGTGTCTCGATAGGTGGTTTCTTGTTCCTGCTTTTCCGTCAGGTTTTCGGCGACCGCGAGGATTGCGGGTTCTCCGTCCAGTGTTATCGCGGTTAGGTGCACCCCGACAGGATGCGTCTTGCCGGACTTCTCCCTGTGCACGGCGGCGAAGTTTGTGGTCCGCGTCTCATTCAAATGCTCCCAGATCCGGGTTCTATCCTCCCGGGTCACGCTTTCCGGATCTATATCGCCCACGCTCATGGTTACGAGCTCGTCCCGGGAGTATCCGGTGTCCTTGCACGCCCGTGCGTTTATCAACAACAGCCGCCCGTCCAAATCGTGGAGAAACACACCCAGTGGCAAGTGCTCGAGGACGGATCGAAACCGGTTCTCGCTTTCGCGCAACAGGTCTTCGGCGAGCTTTTGTTTGGTGATGTCTCTTCCCACACCGACAATTGCGGCAACATGACCGTGGGGGTCGAGGACTGTGCTGTCGGACCAGCCGAAGTGCCGCCAGCCGTCTGCCGTCATGGCGCGCTGTTCGACGTAGGCGCGGTACGGGGGGCGACGCAGGTTTGCCATTGCTTCGGCCGTGGATTGCCTGTCGTCGGGGTGCACAAGAGGCATAAAGGAACCGCCGAGAAGATCCTTCTCCTCCTTGCCAAAGGTTTTGCAGTAGGACGGGCTGACAAACTCGAAGCGGCCCTGCCCATCGATCTGCACCACGAGGTCGGTTTGCCTCTCCACCAAAAGGCGGTATCTGGCCAATTCGGAGAAAAGAGAGACGGCGTTGGAGATCGTGGCGTCCATCAGTGGCAGTGGTATGTTCCGCATGACAAGGACGTGGTGCGGGAGGTCTGCAATTGCCTCCAGGGCCGGCTCGACGGAGGCATCGAGGAGGCAAAGAACCGGAAGACCGCGATCCGCGGCCAGTTGTTTTACGACGCCACAGATGTGATCGTAGGTCCGCCGTTCTACAGGCGCCACTGCAGCTACAACGGAACGGTGGTGGTCTAAAATGGAGTTGGCCGTGGTTAGATCGTGGGCACAATAAACCTGGTAGCCGAGGCGGGTAAGGGTAGCTCGGTCTACCTCCGATTGCCGAGTTTTGTCCCCAATTAGCAACAGATGTGCCACGATGGGACGTAATTATGGCACGTCCGGCGCGCGATGTCTACAAAAACTCGATTAAGACCATTTAGCTAAAGTACGTAATATACTCGTACGATCACTCCTCACTTTTTGGTCCAACGGCGCCCACCGGGTTCGGGCAGGCGGTGTGTGCCGATGGCGCGGTTCTAGTGCCCTTGGCCAT
>CAZFLD010000157.1:0-5071 GCA_964519835.1 uncultured Spirochaetales bacterium
TGCTCATACGCCCTGCTTTGGGTCGTGGTTTTATCACGGCTCCTTGACGACCCAGTCTCGGTGCCCCAAGAGTTTTCAATCGTCTCGGAGGTTCCCGCGGTGGTTGTGTATATGACGTCTATATCCGGCAGGCTTTCTAACGTAATGCCGATTTTGGGCATATCCGCAATACGGGGATTAAACTTGTAGGGATTCACGGAAGGATTGAACTGATAGGTGGTTATCTCCTCCCCGTCGGTATACCCGTCGCCGTCGGTGTCGGCAAGCAACGGGTTGGTACCGTAGCGTGTGATTTCGTCATCATCGGAAAGCCCGTCGCCATCCTGGTCGATTCCCGTAGGACCATTGGCAGGTTGCTCACAGCTGGTGAACAACAGTGACGCCACAATAATTAACCAAATTGATAACACAAAGGAGAAGATTTTGGGCTTATTCATCCTATTCCTCCGTTTTGTAGACATACCGTTAGTTCCTATGACGCACCGAATGAGATACAATTCTGTCCAAGAACTCCTCCCAAACATAGCTCATTAATAATCATCTCACAACTGCGTACTATTCGCGGGATTGTAATGCGATTGCCCTGTGGCCCTAGTCATGGCTGATTGACCGTGTCCACACAAGATGCATACCATGAACCCATGGCGGGGCAAAGGCCGACGGAGGAAGAAATCGCAGTCATGCGACACAATCTCGCTCGGCGAGAGGTGGCGGAGAAGGAATGGCTCAGGAAGCGCCTCGAGCGCGCCCGCCGAGACGCCGATGCCGTCATCGACCACGTTTCGCGGCGATACAATCCAAGGCGGATCTATCAGTGGGGTTCACTCGTCAGAGGCGACCACTTCAGCGAACGCTCGGACATCGACATCGCGGTAGAAGGCCTGGACCGGCCCGAGGCCGTGTTTCGTATCCTCGAAGATGCCGAAAACATGACCGATTTTCCCGTGGATATTGTGGAGCTCGAGAAGATCGCGCCGGAGTATGCCGAGGGAATCCGCCGGCGTGGGGTGCTTAGGTATGAGCGATAGAATCAGACTGCTTACGGATGAAATCCAAAAAAGCCGCGCCGTAGCCGACCGAATCGCCGGGCGCATACGGGAGCTGCGAACAACGGAGCCGACTCGCCGCGGTCACGATCCGGTCTTGGCGATCGCCGCGGCCAAGCTTTTGGAAAACTACTACACCTGCCTGGAAACGATGTTCTTGCGTATTTCTCAGTTTTTCGAAAACAGCCTCTCCGCCTCCCATTGGCATGCCGAGCTTCTTGAGAAGATGACGCTGTCTGTTACCGGGCGTCGGGCGGCGGTGATTTGTGTTGAGACTCGGCTACTGCTTGATGAGTTACGGCGCTTTCGCCACTTTGCTCGCTACTACTTCGACATCGACTATGATTGGGCCAAGATCGAGTTTCTCTTTGGCGTCCTCGATCGAGTTGTACCCGCGCTTGCCGAAGACCTAAACGAGTTTCTCATCTTTCTTTCACGCCTCGACGAACCCAACACCAACAACGACTCGCCCTCCGTGCCAGGATAGTTGGCGCGTCTCACAGAGGCCCGCCTCCCGCGCCCGATTTGACGACCGGTGCATAGCGGCGGCATCCTTTGATTATGCCGGTACCACGGCACGACCGTACGGCATCGGCGTGTTCCTGCGTTGTGCCGGTGGGGAGGAGATGTATGCGGCCGGTGGTGTTAAAGGCGCGCGGCACCAAATCGATCGAGCTCAAATTCCGGTACGCGGTCGAGGGATCACAAAAACAAAAGCGCGAAAACTATAGCACCGATATCCACTTCTTTTTCCCGGCGTCGTTCAAGATTAACCCGGACGCGTATGAGCGGCCGCAGTTTTACCGTGATGCAAAAGTGTATTTGCGTGCCGACACACCAGTTATGTCGGTAGACCAGATTCTTCGAGAAGACTATCCCGATTCCCCCCTCGTTCGCTTGCGAACGATGGTGAGGTCGCGCAGGTCGGAGGAATCCGTGCCCGTCGAAGCATTTGTGTATGAGTCCAAGATGTTGGCGGCAATCTACAAGTCTCTGCTGCGCAGGACGGTTGGAAGCTTGAACGAGACCGTTGCCGAGAGCGACGACAGCGATCCCCTCGACCCCGACGCGGACGATCCCACCGAGGAGCAGATGGATGAGGCGCGACAGCGGAACGTCCCCGCGGAGGCCGACATCAGAGGTCTCCACAGAGTCGCGAAAGAGTTTCATAAGCTCGCCTCTTGTGTCGTCGGCGACGGTGCTTGGGCGCCGGTTTATGAGCACTGCGTTATGATCGACGAGCACATGTCGCTGTTGCTCGAGCACTACCTTGGATCCTGTCTTGCCGATATTGAAAACAAGAGAGCGCACCCTGCCGAGCACGACTCACTTGTGGAAGTAATCAACCAGGAGGCCGGTTATCGAAGGGATTTGGCCTACCCGACGACTCTGTCGGAAGAACCCAAAGAGGACGAGCTCGAAGAGTACGTGTATCGAGAGAAGATGCTAAAGACGTATGCTTCGGAGATCCTGTTCCTCAACGTCAAGTCCTACAACGAGTCCAAACGAGCCGAGCATCTGCTGTATGCCGTTGCAGCGGGGATTGCAATGGTCTTTGCCACCGCAATTGCGTTCTATGCGCAGTCGGTCTTCGGCGGAATCAGCGCCGCGCTCTTCGCGTTGCTTGTGGTCAGCTATATGATTAAGGATAGGCTAAAAGACGCGTTCAAAAGCTACTTTCGTCGATCCGTTGGGGGTCGGTTCTACGACCGCAAAATGAATCTCTACGACGCGAACCTACACAAAAAACTTGCGCGCGTTCGTGAGCGCGTAAATTTCGTGAGCGAGAAACACAAAGAGGAAGCTGTAGCACGGGCACGCAATCGGGGTCCGTTCGAGACCCGTCTGACGCAGACAAAGCCGGAGTCCCACTTTGTGTATCACCAGTCGGTAACGATCAAGGCCGACTCACTGCGCCAATTCCACAAACGGATCGAGGGGCTTGCGGATATCGTGATTATCAACTTAGATCGCATGCTCATCCACCTCGCCAAGCAGAGCACAAAGGTCGCTGTTGTCAAGGATAACTCCGTGGTGGTTCACCACAGCGACCGCGTGTATCACCTCAACGTGATTGTGGTTTCTACGGATCGAACCGGCCGCATGATCAATCGATTCAGACTGATTGTTGACCGCGAAGGTATCAAACGCATTGAGCCCGTTCTGCTTCACAAATAGTAGGGAGAGACGGGGGCCGGCTCAGCCCAGCGCTACGTCCAAGGTCATCATGACTGCAAAGCCTACGAGGCACCCGAATGTCGCTAGGTCGCTGCGTCCGTGGAGCTGTGACTCGGGAATCAGTTCCTCAACAACCACGTAGATCATCGCTCCCGCGGCGAAGGAGAGTGCGTAGGGCAAGAGGGGGCGCATGGCGATAACCAAGGCGGCCCCGAGCAGGCCCGCTATCGGTTCAACCATGCCCGAAGCCTGCCCGTAGAAAAAGGCTTTGCCGCGGGGCATGCCCTCGCGCCGCAGCGGAACGGATACCGATAACCCTTCGGGGAAGTTCTGAATGCCGATGCCGAGTGCAAGCGCGATGGCGGCTGCAAGCGATGCCGTTTCGATGTCGTACGCCAATGCCCCGAAGGCGACGCCGACGGCGAGACCTTCGGGAATGTTGTGCAGAGTGATGGCCATGACCAACAGGACGCTGCGGTGCATGCTCGACGGCGGGCCCTCCGCGTCGGCGACCGGCAGGCCGAGGTGCAAGTGGGGAATGGCCTTGTCAAGCGCAAACAGGAATCCACCGCCGAGTAGAAATCCGACGACTGCCGGCACCCACGGCGTGACTCCCATATTCTCGGCCATCTCGATTCCGGGTGCGAGCAGACTCCAGAAGCTCGCCGCGATCATGACTCCCGCCGCAAAGCCAAGCATAAAGTCCAATACGCTCTGCGTGACTCGCTTGAAGAAAAACACAAAGGCGGCGCCGAAGGCTGTCACGCCCCAGGTAAAACAGGTGGCTATGACGGCTTGCGGGATCGGATTGAGACCGGAGAACCAATCTATGAGCATGGACCGAGTATAGCCCACGGCTGGGCACGGTCGCAAACGTGACGGTTCAAAGTCGCCGTCGTTCTGAAACGGCCGAGAGAGGAATCCGCGCCTACACCAAGCTCGACGACACTGCAGTCGCTCAGGTTACACAGATCGCTACGAAGCGGTACCACCGTTGCGCTCAGATCGCGGCTTTTTTTAGGCTAATCTTTGGGCCTTTCTTTGGCCCTTTCTTCGGGGTGATAGGATCATCACGATCGATAACAGCACAAGCAATGCCGGAATAACAAGGAGGCTCGTGCGAAGGTCGGTGGATTCGGCGACGATTCCCATGATCCATGAGGTCAAGCCGAAGCCCGGAATGCCCGCGCATGAGAGCAAGATAAACAGGACGGTCGGATCCTGCTTGATGGTCGTGGCTGCCTGAGCCTGAATACTGGGCCAGAAACAGGCGATCGAAAGACCCGCGAAGAAAATTACGGCGTAGAACGCTGCAATGCCTGCGGCCGCCCACGCCACGAGGGTTACTCCGACACCCACTATCGCCGAGACGACGATCAACGTGCGGAGGCCGTTTTGGTGCACAAAGCGGCCGAAGAGTAGTCGGCCGACCGCCATACCTGCGGCAAAGGCTGCGGTGGCAAAGGCGCCCGCGCGAGCAAGCATTTCGAAGTGAACCTGTACGTAGGTGGCGCTCCAGAACGTAAAGGCGCCCTCGGCTCCGCCGCCGCAGAACATGGCGACCGAGTACAGCCAAAACGACCGCCTTTTTACTACGGCCTTTGCTTCCAGCCGGAGGTTTACGGGTCCGGCGACGGTGCCCGCCTGCGCGCGAGCCCGGGACCGGCTGCGGCCAAAAACGGCAAACAGGACGGCGCTGACCAGGGCGGGAACTCCGACACCCGCGACCAGTAGTCGCCAGGAAACGCCCCGGGTAAGGAGGTCGCCGACGACAAGAACAGCGGTGAGCACCGCTACTGAGAAAAAGGCGTTTACGATGTTGAGATAGCGGCCCGAATCATCGGGAT
>CAZFLD010000158.1:0-2915 GCA_964519835.1 uncultured Spirochaetales bacterium
CGCTCGAAGAAGCGACGGGAGAGCTCCGACGGCGTCCAGGGATCGATCGCCGGATGAACGACCAGCACGGGACATCGGTCGAAGTCCTCGGGCTCGATGGGAACCACTACCTTTCTCATGCTCTGAAGAAAACCCAGGGCCACGCGCGAGTCGCCGGCCAGAGGGTCTCGTGCAAAAACCGAGCTGAAGTCAGGGTCATTGGTGATCAGCTCCATGGGAGCGACCCAGCGGATCGGGATTCGCACCCGTTGGAGGAAGGCGGGGCGATGGAGAGCAGGGGCATGCTGATTGCCGCAAGCGTTCGGGAGCGGGCCACGTGAAGAAAGGTCGAGCGCTCGCGCGTGTCCGCCGGCGTGCTTGCCACCAGGCCCGTGATCGCGGGTGTCCGTGTGACGGCCGCGTACGCCAGGAAGCCGCCGATGCTCAGTCCAAAAACAACAACGGGGAGCCCGCGGCTGTTACTCTCCCGCTCGGCGAGATCTGCGGCCAAGTCGGCCCAGATAGAGTAGGACGGGACAAATCCTTTCCGCCGAACAGTCAAGCCATAGCCGGGGAAGTCGGGAGCCACCACCTCCGCACCCATACTCCGCAGCATCGGGCCAAGTGTCATAAGAATCCTCCCGTTGCCGCCACCACCGTGCAAGACCATCACGAGGACTCGCGCGTCCGGATTCTCCAGTCGGTCGATATGGATCTCGTGTTCCTTCCATGTCCACCACTCCTCCGCGGGAATGCTCCGGCCAACGAGTTGCATGTCCGGCGGAAGGAAGCGATTGTACCACCGCCACTCGATACGATCGGCGTAGTGTTGCTTCTCGCCGACCTTTGTGGCCGGCTGCCATGAGCGTTGCCTTCCTCTACTCACCGTAAATCCTCCTCCGTAAATCTGCTTGCGTGGAATGTACAGAACCGTAGAGCAGCGTTCTCGGACAAGTGTAGGATTTCGGACAGGTGTAGTCCGGTTTCGAAGCCACGGCTGACGGGGACGGGCGACTTCGGAGTATACTCGTATCGATGAGACAGCACGACGATCCACGAAAGCGGCGAACCCGAGAGATACTAAAGGAAACAGCGCTGGAGCTTCTTGCGAGGGTGGGACCTGAGGGATTGAGCATCGTCAGACTCTGCGAAGAGGCGGGCGTGGCACGCTCCACCTTCTACGAGCACTACCAGGCCCCATGGGAGCCGGCGTTTGCCGCTCTTCAAGATCGGTTTCTGCAACAGTTTCCGGATCACGTGGGCAGTGAGTCCATCCTCGACCCTGAAACGCTGCTCGCGGCGGGGAAGCCTCTGACCCATCCGAGGTGGAAGTCGACGAAGAGCTCGTCGCCGCCTATCTTGCCGGAGCGGTGATAGGGACCTGTCGCGTATGGCTTGCCTGTGAGCCTCGAGTCTCGGCCCTCGAGATGTCCTATTGGTTCTCGCGCATGGCGGTTCCGGGCCTGTTCCAGGTCATGGGACTCGAGAAGATGCTTGAGAACTGATTTGCTGAGTGGTGGCCGGGGCGTTGGTGCAAGCCTCTTCTACTGCCACGGACCCTGGTGCTGAAGAACCAGTATTTCCCAGCCCCGCAAGCGTTTGCAGCGACGGCTCAGGCTGATTGGCGCGGGCTCTCGGCCGCCACCGCTAACTCCTTGACTGATAGTTGGTTGTACGAGGGTCCAGCACCAGGGTTCGTGGCACTCCACAAGCCTCTAAAGAGCTTGAATCTCCTCTTCCGAGAGCCCGGTGGCGCGGGCAATGACGTCGACGGCGATGCCTTAGTCTTTTAACGCCACCGCAGTCTTTCGAGCGGCTTGCCGCAGCCCTTGCCGGAGCCCTTCCTGACGCCCCTCCTGGCGGCCTTCCTCACGAGCCTCTTTTTTCAGGCGCTCCCCATATTCCTTTAGCTTCGTGGCGAACACTGTCTTGATCTCTCCCGCGCTGTGGATCGGTCCGGCAACGCCTGCGGCGGTCGTCCCGGCCAGGTAGTTTGTTACCCACCTTCCGAACACCTCAAACTGCTCCGGCGCTTCTTGTGAAAGTATAGACATAAGCTCATCCATTGTCTCGGCCAGACCGTCAGGATCAGCGTTTTCAAGGAGGGGGAACACAGCCGGCAGTTCCACGGGCACCGCGTCTCGGCCAAAAAGTCCTATCGCCCCAACCCACCCTTCCAGCGAACCGACTCCAGGAACCCGGAGTAGTCCCCGATGTCTACGTCGGGCTTGTTACCGACAACGCCGTACTCGATCAGCACGTCGAAGTATGGCTCACGAGTGTGCGCAAGCTCCGCAAGAAGCTGTTCCCGCATTTCCCGAAGCACGTCGGGCCGCGCACCAGCCATATTTTCGAGCTCGTAGGGGTCGTCGTGGAGATCGTGAAGGACCTCGTGACCCGTCTCGTAGAAGGCGTACTTGTATCGGTCCGTTACAAGACCGTGCCAGTCGGTAGATCGCATGTTCCACCTTGGGTTTCCTACCATCTCGAGGAGGAGGCGCTCGTTCGGGCCGGAGGACTCCGAGGCGACATACGGCCCTTGACGGTCGAGTCGGTCGTTTGAGCCACGCGCCTCCGTTCGTTTGGAAGACCGGGAAGCCATCGCGCCGGTGGGAGCGTCGGAAGCTCCGGCGGCGCCGGCCGGTCCGGAAGGCCGCGCTCGCCCGGCCAAGACGTGCAAAAGGCTCCGGCCCTGCATGTGTGGCGGCACTACAGTCCCGGCGAAATCGAGAAGTGTCGGCTCCAGGTCGACAAGGCCGAATATCTTGGACCGTTTGCCCTGCGCCGCGACCCGCGGACCCCAAAAAACGGAGAGCACGCGGACGGACTCCTCGTGGTGGTGGATCTTTATTGTACCGAGGCCGTGGCTTCCGACGTAATCGCCGTGGTCCGAGACACAAGCAACAACGGTATTCCCCGACAATGCAGGCGAAGCC
>CAZFLD010000158.1:2925-4928 GCA_964519835.1 uncultured Spirochaetales bacterium
ATTCCAGTCCAGGTTTTCGATGGCCCCGTAGAAGTTGGCGAGCGCCGCCCGTGCCATGTGTTCGGGAATAGCTGGAGCGCTCGGGAAGAGCTTGTTGGCCCTTAGGAAGCTCGGTCGCACTTTCAGGGACGCCGGATCGTGGCGCTTCCAGCGGTCGGGAATCTCCAAGGGGAAGTGAGGCGGCTCCACGCTCAAGACCAAAAACAGCGGCGCCGAGTCCGCATCACGGGCGGCGAGTTGCGCGAGCGCCTCGTTTGTGAGCACGTCGGTTTGAAACCCGTCGAGCACCTCGGGCTCCCTGGCGTAGTAGCCGAGGAAGTACGAGCACTCCTCCCGGAGCATGTGCACCATGTCCTCCGGGGATAATGCCGGACAGCATCATGTACCCCTCGTCCTGGAACTGCTTTTTTTGGTCCTCGGGGACTCGGTATGTTGTCTTTTGCTCGCTCATCGCGCGCACCTCCGTTTAGACAATTGCGTAAGTCTATGGTAGGCGCGCGTTTCTCAGAGCGGAAGGTTGTATTTATGTCGAAAAGTGTCGGGATTAGCCCGGCCCTCCGACCGGTGTCGACCGGTGACGACCGGCGACGGCAAGCGACGGCAAGCGACGGCCGGCGACGAGCGACGGCGCGGCCGCCCGCGCCGCCTTACATTCTCGCAAATGAGATGTAGTCGATGATGGCGTCTGAGCCGACTATTTGAACGTTGGGATCGGCGTCCACATCAACCCACTCCATCCATTGCATGCTTTGTAAATCATCGGAAAGGTCGTAGATGATTGTGTACCGAGCCTCGCCATTTTGGCTCAGCGTGATAGTCGTGTTCGCCGCATCAATCACAAAGGCAAAGGTACCCGAAACGTCTACTGCCGAGAGAGTTCCCCAGTCAGGTCCGATTGTTATCGTGGCCGTGTCAGCCTCGACGTCGAAGCTCACGGCCAAAAAGTCGTCGACATTTGCAGTTATCAAGTCGCCGCCCCGAATCTCCTCGATCGCCCATGTGTCGTCCAGGGCCGGCTGGGTGGCCGCTCCGCATCCCGCAAGAAAGATCAGCGCTGCAACACAGGTACCGATGATAATGGTTGTCTTTTTCATTGTTTGTGCCCGCGCCGGGTTTGTGCCCCCTCCGGATATGGATCGAGTTAATCCACTTCCGATAGGGAAGATGAGGCAAGGAGCGTTCCACCCGATCCGCTCCGTCGGATACGCCCGGCGATTCTCACGGTTGCGCCGGCGGCTGTGGCCTTGCTCGCGGTCCGCAAATTACGGCCCCGTCGCCCCGTCGGCGGGCGATGCCGGGGCGTTTTGCCCCCGCAGTCACCGCCCCGGGGCCCCAGGCGCCGCCCGGGTGCTCCTCCGCGGTGCCGCCCCCCGCCCGGCCCGCTACTCGCCTGCCCGGCGGCCGCGGCGGGGCGACGGCCGACGCAGCCGCTACAACTCCCCCAGCGGCTCCGGCATTACCGTGGTGCTCCGAAGAGTGTGGTTTCCGCCCCCTTCCGCGGCGAGGTGCACGCCGTGCATAATCTCCAAGACGTGGTTCGCAAGCTCTCCAGATGCTCGGTGAGGTCGGCCTTCCGCAGCTGCAAGAGCCATGTCGGCAACCCCGAGGCCGCGGCTGTTGTCGGCGTATGGAAGGTCAACGGGCACCTCCCGCCACTCCGCCTCGCCACGGCGGCGAATGCGGACCGGTCCGCCGAAACCGTTGGGATCGGGCACGCTCAATGTGGCCTCGCTTCCAAAGATCTCGATACGGGGCACCTCGCTCGCCGCTACATCGAAGCTCATGGAGATGTTTCCAATCGCCCCGGAGGCGAAGGTCAGCAGGCCGAGTACGTGGGTCGGCACTTCGACGTCGATTATCTGACCGGCCAAGGGCTCGCTGGTGATTGTTCGCTGTGGAAAGCTGATCCTAATAGTAAATAGTAGGAAAAGTTATCCGCGAGCACAACCGAATAGTAGGAAAAGTTATCCGCGAGCACAACCGGAAAACGGCCGGTAAGCGGA
>CAZFLD010000159.1:0-4805 GCA_964519835.1 uncultured Spirochaetales bacterium
CAGAACGAAGGGATGTCTTCCACGACGCGCCCCCAGACGAGGTTGCCGTGGGTGAACGCGGGCTCATCTACCCACGTTGCACCTGCATTTACCAGGTCGTCTTTAATACCGAGTGATCCCGTGGCACGGCTTCCCGCAACGATGCCCGCCGAGATCCCCACCAGACCGGCATGGCAGATCATCGCCACCGGTTTTCCGGCGGCAAACACCTCTTTGGTGATCCGAAGAATGTCGCCGTCACGCCTGATCTTGTCGGGGCACCATCCACCGGGAATCACCAAGCCGTGCAAGGTCCCCGCGTCCACGTTCGCCGCCGCGCACCGCGAGACTCTCAGGCGGTGGTACAGAGCTCGGCCGGGACAGCCGCCCGCGCAAGACCACCTCGCCCATGTCTCGAAGCCGAGCGGTCTTGGCGACGGCTTCTGCAACAGTCTGCGAAATGGGGATATCGACGTCGAGGGCCTTTGTCTCGCCCTCGATGCGACTCGCAGTGTTCACCATGTCTCCGATCGCAGTGTAGTCGCATCGTCGCTCCCCACCGACCTCGCCGACGACCACGTCGCCGCCTGCCGGCGAGCACGGCCTACCGATTGTTCTCGCCGAAGAGGGTGGCGAGAATAAAACGCAGTTTGTGGTTTAGTACACGATACGAGAAATACTTGGACGCAACCTTGTAATTTCTGTTGACCATCTGTTCCACGCGCTTGGGGTCCTCCAGGACGCGGCGGGTCTCCTGCACGGTGGACTTTGAGATAAAGTCGTCCATCTCTATGACCTCGAAGCCCTTCGGCCGAATATCGTGACTGTAGATGGAGTAGTTGTTTACCATAATCGGCTTTTTGAAATAGACCGACTCTAAGAAGGCGTTACCAAATCCCTCGTAGATGGATGGATATGTCACCAGGTCCGCGTGTGGGTACACGTCCTGTAGAGAGTAGATCTTGCGATTGTCGGACGTTGTCCCTCGGCTGTCGTCGATTATGTCGTCCACAAAAATGGCCCGAATGCCCAAGAGGTCAGCGTACTCTTTCACCCGGGTCTGGTATTCGATACCCTCATCACCTGCTGCATGGGAAATTACCAAGACCGCCCGCATCTTCAACCGCGCCACCAACTCGATGGCATGCTCGATGCCCTTGCGCTGAACCACACGTGTAGGCTGCAGAATCAAAAGCTCATCATCACCAACGCCGAGGTCCTTGCGCACGTCGCGGTTGTAGTTATCTAGGCCTTCCGGGGGACTGTCGAAGTCCATTACGTTGGGAATCAGCACCGACGAGATACCGGTCCGCAACGCCAGCTGGTTTGCGGCGGAAGAGTTGATAACAACGTGTTGGATGGAGTTCAGATGGGGAGGGTATGCCATGTTGAGGTAGTCCCACACGCAGTTTCGCAAGAACCGCTTGCGTTCCCAAAAGAAGTCGTGGTGATGGCCGATCGTTTTTATCTCCGTTTCCGCGATAAACTCCGCATGCGCAAGCGCAAAGGGAACGTTGATGGGAATAGCAAGGGTGTTTTCCGGAACGATGACGTCGAGGTTGAACTGCTCGACAAAATCGTAGAGTGATTGTTTTAGTCGTTGCCGGAGGTGATGGATCCTTCCGCTCAGCTCCCGTGGCCGTACCGAGGTGCGAAACGCCTCTTTGGTAATAGCCGCAACCTCCGGATGGTTGAAGTGGGTCTCCGGCACCGTGAAGGACACATCGTCCGGTGTGTCGACCTCCCCTGCCATGTAAAAGCACTTGTGGCCCTGGCGCTCGAGCAACTCGGCCCACTTTTTTGTCTCGAGCGAAACCCCGTCGGTTCCCGCAATCCGAAACGAGATCATTCCGATCCGGTATGACATCACCTACCTCCTGCCCTTCGTGTCCGCTGCAATCCAGCGTACCTTGGCCTGCACGGGCGTGTTTTATCTATTTGTGGCTACTTAACCAAGGATGAAATCTGCTTGAAGGTGTCCGTTCGAGAGACCCGGCAAAGCTCGAAGAGAATCGACTCCACGGTTGTGACGATGCCTCCCTCGTGCCGAATTCGGTCGAGTGCGATTGCCTTGTCCGCCGTACTGCGACTGGATACGGCATCAGCGGGGACTACCGGCGTGTAGCCCACAGCGAGCAAGTCCACGACGGTCTGCAACACACAGACGTGTGCCTCGATGCCGGCAAGGATCACAAACTGCGGCGCCGCACCACCCACGGCGGTCTCGAGCTGTTTTAGAAAGGCGGGCTCATCCATACAGGAGAAGGCGATTTTCTCCACGGTCGGGACACTTCCGAGAGCCTCGCTAATCGAGGGAAGCGTTTTACCAAGGCCTTTTTTGTATTGCTCGGTGGCCAGAATAGGAGCTTTTAGGGCTTGTATGCCCCTTATAAGCGTAACGATATGTTCTTCGCATATGGCGTCCGCCATGTGCGGAAAGAGTCGGTCCTGAACATCGACAATCACTGCCGCCGTGGTCCTGAGATCTACTCGCATAGCTCCCCCAATTACAAGCATTGAGACATGCTGTATTATGCATGGGATGCCGCATGCTCGCCAACGCGGAGTACCGCAAATATGAAGCGAAAGATTCAGGGAGTGTTTTTTGATTTCGGGGGCGTGTTGACGCTTCCGCAGGACGCCGATTTGTTTGATGCCATGGTTCGCTACGCGGGAGTCTCGCGTGATGGGTTTGAGCAGTCTTACGCGTCCCACCGGTTTGAGTTCGACCGCGGGGTCGTCGACCGTCATGGATATTGGCGGCGCGTCTGCGAGGACAACCAGATCGGTTTTACCAGCAAAGTGCAGGACAATCTGAGCCTTCTCGACATCAAAAGCTGGACAAGACCAAATGAGCCTGTTATCGAATGGGCCTCCCGGCTCCGGGACCAGGGTGTGCGCACGGGTGTGCTTTCGAATATGCCTGCCGACTACGTTTCCGATATAACACGAACCTGTCCGTGGCTCGAAGAATTTGATCCACTGGTCTTCTCCGGGCTCGAGCGCCAAAACAAGCCGGAAAAGGCGATTTTCCTGAGCGCCATCGCTCGGCTGGGCTTGCCCAAATCCGACCTCTTGTTTATCGACGACACTGCCGTAAACGTCTCAGGCGCGGAACGGGCCGGGCTTGCCGCCGTGCATTACACCGGCGTGAGTGAGATGGCTCAGCTGATCAACGAATTGTACGACCTCCCGCCTGTTCAGAACGAAGCCGCATGATGCCCCTGTTTTTTGAGCGTGTCGCGGAGCGCGTTGCACAGACGGACTCTCTTTTATGCATAGGGCTTGATCCTCGGGCGGAATCGGCCTCTATTGCACTCGAACAGATCCGGCGTTTGGTCGATGAGACTGCCGAGTTCGCGCTTGCCTACAAACCAAACGCGGCGTTCTACGAGTGCCTCGGTCCCCGGGGTTTTGAGCTTCTCGCGGCGCTCCGTGATCACATTCCGGACAAAATCCCCATAATCCTCGACGCCAAGCGTGGCGACATAGGATCGACGGCTGAGGCCTATGCCCGTGCCGCCTTTGAAGTACTTCATGCCGACGCGGTGACCGTGGCACCCTATATGGGCGCCGATTCGGTAGAGCCCTTTTTGCAGTATCCCGACAACGCTGTTTTTGTGCTGTGTCGCACCACAAACCCGGGCGCGCGGGACTTTGAGGAACAGCCCATGGTGCGGGGCGGCATGCTCTTCGACGAAGTGGCGCGGACGGCGTCGTCGTGGGATCCCGACCGGGTAGGGCTGGTGGTCGCCGGGAATGAGCCCGGCGCGCTCTTGCGCCTGCGCGCAATGCTACCGGAGACTTGGTTTTTGTCGCCCGGCATCGGCGCACAGGGCGGATCGGCGGTGGAAGCCGTTGAGGCGGGAGTTGCAAAAAACGGCGCGGGACTGTTGGTGTCGGTGTCCCGATCGGTTGCCGGGGCCGATTCGCCCCGGGCGGCGGCGCGGCGGCTTTGCGACGAGATCCGCCGGGCCCGCGATAACGCCCTGCGCGGCGGCGTGCCTCGATCGGTGTCAAACGCCGGCACAAAACCGGCCACGCCGGCCTCCGGGGCACACGTCCGGGATACACAATCTGCGCCACGACATGGGTCGGCTCTTGGCTCCGCGTCGGACCCGGCCGCAAAGACACGAGTGGAGTCGCTCAAGGACCGGCTTTTGCGCGGCATCATTGAAGCCGGCTGTTTTAGTGTCGGTAACTTCCGCCTCAAAAGCGGCGTCGAAAGCCCCTTCTACATCGACCTGCGCCAAATGGCCTCCGAGCCGGGCCTTCTCCGCCTGGCCGGAGAAGCCTACGCCGAGCTTTCGGACCAAATCATGTACGACTGTCTTGCACCGATCCCGGTCGCCGGCCTGCCCCTGGGCACGGCGGCCGCTCTGCAGCTTGGCAAGCCGATGATCTACCCGCGAATACCGCCAAAGCCTCATGGCACCGGCAATGTCATAGAGGGCAGATATAACAAAGGCGACCGGGCTCTGCTTCTCGACGACCTTATCACCACCGGCAAAAGCAAGGCGGAAGCGGTGGAAGTGCTGCGGGGCGAGGGACTTGTCGTTCAGGATCTCGTAGTTCTATTGGTTCGTGGCCGGATGGCCCGTTCGGAGCTTGGTGAGCTTGGCTTGACACTCCATGTGGTGGCCGAAGTAGCCGAGCTTTTTGCCGCCGCCCATCGTATTGGCAAGATAACCAGCGAAGAACTGGGTCGACTCTCCACGTTTCTAGAGTCAGGCGCGCTATGAGGCAGATCATCGACGCCCTTTTGCTATTTTTCTCCTCCACGGTGGGGATTGCGGAGACGCAATTCCCGTTCACCTACTTCGAGC
>CAZFLD010000160.1:0-4749 GCA_964519835.1 uncultured Spirochaetales bacterium
TGCCAAAGTATGCACTTGCGTGATTTCGCGCATCAAGGTTCGTGACATTACCCAAAGGCCGGACTACCGGTCGTAGGCCTCCGCGATCAACTCCGCAATCACTTCCACCCCCGCCGACATGGCCGTACCGTAGTCGTCCTCCCGCAGATAAGGTACGATCGCCTCGTCAAGGACACGACCGGCGACGTGGTCCGGAATCACAGCTTCGAGTCCGTATCCTACGTCGATGCGAACCTGACGCTCCTCGAGGGCAACGGTTACAAGCACCCCCGCCCGGCGCTCGACGGTTCCCAGACCCCAGTAATTCGCCACGGAACGGCCGAACTCCTCGATAGAAAAAAACGGCGCATAGCTTTCCACGATAAGCACGGCTATCTCCGCGCCGGTTGCTTCGCGAAGCGATTGGATTCGCAGAGTCATCTCGGTTTCAAGCTCGGCTGGAATAACGTCGCCAAAGTCGTTGACCCAGCCCACGGGCATTGGGATGTCGTCCGGCGGCGCCGTCGCCTCGCTGTTCAACGAGTCGGTGGACTCGCCGATCGCGGAACCCTCCGGGTTTGCGTCGGCGCCGTCGTTTCCCGTGTCGTTGGAGTTTCCCGTGCCACCGGCCGTGCCGTCCGTGGCGGCGCCGGCGGCCTGCAGCGTGTCGTCGGCGATCTCCGTCGCCCCGGTGTTTTCGACGGGCTCCGTCGATGCCGCGGCCTCTTTGTCGGCGGAGCCCGCGGTGTGCCCGCCCTCGCCCGCGTTTTCCGTGCCGTCGGGGTTTTCCGTGTCGTCGGCGATCTCCGTCGCCCCGGTGTTTTCGACGGGCTCCGTCGATGCCGCGGCCTCTTCGTCGGCGGAGTCCGCAGTGTGCCCGCCGTCACCCCCCGCGCTTGGGACGACGGCATCCCAAGGCTCCCGCGGCGAGAGCGGTGCCGACTCGCTCACGGGCGCCGGCTGCGGCGCCCCGGCACATCCAGAAAGCAAAAGGATTGCAGCGGCCGCTACTGCGGCACGCGAATGGTTTCCGGTCATCGAACCCCCACGCGGTTGATTCTACGGGGAAACGCCGGCTTGTTGCCAGGCGTACACAGACCGCGGCCCCGTGCCTCGTGGCCGTCGCCGTCGCCTTCCGGCGGCGGGCGACTCCGCCTTCGACCACCAGAGCCCCTTGACTGCGTCGCGGCGTCGCACGATACTCGCGCAACTCATGAGTACCCACATGCGCAACAAGAGCATTCGAAACGTCGCCATCATCGCCCACGTCGACCACGGAAAGACAACACTCGTCGACGCCATGTTCCGCAGCTCGGGCGTCTTCCGCACCGGCCAGGTAGTTGAAGACCGGCTTATGGACCGCATGGACCTCGAGCGCGAGAGGGGAATCACTATCGCGGCAAAAAACTGTGCAATCTCCTGGAAAGGCGTGAAGGTAAACATCATCGACACTCCCGGCCACGCCGATTTCGGGGGTGAAGTAGAACGGGCCCTGTCTATGGCCGACGGCGCCTTGCTCTTGGTGGACGCGGCCGAGGGGCCACTCCCGCAGACTCGCTTTGTGTTGCGAAAGACTCTTTCTGCCGGGCTTCCGGTCATCGTTGTGATAAACAAGGTCGATCGGAAGGATGCGCGACCGGGCGTCGTCCTCGATGAGATCTCCGACCTGTTCATCGATCTAGAAGCCACCGACCAGCAGTTTCACTTTCCGCTTCTCTACGCGATCGCGCGCGACGGTGTGGCGGCAGCCGATCTTGCCGGTGTCGGCTATCGGATCGGCACCGGGGCTGCCGGCATCGACGGCGGGACCTTTGGAGGCGTACCGGACGGCGCGGGACTCGAGCCGCTATTAGACGCGATTGTCACCGAGCTTCCCGGCCCCATCGTCGAATCGGACAAGCCCTTTCAGATGCTTGTCTCCGACCTCGGTTACTCCGATTACCTCGGTCGACTTGCGATCGGCCGGGTGTACAATGCGCCGGTGCGGTCGGCCGATCAACTCGTTCGAATAGGCGTCGACGGAACCACAACCTCGCTTCGAGTTTCGCGCCTCCAGGTCTACCAGGGGCTGACGTTTGCCGAGACCGATCTTGCGGAACCCGGCGACGTGGTCGTATTGTCGGGAATCGACGAGGTCCACATCGGCGACACCATCTGCACCGCAGAGGCACCCAAGGCGCTGCAAAAGATCACCGTGGACGAGCCAACCGTCACGATGCTCTTTATGCGAAACAACGGCCCACTCGCCGGCACCGAAGGGCGCTATGTCCAGTCCACAAGGATTGGCGAGCGACTCCTGAAGGAAACGTTGAGCAATGTATCCCTCCGCGTAGAGGACGCCCCCGGACAGGACGGGTTTGTTGTCAAAGGGCGTGGTGAGTTTCAGATGGCAATCCTGATCGAGACGATGCGTCGCGAAGGTTTCGAGCTTTGCGTCGGACGCCCCCATGTCATCACGCACACCGATGCGGCGGGCAAGGTGCTCGAACCCATCGAGCGGCTCTTTGTCGATTGTGCGGAGGAGTACACCGGCATTGTTACCGAAAAGCTCTCTATTCGCAGGGGCCGGCTTGTAAACCTGACCAACCATGCCCGTGGTCGCACTCGCCTCGAGTTTTCGGTCCCCTCACGGGCCCTTATCGGTTTCCGCGACGAGCTGCTGACCGACACGCGGGGCACGGGGATTATGAACGCCTATCTCGACGGATATGTGGCGTTTCGCGGAGACTTTCCCTCGCGGAGTACCGGGTCGCTTGTTTCCGATAGGTCGGGACAGGCCGTACCCTATGCTCTCTTTAACCTAGAGCCTCGTGGACAGATGTTTGTCGGTCCAGGCGAGAAGGTCTACGAGGGCATGATTGTCGGCGAGCACAACCGCGATAACGACCTGGATGTAAATCCCTGCAAGACAAAAAAGCTTACCAACATGCGCGCCGCCGGCCGCGACGAAAACGTCGTTCTCACACCTCACCGTGTAATGAACCTGGAGCTTGCCATCAACTTTATCCAAGACGACGAGTTGGTGGAAATTTCGCCCAAGTCGATCCGGATGCGGAAGGTGATACTTACACAAGCCGAGCGCAAAAAAGCGCGGTAACAAGCTCACGACTTTTGAGGAGGCGATTGCCCATTTCTGCTCGATATCACCGTTGGACCCTTACGGGCACCCTGCTCGCTCCGCCCGGTTTAGCTGCAGATGCCCGTTCTAACCAGCCTCTACGATCTCGCCCTTTCCGGCGCCCATCCATCAAAAAAAGTCTTTGACTCGTTTTGTCCTGAGGCCTAATCTAAAGCAGTCGAATTGAGTTTGGGGGAGGATGAGCCATGGGATTCTACAATACGGAAAATTGGCCCGCGAAGTCACGATACTATCGATGGCCCTGGTCGAATAACGACAACCCGGTCGGTTGGCTCGAGATCACCGACTTGTGCAACATCTCGTGCAAGGGCTGTTATCGTAGTCGTACCTCAGGACACCGCGACTTGGAGACCCTGAAGCGCGAGGTCGATTTTTTTATCGAAGTCCGTAATGTCGACACCATCTGCATTGCCGGCGGTGAACCGCTTGTCTATCCGCAGATCGTGCAGCTAGTGCACTACATCGCGAAAAAAGGCCTAAAGCCGAACATCATCACCAATACCCATGCGCTTACGCGGGAGCTTTGTACCCAACTCCGCGACGCCGGTATCTTTGGCTTCACCTGCCACTTCGACATGCTGCAGCAACGGCCTGAGGTCAAGACGGGCATGACCGAGCTCGACCTGATGCCCCTCCGACAAAAGGTGGCCGACATGATCCGCGATGTCGGCAAAGGTCGTATCTACGCTACCTTCAACACGACGGTCTATCACGAGAACTTCAAGTACCTGCCGGACATCGTTCGATGGGCACGGAGCAACGTGGATAAGGTTGCGGGCCTCGATTTTATCACCTACCGGGGCATACCGATCAAAGAGGGCGTCTCCTTCGATGTCGCCGACGGCAGCGGAGATTCGGTGGAGGCCGTACAAGGCGACCTCGGGTACACCGACGCCGTGGATCAGATCGACATTACGGCGGTGGATGTCTACAACCTCCTCAAGGACGAGTTCGGCGACGAGTTCGAGCCCTCCGCGTACTTGGGCGGTACGGGCCACATCAAAGAGTACAAGTGGTGGGGCGAGGCGAGCACCTACGAAAAAAACGGCCGCTGCTACGGCAGCATCGGGCCGCGCACCATGGAGTTTCTGCAAATGGCGTACCACTGGTTCAAGGGCCGCTACTTTATGTACTTGGGCCCCAAAAACCGAATCCCGCGGATCCTTATTCTTTTGACCGCACTCTTGGGTGACAAAAACATGCGGAAGGGTCGCCGCCGGCTCTTCCTACGCAGCCTCAACCCGATCTCCTGGTTTAGGCCGCTCTACAACCAAAGCATCGGCATCAACCAGCCCCCGGATATGCTGGAGAACGGCATGCAAAGCATGTGCGAAAGCTGCCCGGACGCATGTGTGTGGGAAGACAACCTGGTGAGCAGTTGCCGTCTCGACGAGTACCGTCAGTACGGCCGCCTCCTCAATGCCATTGTGCGCAAAGACAACAGCGTGGAGGCCGAGGCGGAGGTGCCGGTGGGGCCGTAGGGGTTACCGGTAGACATCTCGGCGGCGGCCGATCCGCAACACCAGCCGAAGGCCGAACGCCTCAGATGTCATACTTTGTCCAATGGCAAACCTTGTAAACTGTCACGAACCGTGGTGCGCCAAGACTGAAGCAAAAGCGGATTTTCGCGA
>CAZFLD010000161.1:0-4733 GCA_964519835.1 uncultured Spirochaetales bacterium
CCTGCGACGAGGAGGTGTAGAAGTGAAGAACAACGCATTCGAGATCCAGATCGCCGCGCACCCGCAGAAGGCCGACTGGTACGTGGCGAAGTATCACAGCGGATTCCTGAGCGCGACGTACTCGGTGGAGTTCGCTCACCGAGATCACCGGAGCGGTTGCGCTTTTCCATTTCGTTGAAATGTTGAAAACGAGATATCCGCACGGCCAGGTGACGTTCCTGCTCCCCGCCGACGCCGGGTGTCATCCGGTGGCCGCCGTGCGGGATGCGACCACGATGCAGCGAACGACGTAAGATAGGGAGAGGATTCCGAAAAGCCCTACCACCTCTCCTCTGGCGCTCCGGGCATCCGTGCCCGGAGAGGTTCCGTCCCAGAGGCAGGACGCCGATGGGACGGCGCCACGTGGGTGACACATGCCAAAGAACCCACTCGGTATCGCGGCGTTTGTCGCGGCCGGTTTCAGTCCTCAAGGACCGGAAGCCGTAAGACCTCGTCCGGTTGAAACTCAACGAGAGTTTTCGTGTGGAGGGACCGGCGGTGCCGATCCTTGGATAGAGTTCCAATGACATTTCGCTGGTTTCCGACATCGACAACGGTGAGTACGCAGAGTACTGGGAGTCCGGCACCTGTGCCTGGAATAGCACACATCTTCAAGAGCACGTCCGGGAGTATAAGCCTCCGGCAGCGCGGACGTCCTTCCCGCGCCGGCTGCTCGCTCAATGCGATCGAGCCAAGGAGGGCGAGATCGTTGCTCTGCTTGTTGGACTGCGCGGGCGGATATTTCGGAGCCGACAATCTGTCGCGCTCCTGATAACACTTCTTCGTGACTTCACGCGCAATAGCCTGTCCAAGCCCCTCCGCTGCGCTTCCGGCGCAACAATCCCGACGAGTGTCAAATCCATGCGGACAAAGCTATCGTTGGGGCAAAAAAACCCGCCGGACTATCATAAGCACTTGAAACTTGGCGTTTCATCGAGTCCCACAAACCGTCCACATGCCCCGGGTCGAATCTTCAGCGTTGCTAATACGCAGACTATACTCCGACCAGTGCACGCCTGCGGTCAGTTACGTTCCGTGTCTCGATCGCCTGTGCTCCGGATGACATCGGAACTGGCCGATGAGCTGCCGTCGGTCTCGAACAATCCTCCGAAAGCGATTTTCCGTACGAAGTCACAACCGTCCAGATTCAAGCGTCCTGATGGGTGAGTTTGACAAACTCGGCATCGCCGCACATATCGCGAAACAGTACGTCTGTCCGCGCCTTTGGTCCGAGCGATGGACGCATGCTGATGGCGGTTGCGAGATCAGAGAACGCTCCTTCCCGGTCGCCGGCGACAAACTTGAAGTGCGATCGCCGGTAATAGTTAAACGGATTCACGGAATCACGGGCAATTACTGCGTCGAGGACTTGGATCGCCTTCCCGGGTTCCCCCGCAAGCGCGATTTGATGTACGGCACTGAGGAGGAGGATAAGGAATTCTGTGTCGCTCCAAGCAGCCTCGAAGGCCGGGTCGCAAGCGACAATCGAGCCGGTGCTCGGATCCTTTTTCAGAGCAACACGCAACCAACGGATCGCCCCCTCTCGGTCGCCCGCCTCCTCCGCCGAGCGCGCTGAATCGTACTCCTGGCGCGCGTAGTGTGGCTCGCCGTGTTTCTCGTACGCCTCTCGGGCGCTTATCCTGGAAGTGTGACCTAATCCCATCGCCTCCTCCTTGCTCAGTCCGTCCGAGCGGTTTGGCCTGCGCGAAGTCGACGTCCGGGGTACCGACTTGCACCCCAGGCATTCGAGTATTACATCTTTTGCGTCAATAAATGCACCACATCTTGGATGGGTACTGCGGGCACATAATCGCGCCGTGATTCGTCTGGTGGAGGTGTTCAGGCCATTCACCGGTCCAGGTGCACCAGTCGCAGCGAGCCTGAGTTGTGTAATAGAGGTCCGCAGTCTCGCAGATAAACAGACCACCTGGCCAGAGATACCCGGGGATCCAGTAGTCCGGGCTGCCGCAACTGAGCTCGACATAGTACATGCCACACTCTGGGCACTGTTCTCTCGGGGCGCGAACAACCTCCCCGTCCACGTGGGAATACGCGCACAGAAACTCCGTTTTGTGCTCCTCGTCGTTTTTGTGCTCCTCGGCGAAGACCGGCGTCGAGGCGGTAATGGCCAACAGTACTACGATCGCCAAACTGCTTCCAAGTCCTACCCGCGACCGAAGACGTCTTTCGTGCACTGTGCGCCTCCAAAAATGTGATGCTCCCAGTATATGAGCAGACAATGCTCTTGTATACAAAAAAAGAGCAAAAAAGACTATTAAGAATTCGGACTACAGTATTGCATGAATATTTAAGATAGCCTTAGTCAACAATGTATACTGCTTGTAGCTTCGATCGGTGACAGGAATCTGAAAAGTGATCCTTGGCTAACCCGAACTTGCAAGCTTTGGGGGCCGATGCTCGACCGGTCTTGTTGCCTCGTCTGCGCTGAACACCTCTGGAAACATGTCAGGTTTGGATCGATGGCCGTGATTGTAGGTCGGATATGACCGCGGCATGCAGATTCGGCCGATCGCTAACAGCACAATTGAGACCGAACACACCAACAAAAGGGTATCAATGCCATGGAGAACGAGATAATCACGTAGCTGGCCGGGTTTTTCCGAGCTTGCCTGGGGTAGCTACCGGACCGGTTACTCAAGGCAGGCGCCGAAACAACAAGAATGGCTCCCGTCTTCTTCCGTCCGAGGCCATGGGCGCAACCGGCGCCGGGTTCGCGAGCGCACGCTTGGAGCGTACGGCATCGGCGGACGGTCCTTGACCCGAATCGCGGTGAGGTCGGGAACCCGAAGCCCGGTCGTCACAAAGGACTGGATCATGACGCGCCACTTTTCGGAGACGGCCGCAGACGCCAACAGCGTCTTGAGGTTGCCGATCGACAAAAGCTTCTCTTCGGGGACCTCATTGGTCGCCTTCGCGGACCGCTTGACGTCCTTGAGCACTTCCTCGAATCTGAACAGCGGCAGCATGTCGATGCTCTCCGGAGCGAGCCTGAACACAGAACGGAGCCGCTGCGTGAGATCGATGCGAAACCGTTTGCGTTGGTGTTGGCCGGCATCGATTGTTGTCAGGCATGCGGACGGTTTTTGGGACTCGATGAAACCCCAAATTCCAAGTGCGTATGATAGTCCGACGGGGTTTTTGCCCCAACGATAGCTTTGGCCCCATAGACTGATACTCGTCGGGATTGCTGCGACTGAAGCGCAGCGGAGGGGCTTGGACAGGCTATTGCGCGTGAAGTCACGAAGAAGTGTTATCAGGAGCGCGACAGATTGTCGGCTCCGAAATATCCGCCCGCGCAGTCCAACAAGCAGAGCAACGATCTCGCCCTCCTTGGCTCGATCGCATTGAGCGAGCAGCGTAGAGTAGACCGGAGCCTAATATGAGTTGGTGCCTACGGCTGCCTTGAGTTCTTCGCGTCCATGCGGGCAAGGCTGCCCCGTCTGGACTCGGGCTCTACTTCGGTTCCCACCGGCCCGTTGTCTGTGGGTCGTTGCCGTAGCACTCGTTCTCACTTTCGGCCTCCGGTCCCTCGTCAAACCGTACGTGCGGTTTTCCCGCATACGGCTTTCCTGCATCCTTCGTCTCAAGCTTTCGGAGTAGCAGCGCGGTAATGACTCACCGGATCGACCAATCCTTTGTCTCTCCAGATGTAGTATGCGTTTCGGCAAAAACGCTCATTGTGGCGCCGGCTCTTCCTTCGATGGTATCGGTACAGACAGAACCAATACCTCTTTTCCTCCTTTGCTTTTCGATATAGCTTCCGCTGCAGATTCCGGACTCCCTCGCCGTCGGTCATTTCTGACTTCTTACGGTTGCCTTCCAGGCTACTCTCATTCGCCAATCAGAACACCCTCCTCTCTTTGGAAGCTTCAGATACAGCAGTGCCCCTTCGCTCGCCGCGCGTTGTGTTGTCGCGCAGGTCGTTACTACTATGAGCACCGCCGACTTCCTCACCCAAGCCATAGTCCATCCGTGGAGGCCGGGTTTGCCAGACCCACAGGGTGAGGATCTCTCATGTTTGCAGGAGTCCTTCATCACGCATGCCATCCCTTTGCACCCCGAGTGGCACCTGATGTGCGCTTGTCCGTTGCTTCCACCAGGTTTCCAGGTTTCGCCCTCGCCGACGGGTTGACCACCACTGTTCTTCGTAACGAGGCTCATAAGGGTTCACTATTCGTTACGGCCTACGTGACTGCTCGCCATGGTACTTGATGCACTTCGTTACCTCCGCACACCCCGTGGCGGCTTTTGTCCTGAACGGACAATTGGCCGCTTGGCTCTTTCATCCGATAGAACCTTCTACACTTCATGACATACCGACGATCATGGTGCGAGGTGCCCCCGCGGTTTCTTGTGTCTCGCCGATCCCGTCCGACGCGGCGAGCGGGTTCTTTCCGGGGACTTTGGGGTTCACTCCGGCGTAGGTGTGACAGACGTGGCGCGTCCACTTGAGAGCGACGTCTTGCCACACGGACACCTGGCGAGTCTTGACCTCAACTCGAAGAAGGTATAACACTTATACATGAGATGCGGTTCGAGTTTGATCACAGAAAGAGCCAACGACTACGGAGCAACCCAAACCGCCGCATCGGCTTTGAGGAGGCAAGAGAGATCTTCACGCACCCGTACTACGAAGACTGCCGTTCGGACGATCCAGAGCAGTTCAGAGCGAT
>CAZFLD010000162.1:0-4693 GCA_964519835.1 uncultured Spirochaetales bacterium
TTCTGCCCGTTGGTGTTTTTAGGCAATTTGCCAAAGAAAACGGCACGTCGTCTGTACCAGTGGAGGCACTCCTCCTGATTGCCTCAATCCAGATCATTCCGTCGGCGATCCTCCACGTTGGCCACCCCGTTACCGAGACGCTTGGTGCGGTTGTGTTTGGTGTGATTGCCGCCTTTTTTGCAGTAAAGACGGGCTCGGTCGTCCCGGGATTGATCCTCCATGCTGCGGTAGGGCTGAGTCTGGATACGGTGGTTATCATACGGGCCGTCGCCCTTGGGGTTGCTTGATCTTTGTTCCGGCAGGCGTCCGACCCCGCTGCGCGCCCGCGTTGACCAGTACCGGACCTCGTTCTATCCTGCCCAGGTGAAGGCAATTCTGTTCCCGACGTTTGGCTCCTCTCGGGGCTCGTGTTTGGGTTCCTCTCGTGGCTCGTCTTTGGGCGAGGGCCGTAGTGGCTGCGGCTCGGGCCACTATGACGGCGTGTCGTGTGAAACGGGTGGAACGTGCAATGCGACGGTCCGGGTGTGGCATGCCTAAAGATGGCGATTGGGTGACGATCACCGGCGCGTCGGGCTTTATCGGCCAGGCTGTCACTGCCCGGTTCTTACGGGCCGGCTACAAGGTGCGTGCCGTGTTTCGCCGGACTACACCGCCGGAGCGCCTACAGGCGGTTGCGTGTCCATCGTGCACTCTTTTTCGGGCGGACTTGACCTCGCGCCGGGCGGCTGAGGCGGCCGTCGGCGATTCCACCGGTGTTATTCATCTCGCCGGGGCCGTAACGGACTGGGGGCCGCGTTCGATGTTCTACGCCAACAATGTCCAATCGACGATAAACGTCCTGCGGTCCGCCAAAAAGGCCGGTGCCAAGCGTTTTGTGTATGGCGGATCAGTCGCCGTTCACGGCTTTGGTCGACACGTGCGCAGTACCGAGTCCGGTCCATATTATGCTCTCGTGAACCCGTATCAATCCACAAAACTGAAAGCTGAACGCTTTGTACTTTCTTCCGATTCGGGGGACTCCGGCGACTTCACGACAATTGTCCTCAGACCCGGGAATGTGATGGGGCGAGGAGATACCACTTCACTTTTCCCCATGTTCGATGCGATGGGCAGGGGAGGACTTCCTTATGTGGCGCACGGCTACTACAAAACATGCCCAATCCACGTGGAGGATCTGGCGGATGCGTTTCTCGCCGCATATCGTGTTGATCGTCCCGAAGAACGCGTTTTTGATGTGGCCGACGATGAGAGTGTACGGTGGCGTGACTTCCTCGAGTATGCCGCCGCCACCCTGGGCATCTCGCCGCCTCGTTTGAGCTTTCCGCGTGACGTGGCCCGGTTGGCCGCGCGCTCTCTCGAGAAGCTATACCGTGCGGTCGGTGCAAAGACCGGCCCGACCATCACCCGGTACCGAGTCGACCAGCTCTGCAACCACTACACGTTCGACACAAGTAGAGCAAAGTCGGTGCTTGGCTTTTCGCCGACGCGGGGATGGCGCCGCGCGGTACAGGAGGCGGCGGAAGACTACAAACGGCGGCCGGCGTTTTCACGTTGACCGGCATAGTACAACGCCCTATCATTGACGGCGGCACGGCTCGACTAACGCCGGCCTATTCCCGGAGGTATCATGGTCGCCCTAATCATCATCGGTAGCATCCTTTTGCTTTTTGTAGTGACATATCTTATCGAGCCTTCGCTCTACGTTCTGTTCTACTCGGTGCTCACGAAGATTTTTGTTCACAACCCGCCCTACCTGGATGTCGATAAGTACTTCCCGAGCCATCAGATTCTCAAGGACAACTGGCCGGAAATTCGCAAAGAGGTGGAGAAGATCCTCAAGAACGAAGAGGCCATCCCCAAGTTTCACGAGGTCGACAACCTCCAACGATTTATCTCGGCCAAGGACGACAAGGCCTGGCGTACCTTTATACTCAAGGGCTTTAATAAGTGGTTGCCGAAAAACTGCGAGCAGGTTCCGAAGACCTACGAGTACCTTCAGCAGTGTCCCGAGGTTACCCTGGCCATGTTCTCGATTATCGATCCGGGAAAACACATCCCTCCCCACGTCGGCTTTTACAAAGGTGTTTTTCGGTATCACCTGGGCATCATCATCCCGGAGGGAGATGTCCAGATTCAGGTCAAGGGCATTCCGTACCGCTGGCAGGAGGGCGAAGAAGTGCTTTTCGACGATACCTTTACGCATCAGGTGTGGAACAAGACGGATGGAAAACGAGTGGTGTTGTTTCTCGATATCTTTCGAACGGACTCCCTGCCGGGATGGATTCGACCGATCAACCGGTGGATGCTTAACATATTCGCTAACTCCAAAAAGCTACAAGAAAAGGCACGGCGGGCGGAGGTACAGAGAGACGACGCGTAGTCGGTCCGAATCTTGAACTCGAGCGCCGTAAGCGATATAACTGTGTCCAAGAGGTTGCATGGTTTCGCTTTCCGCGCGCGCCGCCACATTTTTGGCGGCGCTGATAGTTGTAGTGGTTTTCTCGTCCTGCGGCGCCCAACAGCAGGTTGTTCTCAGGCCGGACGGCTCCGGCATTGTTGATTTCACGTATACGGTCAGCCCGGTCATACTCGAGTCGCTTGACGACTTCGCGGCGTTTCTTCCGGGAGACGACCCGTTGGCGGAGGGCGAGGTGTTTGATCTGGAGGAGATTCGGTCGGACTTTTCGGCAAATCCCGCCGTAACCCTCCTGAGCGTCGGCCTACCCCAGCCCAACACCCTATCGGGGAGTTTTCAGTTTACCGACGTTGAAGAGGTGTTTACGGAAGAGGAAGAGCTGCGCCAAGCGGGCATTGTTCAGCTGGAGAGCTCGGGCGATCGGTACACGCTGTTGGTGCGGTTGAACCGAGAGAACTTTGCCAACATCACGACTCTCTTCCCGGCATTGGAGAACCCGCTTATGGATATGTTCGGTCCAAGCGCCAACGCCGGCGTGAGCGAATCGGAATATCTCGAAATGATGGAGTTTGCCTTTGATTCCGCCGTTGTACCCGCGATTCGGGAGTCGTACGTCGAAGCTCGGATTCTGGTGGACGGTGCCGTGATTGACCAGCAGGGCGGCATCATTGTTGGAGACGAAGTGATCTTCCAAATCCCGCTTATTCGCGTTCTGCTTCTAGACGAGCGTCTTGAATACTCGTTGACGTTCGAGCAATAGTCAGGAGCCGACACACTAGGTCAAATCGAGTACAAACGGAATGGACGAAAGGACGGCAAAGATACAGTCGACGTTCCTGTTTATCCTCGTGATCGTTGCCCTGGGGGCGGTGTTCCGCATGACCGGCGAGGTCATGATTCCCTTTGTAGTCGCGCTCCTATTCTCCTTTGTCTTCACGCCGGTAATGCGGTTTTTCGAGCGTCTGCGATTCCCGTACGTTCTGGCAGTTGTTGTGCTCCTGGCGCTGTTTCTCGGGGTGATGTTCTTGGTCGCACTTTTTGTGTACTCGAGCGTGAACCGGCTTGTTGATCAATTCCCCGAGTATCAGAAACGATTTATCGAGATTGTGAACTCGATTGTTCGAGAGTTGGGGCTGCCCTCGGAGCTTACCGATCAATTCAACTGGATGCAGACCTTGGGTAGCTCCCTTGTGTCCGTATCGGGGAGTTTTGTGGGCTTTGTCGGGAGTCTCCTGATCGTTCTGGTATTCCTCTTGTTCCTGCTCCTCGAAAAACCCTACTTGCGACCGAAGCTGGGGCGTGCCTTTGGTACACACCGGATGCGTAGGATCGTGATCATCTTTGCCCACATCAACCGAGGAATAGGCCGCTATCTTGCGGTGAAGTTATTTGCGAGCGGCCTTACCGCGGTAATTGTCTACGTAGCGTTTTCGGCTATCGGCGTTGATTTTCCCTTTGTGTGGGCGAGCCTGACGTTTGTGTTCAATTTTATCCCGTCGATTGGGTCGATCTTTATTACAATTGCCGCAATACTTTTTGCGATTGTGCAATTCTTCCCCGCCTGGGACTTGATCATTCTTACCGGCGCGATCATGTTGGCGGCGCAGCTGATTATTGGTAATGTGGTTGATCCGCAGATGCAGGGCGACAACCTCAACCTGAGTCCGGTTGTGATTATTTTTGCATTGTTCTTTTTTGGCTGGTTGTGGGGAATCATCGGCATGTTTTTATCGGTGCCGTTAACCGTTGCCGTGAAGATTTGTTTTGAACACATTCCGGCTCTGCACCCGGCCGCCGCCCTGATGGGAGCCGGGAGATACAAAAAGCGACGTCGTAGGCAGGTCCAAAGTGCAGAAAAAGCGAATTCTCACCGGCGATAGGCCGACCGGAAAGCTCCATCTCGGCCACTACGTGGGTTCCCTAAAAAACCGCGTCCGGCTCCAGGAGAGCTACGAGTGTTTTTTCCTGATCGCGGACCTTCATATGCTTACCACCAAACAGAGCCGTGAGGACATCAACGCCATTGCCGAAAACGCGCGAGAGATGGTTCTCGACTACGTCGCCTGCGGCATAGATCCCACGCGAAGTGTTATCTATTTGCAATCGGCGGTTCATGAGGTCTACGAGCTGAACTTGATTTTTGAGATGCTTGTTACGGTGCCTCGGTTGCAGCGGCTCCCGAGTCTCAAAGACATGGCTCGAGACGCCAACCTAAATGAGATGCCCTTTGGTCTTCTCGGCTACCCGGTCCTGCAGAGCGCCGACATTCTCTTGCCG
>CAZFLD010000163.1:0-4642 GCA_964519835.1 uncultured Spirochaetales bacterium
CGCTTTTGCTTCAGTCTTGGCGCATCAAGGTTCGTGACAGTTTACAAGGCCTGCGGCAGTTCACTGCGCACCGGCGCGCGCGGAATGGTAAGCCGAAACTCTAAACCGGAGGTATCGCTGCGGTTTTGCACATCGACGGTGCCGCCGTGTCCTTCAACAACACTCTTCACGATGGCTAAGCCCAAGCCACTTCCCGGTCCCTTTGCCGACGGCGGCCGGTAGAACCTGCGAAAGAGATGACAAAGCTGCTCCGGTGCAACGCCGGGGCCGTTGTCCGCAACGCGAATCTCAATGCCGGCGTCGACGTGGGACGCGGAGATTTCGATCTCTCCCTTGCCACGAAGCACCCGCACGGCGTTCTCGAAAAGATTGCGGAAGACGGTTGTCATACGGCCGGCGTCACAGAGGAAGTCGGTGTCCGCACCATCCGGCTCGAGATTGAACTCAACTTCCTGCGATCCACCGGGGAGGAGCATACGAGCTCCCTCAACAAGAGTGGAAAGGTTGGTAGCTTCGAGATTGAGGCGCACCATACCCGCGTCCAATCGAGAGAGTTCGATGAGCTCGTTGATAATTCGCTTCATGCGCTCGATCTGAACCCGGGACTCAGCCAAAAACTCGCTACGCCTCTCGGTCCGCTCGCCGCCGGGCCCGCCCAAGAGCTCGTTGAAGTTTGATATGGCCGTGATCGGCGTGCGCAGCTCATGGGACGCGTCGGCAACAAACTGTCTGAGGGTGTCTCGCTCACGCTCGAGGTTGGTGACGGCAAGCTCGAGGTTTCCCGCCATTGTGTTTACATCCAGGGCAAGCTGCGCGATCTCGTCTGAGCCAACCGGCACGGCTCGCTCGGAGAGCGAGCCGCGACCCATCTGGCGCACCACGCCGGCCAAGTCCGCTATAGGTCCGGTGAGTTTGCGGCCGACGATCAGACCGAGAAGGATCGATGCAAAGACCGAACCCAGCGCCGCCACGGAAAAACCGACTCCCGCAGCCTGCATAACTGGCTCTGAAAGGTCGGGTGAATCACTGAGGATAAGGTAACCGAGGTCCTCTTCGTCGCTGAGATCGATCCGGAGTGCATCCGCGGGTATCTCCGGCTCCCCGAGGGCCGCCCGCGTGTGGTTCTCAAATCCGCCGGCGCCCGTGTCGGCGGTCTCGGACTTCTCCCGAGACTTTTCGGCTTCCAAGGCGCGGCCGAGCGCCGCCAAAACTCGGGCGTCGGGCGGTCTGTCCACGCCGAAGTTCGCCGCGGCGCGATCCTGCGCCGCAGGGTCCGGGTCGAACCGGTTCGGATCGGCGTCGACCAACTGTGTGCCGTCGGCGTCTACAAGCCGGATGCGCACGGAGCGCAGCAACGCAGTCGCCCGCGTGACCTCGGCAATCTCCCCGGTCGACGCGGGAATTTGCATGAGTTTGGTAAGCTGTGATCTGATCGAGTCGGCGGTTGCGCGGAGGTAGTCGGATTCCATGGCCGTGGTACGGACGTTTACCGTCGTGAAAAACAGGAATCCGACGAGGGCTACCGTGAGGATGGTAAGGATGATGTAGCTAACTGTGAGTTTCCAGCGTATGGAGGTGAACATTACTCTAAGTCTAGAAATACCATCACCCCCGGCGGTGTGTGTGCCTTATGAAGAAACGTTAACTCGCTGGTACCGATAGCCAAATCCCCGTACCGTAGTGATGTATTGCGGATCAGACGGCTCGGGTTCCACCTTTTCCCGAAGGTGCCGAATGTGCACGTCCACCGTCCGCTCATCCTCCAGATAGGTTCCTGGTCCCCAGACGGCGTCGATCAGCGCGCGCCTGCTCATAGCGAGGTTTGGATTACGAGCAAACTCCCTGAGTAAGCGAAACTCGATAGGTGTGAGATACAGCTCCATCCCGTCGCGCTCCACAATCATCCGATTCATGTCAACTACAATCTCGCCAAAGCGCAGCGTCTCTGGAACACCGTCCGATGCCAGGTCTCCGTACGAGCGCCGCAGAAGTGCGCCGATTCTGGCCACGACCTCCTTGAGGCTATATGGCTTTACAACGTAGTCGTCGGCTCCGTGATCGAAACCGAGGAGCTTGTCCGCCTCGTCGTCACTGGCGGTAAGGATAAGGATCGGCAGACGCTTGCCCTGCTTTCGCAGACTGCGACAGACCTCGTGGCCCGTGGTGTCGGGCAATCTCAGATCCAGAAGCAGTATATCCGGCTTCTCGCTCTCCGCCATTTCCAGACCGGAAGTACCGTCGGCGGCCCAAAGCACCCGGTACCCCTCGTCCTCCAAGCCGTAGCGGAGGCCCTTTGCAACCGACTCGTCGTCCTCAACAATCAGAACAAGGTGGCTCATAGGCCGATGATAGACCGACCACCGCCGTTGCGTCGAGGCGGCAACCGCCTAGAAAAAACGCGCCTCGCCGGACACCCGGCGGAGCCGGTCGAGTGCCTGGGCAAGTGCCTCCGGATCCCCAGATATCTCGGTCGCGGTGAGGTCGGCGGCAAACTCACGGCGCCGGTTGATTGCGGTCTGCAACAACAGCATCAAAAGCGGCGCGCCGACCAATATGGGAAAGGCCAACGGCGAGAAGAAGACACCACCCATGACGGCAAACGGCAAGAGGAAAAGCGCAAAGAACATGGCCATCCGGGTTACGGCTACGGTCATCGCCGACAGCCGGCTCGTGGCCTCCATGATTCGGATATCGCCGTTTTTGATGTGGCCGATCTCGTGTGCCGGCACCGCACGGACCTGCCGGTTGGTAAGTCGCGACAGGAGACCACCGGTTACCACGATCAACGAGTCGTTTGAGTCGCCGACGGTGAGGGCATTGGGCGTGGGCGAAGGGATGTAGCCGAGGCGAGGCCGGCTGCGCATGCCCGCGACCTTCGACAGCTCAGCAACCGCGGAGACGAGAATGGGCGCCTCGTTGTAATCGATGACACGCACGTTACCGGAGCGCAGGAGCGTGTGCGGTCCGGTTCGTGGTAGTGCCGCCCAGCCAAAGACACTAACACCTAAGCCGAGAATGACTCCGAGGGGACCAAATACCAAATATGCTACAAGCGCCGCAAACCCGGCCATGCCAAGAAACAAGGCGCCTGTCTCGAGGCCGAGTCCGCTTTGCAGTCGATCTATGTTTCTACGATCTAAGTACATAGCTGCTCCTACCCCAATAGACAGCAGCATTCGTGCCAACAACGGAGGGGCGTAAGTCTCTTGCATACAGCAAGTTATGATTGCGGTCAAGAAGAGTTTGTGACGGTGTTTCAAAATGACGCGGATCGGACCGGATGATAGGTCAGGTCTGTTCCCTCGACCCGTTACGCTACCGGGCTCGGGCCGCCTGCCTGCCGTCGCGAGCCTTCTGCCTCGAGGAGCGGATTCGCTCGTGAAGCGCCAGATACCTGTCGTCGAAATCCGGCTCGACGGTGCCGAACACACGGTCCCAAATCGTTGTGAAAGCGCCGAAATTGTGCCGAAAGCTCACATGGTGCCGGTCGTGAAAAAGGGGCGAGATGTAGTACCGGGTCAGCTTGCCCTTTTTGTACCACCACCGTGGAAACACTTCATGTCCCGAATGAACTATCACACTGCTGACCACACCAAAGGTCGTGGCGCTGATTATCGCCACGACGTGGAAGTGGAAAACGAGGATCATCAGCGGCACAAAGCCGCCGGTTAGGAGGGCTTCGACGGGATGAAAGGAAAACGCCGTGAGTGGGTTGGGATTTGTCGTGTGATGGTGGTAGCGATGAACCCAAAAGAGAGCCTTTGTGTGCATAACCCGGTGCAACAGGTAGTAGTAGGCATCGAAGAGGAAAAAATACAGGAAAAACTGGCCTACGATCAACCAAAAAGTCGGAAGGTCTACGGGTTGAGTTAGGACCTTGGCATAGTTGTTGTCCACCATAAGGGTAACGGCGATGCCTATGAGGTTGCTGATGCTCAAAGCCAGAATCGAGTGAAGTATTTCGTAACCAATCTGGTTGGCGGTGATCCGCTTCTCCTGAATCCTACGATGGCGAAACCACCGGCGAAACAACAGATAGATGATCACAAATCCGCCGGCTGCAAAGACCCAGCGGGGCCACACCGAATCCCAGGCGTCGACAAGCATGTCGCCGACAAACCGAAGAATCTCCACGGTACACTCCTTTTTTACTCGCTACCGGCTCACTAGCTACGCGTTATCTGCTTTGGGTCTTGCCGCTCTCCACCGCTGAGCTCCCGGCCGGGACGGTTTCCCGACGGAGAAACTCGTCAACAAGCGCCCGAAGCTTCGCTCGGTCTTTGTCTGACGGATTGTCGCGAAGCTTATGGATGGTACGATGTATTCGCTCAACACGGCCCCGAGCCGGAGGCCTTAACCGGACGCGGCAGTATCCAAGCTTGGAGACTGCAGCGGCGGTTGCCATGCTTGGTAGCTCTTTATCGCCGTCAAGCAGCCGGGCCAGATCGCCGACAACCGCAAGGGCGGTGGAGATGGCCGTGGGGTGCTCCTTGATCCTGCGGCGGTATCGACTGACCCGCCGGTGGGTTTCGAGGACCACGGCGACAATTACAAGAACCACAAGCCAGAAAACTGCTCTTTCCACGGTAAACTCGAATGAGATTATAGCGCGAATTGTTGAGTGCTACACCTAGTTTTTATG
>CAZFLD010000164.1:0-4602 GCA_964519835.1 uncultured Spirochaetales bacterium
GGCTCACCGGGAACGCGCAGACGCCGTGGGAGAACAGCAGTCTGACCGGGGCGTTCTACTTTGCGGGGGGCGCATCCGGCGGGGGATCGGCGACGACGCCCGAGACGCCGGTGTCGGTCGAGACGACGGGAGCGACGGCGCAGCTGTACATCGAGAGCGACCCCATGGGGGCTATGGTGTTCATCGACGGGGAACGACGCGGGGTGACGCCGCTGTACCTGGAAGAGATCGCCGTGGGGCGGGAGATCGCGATCGAAGCGCGAGAGGGAACGATGAGCGCGCGGCAGGAGCTGCGCCCGAGTAGGGCGGAGTTGTACGAGGTTTTGCTGACGCTTGCCCAGGAGACGGGGAACGTGGTGTTTCTAACGCCCGAGCGAGGGCTGGACGTGCTGTTGGACGGACGACGAATCGGCGTGCTGGAGGGTGGCGTGATGCGTGAGGTTCCCGCCGGATCGCGCGTGCTGGAGCTGTCGGGAAGCGGCCTGTACTACCGAGGCGAGGTGACGATCGAGGCGAACGGAACGGCGCGGGTGACGCCGGAGTTCGAGGAAGTGGGAACGGTGAGCTACGCTCTGCCGAGCGGGGTAAGCGCGACGATGAGCGGGCCGGACGGCGAGCACCGTACCCTTCGCGGGAGCGGCGAGCTGACCAATCAACCGGTGGGCCCTTACACGGGGACGATCACCGGCTACGGCGAGGGGGAGCAGAGCATCACCCTGACGTTGACCCGCGCCGGAACGGTGACCGTGGCGCCTCAGTCGGGCAGCCTACGAATAACAAGCACGCCTGCGGGGGCGGAGGTGTACGTAAACGGAACGCGACGAGGAGTAACGCCGCTAACGGTAAGCGACCTTGCGCCGGGGCGGGTGAGTTACCGGTTGACGAAGCCGGACCACGTGGATGCGGAGGGCACACAGACCGTGGCCGCAGGGGCAACGGCGACGGTAACGGAGACGCTAAGCCGCCGTGAATACCGCGTTGGCGACCGCGGCCCTGCCGGGGGAGTCGTGTTCTACGACAAGGGCCGCTACTCGGACGGGTGGCGCTACTTGGAGGCGTGGACGTCGGACGAAGAAGGCCTTTACCAGTGGAAGACGACCATCGCGAGCACTTCCGGAACATCGACGGCGATCGGGAGCGGCTACGCGAACACGTATAGAGCGATGAGCGGATCGGCTCACCCAGCGGCCGAGGTGTGTCGGAACGCAACCCACGGTGGGTTTACGGACTGGTTTCTGCCGAGCAAGGATGAGCTTGCGGAGTTGTATCGGCAACGGAACGCGGTTGGCGGCTTCGCGTCCAGCGACTACTGGAGCTCGTCTGAGGGCAGTAGCGGCTACGCGTGGTACCAGTACTTCGGCAATGGCAGTCAGTACGACTACAACGAGGCAAGCAACTTACGGGTTCGCGCCGTGCGGGGCTTTTGACTCTTTACCCCGTTAACTCTTGTATGGGGGTCCAGGGGCCGGGGCCCCCTGGCGACTCGGTGCTCACTTTCTCTATTCCACGGAGCAAGAATTGGCGAAATCCCATGGGCGCTTTGATAATGCCGAACGTGGGCTCTGCAGTGCTCTTGCGCTTCGCGTAGATACGCCTGCCTTCCTCGCTCCTGATCTTCTTCGGCGGCTTTATCCGAGGCGGGTACTGCGCCGAGCCGCTGCCACGGTCATCGACGGCGTCCGCGGCGAGTACCACTGTTTCCGCATGGACGAAACGGAAGCCTAGTTGGTTGCCCCCAGCGAAAACATCACCGTTACCGCCGCGTGGAGCCAGATGATGAGGGACTTGCTGTAAGGACTCAAAGGGTCGTAGTTGGCGTTGCCGCCAAAATCAGCGCCGACGTAGGGGCGCAGCCGGATCGCATCGGTGATGCCGATGGGAACCCCGACGCCGACGGTGCCCATAAAAGCGGCCCCGGACCCAGCGAGGAGGACGCCAAGCCCTGTGTCTATATCGAGGGCGACGCGGTCGCTAAAGGGAAAGCGGCCGTCGAAGAGGGCAACAAGGCGAAACGGGTTCACGCCGTCCTCGAACTCGATGTAGAAGCCGGCGTTCGCGCCGACACCAAGGAGTATCGTTCCGCCGAAACTCGCGGAAATGCCCCAGGGAAAATACAGATAGGTGGCTTCCACTCCGAGGGCGAAGGGAGGCGTCACCTCTCCAATGCCTAGCATGATTTCGTGAATCGGTTGATCTAGGTTCAGGCTGAACTCCCCTGAATCCTGCCCGTACATGGGAGTCACTGCTCCAAGAACCAGAATCACGGTTAGCACCCTTCGCATCACGCACCTCCGGTCGATTGATCTCACAATTGTACCAGCAGGATAACCCGGATGTCTTACAAGTTTCCCTGAATCGGAAGGAATGGGACGTGTATCGTTCATCGCATAGCGACGGTGAGCCGGTCAAGGTCTGGTGGTTGCGGTTCACGTTACGGAACGGCTGTCTGTATTCTATAAAGGGTGCGCGAGTTTGCCGTCGGCCGGCGCGAGCCGTCTTAGTTCGTGCATGAGTATGTAGGCCATCAAACTGAACCAGAGCCGCAGTTGATTCTCGCGCATCGTCGCCGAGTTGGTCCGATCGGCGAACAGATACAGTTGTTGCTCCCACCGGCGTTTGGCGGCACCCTGCACATCGGTCTGCCGGCGCAAGGTGGCCGTCAATGGATCGTAGCGAAGCTGATCTTGACCGTTGATATCCTCGTATCCGGGGCACAGCCCGTAGACGCGCTGCGCAACCAACTGCCCAATCGGGTGCTCGGCATATCCGGGAGCCCGGCGATGGAAGGTCCGGGTTGGCCCTGGTGACCGGCGCGAGCTCCGGAATCGGTCGCGCCCGTGCCCACACCTGGGCGGCCGAGGAAAAAGCGACGGTGTGAGCGCCTTAAACGAGCATCGTAGGTCGAATGGTGAGCGTCGAACGTTAAGCCGGGAGGGTAATCCGTACACCACAATTGTGTGTTTTATTGCCCTCCGGTGATATCCCGATGCCGTTCGAACCCAAAGGACGCGTCGATAGGGCTGTTGATACGTTCCAGAGTAGATGGCTCAACTCCCACGCGCGACACGGATTCCATAAAGGCCACGGAAGCATGGAAGGTCCGTCGGAAGCCAAGTAAACAAAAAAACAGTATCGTTAACAATGGAGAGATTGTCCCTGTGGACCGGCATGGACATCTATTGTAAGCTATAGTCAGCCCTTCTACGTGATCTACATCCAAAACCATCAGCGGTGCTCGTCTTATCGGTGCCGGGTTCTCAGGGAGGTGGCTATGCCGCAAGACTCCGTCACAAAGACCATTCTACTCGTGGAGGATGAAGTTCTCCTTGCCATGGCTACAAAGATGGTCCTAGAAGGGAACGGGTACAAGGTAACTCATGTGTTTAACGGTGAGGCCGCTATTCATGCAGTTGGTGCAGAAGAAATCGACCTGATCCTCATGGACATCGATCTCGGAAGAGACAGGATGAATGGGACTGAAACGGCGGAGAGGATCCTGCAGGAACATACCATCCCCATCATATTCCACACGAGCCACTCGGAACGGGAGATGGTGGACAAAGTGAAAGGTATTACCCGGTACGGGTATGTCCTGAAGAACGCCGGAGAGTTTGTCCTGCTGGAATCGATCCAGATGGCCTTTGAGCTCTTTAGCGCGCACCAACAGATAGCGGAAAAAGAAGAGCGGTATCAGTATATGTTCGATTACAGCCGCTCCAGCGTCGCCGTGTTGAAGTCCGTTGATAAGGGTGCGGATTTCCTCTTTGTCGACTACAACAAAACGGCGGAAGCGGTTGATACCATCCGGAAAGAGGAGGTTATCGGACGGCGGGTTACCGAAGTATTTCCCGGGGCGGAAGCTTTTGGAATCCTGGAGGTGTTCCGCGAGGTATGGAGAACCGGCCAATCGCAGACGCACACGGACGCCTTTTATCAGGACGAGAGAATAAGCGGATGGAGGGAGAGTTTTGTGTATCGAATACCCTCCGGAGAGATCGCCTCCGTCTACCGGGATGTTACCGAAGAGAAAGAAGCCGAATACAAGCTTCAGATCGCCTCAAAAGAGCTGCGCTGTCTGTATGAAGTATCCCGGCTTGTTGAAACCGAAGGAATAACGCTCCCAACTATTCTCCAAGGCACGGTGGACTTGCTTCCGCGGTATATCGGCGAGTTGGGGAGCATAAGCGTCCGTCTTACGGTCGGCAACGCAGAATACATCAATGAAGCGTTCACGGAGTCGAAGCAGGAAAGAACGTTCCCGGTATGTGCTCACGGTAGAATCGCCGGGCAACTACGCGTCTTCTGCAAAAAGCGGGATACGGCATGTATTCCGGAGGAGTTCCTCAATGCTTCCGACCAGTTCTTTGAGACCCTTACCGAACGTTTGGGCAAAATCATTGACCGGTTTGACGCGGTTGAAGAGCTTAGGGAGCGGAAAGAGAACTATCGGTACATTCTTGAATCAATCGGCGACGGGGTCGTCACAACAGACATCACCGGGAATATTACCCGGACAAACCATATTGCGCGGGAGCTGCTCGGATGTGCCGATGCCGATCTGCTGGATACGCCGCTCTACGACGCCTTCACCCTGCATAACAG
>CAZFLD010000165.1:0-4217 GCA_964519835.1 uncultured Spirochaetales bacterium
TGTTACGGCAGACTCCTCCCTCGGCCGGTGGATGCGCTATATTGATAGAGAGGGCGCTATGAGCAAAGAAGAGATGGAATCGCTGCTACAAGACGACGCAATCCGGCGTGCGCATGAAGAGTACAACAAGGTGGTCGAGGACCCGCAGGAGCGGCGCTGGGCCTGGGCCAGACAAGTCTACCAGATGGATCGCACCGGCGAGCTCAACGAGGCCCGGCAGGAAGGCCGGGAAGAGGGGCGGGAAGAAGGCCGGGAAGCGGGGCGGGAAGAAGGCCGTGGAGAGGGTCGCGAGGAAGGTCTGGCGCAAGGCCGTGAGGAAGGCGCCCACGGCCGGGCGGTCGAAAGTGCGCGGCGGTTGTTGGCTATGGGACTACCGGTCGAGGACATAGCAGCGGGAACGGATTTGCCGGTGGATGAGGTCGAGGAGATAGCAAAAACGGATCAGAATCCGACTTGAGCGTTTGGCGAGTTCTCTGCACCAATTGAAGCAGAACAACCGTTTTGCCGGTCACAGTTGGTGTGAACCAGAAGGAAAACAATCGGCGCCCGGAACACACCACTGCGCCACCGCCGGAAATTGGACCGCTGCGCCTCACCAACGACTTCCTCGTCAAGCGCGTCTTCGGCAGCAGTCACACCCAGGATATCCTTCTGGCATTTGTGAACACGGTCCTCTCAGACGCCGGTGAGCCGGTAGCCACGCTGGAAAAACGAGCGGCAAAAGGAAACTGAGGTCCGCTATGTTGTTAGACACTACGGTTTCATAGTAGGCGTACAGCCAAACGATGCCGCGGTAGTCGTCGGTGGCGCCTACCCAGTCGACTCGCTGCGCCTCCTCGAACACCAAATCGTGGAGATCCTCAGCGTCCCAGTAGCGCCGAAAATAACGCGACACCGTCACTTCGTCGCTCGAACTAAGAATGTCGTCCAAATAGGGAATCTCGTCGCTTCCTTTTGTCGTGCGACCTTCGAGTGCGTAGCCGGCTGAGCTGAGAGGGGGCTCACCAGCTTTTTGCCACGGGGATGGCAGAGCCCGCCGCTTCTTCGCGGGCGGCGTGGACAAGCTGGCCGCTCGCCCCGGCGTAACCGAGATTACGGCCGCCCCACGCGGTGGAAACTGAGGTTATGTGGCGCGGCCGCCTACCGGTCCCCCTGTGGCCCGGCGACCACGATGTAAAACACGCCGGGGCAGAGAGTTGGACGACGTGCCATCGTGGCCCCCTGTCTTGGCACCACCGTTGCTCCTACGGTGAGGCAACAGGAGGCCGTCTATGAAAAAGAGCGTCATTCTCAGCACAGTGGTTCTCTGCCTTTTCCCGGCGTTCGCTTCGTCCCAGGACCAGGCGGAGCCGCGCTTTTCCCGCGACGACGTTCCGGCTGAGATATACAGCATGCTCGAGACCATTGCAGCCACGAGCAACGACGATTTGCGACTGATGCTCTACGACGAGGTGGTCAGGAGTTTGTTTGGATTCGTGGCAGCCGAACCGGCGAGCGAGCGGTACACGCAGTGGCACGTCAGCTCGGATAGCGACCCCATTACCGACGAGGCCGTCGTGGTTTTTGTGACACAATCGGAGACGGGCGGCCGCAGTTACCTTGACCCGCCGGGCCTTGTTATCCGGCAGAGGGGATCTCGCACCGAGGTCTACGTCAACTTCCGCAACTACTTCTCCGACGACGACACCCGCGTTACCTATCGCGTAGACGAGGATCGACCGGCCACCGGCAGGTGGAACCTGTCTACCGATAACACGGCATTGTTTCTTCCCACGGATGCTCTCGCTTTTGTGAATCGCCTGCTTGACGCCGGGCGTCTTGTCGTGCGGGCTACGCCCTACAACGAAAGTCCGATCACGGCTACCTTCAACCTGCGCGGCCTGCGGGACGTAGCCCAGGACTACGCCGGCCAACTGCCGGGTTGGGAGCTTGCCGAGTGAGGTGGAGCGGTCCGAGGCACGGGCTTTGTGTTACCTCTGTTGACACGTAGGGCCCGCTCGGCGGTCGGAGAGGTGGTGTACCAGCTGAAGTACCGGAATGACCACGCTTAGGTCGGACTGATAGCCGACATTGCGGCTGAGTACCTCCGGCGAACGTTTCTGCGGCGTCGGCCCCTCCACAGAATAGTGGCGGTACCACCCTCGCAGAAACGCGGGCGTCAACCCGTGTACCTGCTCGCCGACGCTATCGGCTCTCGACAGAAGATACCCATCCTGAAAAGCGCCGTGCAGCGTGTATCACCCACCTCCAATGCGAAGAATACAGACGACATCGATCAACGAAGACGGGATCAACGAGACGCGTTCGCGATTTCTCCTGACACCTACGTATCCGGGGCCGTCATTCTCCTGTTCGATGCTCTGTACCAGAGCGGCGCCACGTCTGAGTCTGTAGCGCGGCTGCTGAAGGCACAAGGCAATGCTGCGGAGGTATGCTTTCTGGCGATCACGAAAACGTGGAGGTAGGCGATGATGGTTTTTGTTGCAGGTTCCATATCTATCAAGAGACTCACGAAAGCCGTCACCGACCGCCTCGATTCGATCATCGCGAAAAGGTACGACGTGCTCGTTGGCGACGCCGGAGGCGTGGACAAAGCCGTTCAGCGTCACCTTCATGATTATCACTATGACCGGGCTGCGATCTACTGCATCAATTAACCGCGGAACAACCTTGGAGAGGGGCCGTTTCATTCCGTGGCGGTCACGGAAAAGCGACCGAAGCGCGCGGACTTTGCGAAGAAGGACCGTGCAATAGCGGAAGAGGCCAACGTGGGATTCATGATCTGGGACGACAGAGGCCCCGGGACCCTGAGCAACGTTCTCAATATGCTTTCTCTGGGAAAACAGTCGTGGGTCTACGCTCACACCACGAACGACTTCCTGTGGATCACGGGACGAGACGATCTGCAGACGCTTGTGAATCGAATCCCTGCCGCGGAACGAGACACCATTGACGAGAAGATCGGGCTGTCCCAGCGGTTGGAGGATCTTTCTTCCACCGCATCGTATGAGATCGAGGCCACGAGCCAGAGCGTTCGGGAGAGCCGGCTGGATCTGTTTGGCTCGGGCGATGCGCCCAGTTCCCCTTCAACCGCAGGCTGTAGAGTGGATGAGCGTGTTGGACGTTACCGGCCGTCAGGCTACAATGGCGGTTGAGACGACACATGTTGAAATCTGAGTTGTTGGAAGTCATAGCGAACGGCGAAAACTCCGGCGTCGAGTTCAAGCGAGACGACGTTCGTCCCGAGCAACTCGCCAAGGAAGTGGTTGCCTTCGCCAATGTCCAGGGAGGCCGCCTCCTGCTGGGCGTGGAGGACGACGGCCAGGTTACCGGACTGAAGCGAGAGCAGACCCAGGAGTGGGTATTAAACGTATTCAGGGACAAAGTGCACCCCTCGATCATTCCCTTCTACGAGGAGATCACGATTGATCAAACACGTCGGGTAGGAGTGATTACGATATCGATGGGAGTCTCCAAACCGTACGTCGTGCGCCACAATAGCCGGGAGGATGTCTACGTTCGCATGGGCGACCGGTCGGAGCTGGCAAGCCGGGAACAACAGCTTCGACTCTTCGAGAGTGGGGGCATGCTCCACGTCGAGGCACTGCCCGTTGCCGGCACCTCCCTGGCGTCCGTAGATCTGGATAGAATCGGCTACTATCTGGATTCAATTATCGGCGACCCTGAGATACCCAAATCCGACACCGAGTGGATTGAGCGGTTGCTTGGCCTGGGCCTGATGGCCGAAGACGGTATGGGAAACACGGTGTGCTCGGTAGCGGGTCTCCTGTGTTTTGGCATTGCACCCCGCCGGTTTCTTCCGCAAGCCGGCCTGCGGGTGATGGCCTTCGCCGGCGAGGACAAGGACTACCAGGCGCTGCTTGACGTCGTCTTAGATGGACCCATGGTAGGGCGGTGGAAGGCGACCGAGTCGGGTAAGAAGCAGGTGGTTGACGAAGGATTGATCGAAAAATTCGCTTCCGCCATTAAGCCGGTTGTTGCGCGGGAGTCTTCCGGGATTGACGAGCACATGAGACGGGAGAAGACCTGGTTGTATCCCTGGGAAGCTATCCGGGAAACGGTCATCAATGCCCTGGTTCACCGAGACTGGACACGATCGGTTGATATTGAGGTCACCAACTACGCCGACCGACTGGAGGTCATCAGTCCCGGCAAGCTTCAGAACTCGATGACCGTCCGCAAGATGATAGCCGGTC
>CAZFLD010000166.1:0-4134 GCA_964519835.1 uncultured Spirochaetales bacterium
TGTCCTTCATACAGGACTGCTTAACTCCGTGTCCACTGAATCGGGGCTATGCCCAGGTATTCAAAAACAGGTGATCTCCGTGGCCGACTGTCCTGTAGAGACCGCTCGCTATACGGCGGTGTATTCGAGGCGGACTTGGCGCACGTCGCAGCCGCTTATCCATGCTACAATGTCGGCCCCGGTGGGCGGCACCCGCGGCACGCGTCTATAGACGTGGCCAAGCTTCCAAAGGCGTGGAGAACGAACATGACATCAATCGAACGCATCTCGAGAATCCTTAAGCGTGAGCCCGTCGATCGCATCGGGCTCTTCGAACACTTCTGGGGTGACACGAGAAAAAAGTGGGCTTCCGAAGGGCATCTTCGTGAAGATGAGAGCGTCCACGATCACTTCGGCTACGACATCCAGTCTTGTTGGGCATTTGACTATGTGGCCGACCTGGATTTTGAGCCCGAGGTCGTAGAGGAGACTGAGGAGACAATCCTAAAGCGCGATGGTAACGGAGCGCTCCTTCGCACACACAAGCTACACAATGCAACGCCGGAGCATGTTGATTTTGCCGTGACCGACCGCCAATCGTGGGAAGAGCTTGTCAAACCAAAGCTCAAGCCGGAGCGGCGCCGAATCAACTTCGAGGCGTATCGCAACGCTCGCGACGCCGCACAAAAGGCCGACCGCTTTTTCTTTTGGTCCGGCGTCAATGTCTTTGAGCAGATGCATCCGGTGTGCGGTCATGAGCACATGCTGGTCGGCATGGCTCTCGATCCGGATTGGGTCAGAGACATGGCGGAAACCTACGCCGAGTTAAACATCGCTCTCCAGGAAATCCTCTTCGCGGAGGAAGGCTACCCTGACGGCGTTTGGTACTATGAGGACATGGGCTTCAAGCAGCGCCCGTTTATGTCGCCAACGATGTATCAAGAGATTATTCAGCAGTCCCACACGCGGACAATCGCCTTTGCCAAGTCCCACGACCTGCCGGTGGTCATGCACTCCTGCGGTTTTGTTGAACCGCTTGTGCCTTACATGATGGAGGCCGGGATCGATTGTTTGCAGGTAATCGAGGTCAAAGCGGGCATGGACCTGTTGAAGCTCCACCGCGAGTTCGGCGATCGTCTGAGTTTTATGGGCGGCATAGATGTCCGCACGCTCTATTCAAACGAACGCTTGATTGTCGACGAAGAGCTCGACGCCAAAATCCCCACCGTCAAGCAGGGGTATGGCTATGTGCTCCATAGCGACCACTCGATTCCGGATACGGTCGAGTACGATACCTACCGCTACTTTATTGACAGAGGGATGGAGCTTGGGGCTTACTAGGCGGGGCCGGTGACCTGCCGGCGGCTGCCGGCGTGGCCGCCGAGCTCGAGGCTAAGAGTGTGGAAGCCGTTGCCGTGCGCGCCGACGTCACCGACAGCAATGCCGTTCGGGCGGCGGTACGCCGAGTTCTTGAGTGTTGGGGAACTCTGACGCTCGGCGTGAACAATGCCGGTATCGGCGTATGGCAAGACGCGGAGGCCATGGATCCCACGGAGTGGCGGAGGGTTTTGGCCTTGAACCTCGATGCGGTCTTTTTCTGTTCTGTGCGCAGGAAGAGGCCCGTGTTATGCGGCCTGCCGGTTACGGAAAGATCATCAACACCGCGTCGATGTCCGCCCACATCGTCAACACGCCGCAGAATCAGGCAGCGTACAACGCGTCCAAGGCGGGCGTGCTTCACCTTACACGCACGCCGGCAGCGGAATGGGCTTCCAAGGGGATTTGTGTTAACAGCATTAGTCCCGGCTACACACGGACACAACTCGTAGACGACCTCTTGGCGACCCCTGAAGGAGCGGCGATGGATCACAAACGAGTTTTATGATGGTACGCGGGATAGGTTACCGTTACGTTCTTTGAGACCGGGTCCCCATCATCTTCTTGATCGCTAGGACTACTGAGACCGACCGTCTCCGTGGCTTCGAGCTGGGAGCCGACGACTACGTCGTCAAGCCGTTTAGTCCGGGAGAGCTCATTGCGGGGGTGAAGGCCGTCTATCGTCGGTACCACGTCGTGGAGAATCCTCCCAGGACTGTGGAGGTAACGGTTGGCGCGTTCCGGGCCGTGTCTTCAGCACTGAAGGCGAGGGAGGCCGCTTCGCCGGAAAGCTGCCTTCGATCGAACAACGCTGACAACTATCATCAAACGCAACACCACAGACGATGCATACTGGTGGTCAGGAACACCGTGAGGTGGTATCGCTACGGTTTAGGTTGCTAGGCGGGCTGAGCTCTTACCGAGGACGTTTGATGTTTCGTTTGCGTGCGTTATTCCAACGGCGGCCACTCGATAGTCGACGAGGATCTCGCTGACCGGCTGCCCCGGAGTGGAGGAGCGGCCTAATACGACTCTACACGTCAGAAATAGCCCCCCCGATCAATGACATCATCTACGGAAACACCGTCCTTCACCCATTGTTTGATTTGTTTCTCGCCGCCCACGACTTCCTCCGATCGTGTGAGTACCTCGTAGGCCATTTTCCTGGGGACGACAAGCGCGCCGTCAATGTCCGCAAAGATGATGTCCCCCGGGAATATCTTGATGCCCCCAATTTCCACGGGGATATCCCAGCCGGTGATTTGAAACCGACCCATCATAGCGCTCGATGTGTGGTACCGAACCCACAGAGGAAATTCCTCGCGGAGAACCTGACGGGTATCGCGCACGCCGCCGTCCACAACGGCGCCTCGACAGCCCCGGCGTTTCGCCGTTATTGTAATGACTTCTCCCCACTGAGCGGATTTTATATCGGCCGTGGTATCCCACACGACAACGCTGTTTTTGGGGATTGAATCGAGCATCTTGCCGCGCAACCGCATGTCGTCGCCAACCTCGAGGCTTGGCGTCCCCTTGACCGTAAAGGCCTCGCCGGCCACCACCATGTCGTCCCGGAGGGGCCGTATCGCGTGGGGCAGGGCTTGGTCGAGAAGGTTGTGCTCGCGCAGGACATCGTTAATCGCGCCGGAGTAGAGTCGCTCATAACGATCGCACAACTCCACGAGCGACACGGGGTGGGGCGATAGCTTCCGCGGGGCTCGCTCGGCCTTTAGTTTGTCCAGCTTCATCGACATACACTCTCCTTCGGACCAATCGGCGGACGTAACACAACAGGATCTTATGGTATTCGGCCCAAGAAGCATCCGCCATGCTACAATCAGCCGTGATTTGCACGAAACGAGTACTACGGGGCGGGTCTTTTGACAACGCCCGATCTTGACTTTGCCCTCCAGGAGTTTGCCTTTGTCGTTCGTCGGCCTCCTAATCCAAAGTGGGAGATCGTGGATCTCAAGCACGAGAATGAGTACGTCCTCGCAATGGCGATCTCCGGTACGGCTCACTACGAAGTGGAGGGGCGGCAGTTTAGTGTTCGGCAGGGAGACATGGTCTTTTTTCCGCCGAAGAAGGCTCACACCGCCAAGAGCGACGCCGAAGAGCCCTGGGAGTTTTGCTCCGCGGCCTTTTCTCTGAAGGCTGATGCGGACGCACTCCGTTACCTCGGGTCCATACCAACCCACGTGCGCCTGCCGAGCCGCTACGATTCTGCCGCCCTTTTCGACGAGTTGGTCCATGAGTGGGAGATACGGCGCGTGGGTTACCTGATTCGCTGTCGATCGATCGTCGAAGAGCTCCTGTTCCTCGTAATTCGGTATCGCGAAGAGGAGATGCAGAATCGCTCGGCGCCACACTCCGTAGCCATGCATCGGGTTGCTCGTCATATCGCTTCAAATGCCGAGGCGACCTTTTCGGTGGGCCAACTTGCCGAGATGGTCGGCCTGAGCACACCACACTTCAGGCGCCTATTCAAGCGGGTCATCGGGTACACGCCGGTGCAGTACCAACACCACGTAAAGGTCAACAAAGCGAAAGACCTTTTGTTATCCGGGGAGTGCAACGTGAGCGAGGCGGCCTACCAACTCGGATTCGACAACGTGTACTACTTCAGTAGGCTTTTTAAACAGGTCGCACACGTAAGCCCGTCTGAGTTTCTTCGCCGCTAAGGTGGCGGCCCACAGACCCCGCTCCCAACTGCGTGCCGACCGGCCGCCGCCCGCCTCACCGGCCGCCGCCCGCCCAACCGGCCGCCGCCCGCGGACC
>CAZFLD010000167.1:0-4122 GCA_964519835.1 uncultured Spirochaetales bacterium
GCTTTCGTCGTTGCGGCGGCTCCAGTAGTGCTCCGCGCTGGCAACGCCCAGCTTCGCCCACGACTGCCTGCGACCAATATCGGCGCGAATCGCGGCGGCGCGAACCGTCCAACGGAGCTTGTCGAACACTCTCCGTATTATCGCCATCTATGCATCGGCCTGTTTTGTGCTCCCGGCGCCGTCGCCGGGAGTGAGTCGCCGCCGGATTGCACCCAACAGTGCCGGATCTACAAGACGGGTCACCTTCCAGGCGGACAGGAGAAGCAGGACCATACCGACAAGGCCTACCAAGAGGGCTATCAGGATACCTGCCCCAATCTGTAAACGAAAACCCGCAAAAAGGGCTACCGCGAAAAGTGCCAAATGAGCAAGAATTCGCCCCAGCGGCGCCTCATTCTTGAGTTTGCGACCGAGAAGCGTCGTTGCTACGGCACCGTAGGCCAGATACGAGGTTGCAGTGGCCACAGCGGCACCCACAACACCAAAGGACGGAATCAGCAGGGCATTCAGAGCAATGTTCAGAACAGCCGCAACAAAGCTCGAGGCCGCCAAAAGTCCGGTCCGGGAGATGTGCAGAGCCGTGTACCCCATCGGGATCAAAAGGCTGTACGTCATATGCGACCCTACGAGCAACGGAATGGTATATCGGGCTTCCATGTAGCTCGGATCCATGTCGATGATCTGATCCATAAACTCAACAACACCTACCGATCCCACCGCGATCAGGAATGCGATTGCCGGCCCAACAACGACCAGGCCTTTTGTCAGGCGAGCGAAGATCCGGCGGACTCTTTCCTCGTCACGGTCCGCGATCGCCGGAAATACGATCGCAGGAAGCAAAGCGCTCAAGGGCGTGTAGAACAGGATGTTGTAGACCTGTCCGAAACGAACTCCCACGGAGTAGACGCCGGTTGCGCTCTCCGACATCAGGAAGTTAAGCATCAGTCGGTCCACCGATTGCAGCGACCAGACGGCAAAACCGGTAATAATAAACGGCGACGACAACCGAACAAGTCGCCCGAACGTCTCGCGGTCAAACCGCAACCCGACCGATCCGCGTACAAGCGTGTAGCCGATGGCGTTGGTTACAACCAACGCGGACATGGTCGACAAGAAATAGCCCGCGACTCCCAAGTCCAGACGGACGATAAAAACGAACTTTAGACCCGCGTCGATGAGAAGTCGGGAAACCGAAACCAGCACAAAGGCGGATGCACGTTTCTCCAGCCGCAAAAGGTTCAACGGCACATCCGCCAGCAAGGTCAGCAGCACCAAGGGCGGCACGAGGGAAACCGCAAGTCCGTAGTCCTCAGTGTCGAAAAAGGCGTTTGACACTGGGCGACGAAAAACCAGCAAGACCACTGAAAGCAAGGCCAGCACAAGGACGTACCACGTCACGACGGTACCAACAAGGGTTCGTCGGTCCGCGTTTTCGAACGCGAAGTACTCTTTCTGCATGACACTCATCATGCCGGCACTCACAAAAAGAGAACTGAAGGTGACGAACATCAATAGGATGTTTACGACACCGTACTCAGCGCTCGTGAACGACGACAGATAGAGCGGGATCAGAAGGAGATTGAGTGCGGAGCCGGATATCGTTCCGAATCCGTACACAAAAAACCGTCGAGCTTCCGATCGAATATTCATAGTATTTGCCGCTCGCCCGGCTAAACGTTTGGTCGTTGCGAGCGGCCTCTACTCGGACGCTGTGAGCCACCACCGACGGGGCGGGCAAAGGCCATCATCAGCCAGTCCGGCGCCGGTCTCCGACCGCTCAACGCTACCAAGCCCGATTCCAGGAGCATGAGCATTCGCCCGGTCACGCGATGCAGAAGCGATCGCTTCAAACGTTGCAACATGGCACCACATGAAGGGCAGACCAGCTTCACTTCCGGCAAGTAAAAGTAGGTTCCGCCCAGACGATTGAGTAGATACCTGATCCAGTTTATGGAGGGTGTTTCAATGGCGCCGCAGACATCCTCCGCCCGCTTTTCCCACGGGGCAAATAGCGACTGCAGGCGGCGGCGGTTGAACGACTGAAAGTGCAGGTAGATGTGAAACTCGTGCCCGCACCGACTGCATTTTGTGTAGCGTTTGCGGAGTTTTTCGTCGTTTGGTACCGAAATCACAATGTATTTCGCCGCAACCCGCTTGAGCTCGGTTACCACCCCCGCCAACGTCGAGTTGGGTAAATGCTCGATCATTTCACTCGACAGCACAAGATCAAAACCGCCATCGTCGAAGGGCAGGTGAGTCGCATCGGCCTCCAAACCCTTCACGTTCGCGGACAGATGGGTCAAGGCCTCCGCGGACCGATCCACGGCCGTAACCGTGAATTTTTCAGCCAAGACGTTGCTTATTGCGCCATCGCCACACCCGACGTCGAGTATCGTACGTACGTCGTCGGGAATCATCTGGACAATCCGGCGTATTTGGTCTCGCTTGACTTCGTCGTGGGAAAGGGCGCCGCCACGGGCGCGCCAATGCTGTTCGTAGAACTCTGCGCTGTCAATCTGCACTAGATACTCAAACGTTATAGATGTCGTGTTTGTACGACCGCGTTGCCGGGCTCGAGCGGAACCAGTCAATCGTTGACCGGAGACCTTCGGCCAAACTGTGGCGCGGACGCCAGTCCGTCAATCGTCGAATCTTCTTATTGGACCCGTACAGGCGCGTAACCTCGCTGGCGGCGGGGCGAACGCGGTCATCGTCGGTCACGATCTTTGCCTCAGGGGCGATTTGCGCCACCAACTCGCCTGCCAAATCCCCAATTGAGACCTCCGATTGCGTGGCTATGTTGACTTCCTCCCCGATTGCTGCATCGCATTGTGCCAGGGCGAGAAATCCTTGCACGGTATCGGCTACGAAGTTGAAGTCGCGAATCGGCGTAAGGCTCCCCAGTCGGATGGTCCGCTCGCCGGCAAGCAATTGAGTTATAACCGTCGGAATAACGGCGCGCGCGGACTGACGCGGGCCGTAGGTGTTGAACGGGCGCACTATCGTTACCGGGAGCTCAAAGCTCCGGTAGAACGACTCCGCCAACCGGTCCGCGCCGATCTTGCTCGCCGAGTACGGCGACTGCCCCTGGAAGGGGTGTTTTTCATCCATAGGGACGTACTGTGCCGATCCATAGACCTCTGAGGTTGACGTAACAAGGAGCCGCTCAACGCCCGAGTCCCGGCACGCCTGCAGCACATTAAGGGTCCCTTTGATGTTTGTGTCGACGTAGCTATCCGGCGAATGGTAGCTAAAGGGGATGCCGATGAGTGCGGCAAGATGAAAGACGACCTGTTTGCCGGTGACGGCGGTTCGTACGCCGTTTGGATCGCGAATGTCTCCGGCAAAGATCTCGACCTGAGACTTTGTCTCCTTGTCGAAGGAGTCGATCCAGCCCCACGAGTTGAACGAGTTGTAGTACACAAAAGCGGTCACGTCGGCGCCCGCCTCGACAAGGGCCTCCACAAGGTGACTGCCGATAAAGCCGTCGGCGCCCGTCACAAGGACCCGCTTTCCGGCAAGGTTCATGGCGTCGCTCCCGGGTCGCCCGTGGTTTGTGGCGGCACCAATGCTCCGTCTTGCAGGCGGTACCGCTCACCGGTCTCCGCACAAACCAGGTCGTCACCGAGCTTAACCCCAACCCTGCTTACCCACCCGTGCTGTTTGGCCGGGGTTCCGTAAACCAGAGCGTAGGCGGGAACATCGCGGGTAACCACCGCCCCGGCGCCCACAAAGCAGTACTCGCCCAAGGTCACACCACAAACGATAGTTGCGTTGGCGCCGATCGCTGCTCCGCGCTTAATCCGCGTTTTGAGGTACTCGCTCTTGCGTTCGACAAAGGCCCGCGGATTCACCACGTTTGTCAGCACACAACTCGGCCCCAAGAAAGCTTCGTCCTCAATCACCACACGATCGTAGACCGAGACGTTGTTCTGGATCTTCACGCCGTCGCCGATCTCCGCGCCACCACCGACGTTTACGTTTTGGCCCAGCACACAATTGCGCCCAATTTTGGCACCCGACATGACGTGGCTGAAGTGCCAGATCTTTGTACCGGCACCCACCTGCGCACCGTCGTCCACATAGGCCGACTCGTGGCGGAAAAACTCAGACACCTGCCGG
>CAZFLD010000168.1:0-4098 GCA_964519835.1 uncultured Spirochaetales bacterium
AAGCCTACGACCTGCTGCTGTGGATCCTGAACAAGACCGATGGTTTTCCGAAATCGAAACGTTTCTCCAATGCCCCGTAGAGAGAGCATTGAATGGGTTGTGATTGAAGAAGTGGAGGCAGGTCTGTATCCAGCAGCAATTTCGGTGGTCCTTCTGATTGTGATAGAGCTTCTCTCCCGTGGTTACAAGGTCTGTCTTTCTACGCACTCTCCGCACGTTCTTGACGTGGTTTGGGCAGTACAGACTCTGAAGACTGTTTCCGCATCATCCGACAGGATCTTGGAATTCTTTGAAGCTCCCAAGACACCACAGATGCGGAAGGTAGCGGAGGAACTGCTCCAGAAGGATCTGCGCGTGTATCACTTCGATGGTCTGAACGGTAGGAGCAAAGACATCTCAAGTCTCGATCCCTCGTCCCCTGACGCTATCGAAGCGAACTGGGGAAAGCTTACGGAGTACAGCGGCCGTATGGCAGACATTATCGCCGAAGTGATCTCAGAACATACTGAATAGTGTCCATGGATCGACCGTTCTCTAAGGCTGTCCACCAGATACCAACAATAGCCGATAGCCTGCAACCGGGACTCCAGGCACTTCGAGCGACTGATAGAAAAGCGATAGCCCCGAATGACCCTCGAAAACGAGTCGGCAGTGTGGATATCGACGGCGCTCTGAAGGATGTATATCCGAACGATAGTCGGTGGGACTATTGCATCGGCATCGAGATCGGCCGCACGAGCGACAGGGTACTCTGGTTGGAGGTGCATCCGGCCAACCCACATAGCGTGAGCGATATGGTAGCCAAAGCAGAATGGCTTCTCTCCTGGCTGCGCGGCCCTGGGAAGCCTCTCCGAGAACTGGCGACCGCCAAGCTCGACTTGAGATGGGTCCCCACTGGACCTGTCGCCTTTAGACGAGGTGGAAAACAACATCGGCAGTTGGCGAAAGCTGGAATAGCCTTTTCAGATCGGCAAATTGAACTCTGAACAACCCCGTTTGGCACGTGGGTCGCACCCGGCCGAGTATACCAACTTGTCTTGCGCGCAGGCGCTGAAATGTCTATGCTTTTTGTGTACGGCTTCACCAACGCCTATCACCACCGACCAGGCCGGTACGATACCAATGGTGTATTACGGACGGTGTTCGTCCATCGCGGCAGGAGAAGAAGGCATGAGTTTGACGGTGTTTCCCCGGTCTACGCACGGGCGTCGCGCGTGGATCCTCTTGTTTGTGATAGTCGCTGCCGGACCTTTGATGGTTTCGGCCCAATCGGGCCGGGGCCTGACGCCGGTGGCTATCGCGACGGAGCGGGGTGAGCAACAGCTGTACGAGCGCAGCTACGCCCTGATTATCGCCAACGGCGACTACACCGCCGGTTGGCCGGACCTTCCGGGGGTCGGTCAGGATGCGACTGAGGTTGCCACCGCCCTTGAGTCGCACGGATTCGCGGTAACAATCGAGCGAAACCTGGATTCCGCCTCCCTGTACCCGGCCGTATTTCGGTTTATAGCAAGCCGCGGCCAGGACCCGCAGAACCGCATCGTCATCTTCTATTCCGGTCACGGCCACTCGCTGGAGCTGGCCTACGGCGACACCATGGGCTACCTCGTGCCTACCGACGCGCCGAACCCCAACCGGGACGTCTCGGGATTTCTATCCTCCGCCATGGCCATGCAGCAGATCGATGTCTTTGCCCGCCAGATTCAGAGCAAGCACGCGCTTTTTCTGTTCGACAGTTGCTTTTCGGGCAGTGTCTTTTCCCTGTCCCGGGCCATCCCGGAGTCCATCAGCTACAAGACCAGTGAGCCGGTCAGGCAGTTTATTACCGCCGGCAGCGAGGACCAGGAGGTTCCCGACGAAAGCGTCTTTGCCGACCAGTTTATCCGCGCCCTTGCCGGCGACGGCGATGTAAATGGAGACGGCTACGTAACGGGCACGGAGCTCGGCGAGTTTCTCCAAGACACCGTGGTCAACTACACGCGAAATGCCCAAACGCCACAGTACGGCAAGATCAGAGACCCGCGCCTCGATCGTGGGGACATCGTGTTCCCCCTGGCCGGTGTTACCCCTGGGCGGACCGATCTTGCCGGCGTCCGCACGGGCGACGGCGGCTCCACCCAAGAGACCGCGGCTCGGCTTGGATCACTTCTTATCGAGAGCGATCCGCTTGGTGTCTCGGTGACCGTGGACGGCGTGGAGCGGGGAGTGACGCCTCTTTTCTTGGACGATATTCCCACCGACCGCTTGATACGGGTGGAGGCCCGGGACGGTACGATGAGCGCCGGCCAAGAGGTACGGGCGAGCGCCGGGGACATAAGGGCTGTAACCTTGGTGTTGGAGCAGGAGGTGGGTAACCTGGTGCTCCTTACCGCCGAACGGGGTCTTGAGGTGTTTGTCGACGGCGAGCGGATGGGCACTCTCCAGACAAGCCTGCTCCCCGGCATTCCTGCCGGCACACGCACGCTGCGCCTTTCCGGCAACGGCCTGTACTGGGAAGCGACGGTGGAGGTTCTGGCCGAGGCGAACACCCAGCTGGTGCCCGAGTATGCCGAGGTGGGAACGCTTAGCTACGACCTTCCTGCCGGCGCGCGGGCCACCGTCACGCCGGTGGCGGGAAGCGGGGCGGCCCTGCCGGCGGAGCTTTCCGCGGCCCTGCGGGGAGCCGGGCGGGTGGAGCACGTGCCGACGGGCCGGTACGAGGTAGGTCTTGTGGGCGTGGCCTCCGGCGACGAGAGTTTTTCGGTTAGCCTTGCCCGGGGACAAACCGTGTCGGTGGCGCCGCGCGTGGGAGCCCTGCGTATTGAAAGCACGCCGTCGGGAGCCACGGTGACCCTAGCCGGTCGCCAGGTGGGAACGACACCGGTAACGCTTTACGACCTGGCGCCGGGACAGGTTAGCTATCGCCTTGCGCTTGCCGACTACGAGGATGCCACGGGAAGCGCCACGGTAGTCGCCGGGCGTGTGGCATCGGCGACGGTAACCATGCCGGAGCCCACCGGGTCTCTTCGGATTGTGACAACGCCGGCCGGCGCGGAAGTGTACGTCGACGGACGCCGCCGGGGTACGACTCCCATCACCATCGAGGCTGTAGAGCCCGGCAGCAGGCAGATTGAGCTTCGCCTTGACGGATACGAGGCACGCGAGTTCCGCCAGACGGTCGCGGCCGGGCGCACGGCGTCGCGGACGGAAACCCTTGTGGCCGAAGAGCCGGAGTGGAGCCTTCACACCATCCTGGTACAAGGTGGGAGCTTCCAAATGGGAAGCGCCTCCGGTGGCGACAGCGACGAGCGGCCGGTACGCACCGTGACGGTGGACAGTTTTCGGATGACCACTACGGAAGTCACCGTCGCATCGTTTCGGCGCTTTGTCGACGCCATAGGTTACCGAACCACCGCGGAAAGTGGGGCCGGCGGATATGTGTGGACCGGGAGCCGCTGGGAACAAAAGAGTGACGCTCATTGGCGGAATCCGTATTTCAGCCAAGACGACGACCACCCGGTCGTTTTGGTTAGTTGGTACGACGCGGTAACCTACGCGAACTGGCTGAGTGAGCAGGACGGTCTGACCCCGGCGTATCGTATTGAGGGAACAAACGTAACGTGGAACCGGAGCGCCAACGGCTGGCGGCTTCCGACGGAGGCGGAGTGGGAGTACGCCGCCCGGGGTGGGACGCAAAGCCGTGGGTACACCTATGCAGGGACGTCGACAGCCCAAAGCCTATCGCTCTTTGCCAACTTCGCGGATCGGAATACCGATTTCAGCTGGAGCGATAGTAGTCAAGACGACGGACACGACCGGACAGCGCCGGCCGGACGATACCGGCCGAACGAACTTGGCCTGTACGACATGAGCGGAAACGTGTGGGAGTGGGTATGGGACTGGTACGACGACAGTTACCCCAGTACAAGCGAGAGGAACCCGATGGGCCCCTCGAGCGGTGAGCGGCGCGTTCTTCGGGGCGGCTCCTGGGTCATCAACGTCGACGTCAACCTGCGTGTCGCCAATCGCGGCGGGAACTACCCGTCCAACTCGTACGTCATCAACGGCTTTCGGTTGGTGGCGGCGCCCGCGCGCTGATGCCGTTATGCTAAGAGCAAA
>CAZFLD010000169.1:0-4058 GCA_964519835.1 uncultured Spirochaetales bacterium
CTCCGCACCGGACCCGCCGACCGCTTGGCACAACTCTTCATAGCGGCCGCAGAGGAGACGCGCGTCACCCGGCCTCAACTAAGTCTTCGGTGGTACGACGGTATCGACCACAACGTGTGGAGTGACGCCATCCGTTGTGTTGGTACCGGGGCAACATTTCCCATCGTCTACAACGATGCCGCAAACGTAGCCGAAGTGAGCCGGGCCTTTCGCGTGGATCTGGAAGTGGCTACCGACTACGTGCCGTATGGTTGTGGCGAGTATGTTTTAGGATCAAGCTCGCTCAACTCACCCAACGGAATCATCAATCTATTAAAGTGCCTCGAACTGGCACTTTTTGACGGGGTTGACCCCGTAACTGGAAAGCGCTACGGACCTGCGAGCGGCGACCCTCGGAGCTTTGCGACTTTTGATCAGCTGTGGGCGGCCTACCATGCACAGGTCGAGTATCTCCTTTATCCCTTGGCGGTGGCCCACCGAGTTCAAACCGCTGTCTGCGCAAATGAACACTCGATGTTGTTATCGAGCTTGCTCCTCGACGACTGCGTCGGCAGCGCGAAGTCCGCCCTCGATGGTGGCATGCGGTATCACGGCGGGCTGGTGGAGGCGTACGGCACGGTCAACGCCGCGGAATCTCTCGCGGCGATCCGGGACGTCGTCTTTCGTGATAGGGCCGCTTCGTTGTCAAGCGTTGTAGACGCCATGCTCGCAGACTTTGAGTCACGGGAAGACCTCATCGAACTCCTCGAGACACGCAAAGCGTTTGGGAACGGTGATGAAAATGGCGACGAAATGGTAGTAAGAGTCTTCCGACACCTTTCGTCGTTGTGTGCTTCCGCCGGCGAAGCCGGCGGGCTGGCCTATTTCCTGCCCGTTTGCATAAACAACTGGAACAATACGGTTCAAGGCCAGGCATGTATCGCTTCCGCTGATGGACGACGCCGGGGGGCACCTCTCGTCGGCGGAAATGGCGCATTGCCGGGAAAGGACGGTGAGGGACTTACCTCTCTGTTGCGATCGCTGGCTCGGGTTCCGACGGAGGGATATGCGGGAGTGGTGCAGAACTTGAAGCTCGACTCGGGACTTTTCAAGCGATATCCGGATCAGGTCATGCACGCTATTGAGGCGTATTTTGCATACGGCGGCACACAACTCATGATCACCGTGGCGAACAGGGAAGAATTGTTGTCCGCGATTGAGCGGCCCGCGGAGTACAAGAACCTAATGGTCCGGGTGGGTGGCTTTAGTGCGAAGTTTGTGGAGCTCCCGCCGGCGGTGCAGCGTGAAGTAATCGATCGCACCGGGTATGAGTGAGTCGCGAAATAGCTGACAAAAACGTGTCGGGGCTGATCTTCGACATCAAGACCATGTCGGTGGCCGATGGTCCGGGGATACGGACAACGGTGTTTGTCAAAGGCTGTCCTCTCCGTTGTACTTACTGTCACAACCCTGAGTCCCAACGTTTGGGATACGAGCTGATGTGTCGTGACGCCGATGATAAAACCAGCCTTCAATGGGTTCGGTCCTACAACCGCCGCTCACCAGTTGATCGACAAGACCTGCCTTCTCTGATGCCGGCAGGTAACGCCTCGAAGGGTTTGGTCGAGTTGGTGGGCCGAAGGGTAACCGCCGCGGAAGTCGTCAGGCAGGTTGTCGCGGATCGTCTCTTTTTCGAGAGGTCCGGCGGCGGGCTAACTCTTTCCGGGGGTGATCCACTTGCCCAAACAGACTTTTCGGTCTCCGTGCTGGAACAGGCCCAATCCTGTGGTTTGCACACTGTACTCGACACCAGTGCGGTCGGTCCTATCGAGGATCTCGAACGCCTGCTCGATGCGACCGACCTGGTCCATCTCGATGTAAAGGAGACGCGGTCCGATCGGTATCGGAGGCTGACCGGTGCCGACCTCGAGGGCTTTGCGGCAAGCCTCGAACTGATGGAACGACGAGGGGCCCGTGTGACCGCGCGTTGTCCCATCGTCCCCGGGGTGAATGATGAACCGGAACACCTGGACAATGTGGCGCGGCTTGCCGAAGGCTACGACTGCGTTTCCTCAGTCGACATTCTTCCCTATCACAGTTACGGTTTGTCGAAGTACGCGAGACTCGGCAGATTCTCCGCACTGCCTTCGATCCCGACACCCGACCGCGAAGTGCTCAAGGCTTGGGCTGCACAGGTCGCCGCCCGGACCCGCAAGCCGGTCAGGATAGTGTAGTTGGCTTGACATGTTTCCGGACGGGCAATTACGCTCCGCTAAAGCCCATGAGTTCAGCCAGCATAAGGGACATAGCGCTCCGTGCGCAGGTGTCCGTCTCAACCGTTTCGAAAGTTTTGAACAACAAGTCCGACGTAGCGCAGGAGACGCGACGCCGCGTTTTGTCCGTCATTGACGAGTTGAAGTACCGAAGGCGCGTCTCGTCCGTTAACGGCCGAATTGTTGGTGTGTTTTTCCCATTCGGTGTTGGAGTGAAGCTCTCAAATCCCTACATGTCCACTATCATCTACAGCGCGGCCGACCAACTCGTCAAGCTCGAGTATCGGGTCGAGCTCATTTCAACTCATGGAGTGCCGAAAACGTCGCTGGACTTTCAGCAGTTTTGCACGAACTCAAATATCGAGGCTGCTCTTTTTGTAATGACGACACTTTCGGATCAATACATCGCTGAGATTGCGGACACGATTCCTGTGGTCGTGACGGCAAATCGCTTACAGGCGAGCTCGGCAACCATCATCGGCTACGACGCGTACCGAGCCGCGTCGGACGCCACTACCCATCTTGTCGATCTTGGACACAAGCGCCTTGCCTTTGTGTGCGAGGACCACGAGCATCGCGACCAGCTTGATCGCCTGCGTGGTTTTGCTGACACCATTAAACGCTTGTCCGACGAACGGGGAACAGACATCACGGCGGAAACCATAAGTCTCGACGAAGAGGATCTGCGACAGTTTCTGCACCGATCGATGTCGAGTTCCGATCCGCCCACCGGGCTGGTCATTTCGAACGATTTGTCCGCGATGCGGGCAATTGAGATCGTTTCGTCCATGGGACTGTCGGTCCCAACCGATGTGTCCATCGTTGGCTTCGACGATCTTCCTTTCTCTCGCTACCTGCGTCCTTCGCTGACTACCGTGCGCCAGCCAATTTATGAGATCGGACGGCTCGCGGGCGAAGAGATCCACCGCCGGATTTGTGGTGATGCAAGTGGAAGCGGCAGTGAGTTACTGTTGGAGGGGTCGTTGATAGTCCGTGAGTCGACCGGAGTTGCGAAGGGAGCAAAATAACTGTTGACAGCCAACAAGAGTGGTCTTAGAATGTTTCGAAACTGTTGCGAAACAATATCGTGACGAGAATTGGAACTTTATGAAGAACGAGCTCCTGTTGCACGACAACTGGGAAGTGGCCTGGTGCCCGATGTCGTCCGTCAAATCTCCGGAGGAAGCGTCGAGGCTTTACTACCTGCCGGCTCGCGTTCCGGGGAGCGTGGTGGAAGACTTGCATCGAGCCGGGGTCATACCTGATCCGTTCCGTGACGCGGACTTCCGAGGCGCGTACTGGCTGGAAGAGCAAGACGTGTGGTATCGGAGCCGCTTTCACGTTGATAATTGGACCAAACAACACGGCTCCTGGGAACTATCGTTTGATGGAATCGACACGGTAGGGACCGTTTGGCTGAATGGTCGGCACCTGGCGGATGTCGCGAATATGTTTCGAACACACTGCTTCTCCGTCTCCGACTTTCTTGTGCAAGGCGAGAATCTCATTCTCATCCGCCTTGCCTCTCCCATTGCCTACGCCCGTGAAAAGACCAATTGTTGGATGCTGCCGCGGGAGGCGTCTCACGCTGCATTTCGGACTCCCGAGCGACTGCCGATCCGAAAGATGCAGATGAGCTACGGTTGGGACAATCACCCCCGAATCGTAAACGCGGGAATCTATAGACCTGTCCGCTTGGCGCAGGTCACCACTCCCGAGATCAAGCATCCGTGGCTCAGGACCCTTGAGATACCTGACGACGGCGGCTCGGCCGGCCTTGAACTCACTTTTGAGCTGCTGGGGTAC
>CAZFLD010000170.1:0-1499 GCA_964519835.1 uncultured Spirochaetales bacterium
AAAAATGTTAAAAAGCACAACGTCGCCGGCCTTCGCCGGCACCGGCACCGTGTCCTCCAGCCGATACGTTTCGGTGGGCAAATGAGGACTGCAGGGAGTACCGTCGGGATTCGCCGTCACATGCGGAAGCTTGCCGAGCTTGTGTGATCCATCCAAGAATCGAATCTCGCCGTTTTTGTGGCGAGTGTTGTCTAAGTGAACAAGAACGTCCACGTAGCGCTCGCTCTCGTGCTCGTAAAACGGGTAGTCCTGATGCATGGGAAAGGGATGTCCGGTTTGCGGTGGCTTGACGTGCATGGTCGAGTGATGGAGCTCGACGGGGCTGTCGAGTATGTCGGCAATCGCCCCGGTCAGGCGTGGATTGACAATCGCGCGAAGCCACGCGGCGGAGTAGAACTGCAGGTCGTGCATTGCCACCAGCTTCGAGGCCTTCTCCGTCTCCTTGTCCATGTACGCCTGACGCCACGGTCCGTTCCATCCCGCGCTGTTTGTGGACCACTCCTCCATAAGCCTGTTCATCTCATTGGAGATTTCGGCCAACTCCTGGGTGGAGTACACCGCCGGAATGTGAAGAAACCCGTGCTCCCAGTAGCTTTCAATCTGACTCTTGTCCAGCACATACAACGTTTTCATCGCCTTTATTGTCGCTCCGCGAGTCCCGACAGGTGTGTTGAAAACCGGCCAAATCCTTGGCAAAATCGGCCATGGACTCGCGAGGATATAGGCGATACTCGGGCTTCCTCACCTTCGGCTCGTACACCGTCCGGGTAATCCTCGGCAGCCGGATCGTGTTCGACCACACGACCAACGGCCGGCACCGGCACTCGTTCTTCGAGACCTGCCTCGGTCTCGACGGGGAAGGAGAGTTTATCCACGGCGCGGATCGGTATGTTGTCGGCAGCGGTGATCTGTTTACCGCGACTCCCGGTGTGAACCATGAGATCTGCTCGTACGGGACTTGACCGCTATGTCTCCATTTTTTTAGCTTTGAGTTCCTCGATCGCGACAGATCTCCCGGACGCAGGGTCGGCGAGGACGCGGTTGTAGACTCGCTCGTGAAGGCGGCCCGCAGCAAGCACCAGCCCGTCGTCGCAAATCAAAAGCAGCTTGCGGACCACTTCGACGTGTTGCTTGCGATGGCCGGCGAATCGACGGTAGCGGAGGTCGGCGACGGGGATCCGGCGGACCTCGACGCCCGACTTGCCTCCGCCACGCAGTACATTGACGACAACATCCTCCGGCCCTTGTCGGTGGCGGAGATTGCGGGTCAGGCCGCCACCTCGGAGCGGACGCTTAGGCGGCTATTCCGCCGGGAGTTGGGAACGACCGTTGTCCGGGAGGTCGCCGAACGGAGAACGATGGCGGCGGCGGCCGGTCTGATCCGTCCCGACCGGCCGACGGTTGCGGAAGTGGCCGCCGAGATGCACTACGCCGACGCCGCGAGCCTTACTCGCGACTTCAGGCGATATCTCGGCTGCACACCGTCGGAGTACAAAAGA
>CAZFLD010000170.1:1599-3985 GCA_964519835.1 uncultured Spirochaetales bacterium
GGCGCCGTTCCGCTGCGCGACGCCTACTCCACGGTCACAGCCGCGGGTGAGGTGACGCGTGCCTCCGTGCCGTCCCACTCTACCGTTACCTCGCCCTGGGGCACCGGGTACACGGAACGGTACGGGAAGTCGGCCCTGAAGGGGTCCACCCGTAGACGACCGCAACCAGGTTCGAGGACTTCTATGCCGGGCAATACGCGGATCAAGAACTCCGCGGCGTAGGCGCTCCACGCATGCGAGAGTGTGCGCTCGAAGCCATACCAGTACCCGTTGCGCCACGAACCGTTGATGTACCACTCCTCGCCACAGCTCTCCCAACCCCGCTCGATCATGCGGCCCCAGCGACGGGACAGAAGGTCGAGGGCCAGGTCTCGGCGGCCGTGTTTGGCAAGACCCTCAAGGATCACCGCCATAAAAAAAGGCTGCGCCTCGACCGCGGCAACGGTACGCTCCGCGAAGACCGCGTCGACGGCGCGTGACGCGCGGTCGGAGTCCAGGCAGGCAAAGGCGAGCGCCGCACCGGTGGCGTGTTCGCTCACGCCGGTGACCAGTCGCGCCACGGAGCTCGTGGCGTCCGGGGGGATCACCGCCGACGGAGGGTCCGAGGCGGCGCCGCCGGTGTTCCCCGGGGCCGCCACGCTTCCCGCGACAGCTTCCTCCGTCGTCTCAGTTGCCGTGCTCGGGGCCGCCGCGTTTCCGGCGACCGGCTCGTTCGTCGGGCCTCCTGCCGCGCGGGCAGTCGCCGGCCCATCGAGCACCACGCCTCGCTTTTCGTCAAAAAAGACAGCGGGGAAAGCGCTGCGCACCGTGGCCGCGGCGCCGTCAAACATCTCTTCGGCCCATGTGTCACCGCGCCGCCGGGCAAGCTTGGCGGCGGCATCCGCGGCACCGACAAAAATCGCATTGTAAACCGACGACTTTGCGCCGATATCCACAGATGCCCAGTCCACAAAGGGCCAGCCCGGCATCGTCGCCACAAACCCGTCCGAATCGATTTGCTCGAGATGAGCTCGCATGATACGAAGCAACTCGGGGTAGCAGTAGTGCAGAAAACGGTCGTCGCCTGAGTAGGTGTGAAATCGCTCGACGCTTATGACCCACCAGAGGCTAAAGCTGGGAATGGCACCTTGATAGTCGGTGATTGGGACGTTCGAGAGGTTTCCGAGAATCCCCGTCGGCAAAGCGTTGATCGTTGCCTGGCGAAAGAATTTCCCGGCAATGGCCGTGTCGCCGAAGCAGGCTATTATCCCCGGCACGGTGACGAGGGAGACGTCGCCGAGCCACTGGGCCTGCTCGCGGTGAGGAGTGTCCATCAGCGACTCGACGCTGCAGAGTTTGATTGTGTTTCGGCAGATCCTCTCTATTGATTCCAGGTCCGCCCGGCGACTCGAGAAGCGTCCGCGTTCCTCGTAGGGGTAGCTCAGCCGCCTCGCTCGGATCGCGTCGAAAACGATAGGTGCCTCGGCGTACTTGATCCGAATGCGGACGTAGCGAAAGCTCCTCCATGCCAGCGGCAAAAAGGTGCCGGCGCCCGCGGCGAGGGTCACCTTATCCGCGAATCGGCACTCGATGGCGTTGTTGAAACGGCCGTCTACAAGGCGCTCGGCATAGCCGATTTCCACGACCGAACCGGCCGGAGCATCGGCCACATTCAGCTCGATTCTACCGGTGAGGACATGGCCAAAGTCGAGCGTCAGGCAGGGGTCGTAGCGCCCGTCGACCTCGAGCGTGTGGTGGCGCGTGCTGCAGGCGCAGGCCAAACGTCCCGCCGACTCAACGGCCTCAATCGGCGACGGGGTGGTCCCAAGTGGGTCCGGCGATGTGACGGCGTCGAGATTCTCGACACGAGCCCATTCAACGGGCCGCCCGACCTGTGAGAGTGAGATCGACAGATCCTCGGCGTGCGTTCGGTTGGCCAAATCGAGACACTCCTCGGCCTCGACGCGTTCCGCGAGGGTCACGTGCTCGTCCAGAAGCGGGATACCCCGCGGCACAAGACGGGCCCAGGGCATGACGGTTCCGGGAGCAGTGACGCCCCGTGTCTCGAGAATGCAGGCACGGTCCCAGCCCGAGAGGTCGCAGCCCGGTCGGAACCAGTCGGGGCGAAGAAGTCGCTGGTCCAGGTGTTCTTGGAAGGGATGGACCTGGTTCATGCGCTCGAACTGCGTGTGGGAGGCCCATGGCAGCCCGGATCCGGACACGACCCGGCAGCGCCAGTCTCCTCCGGTGGGGGTAGGCACACTCCCATCGGCCAACTCTAGTTCGGCAAGGAGTCCACCACGTCGGTGCGAGTCGATTCCGAGATGGTGCACAAGGACAAGGATGCAGAGAGGGCCTGCGCCGAACGAGCCGACCGTCGCGGACAAGTCGTACTCGTCGACGAGTT
>CAZFLD010000171.1:0-3964 GCA_964519835.1 uncultured Spirochaetales bacterium
CGAAATCGGGCAGGAAGGCGAGCTCCCGGAGGCTCGGCCGCCACGGAAATGGTTAGCCGGGGGCCGAAACGGCGCACTTCGATCGAGTGCCGACTAAACATACCGTTTTCGTAGTCCCGGGTATCGCCGTCGTCATCGTAGACGACGGCCGATTGGGCAAAGTTGTTGCTGTCTACAAACACGTCGAAGATGGTTTCCGAAAGAGGACCGGTGCGAGATTGCACGGCGGCGACGGGAACAATCGCCCCGAGCCGCACAAACATCGGAAGCTGCCACAGACCCGCCGTGAAGTCGATCTCCTCCGGCCCCGCGAGGACCGCGCCTGTCCAGCAATCGCGCCATCGACCCGGAGGAATCCAGAGGCGTATAGCCGCGTGGCCGATTGCCTCCGGTTCGGGGAGGCGTTGGACGGCAAGCACAACCTCCGCGATGGATCCCGCGCCGTGCTGATAGGTGCACAGTAGATCGTGGGCCCCGGCGGAAAGCCAAACAGTTGCCTCCTGAACGCCGGCGTCAAAGAGCGGGAGCGCTTGGGGGAACGCGTCACGATCAACGGCGATCGCCTTCGTGCCGTTTCCACGGAGCTCAAAGCGGTACCAACCGTCCCGGGGAGCCTCGAAAGCCCCGTCCCACGCGCAAAAGAAGCCCTCATCCCAGCGCTTTCTGATCTCAGAGGAGTTGAGCGCATCAAAACGGATCTCCCTCGCACAGGCCGTCTCGTCGGCAGGTGTTCCGGGAAGGCCGCCGAGTCGGCCGATTGTCTCGAGGCATGATCCCCTGTACCAAACTCGGCGCCTCAGCGGTTTGTGGAACACCGTAGGCGCGCCTGCGGCACGGTAAAAGTGGGCAGGCACGGTCACGGGACAAACGAGGATGTCGTCTCCGAGCTGGAATTGTGTAGCACGGCACCACTGTGGGGCATCGGCGTATAGCGTCTGTATTGACCTCAGAAGCGGCAAGCCGGAACTGTGATGTTCGTGGCCTAACGAATAGAGCAACGGCAGGAGCCTGTAGCGGAATCGGATGTAATCCCGGGCGATTTTGAGGGCCGTCGTGCCGAACTTCCACGGTTCCCGGAATCGGTTGCGGGGCCCCGCGTGAGCGCGCATTGTTGGACTGACCGCACCCCACTGCATCCATCGAACGTACTGTTCGGGCGACGGAAAACCGCAGTGGCCACCGATGTCCTGTCCCACGTAGGCGCATAGTTGATGGCCCGCACGAATCGAGTCGCCGATGCCGCGAGCAAGCGAGATCCAGTCCGATCGAATGTCACCGGTCCAGTGAAGGGGGTATCGGTGTGCGGCGGGATGTTGTGCATACATACTCAAAAGATTTACACGACGCGATGGTGCGAACCGATGGATGATATCCCGGTAGAGCTTCTGGCCCCACACCGCCGTCTCCAGGCCGGGTAGGGGACCGTCGATGATCTCTTCCCAGTTCCGGTCGAACCACCAGCCGTCCAGGCCGATTTCCAGAACCCCTTTGAGGCTTTGCTCGCGGTAAGAGAAGATCTCAGGGTCGAGGGGAGCATGTCCCTTTGGTTCCGGGTGATCGTTGAATAAAACATGGATGTCACGGTCCCGGAGCTTTGCCAGGAGCGCCTCCATGTCTGGGAAGAGCTTCCGGTTAACTACGTATCCGCGGCTTGCGCCCTCCCGCCAGTCGGTGTCGATGACAAAGGCGTCGATTGGAATGTCTCGGCTCTGGTATTCATCGATCGTTTCGAGGACCGCTTCGGAGGTGTACGGGTAATAGCGACTGTGCCAAAAGCCGAACATCCACCGGGACGGCAGGGGCGGTCGCCCCGTCAGGGCGAGCAGTTCGCTTCGTAGAATATCGTGATCGCCTTCGGCAAAGATAAGGTAGATATCGATAGCATCGGGCTGGAGGCGCCAACCGCTGTTCGGGTCGGTGTTGTCGGAGGGTGGTGTTGTGGCTCCCCAGGGCGGCGGAATAACCCGCGGCCGGTCATGTAGCACAAAGAGGTCGCCCACCGTGTCGGGCGCGGGAAGATGGTCGGGTTCGGGCGGAGAAGACAAAAGGCCCGTATCCTCGCCTGCACGATAAACGATCCCGCCCGGTCCGCGAACTACGATACCGGCGAAGGCTTCGCGACCGTCGGCGACGTCGGGGAGCTCGATTGTGTACGCGCCCGCTGCCACAACCAAAACGGGTGCATCGCCCTGGGATGCTATCTCTGGCCCACCTTTAGCGTGGATAGGCAAATGGTGGTCCGTCAACACGGGACGACTAACAACCGTAAACGTTGGCTCGTTACAGAAGGAGCCGTCGGCCCGTGAAAGCTCGACGCGAATTGTATGGCCGGCCACCTGCGATGCCCGAATACCGTACGAATCGTTTTTTATGATGATCTGGTGATCGTCAATCCGCTGCGACTCTATGCTCAAGAGTTGTCCCCCACTGCTTGGTACCCGCACATGATGGTGACAATGCGCTGCGGGCGCAAGCGGTTCCGGATCGAGTCTGCCGGGCGCCACACGGGAGGAGGAGTGGCGCCCGCGTCAGGACCCGTTCGGGGCCGACTACTCCACCTGCGGCAAAGCGAGGCCGACAACAACCCCTGAGAATCCGAGTACGGCGAGAACGAGTAGGATCCCATGCGGGCCGATGACTCCCACAAGGGCGCCGATCGCGCTTGCAGCAAGTAGGAGAGTGCCGATCACGGTATTGCCGACGGCAACGTAGTCGGCTCGTTTCTCGCCACCGGCAAGGTCGAGGACGTAGGTTTTCCTGCCGACCCGAACGCCGGCATGGGCAATCGCGAGAACAAAAAACGAGGCTGGAGCGAGCCAGGGCGCGGACTCAAAGGCCCCCATGGCGGTCAACAGAAACGCCGCCACGCCGAGCGCCGAGGCAAGGCACGCGGCGACGATCAACACTGCTTTGCTGGAACGGTCTGCAAACGCGCCCCAGACCAAACTGCTCACGGCAGACGCAAGCCCGCTGGCCACGATAAAAAAACCGATCAGGGCGCCCTGCGAGCCATGCTCGCGTGCCAACAGTACGTAGTAGGGACCGGCGAGCGCCGTGGAAATAAACAGCGCCCGGGTAACAACAAATCGGCGAAACGCTCGGTCGGTTCTTAAGATCGCCAGTCGCTGAAGGGCCTCTCGGACCGCGTTCTTGCCACCCTCGGTTGCGCCGGGAGTCTCGTCGATGCCCGCGATTATCGACGCCGCCGCCAGCCACAACCCGACAGCACCAAAGATAAGCACGGCGATTGTCTCCGGCGGCGCCTGTTCCCCGACTAACGCCGTGAGCAGGATTCCGGTCACGACGGTAAGGACGCCGGCAAGCGCGCTCTTGAGCCCCGTGAGCCGGCCTCTCCGCGTCTTTGGGATCGTCTTGCCGGTGACGTCCTTGGAGGAGACCGACGCAACGCCCCGAGCAAGGCTAAAGACTAAAAGCAAACCGACAACAAGTGCGCCGCTCCAGGGACCGCGGGCGAGCAGGGCCGCTATTCCAATGCCCGCAAGCGCCGCCGCCTGGGCGACGGCCGAGATTGCCCATCCGCCTTTTCGCCGGGGACGCCGCCGGATTGCGGCAGCCACAAACAGCTGTGGCAGAAGCGCCATCGACTCCCTGATCGGGACCAGCAGTCCCGCCCAAAAAGGCGCCGCACCCATGCCCGTAAGCAGCCAGGGAAGAACGGTCTTTACACTCGTAAGCTCATCTGCCCACGAGCTCGCCGTTGCGCTTCCGGTGAGGCGAACGAAGTTGCCGGGCACACTTGTGCAGGCCGACTCGGGAATATCCGTACAGACTCGAGCGTCTTCATCTTCGTTGAAAGCTGCATAGTAGAGGCGTTTGAACATGATGGTAGGATACGATACATCGGTCGTCCGGCGAAGCCGAATTCTTCTAAACTGTCACGAACCGTGGTGCGCCAAGACTGAAGCAAAAGCGGATTTTCGCGAGTAATCAGTATTGAAGCCCC
>CAZFLD010000172.1:0-1747 GCA_964519835.1 uncultured Spirochaetales bacterium
CCGTCGTCGCCGGCGGTTCGGCCCAAGCCGACATGGGCTCGATTACGATTGCCTTAAGGCCCAGTTGCTTGGCTAATGCCAGGAGATCCTTCATGTGCCCCGTGAATCTGTCGATTCCTTTGGCCTTTTCTTGGGGCCTGTCGCGCCAAACCGATCCCATGTTGGAGCCTGCGTAGTCGGCACCGAGCCAGGAGGCGTAGCACAAATATCGCTCCCAGTTCCGCCGCGTGGATGCTTCGAGACGTTTGTCTCCCGTCATCCATCCACCAAGCTCCCGGCGGGCCGAGAAGCAGCTTGAAATGCGAACTTCGTAGCTGGACGCTTTGTCCTTGAGGTCTACAAAGTAACTGGGGTCGAGCGAGAAAGAGTCGAGGGTGCTGCCGAGCTGGACGTAGTGCAGGCCGTGGGAGGCTACAAGCTCAAAAAGCCAGTCGAAGGAGTATCGGTACTCTATCGGGTCGCTTTTTACACCGAGACTGATCTTCACACGCGTGACTTGGCGGCCAAAAGAGCTCGTTCCGCCTCCCCGCACCAAAGACCGTCGTGTGCCCCGACTATGTCGGCGAGTTGACCGAACAGAGGATCCTCATCCTGTTTGGCACGAAAGTCGGCGATGGCGGTAAGCTCCAGATCGATGTGGGTGTACATAAGCTTTTTTCCCCCCGGAATGTCGGGGAGGGACAGCGTTGTGTCCGCCACGGCATTAAGTCCCCCAACGTGGGTAATCATGGATGATGGGTTGATGGCGCCGCTTGCCATCAAGTCGAGTGCCTCGATCATGTCGGCAGTGTTGCCGCCGCTTGTCCCGACGTAGTGGTGGGAGGCGTAGTGGACATCGTAGATGTTGATTGTGCCGGACAATTGTGCGCCTGTAGGGCCGGCGAAAAAGTTGAGGCATCCATCAAAGCCGAGCAGACGGTCTCCGAGCTCGAACACGACAGGAATGGGAGCAAGCACAAACACATCGTCGAACTGTGCGCCGGCGGCGGCGGCAATAATGGTTTCCGCCGGATCCTGCTCGCCGGCGGTATTGACGTAGCGCAGATCAACGCCGTGTCTTCGCGCTTCCTCAGGGCTTATCAGTCTTTCCGCTCGTGACAGCCGATCAGCGGCGATGTCCGTGACCACGAGGGTACGAGGTTTTCTGGGACCGTGAATTGTGTAGTCGACCATACCGATGCCCATCGGTCCGGCGCCGGCTAGAATGGCCATCACACCGCCTTCTTTGATTCCCATCGTATGCTCGTACTCATATTTGCGTGTGTGGTACTGAGCGCGAAAAGCCCCGACGATGCAGGACATGGGTTCAGAAAGCGAACCGAAGTAGAATGCGTCGCCTTTGTAGTCGAGAAGACATCCTTGCTCCATTACCTCGTTGGGGATTACGACGTAGGTGGCATCGCCACCGAGGTACGGATACGAGTATCCCGGCGCGCCCATCCCGTCTAAAAGCGGTTCGTAGTTTATCGCGGGCTGTATGGCGAACTTCCTGCCGGGCTCGAAACGATCTTTCCACTTGGCACCAACCTCTTCAATGACGCCACAAAACTCGTGGCCGACGATGATCGGCTCTTCGGCGACGTTATTTGGTACGCGCTTATGATCGGCTCCCTGCTTTGCTTCCTTCCACGAGGACATACAAATGCTGTCGGAAACGATTCGCGCGAGGATCTCGTCGTCACCAAGAGGCGGCAAATCGAACTCTTCCATTCGGAGGTCTCTTGCTCCGTATAGTCGAACGGCTTTT
>CAZFLD010000172.1:1757-3930 GCA_964519835.1 uncultured Spirochaetales bacterium
TTTCATTCGGGTACCCCTATTCGCTGCGTCTGGTCGAGTGTAGCACTACTACGACCTTCAGAGCAACGGTGGATCGATATTGGTCCGGTTCATGGTCCGGCCATGAAAACGGCTAAAATATATATATCAAAGTGTTTTAGGTATTGACGATTCAATCCGCCAGTCCTACAATCATGAATAATAGCATGTTTTTGGTACAATTTTGGTCTTGGAGGCCTGCATGAACGATGATCCGCGCAGTGGTCAAGAAACAATCAAATCAGTACGCCCGTGGGGAGACATCCATATAGTATGTCGAAACCAACAGGTTTCGGTGGACCTTACACACGTCAAGCCGGGCGAACGGGCGAGCCTTCACGTACATCACGTGCGAAGCGAGCTGTTTCACTTTGTAGATGACGGCGGCACCCTGGAAATCGACGGCAAGATCTATCATCCGAAGGCTCACGATGAGTTTCTCATGAAGCCGGGAATGAAGCACCGTTTTTGGGCCGAAGAGAAGTCGTTTCGGATTCTGGTCATCTCGTTCGGAGAGTGGACGGCGAACGACCAAGAGCGACTGGCTGACGACTACGGCCGCGAAGGGCAGCCGCTATCACTGTAAGAAGCTGAACGGGATAAGGAGGCCAAGATGGCCGGAAAACACGGCAAACCAAACGTACTTTGGATTATCACGGACGAACAACGGGCTGATTCTTTGGGCTGCTACGGCAACCGCTTTGTGCAAACCCCCAACATTGATCGCCTCGCAGAACGCGGGATCTTGTTTCGCGACGCGTACTGCCAGAGCCCTGTTTGTGTGGCCTCACGAGCGTCCATGCTCACCGGGATGTACGCGCACGAATGTGAGGTACTCGAGAATTACTACCGCCTCGGGATCGGTGTCGAGGAACGTCGCAGAATCGGCGAGGCTCTTCGTTCACAAGGCAAGAGTGCGTTTAGACGGCGCATGGACGAGCTACGTTCCGGCGCGTTCACAGCCCTGGGGAAGGAGTATAGTAGGGGGCCGATAGACTACTACACATACTGGGGGGCGATATCACAGCTGCAGTTGGCAATCGCCACGGAGCTCGGCCTCTTTGACGAAAAACCGCAACCTACAATGTTTCCCGAGTTGTTTGCGCAGGCAGGCTACAAGACCGCCAACATCGGCAAGCTGCACCACGGCGGCGTCTCGTCCGGATTCCAAGAGAGTCCGGCGGTGCCGCAGCTCGAGCACGCGTTTTGGTTCGGCCTTCGGGCGGACTACGACGAGTCCGCCTACAATCTTGTCCAGTACCCGGATCACGGCGCCATCTTCGCGGGCACCTTCCCCGCGCCGGCCGAGGAAACGGAGTCCCACAAATGGACGAACATGGCGATCGAGTGGCTCGAGGACAATACGGATGATTCGTTTTTTCTTCGCCTATCGTTGAGAGCGCCGCACACTCCTGTGTTGCCGCCGGAACCGTGGGATACCATGTATAAACCTTCAGATATGGTACTGCCTGAGGTCTCGCGCGAAGAACTCATGGCTGCGTCCCGACACGATCAAACACTCGACATGCCTCTGTTTCGCTGTCGCTTTTCGCCCGACGAGCAGCGTCGCACGATTGCCTCCTACCACGGTCTGGTGTCTCATACGGACCACGAGATCGGGCGCATTCTGGACGCACTCGTAGAACTCGGTTTGGAAGAGGACACAATTGTTCTGTTCAATTCGGATCACGGGACACTTCTCGGTGAGCACGACATCTATCAAAAAGAGGTGTTCTTTGACGAGGCGACCCGGGTTCCCCTCATCCTCTCTTTCCCAGGCACGGTGCCGGCTGGAGAGTCTCTCAGTGGACCTGTCGAGCTGGTCGACATAGCGCCAACATTGCTCAACGCGGCCGGCATCGAGGTGCCCAAGCAGATGATAGGGAATGACCTTTTCTCACTGCAGGGCACAGGGGCCGCGAAAAGCGACCGTCCCGCATACAGCGAGTTGTTTGTCGGAACGCGGGATGAACGTTGGCTTGATGGTGATCCGCCCGGAACAATCCGGCGTTCAATAGTGACCCAAAAGTGGCGCCTGAGCATCAACTTCCCTGCCGACGACGTCTACGGGCCCGACGGCTCGTTGTACGATCTCGAAGCGGATCCAAAAGAACGCAAGAATCTGTACAACAATCCGGCGTACCGGGAGGTGGTC
>CAZFLD010000173.1:0-3897 GCA_964519835.1 uncultured Spirochaetales bacterium
AGGCGTACAACGACTGGATTATCGAGTCCTTCCTCGAACGCGATAAGCGATTTCTTGGCGCGGTCGCCGTCAATCTCTCGGACCCCGAGGCCGCCGTCCGCGAAATCCACCGGGCCGGCGAGCATCCACAGATGGTGGAGATCTGCGTGACCGGGGAGGCCGAGCTCCTCTACGGGCATCCGATGTACGGCCCGGTGTTTCAGGCCTGCGTAGACCGGGGGCTCGTCTTTGCCCTACACCCGGGGCCGGAGGGCTCCATCACACCGTCCACGCCCGTGGGCCGACCTCGATCCTACGCCGAGTGGCACAGTGGTTTGCCCATGAGCTATCAGGCTCAAGTCATCAACATGGTGATGGAGGGGGTCTTTGAGCGCTTCCCCGAGCTCAAGGTCTTACTTATCGAGGGCGGCATCGCATGGCTTCCCCACGTCATGTGGCGCATGGACAAGAACTTCAAGGCGCTGAGGAGCACCTTGCCGTGGCTCAAGAGGCTCCCGTCGGAGTACATCGTGGAGCACCTCCGGCTGACTACCCAGCCGCTCGAGGAGCCCGACTCGGCCAAGCAGTTTTCCGACCTGATGGAGATGGCCCATGCCGAGAAGACGCTCTGTTTTAGCAGCGACTTTCCCCATTGGGATATGGACGACCCCTATCGCGCCTTCCCGCGAGGAATCGGCGAAGATTTGCGACGCCGAATATTCTCCGAGAACGCCGCCGAGCTCTATGGCCTCGCTCTCCCTAACCCGGCTTTCCACGCGGAACCCGCCGCTCGGGTCAACGACGCGACCATGGGACAGGGCGCTAAGGCCAACCACGCCTCCGCCGGGACGGGTGCGTTGGCCGAAGGAGCCATCGATGGCGAGTAAACAAGGTGGAGTAGAACGAGCCTTTGACAAGGCCCGCACGGGAAGTCCTGTACGTCGGCACAAAGGGACAAAGACGGTGCGGGTCTGCTCCTCGACGGAGCTTGCCGAGGGAGGCGTCTCGATTGTGGAGCTCGAGCGCTTTTCCGTCGGGGTCTTTCGAATCGACGGGACGGTGTATGCCCTGCGAAACGAGTGCCCCCACAACGGCGCGGAGATCTGCCGCGGCCATGTCTCCGCAGTCTACCCGCCCGGCACGCACTCCGTTTTGTTTTCCGCGCCTGAGCTCGAAGGCCGTGTCTTGAGTTGCCCGCTGCACGGAAGGCAGTACGACATTGTTACGGGGCAGGCCCTCTTCGAGGAAGAGGGGAGCGTGCTTACGTACAAAGCTTGGGAAGAAGGCGGGGCCGTGTACGTCGAAGTGTAGGCGCCGGCCCGCACCACGGTGGCGGCCGGCCGCCACGACCAAGGGCCCTGCGGCCGGACCGGGCGTTGCGTGCCGACGCGGTGTGCTGCGGCCACCGCCGGCCCGCACCACGGTGGCGGCCCGTTCCACGGTGGGGCCGGCTGGGTTGCCGCCGGTGCCGCCCGCGATACACACCCGGGCGGCGCGCCCGGCAAACATCACCTGCAGGAGGAAGTATATGAGAGTAGTTATCGAGCCGCAGATACCGGCGCATGACCCACAGCTTTACAAGGCGGAGTATGTGGCCGACGGTGTCGACGGTTTTGACGCTGTCGACGACGATGCGATGAGGGCCTACGACGAGCAGGGCTTTATCATCGTTCGCGGCGGCTTTTCAAAGGAAGAGGTCGCCGCCGCGCGGCAGGAGCTTGCCGACATGGCACGCTCCGACGATCCGCGCTGTGCGGCGGTCTACTACGAGGGTGAGCTGCGACGCCACCTCTCCCCGGCTCCCGGCGCCGGCACCGCCGCGCCCGCTGGGAGTAGCGACCCTAACGCCGCCGCCCACGAGCCGTCGTCCGCCGACGCCGGCGACAACGTCGCGCCGGGCGATTCTCCGACGGTCGAGAAGCTCGCTCTCGGCCGAACTCTCGACGGCCTTCCCGACGTCGACCGCGAGGTTCGCGCATCCCTGGTGAGGAAGCTCGCGGGCTTTACCAAGGAGCACCCGCCGCTTGCCGCTTTGGCCAAAAAGCCGGAGCTCCGGGCTGTAGTGAAGCGCATTGTGGGGCCAAAGCTCCGGCTGTTTCAGACCATGGCGATGATCAAGCCGCCGCGCGGCCGGGAGAAGCCCTGGCATCAGGACCATGCCTACTTCAACCTGCCCATCGAAACCAAGATCGTCGGCATCTGGATTGCCTTGGATCGGGTAAGCGCCGAGAACGGCGCCATGGTTGTCCTGGCGGGACGTCACAAAGAGGGCCCGCGCATCCACTTTATGCGCCGCGACTGGCAGATATGCGACACCGACATTGTCGGTCTTGGTTCGACCGTCGTACCGATGGAGCCCGGCGACGTTATGATCTTTGACGGAAAGCTCCCCCACGGCACACCCACCAACAGAACCAATACCCAGCGCTGGGCCGTGCAGATCCACTACATCAGTCGTGATAAAAAAGAGACGCCGGAGGAAGACCGACTGGCCATATTCGGGTCGGAGGGGAAGGGCGTTACGTGTTAGGTCGTGTCCTCGTCGCCGAACCGGAAGTTGTTGTTTTCGAGTCCCCTGATCACAAACAGGTATATCTCTACAGCCCCGGGATCGCGCGAATCGATCGCCGCGACGGAACCGGTGCGCCCGCCGGGCGGCTTGTCGCAACCATCGACCTTGGTGGTCCCGGAATGGAGAGCTGGCCGCCTCCAACCCGCCACCGCTACGGAAGGCCGAAACAGGGAAAGGTATTTGTCTCCGACGACCGTGGCGCACGGTGGAGACATGTGCACGACTTTCCCGCAATGATGGCACGCCCCTTTATGGCCGGCAGCTCCCTCTACGTCCTGGGTCTGGCCGAGGACCTCTCCATCATCCGTTCCGACGACGGGGGCGAGACGTGGACGGAACCCGTCGACCTGACCGAGGACGAAGACTGGACGCAGGCTCCCTCCAATGTTTGGTATGCCAACGGCTGTGTGTACCTCGTTATGAACAAGCGCCCCTATCCCCACAAAGGGATTTGGCCGGTGAGCGTCGAGGCGCCGGTTGTGATGCGCGGCCGATTGAGCGACGATCTTACCAAACGGGAAAACTGGACCTTCTCCGACGTTCGGGCGTTTCGCGACATCGCAACTCCCGACGATCTCGAGTGGTTCGGGGTTCCGTTTTTCGAGTCTTCCTACGACAGCCAGATTGAAGTCGCGCCGGGGAGGGGGATGGCGCCTATCGGATGGTTGGAGACAAACATCGTTCAGATCACCGACCCAGATCACATCTGGAACGATCCCCGGGGGAAGACGTTTCACCTCTGGAGTCGAGCACACACCGGTGGGACGGGTTACGCGGCTATAGCCAAGGCCGAAGAGGCCGGGCCGGAATCCGGCACAGGAGAGATTTCCGTCGTTGTGGAGACGGTACCCTCGGGTAAGAAGATCTTCTACGTGCCGTGCCCCGGCGGGCAGATGAAGTTTCACGTCGTCTACGACGCCACGACGAAGCTCTACTGGCTGCTCTCCACGCAGGCGACCGACAGCATGACCCGACCGGAGAGCCTCCCGCAGGACAGATACGGCCTTCCAAACAACGAGCGCCGCCGGTTGCAGCTCCACTTCTCCAAGAACATGATCGACTGGTGCTTCGCCGGACTCGTGGCCGTCGGCGAGGAAGAGAAGGCGAGCCGGCACTACGCTAGCATGACCATCGACGGCGACGACCTTTTGGTCCTGAGCCGCTCAGGTGATCACCGCGCCAAGTCCGCGCACGACGGGAATCTCATAACGTTCCACCGCGTTAGGGAGTTCCGGGATCTGGTGTACTGATAGCCACCGAGGTGCTGTTTCCCACGCGCTACACGGCTTAGTCTCGATCCTCGGGGCGATCCGGTGGATATCCGTGCCCGGGTCGGTGCTTTTTTA
>CAZFLD010000174.1:0-3608 GCA_964519835.1 uncultured Spirochaetales bacterium
GGGGCCGCATCCTTTTTGGATCGGGTCGAGTTCCAAACACCGGGACGATTACAAAGTAGGTTCCCATACCCAACATGGCATCACCTGCAGCGATACTTCCACAGCCAATGGAGTTGGCGCCCTGATCGTGCGTGCCGGCAACAATAATGGTGTCGGCATCAAGCCCGGTCTGTTCACATACCGACTTGGAGACGGTGCCGATGGGCGTACCCGCCGGAACAATTTCGGGCAGCTTGTCTTGATCCAGACCCGAAGTTTCAAGCAGGCGTTTTGACCAATCGCCCGAATCCAGATCAAAGAGAAGAGTTCGGTTTGCCAGAGATAGATCGACACAGGGTCGCGCCCCGAGCATGTGTGAGACAAAGCCGCTCCACAGCAGAAATTTGTGCGTCGACTCATAAAGTTCCGGCTGCGTGTTCTTGATCCACATGAGTTTTGTAATGCTGAATTGGTCGGCCCAGGTGTTTCCGTTGATCTGGTACAGCTCATCATCCGAGATAGCCACGCGTAGCGAATCTAGGTTCTCCCGTCCCCGCGGATCAAAGCCGAGCATTGAGGGCGCAAGTACCTCACGATGTGCGGAGACCGGAACAAGGGCCTCGCCCATCGACGTAACCGCCAGGGCCTTTACTCTGTCCGCATCGATCTTCCCAACAACGGTCCTAATGGCGTCCAGGATCTGGGGGAAAATGCGCGCTGCATCGAGCTCGGCTTTGGTCGATCCGCCCTCCGGCTTGCGATACTCCGTATAGCTACTTGCAAGCGGCTTGCCTCGGGAGTCAAAGGCGACCACCTTGCAGCCGCTTGTTCCACAATCGATGCCCAAGAGGCTCACAGGAAACTCCGACTTCCCGCGATCTGATACACGTCGGCAATAAGTCTTGTAACGACCTCGTAGACCGCTGAGCGGCCCGCTTCGATATCGCCGTTTTTCGCCGCATTCTCGTACGCCTGGCGAGTCTCGGTGCCCACGTTGATCTTGGTAACCCCGTGCTTGTACGCCGTCCGGATGTCTTCCGAACGAATGCCCGAGCCGCCATGGAGAACAATCGGCCTGTTGGTCGCGCGAACCAAGGCGTCGAGGTGATCCATATTGAGCCGGGCCTGTACCTTTTTCTCGCTCCGTTTGGAGACCGAAATGGCGCCGTGGATACTACCAAAGGCGGCGGATAGCCAGTCCACCTGACTCTCTTCGACAAAGCGGCGCGCCTCGTCGGGGTCCGTAAAACCCTTTCCGGTGCGAAACAGCTCCTCGTACTCCGGCATCGGTCCTTCTTCGTGCCCCATGACCGCGCCAAGTTCGGCTTCGCAGGGAATGCCCGCTTCATGTGCCATGGCGACTGCTTCCGTTGTCGCGGTAATGTTTTTGTCCAACGGTAGGCGCGAGCCGTCGATCATCACAGAATGAAAGCCGCAGGCGATGGCACGCGCGATAAGCGGCATGTAGTCGACCGATTGGAAGTCCTCGTCTACCACCGGAATATGATCGAGATGCAAGCGCAGGAATCGTAGATTTGCACGCTTGGAAAACTCTTCCTGGACCGCCTCGAGGCTTTTCGCTTCGAACTTTTCCCACTCGGGGCGCGCTACCTCGATAAGAGCGAAGGAGTTCTGATCCGCAACAGCCTCCGCAGTGGGCTTTAGCATCGGCAGGTACGGGATGTTAAACGCGGGAACAATCATGTCGATCGTTCTAACCCGCTCCATGATATCCTTAATGTTCATCGCTCCCCCTGTTTGGTTGCCCGTCTTGGTCTTTGACTCGTACCGTCGAGGCTACCATGTGGCCCGATAGCGGTCAATAATGGTCTAAAAGTGGTCTACGGCGGAGACATGTCGTTTCGATTTGCTTCAACGATCGAACGAACCTCGGGCCAGTCGCGTACGTCGCTCCGCGCCGCCCAGCAGAAGTACGCCTTGCTCAGTTCGGCAACGACATCGGGATGCGCGGCCGAAACATCCTGTGTTTCGGTCCGGTCAACGTCCATGTCGAAAAGCTCCCAGTCGCCTGGAAAACGCCGTACGAGTTTCCACTTGCCGCGGCGCACGCCTCGATTGCCCTCGTGTTCCCAGAAACAGCTTTCGCGCCCATAAGCGGCACCGTTTAGTGCATCCCGGAGACTGAAGCCTTCGAGCGCCTTGACGGGTCGCCCCTGTCGCTCCTGCGGGTAGTTGGCCCCGGCAAGGTCCACGGCGGTTGCCATAATGTCCGGCAATTGCGCCGGAGCGTGCCGAATGACGCCCGGTTCTTTAATACCGTTGGGCCAGTGCGCAACAAAAGGAGAGGAGATTCCCCCTTCGTGGACCCAGTGCTTGTAGAGTCTAAACGGTGTGTTGCTTAGGTTTGCCCACGGCACGCCGTAGCTCTGGTAGGTGGCCTCGTCACACGGCATACGATTGGGGTCGTTGTGAAAGACCACCGTCTCGCCGTCCCAGGTCTTCTCCGCCGCAGCCTTGCCCTTCAAAAGGATCGGCCCAAAGGCCGGCTGAACCTCCTCCGCACAGCCGCCGTTATCGGACAGGAACAGGATCAGTGTGTCGTCGAGTTTCCCGGCGGCCCGAAGTCTGTCGACGACACGACCAATGCCCGCGTCCATTATCTCGATCTGAGCCGCGTACACCTCCATTCGCCGCTGCTGCCACTCCTTGTGCGGTGCATCCTCCCACGCGGGTTGCGAGGTATCGCGGTCCGTCATATCCCATTTCGGAGATATCAGTCCCATATTGCGTTGCCGTGTAAGTCTCTGCTCTCTCAAGCGGTCCCAACCGTCGGCAAATCGGCCCTTGTATTTGGCAATTGCCTCTTCGGGAGCGTGAAGCGGCCAATGCGGCGCGGTAAACGCGAGGTAGAGGAAAAATGGAGCGTCTGAGTGTTGCGCGACATGTTCATCCACAAAGGCTACGGCATTGTCGGCAATCTCGTCTGTGACGTAGACGGGTCGGTCGACTTCGATCGACTCGTTGTCTCGTGTCACAGTGCGAGGTTGGTAGTAGTCGGCCGCCCCGGTAATAAGCCCGTAGAACCGGTCGAATCCTCGTTGGAGCGGCCAGTTTTGTTTTGGTCCATCGAAAAAGCGGGTAACGTGCCACTTTCCGGACATATAGGTCCGGTAGCCGGCTTCTTTTAATACCTCGGCAATCGTGACGCTGTGCAACGACAGGTCGCCAAGGTAACCGTCCTGACCGATATTCTCCGTCATCAGTCCGACCCCTGCCTGGTGCGGATACAATCCCGTCAGAAGGGAAGCCCGAGACGGACAGCAACGCGGTGAGCTGTAGAACTGGGAAAAGCGGACGCCGCCTGACGCAAGCCCATCCAGCGTCGGTGTGTCGACTTCTCCACCAAAGCAGCCGATGTCTGAGTAACCCATGTCGTCGCACATGATGAGTACGATGTTTGGTCGTTCCGCCACCATAATCCTCCAACACCATTGCCGGTTGTTATCCAATTTTGGACCCTTTTATCCTGTGGTGTCAAATGGTAAAACACGAGAACGGTCGTCGAGCAAAAAAGTAAATAATTTTACCGTATGAGTATATGCCCGTCTATGGCGGTTGTGCGAGGTAGGTCGTTTGCAGATGCGCGTTCCATCTTGCCCAATACGAAG
>CAZFLD010000175.1:0-3526 GCA_964519835.1 uncultured Spirochaetales bacterium
TGAAGGACCTTCCCGCCGATCTGCGACGATCCATCACGTTCGATAACGGCCAGGAGAATCGCCATCACACAACCATGCGAGAGGCCCTCACCATCGATACCTACTTCTGTGAGCCGTACAGCTCATGGCAGAAAGGCAGCGTTGAGAACGCCATCGGCCTGACCCGACGATTCTTGCCCAAAAAGACCGACTACGCGTTGATCTCCGACGAGGAAATCGCTACCGTCGAATACAGGTTGAACACACGACCGCGAAAGCGCTTCGGCTTTCTCTCGCCGCTCGAATATGCCTCACGTGTTGCGTTGACTGTTTGAATGCAGCTCGGAGCAAATCTAAACTATTTTTAAACAATACTTTACGTTAACGAGGACATGCCAAGCCCACGCGTTTCTCGTGCAATCCTGACCGTTTTGGCGTAGCTCTGACCAGACCACGGTCAGCGAGCCCACAGCGAGCCACTTCCTGTTGGGCTCCTGTCAAAGGCGGAAGGAATGCCGCCTCCTACGCCGGTGTCGAGGAGATGTCTGTCTAAGCCGCTCACCATGGCGCACAACACAGAGCCGCCCAGAGGTAACCTCTGATCGAGATTACATTCTTGAGCCTTACGAACACGGGCGGTGGTAACGCCATTGTCACCAGGTGACAACGTGTTTTGCATTCGGCTTTCATCGACGGAGAAGTGATCACCAAACTACCAGAGTCGGAATTCACGCAACTCTCTGTTTAACATAGAATTAAGCAGGCCCGTCGCTCTCTACCATGCGATGGCACGATAGTTGCTACGTTTCGATATCAACGTTGCCGACTCTAACTCTCATTGCCGATGAATCTAAGGCCTTCGCTTGAGTCCGGCTACCGCAGCACCGGGAGGACGAATGGATACCAGTAGAACTGTCTCAACAAACTTGACGCGCAAAGTCTCAACTGAAACCCACCCACGTTCCCAGGCATCAGGTTACTTGGGCGGTGCGTTGTTGCCGTTGGCGGTAATCATCCTGAGCGCAAGCTGTGTGACAGCCGCGAGCAGGATGGCTACACCGGCGGGTCTTCACCCTGCAAACGGAGACGTCGTTGACCGCTTGCGGCCAGTTCTTGAATGGGCGGCAGTTCCCAATTGCACAAGCTACGAGGTCCAAGTTGCTCGAGCCACCGAAGACATTAGGCACGAAACAATGATAACCGTTAATGATCCAGCTTTCGCGGTCGTTGATCCGCTCGACAATGGCGGTGAGTATGAATGGCGAGTGAGGGCAGTCGACGAACACGGCTTCTCGGGAGACTGGAGCCCATCGACCAGCTTTCGAGTTGAATGGGGTTCTATCGACATTGAGTGGCCCCCGGATCGGCAGAGATCGCTTCGTGAAGTCCCGGAGTTACGCTGGACTGACCTGCCCGAAACGGATCTCTACGAGTTGGCGATTGCCGTTGCCCCAGGAGAGGCGGTCTCGATCCAAGTCGAAAAGTCGGCCTACAGACTCTCGATTCCAGACATCGAAGGACAGTACATCTCTTGGCGCGTCCGGGGGATTCATCGGTTAGGTCTTGTAGGAAATTGGACCGAATGGCGGGAAATAGCTTACACATTACCGTGGAGAGACGAGATGTTCCGGTTCCAGGACATATTAGGACCTGGTGATTCAGCCGTATTCGTGATGGGTGATCGTGCGGCCGGGCGAGATGCGGTGCCCGAACGATCGGTCGAACTCACACGCCCCTACTCTTTGGCCGTCAACGAAGCGACCACGGATCAGATTGTGTCGGTCTTCAACGAGGCGGTAGTTCGAGGGCTGGCAACAATCTCCGAGACTGCGCTTATCGATTCACATGACGGAGTACCGCTGCTCGATTTAGACGACCCGCAGACTGCCGTACGGAGCGACGGCGAGCGCCTGTTCGTTGTGAGCGGCCGCGGCGGTACGGTCGCCGTTGAGATCACGTGGTTTGGCGCCGCCTATTTCGCAGCATATTTGACAGCATTCGAGAATGCCGGTCCGGCAGGCGAAAACCGTGGGGCCGATGGTAAGCCGCGGATCCTATACAGACTCCCAACCGAAGCGGAATGGGAGTATGCAGCGCGGCAAACGACAACCATAGCCGAGGATTCGACAAGTCCTACGGCCGAGGAAGTAGAGCTGGTCTCTATGCTCGGCGGCGTGTGGGAGTGGGTCCAGGACTGGTACGACCCCCTATTCTACGCCATCGGGCAATCAACTGATCCTTTAGGTCCCGAGTCCGGCACACGCCGAGTTCTAAGGGGCGGCGCAGACGCGAGCAGGTACATGTCACGCCACGTGGCAAATCGTTTTCGGCTTCGTCCTGACAACTCCAACAATATGACCGGCTTTCGCATTGTCCGGGAGAGGAACCCGTGACATTGAAGCTGAACTGCGGCCGTCAACGACGGTCGCGCCCGTTTGTGTTTGATCCATGGCGGGCGCAGCGCCAACGGGAAACGCAAGGACTCAGACCATCAGCGGTAGGTAGGTACATCGCTGACTGGGACGAACCTGGAAACCCCAATGCTGCGAGTGCTGCAGGAGAGTATCGCCGAATTACGCGGCACCTGGTGGACGGGCACGTGCCCATCCTGTTGTCAGCATTGCCTAATCCATGGGCAGCCCCGACGCTTGTGGACCAATTTGACAGGCCAAATATCCATGTGGGTACCACCTTGAGTTTCAGCTCGATGAATCGTTCGAGTCTAAACGGCCGTTCCCCACAGATTGGCACGGTAGCTACACTCGGCTGTTCCAAATTGTATCCGCCCATCGTAGAGCATGGCACAAAGCAAATCGCGCAGTGCCGGAGGAGAAGGAATGAAGGGTAACCCCCGATCCAATCGGTTAGTGGTGGGGCTTAGTGTGGCAGCGATTGCGATCGCTGTGGCAGCATGCCCCAACAACGCGGGTCCGCAGTCATACGTCGTCACCTACCATGCCAATGGTGCGGATGCAGGGTCGGTACCGTCAGACCAAACGGTACCCGCAGGTTCCGACGTAGTCCTCGCGTATAATACCGGAAACCTGGCGAAAGACGGCTACGTGTTCTCCGGATGGAACCTGGAGTCAGATGGCAACGGGATCGGTTACAACGCTGGTGGTGTGGTCCCGGGCACCAGGGACTATAGACTGTTTGCGTGGTGGGAGCCGGAGGTAGCGAGCATCGTCGTGTCGGACAACTCCGAGTTCGATCTTTTCGGCATCTCCGTTTCAATATGCGGGGACTATGCTGTCGTCGGTACGCGCGGTGATGACGACATGGGAGCGGATTCTGGAAGTGCGTATGTTTTTGAGCGGAGCGGCCCGAATAGCTGGGAGATGGACGGACCGAAGCTCCTCGCTCCGGACGGCGCTGCATACGATTTTTTTGGGGATTCAGTCTCCGTTAGCGGTGAGTACGCTATCGTTGGCGCGTGGCAAACAGACGCCAACGGTACCGACTCAGGTAGTGCATATGTGTTCCACCGCCGGTACTGGGGTAGCTGGGGCGACGAAGCCAAACTACTCGCTTCGGACGGTGACGTCTC
>CAZFLD010000176.1:0-3485 GCA_964519835.1 uncultured Spirochaetales bacterium
TCTGCTTCCGACGAGTACTCACGTGCCAACAATCCGGTGAAAAAATCCTGCGTCTGAGAAATCTGGGCACGGTACGAGTCGCTGTCCCACCATCCATACCCCTGCGCGGCTCCGAAGTCATAGTACCAGAATCCCGCGCCCCTGAGGACGGGTAAGGTCGTCGACCGCTTGAGCACCTGTAAGTACGCCCGATCGTCGCGTGGTTGAAACCTCACGAAGTCGATCGCGGGGTTCGATTGAAGGTGCCCATTGTCCACTTCATCAAGCCAGAGTTTGCCGTGTAGCAGCGCCGACTCAACGACTCCGCGTGAATTACCACTACCGCCGGCTTGGCGGGTGGCACCATGGTACGTCTGCGGCGCGCTGACATAGTCTATGTAGGGGGAATCGAGTATTCGCTCGACACACAGGTGCCCTCCAACCGCCTGCCGACCGAACGTACCGTGGAAGTAGCCGTAGAAAACCCCGACTATGATCGGCCGAGTCCACGACGTTTTTACGATCTCTGAGAAGAACTCAATGTCGTCTGCTACCACCTCTTGCTGACAAGCGAAATAATCAATGACCCGCCTTTCTGATTTGGGATCCCGGAAGACACCCTGTGTTGTGGCCTGTCGCTCAGCGGTGCCGGGAACAGTGGCATTCGTAAGTGTCCAGCCGGCTTCACCAGAAGCCGCCGCTCCCCAGGCCTCTCTAAGTGACTCGTCGTCGCCGTATTTCGCGGCCAGCCAATCACGAAATTGCGCCGTCATTGCCTGGCCCACGTCCGGATCGTGCTCCACGAACCCCCAATAATGCCACTCGCCATAGATTCCGCACGCGACGTGGACTCCAATCACGACACGCCCTTCCATTGTGGCCTCCAGGCGTGTGCACAGTTCGCGAAGCCGCTCGCCCGCATCGCGGCGCCAAGCTCCGGAAGCCAAGCTAGCGCGCTTGGCCCTTCGGTTGTCTCCATCTTCGTAGTGAAACGGAGGGCCGTAACGAGCCTTCTCCACCGGACCATCCGCATACTCAGTACACTCATTCGGGTGTGCTTCATTCCACCAATACGGCGCGTTGACATGAACCCGCAGCACAATAGCCGCTTGACTACACGCCTCGATCACACCCGCGATCTGTCGTTGAACGAAGGACATGTTCAGCTCATCGTCGGGCCCGGTCCATATGTCTTGAAAGTGCACGTCAACCTGAAAGAGTCCGATGCCGGCCCCGCAAAAGACCCGCAGGTTTCTCTGCGGAACTTCTTCCCACGATAGACGCCCACCAAACGCGTGCGTCAGCCCGTAGAAAACGGGCACCCTCGGTTGGTTGTTGACAAACAAGGTCGGACGTCGATGGTACGTTTCGACATGGGCGGACAGTGTGGTGCTGGGTTCGTGATTCTGCCTGATCATGGTGGCACGTCCTTTAGCGTTCTGCTGCCGAGTATGAATTATTTGCCACCGAATGACAACATGTGATAGTATTCGATAGAATCAGGAGGAGTAAGATGACCAGCCGGGAACGAGTACGCAATGCCCTAAACTTCAAGGAATCGGACCGGGTGCCGATCGACAACAACGGGATCGTCAGCGGAATGCACGAGGTCGCGTACAAGAACCTCCTTGCGTATCTCGGAGAGACGGACGAAATCACCATTTACGATCCGACTCAACGCTTGGCGCTCGTGAAACAGGGCATCCGCGACCGCCTGGGGGTCGACACCTACTATTTGGTACCGAACCCTCCCTCATCTTGGAAATACCAGGAGCAGACGGACGGCTCGTGGGTCGACGAGTTCGGTTCTCACTACGAACGGTGCGGATATTACACCGAATTTGTCGGTCCCGCGCTGGCAAACGCATCGTTTGCGGAGATCAAGAACTACCATTTCCCAAATCCGCGCGATCCCGCCCGCTTCGACGGACTTGAGGAGCGGGCTCGGGAGCTGTTCGAGTCTACGGACTACGCTATGGTAGGGCAGCCCCTGCCGACGTTGTACTATACCGCGTGGGTCCTGCGAGGCATGCAGCAATTCACGGAGGATTCTATGCTGAATCCAGATACTGCGGACTACTTGCTAGATCGTATTACTGAGTACCACACAGCGTTCTTGGATGAGTTTCTGTCGCGCGTTGGTCGCTACATCGAGTACCAGTGGGTGGGAGACGACTGGGGTTTGCAGGAATCCGCCTTTCTGCCGCCGAAGATGATGCAAGAATCGATTGTTCCGCGTTTCAAGGAGCTCATCAGCTTTATTAAGTCGAAAACGGACGCCAAGGTAATCTACCATAGCTGTGGTATGACCTATGACCTAATGCCGTATTTTCTTGAGATGGGCGTCGATATTATGCATCCGCTACAGGCAAACGCCAAAGGCAACAACGACGCTCCGCGCCTCAAACAGAACTACGGAAGTCGAATGGTCTTTCACGGCAACACGGACAATCAGGGGGTCTTCCACAAGAGCAAAGAGGAAGTGATGGCGGACGCTCTGTACAGAATTCGTCATCTTGCTCCGGGCGGCGGTTATATTTTCTCCTCCGGACACAACATTCAACCCAACATGCGGCCGGAAAACATACTCGCGCTCTTCGATACTGCTCAGGAGTACGGGACATATCCGATTGACACAGATCGAATAGATGACAAACTTCAGCAACTAAAGTGGAGCAACCCAGAAGTCGCCAAAAGCATACCCGTATAGCCGTTGCTACTCCGTCCGATAGACACCGCGGGGACGGGCGCCCACCAGTCTACCGATCTTCCTGGCCGACGTTCGTCCGAGCGCCGCCCACAGTAACGCGGCCGCCGTACTCACCCCCTACTGAGTCGCGGTCGTAGTGGTGTCGGGGCCGTCGGTGTACTGGGACGTAACCGAAGCAAACCAGGCCGTCGCCGCTACCGCGAGAGCGAGGATAGTCGCCACGGCCGCCACCGCCGGAGCCCGAAACACCGGCTTGCCCACCATCGCTCTACGCTTAATCAGACTCGCCCGGAGCACGCAACTGATACCTGCGATCGCAAAGCAAAAGAGCGTGGCCGCGGGCGCGAATGTGCAGAGGGACCGGTAGCCCAATACGTTTGGATAGCTTGCCGCGGCGTTTGGCGCCAACGTAAGCATACCGCCGATCGTCGCAATAAAGCTCAAAGCGATCAGGGCGCCGTAGGCGCCCATGTTCACTCGGGTGCTCACTTGGGCAGACCGCCAAAGATGCGTCTAAAAAACCGGTGGACTTTGTGGATCGAGCCGACGGGCTCGGCAAACATCAGCACGCATTCTTTGAACACGTAGTCGATGCCGGCCTGCTCGCAGGCTGCGATGGCTTCACTCGATTCGGCGCCACGTTGCATCCAGAATTTTTTGATTCCCTTGGCTGCGGCTTGCCGGGCGAGATCCGCGGTTTGCGCCGGCGGAACCACGGCTATGACCGCCCCAACCTCTTCCGGCAAACCGCCAATGTCCGGGTAGCACGTATCGTCGCCAATCCTGTCCGTGTGCG
>CAZFLD010000177.1:0-3442 GCA_964519835.1 uncultured Spirochaetales bacterium
GTCCAGGTCGCTTACCACGACGCGCCGGCCCATGGTGCCGAGCTTTACCTCGTCCGCTCAGCGGGTCAGGCCTCGAGGACATCCTTGGAACGATACAGACCGAAGGCGGCGCGCGGGAGCTGCACTTTACGCTCCGTGCAGAGACATTTGCTGAGGCCTACCGCGACTTTCTCATCCCGATTCGTATAGCAAGGTATTCTGATCTCACCGGACAACACGTCGAGGGCCTTTGTCACGCACGATTATTCGATATCCCTATCGATGCCGGTTCGGGAGGAGCCCTACATCCTGGCACTGAGTGGAGCCAACTACAGCTCCGAGACAAAGTACGCGGTCCGAGTCAACGCCTCCCCGACCGACGACGGCTCGAGCCTCACGTCTGCCACAGTAAATGAGCCGAACAACGACGAGACCCAGGCTACCGTTGCCTATCCGTATGCCGACTACCGCGGCTACCTCGGGGTCTACGACTTGGACTTCTACCGCGTGCACTTCTATGCGGAGGACGGCATGGTAGTTCCATCGACGAACACCCGTCCGGAGTCTGAGGCGTTTGTCTGGAGTAGATTGCCCGAGTTTCGTTGGGATCCGATCGAAAACGCCGACCGCTATCATCTGGAAATTGGCAACAACGAGTCGATGGTCAACGCTTCGAGTTACGAGGTCACGGAGCCCTCGTACACCAAGTCGTCGACGACAATATCGTAACCGCTTGGAGTCCAACGTACAGTTTTGCGATCAGCCGGCGGGCAGTGCCGAGGCGCTGGATGCCGAACCCATAGAGACGGTGATGGTAACCCGGTACGTCATAGCTACGCCAATGGCCGAGGACGAGTGGCGGCACTGGAGAGTGCGTGCCGTGGCAGCCGATGGAGCTCGGTCATCGTGGAGCTACGGCAGCTTCAGATACGAGAAACCGGCGTGGCATGACGAACACTTTGTCTTTAGCGAGGTTATCGGTCCAGGTGGTTCTTGGACCTTCGACATGGGCACGACATGGGCACGACATGGGCACGACATGGGCACGACATGGGCACGACATGGGGCGTTCACGCCGTCACGCTGACTCGCCCGTTCTCCATCGGCACGTACGAGATCACAAATTGCCAAGCCGCGGCAATCCTGTCAAAAGCGGCATCCGACGGTCTCTGTGAGGTTGTGGACGACAAGATCAAAAACGTCAGTGGCGACCGGCAGGTACTCCTTGATCTGACCGACGAGGAGTGCCGGATTAATTGGGACGGCTCCACCTTGTCATGCGATTCCGGCTGGGAAGACCACCCGGTGACGGACCTGACGTGGTTCGGAGCGGCGGCCCTGGCGGTTTTTCTGAACAACGCCGAGGGATTGTCTTCGACTTACAGCTTCTCCGACTGGACTGCGGATCTCGAGGCGTCGGGCTATAGGTTGCCGACGGAGGCTGAGTGGGAGTTGGCGGCGCGCGGCGGAAACGAGGCTACCGATACGACGTACTCCGGCAGCAACGACTTGGTGCAAGTCGCCTGGTACTCTTCGAATTCCGGTGACAGCTCGCACACCGTCGGCACGCGGAGTGCCAACGAGATCGGCGTAAGCGACATGAGCGGGAACGTGGGGGAGTGGGTTCACGACTGGTATGACGAGGACTACTACAGCTACTCCCCTTCGACCGACCCAACGGGACCGGAATACGTGTACTACAGGATTCTCCGTGGCGGGGCCTTCGATATGTCCTCGGCGTTTTGCTCTGTTACCCACAGGAGGTGGACGGACCCAATAGGTCCCCGTCGTGGTTCGGGCGTACGCCTTGCGAGGACAACACCTTCGACGCCTATCTCACGGCTCTCAAACCAAATCAGCCGGCGACGGCCGGCACCTCGCAGACCGGCGAGGCCGGGCCGGACGCCGGTGGTACGCCCGGGGCCGCCTCCATAACCGTGGCCGCCGACCTGGAAGCGGAGATGAACCTCCACATCTACGGCGAGCACTTCTGCCTGCTGCAGCTTTACGATGGGAGCCGCCCGGCGATTGTTGATCCAAAGAGCGTGTCGATCGACAAGATCAAGGCATTCCTGGAAGACCCTGCGATAACAAAGATCTTCTACGATGCCGCGAGCGATCGCGGGCTACTCTAGAAAAACCACGGCATTCTCATAAACGGCATACTCGACCTCAAGCCCGCGGTGGGAATACTGGAGCTCGAAAGGCAGGTATTAGACTCCGTCCTCTCGGACACCCTTGGCCTGGAGCCCGTTTCGGGCAAGTCACGGTACCAGCGCTACGACTGGACACGGCGCCCGATCCGCCGTGAGTCGCTCGCCAAACAGCTAAACCTTCCCTCCCACATGGTCTTGGACAAAAACCAGCTCTTTGACTTGGCCGCCGGGAAAGCGGATGCGACACAATTAAAACGTCCACCCCGCGTGCCGGCCACTGTGTTCGCGGACATCGGCAAAGTACAAGTCTTGCGATATCAGAAAACGTCCCTCCTCCTGCGCCGCCGTCCAGACCGCTTGATCGTCTCGTCCGGTGAGACCCTCCTCAAAAACCGTATCCACATCATGGCCCAACAGAGCAAGGGCCTCGGCTATATCAACCGGCAGATTTTCATCAAGTTTGATCTTCACAAGCCTGTGTCTATGGGGACGGTACGGCAGGAACAGGTAAGTCCTCTTCGGCAGAGGCCGCGGCGTAGGAGATGACCGCATTTACCGATTCGCGAGTGAGAGAAGGGAACGACTTCAGGATTTGGTTCACATCATCGCCCGACGCGAGACTGGCCAACACGGTACGTAGGGTGACCCGCGTGCCTCTAATCACGGGCTGGCCGTTGCAGATGCTGGAATCACGAACAATACAATCTCTGTAGTCCATACGCTTCTCAACCATCATAGTCGAGTGTACTCGCGACGCACAAGATGCGGCAACGTCCACCCCGCGTGCCGGCCACGGTGTTCGAGGGACGAGGGTCGAGTACCAACGTTCAAGCGCGCCCGCAGCATGCTTCCCGTTCTTGGCCACCTTCTTGCCCTATTTATGGCGATCCTCTTCTATCGGTACGCCCAGATCGGCGGCGGGGGACACTCCGGCTCCTGGGTGGCTATGCGGGCTCGATGGTGTTTGTGCTGCTCCTTACCGTGTTCAGCTCGCTCTTTGACTGGAGCGTTCCGGAGCTTGCAGGCCTGTCGTACGCCGTCTTTGCCGGCGTGATGTTTGTGGCGATTCAACAACGGAACGTGCTGTTTTTGACGCCGCGAACAACCGCCGCGCACATAGTCTCGAGTATGCTGTTCCCCGCCGGCAAGTTCTTCCCCGCCCTACTACCGATAGTTTCCCATCTCCGCCCGGTGGAATTGCCGACGGATAACGACAGGAAGTGCCACAGGCGAAGGGTAGGAAAGAGCCGGACGAGTTCACCCGGCATCATGAGGAATATCGGCGGTGTCGATGACCTGTTTTTTCT
>CAZFLD010000178.1:0-3313 GCA_964519835.1 uncultured Spirochaetales bacterium
ACGGTGTCTTATGGTGAACCCCCAGGCGTTTTTCTTCGTTTGACTCTACCCGCCTCGCCGGCTTCCGGCAAGAAAGAATTGTGCTGCGATCGTTCGCCGCGGCTCACGCCTTGTCGTCCAACGCCAAGCTCATTACGCATCCTCCACAAGCGAGTCGCCGATGTTCCGCTCCGCCTCGTCGAACCCCACCGCGACGGCGAACACCCGCTTCGGCCCGCCCCGATACGCGTCGAGGTACTTTCGCTCGCGAATCTGCGCCATTGCCTCTTCGGCGCGTCCCATCTTGAACTCCGCCAGGAAGATGCACTCCGGCCCCTGCATCACCGCGTCGATCCGCCCCTGTGCGGTTTGCACTTCCACATCGAGCTTTACCCCGATGATCTTCAGCGCGATATATACGTTCGACGTAAAGATCGCCTCGATGCCATGCTTGGTGATGAACTTCTCGTAGGGAATTCCCACGAAGAGTCGGTACAGCGCGTCGATCATCATCTGGGGGGCAGATCGCAGCAAGCTGCGGTGGATGTCCGCCACCACTTCACCCAGCTCACTCATCTGCCGCCCACTCCACACCTCGAGGAGGCTGTTCATGAACGCCGACTCCACTTCGCCGTTCGGGTAGCCGAGCGTGTACGTTCCGACATCACCGTTAATCCGCTTAATCGTCAGGTAGCCGGTCTGAAACAGCAGCGAGGCCAGGTCCATCGTCCGCAGGTCGAACTTGTCGAAGAAGGACTCATTTACCTCGATCGGGCTCACATCCTGCGGTAGCTTGCCGGCCGACTGAATGGCCTTTACCAGCCAACTCGTGGTGCCCGTTGCGAACCAGTAGTGGCGGAACGCCTGATCACCGAGAAAGCTCTGGAGCGAGAACGGGTTGTAGACAAAGTCGCGGCCGTTCCAGCTGTAGCCGTTGTACATCTTCGCCATCTTCTCGACCAGCTCCCCGGCACTCAGTTCGAGAGAAGCCGCCGCCGCGTCGAGGTACTCGCTGAAGTACTTCTCCACCTCCTCCCGCGTGTACCCCAGAAGGGTTGCCGCTCGCCTGCTGATGGTCAAATCGGTGAGGTGGTTCAAGTCCGAGAAGAGCGATACCTTGCTGAACTTCGATACCCCGGTAATAAAGAGAAAGCGGATATCGTTGTCTAAAGACTTGAGCCCGCCGTAGAAGGACTTCAGCATCTCCCGGTTCGCCTCGGCCCGGGGGATCTCTTCGATGTTGTCGGAGATCGGCTTGTCGTACTCGTCCACCAGGATCGCCACCGGTCCGTGCTTGCGGCTGAGTGCGCCGATGAGCTCGGCAAGCCGCCTGCCAGGCGTCGGACTGGCCAGCGCGGCCACGCCGCTTGAGGCCGCAATGTCGTCCAGCGTCCCGAGCAATGCTTCCTCGAGTCCGATCTCCGCGTAGCCCATCCCGGAAAAGTCCAGCTTGATCACCGGCGACGGCTTCCAGTCGATCTTGTCGTAGATCCACGTGCCGACGAAGAGCTCCCGATTGCCCAGGAAAATCTCCTTGAGGGTGTTGACCAGCAGACTCTTGCCAAAGCGCCGGGGGCGGGAGAGAAAGTAAGCCTTCCCCGTGCGCAGCAGCTCGTACACGTGCTGCGTTTTGTCGACGTAGATACAGCCGCCACCGACTACGGTGGCCAGCTCCTGGCGTCCCAGACTCAGCGGTCTCATCGCGGCGCCTCCCCTGCGGAGTATACCACGAAGGACTCAGACGAGAGACGCCTTGGGGCGATCCACCGCAGGTCCGGTAAGGGCCGATCCACGACAGGGCGTGGAAAGAGCGCCTTACCTGGCGGGAGCTAGGCACCGAGTTCGGTGCTGCCAGGGGGCTTGCGCCCGCTCGACCCCCATACAAGAGTTAAAGGGGTAAAGAGTCAAAAGCCCCGCACGGCGCGAACCCACCCGCTGTAGTCCTTGGAGTTGGTGTACTGAATGCCATTGCCGAAGTACTGGTACCACGCGGTGTAGCTATTGCCCTCAGACGCGCCCCAGTAGCCGTCGGACGCGAAGCCGCCAACCGCGTTCCGTTGCCGATACAACTCCGCAAGCTCATCCTTGCTCGGCAGAAACCAGTCCGTAAACCCACCGTGGGTCGCGTTCCGACACACTTCGGCCGCTGGGTGCCCCGATCCGCTCATCGCTCTATACGTGTTCGCGTACCCGCTCCCGATCGCCGTCGAGGTTCCGGAAGTCGTCGTTCGGCTCGTCTTCCATCGGTATACGCCCTCCTCGTCGGAGGTCCACGCCTCCAGGTAGCGCCAACCGTCGGAGTAGCGGCCCTTGTCGTAGAACACGACCCCCCCGGCAGGGCCGCGGTCGCCCACGCTGTAGTGCCGGGTGAGCGTCTCCGTTACCGTCGCCGTTTGCCCGGTTGCCACCGTCTGCGTTCCCTCCACGTCCACGTACCCGCCCTTGCTCAACCGGTAGCTCACGCGTCCCGGCGCAAGGTCGCTTACCGTTAGGGGCGTTACTCCCCGCCGCGTCCCGTTTATTTACACCTCCGCCCCCGCCGGCGTGCTCGTTATTCGTAGGCTGCCGGGTGTCGGCGCTACCGTGATCCTGCCGCCACGCAATAGCGTCAGACTCACCTCCTGGTCCCCCTCCCCGTACCCGGTTATCGCCCCGGTGTAGCGGCCTGTCGCCTGGTTGGCCAACTCGCCGCTGCCCCGTAGCGTTCGCCGCGCTCCGTCCGGTCCGCTTATCGTCGCGCTCACCCCCCTCGGTAGGTTGTAGCTTACCGTTCCCACTTCCTCGAACTCCGGCGTCACGCTCGCGAATGCGTTCGCCGGTATCGTCAGTTCGCCCCGATAGTACTCGCCGTCGCCGATGAGCTCGAAAACCCGCTCCCCTGCCGGCACGTCCCGCACGAGGCCGCTTTCCAGTGTTCCTAACACCTCGCCGTCGATGCGAATCTCGAATCCCCTCCGGCTGGTCAACACCGCTATCGATCCCACCTCCTGGCTCAGCCGTAGGTGTAGCTCGATGACCTCCGGCAGTAACGGTCGCAGTACCTCTCGTGCACTCATCGTACCGGAGCGTGCCTCCACGGCCGTGTCGATTCCCACCGGTATCTCTTCCACAAACTGCGGCGCACGACCGATCTCTACACCGTTGATAAACACGAGCGCCGCCGGTGGGTCGGTGTCGACGTACAACGGCGCGCTCTCCCCTTCCGTGCACTCGAAGGCCGGATCCGGTAACTCCGGCGGCTCGGTCACGCTTGCCCCAGATGATGTTCCCGCAAAGTAAAACGCCCCGGTCAGACTGCTGTTCTCCCACGGCGTCTGCGCGTTCCCGGTGAGCC
>CAZFLD010000179.1:0-3213 GCA_964519835.1 uncultured Spirochaetales bacterium
GCTGCAGCAGCCGGCGGGGGACGGGGACGGGGACTGGGGGACGGGGACGGAGCTGTCGTATTACCCAAAACGAAAGCTGCCGGCGTTGTAGACTCCCGCACTCAAGTCTTCGCTTCCCGGTTTGGCGTGGTCTTTCCACGGTGCCCGAATTGTTGTAACGGGTAAAAGAATGCGGGCGCCGAGGAGTTCTCCGGCGCCCGCGTAGACATTTAGACGGAATGATTAGCGCGTCAGTACGGCCTAACCGTGGTCCGCTTCAATCGTTGGAGCGTTCGCGTGGTAGGCCTTCATCATGGCGGAGGTGGCGATGGTGCCGACGGTGCGCAGACCCCGACCGACGCCTGGTGAATCAGCTTGAGCGCCCCTTGAGTGAACAACCCGGCTTCGCCGCCACAGTCGGTGATGCGTTTGTCGATATAGGCGAAGGTATGCTCCCGCGGAAGGCCGTCAATAGCAACCTTGACCGGCGGGGATCGTAATGTAAAGCAACCAAGGCACAAATCTCTGTATCCTAACGAGCTAAGAGCTGCACTCCACATTACGAAACACTTCACATTAATCGAGAAAGAGTACGGTGTGTATTCGCCCGCGCCGGTGTTGAGTGAGGATGCGCTCGTGAACAGCCCGGTAGAGGGTGGCGCGTCGGCCGGTTGAGGAGAGGCCGAGGGCGTCGGCGAGGTGGGAGTAGAACTCCTGCACGCCCACGGAGGTGTGGGAGAGATAGACTGGTTTGTAGAGACCGGTATGGAGTTCCTTGAGCAGTAGGCGCAGCAGATTTCATGCCTTACCTCCGGCCGGAAAACGAGCCGCCGTGAGTGAGGCGGCAATGTTCGGCTGTTTCGCCGTGCCGATCTCAGAGAAGCGGTCGGTGTCGTCGTAGGTCCGTACCACCTTGGTATTCGCGTAGGTATCGACCACGCGGCACTCACCGTGCTCCACGCCGTCACAGAGGACGACCATGCGTGGACGCTCACGATGGGGATCGAAACGGAGTTTCACCTTGCGCCCCATGATGATGGAGGGAACCTCGTAGAGGGTGCCGTTCACGGTGACGGTGCTGTCTCGGTACACCTTCCGGGTGATCTCGTGAAAGAAGACCTGTTACAGGTCCACCGTGGGATCGATGGTGATGATATGCTTCGCCTTCTCGATCCGAGCCCCCAGCGGGGTTGCTCCCTGCAGTCCGCGGTGGGAGCTGCGATGGTACTCACTTTCAAGCCAGGTGCGGAACAAGCGCGCTATCTTGCCACGAATATGGAAAGCTTTCCATATTCGTGACAAGATGGATCGCTTCAAGGATTCGGCCCTGCTCATCAAAGACATCTACCTCTATCCGCTGCATCCGGGATTCAAACGACTGCTGTGTTGAACGCCTGGATCACGGGTGGGAACGGCGAACGTTTACGAGAGGACGGCCCTTTTCTACGCCCTTTGTGAGACATCCGGGCTAAAGGCACCACCCCTGTGCTCAAAGGCACGCAAGATCACGTCGTTGTGCCCCGCGGCGATGACCACGAGGTCGTAGTGCGGGTCGCTTGCTAGGCGCTCGAGGGTCCGTTTCCTTATGCCGAGTACCGTGTCGCCGTCTTGGCCTAGATTGTCAAGACGGTACTTGTCAAAACGCTCCGCGAGTAGCGGTACGTAGCCCACTCCGAGGTTTCCCCTTGTAATGCTGTCACCGGTAAAAAGAATGCGCTTTGTCATTTTATGCTTTAATCCTATTCAGATTCCTGTTGAATTTGCTAAGTTTTAGCCGCAGAGCTTACCAATGGCCGCTTATTGCCCTTCGTCGTCGTTGGGAAGAGCGACAGTTCTCTCCCCCATCCTCCTGTTGTGCCTGTCGGGCATCGTGGCGGCGTCGCCATCTCAGGATGCCGCAATTATCGACCTCCGCGATTGGAGCTTCGACCAGGACGGGATCGCGACACTAGACGGCGATTGGGAATTCTACTGGCAACAGCTCTTAGAACCCGCGGATTTTGCGGGCGGCGGGGGTGCCGCCGCCCGCCCCGGCGAGGACAGCGGCCTCAAAGCGGATCACGGTGAAGGCGCAGTGGAGACCCCCGACGGTTTTTTTTCGATGCCGGACATCTGGAACGCCCATGTTGTGGACGGCGAGGGGCTTGGGGGTCTCGGCTTTGCAACCTTTCGCGTTCGAGTACTCCTGCCGCGGGGGATGCGTCGTGGCGAGCTCCGGGTACCCAACGCATCCACGGCGTACCGGCTCTGGGTCAACGGCGCTATGCTCAGCCACAGCGGTGAACCGGGCGTTTCCCGGGAGAAGACAACTCCCCGATATCGAATTCGAACCGTCGGCTTCACAGCGCCCTCCGGGGCACTCGATCTTGTCCTGCAGGTTTCCAATTTCCATCACCGGCGCGGGGGCATGTGGCGCCCGATCGAGCTCGGCACGGTAAGCCAAATCGAGTCAAAGGACGCGGTGGAAACCGCCTACGATTTGCTGCTCATAGGCAGTTTTTTTGCAATGGCCCTCTACAACCTTCTGCTCTACGCCGGCAGCGCGAAAAAGCACAGGAGTATGCTCTTTCTCGGCCTGCTCTTTGGTGTGTTGTCGCTCCGGATATCCATGATGGGCCAGATGGTCGCGACCCGCCTTGTCCCCGCCTTTCCCTGGGGTCTTCAGCTTCGTATAGAGTACCTGACTGCGATGCTGGCACTCTTTGCGGTAACAGAAACGCTGCACAGCATTTATCCGCGTATTATCGGTCCAAAACTGCGATTGACGGTTGCGATTTTTGTGGGCCTCAATGCCGTCCTTATTATCTTCCCCCCACTTCTGTTCTATTCGCGGATCGTTCAGCCCCTTGTCTACACGATGATCGCTCTTTTGCTCCTGGAGTCCATTCTCCTCTTGGTTGCACTTATTCGCGGGCGCAGACAGGCGGCGGTGGGGCTCGGCGCGGCGGCCATCACGCTGTTTATCACCCTCGGAGAAACTATCCACTATCAGCAGCTGATTCTTTCCCGAGACTTTGCGCCTTTGGGGTTTCTTATCACCCTCATTGCTGGGGATTCGGTGAATCAGACCACCGCCTTCCTGATATCCACCGGCACCAACCTTATTGTTGTCTTTTTTATCGCGAATCTGCTGGCGGTCAAAGGGTCGCGGACCCTGCGCGCGGTGGAGTCCGCCGCCAACTCGGTCGCCGCCGCCGGCCCGAATGCCGCCAACTCGGAGTCCGCCGCCAACCG
>CAZFLD010000180.1:0-3072 GCA_964519835.1 uncultured Spirochaetales bacterium
TCCAGCCGCTTCACCCCGATCTTTACGGCCGCCAACCTCCGTAACAGCTTTTTAGTCTCGGCGAAACTCACCAAGGAGGCAGCGGTTCCGACCATGCGCAGCACACCCTCGGAGAGCGAACCGCCCCCGATCTGCAGGGCCTCATGGCGAGGGCAGAATCCATGCCCGCACGCAGAGCGATGGCAATAGGCAGGCTGCAGCTTTCTGTTCCGGTTAGTCTGTTGCTTCCTGGCTCTGACCGAATCGGCGGAAATGATCTTGCTCACCGTTTTCCCTTTTACTGCGCGGGTCAACGACCAGCTTGGTCCGAGTCCACGATCACCCTCACGGGCACCGTGACAGGTAGGCTTCCCACCCTTGCGATACCGGCAAGCAGGGCGGTGCGTTGTTCGCGCAGCGCTGTAACAGAAGGAGACGGATTCATACGGCACCCCGACAACCGCCGCAACCCGTGTCTCGGTGCCTTGACAGCCCACGGAATATTGGTACACTAATCATACCAGAATGCGATCAAAAGAGTTAGATCGGTGTCAATCCGCTTGACGTCCTTTTCAAACCGGTTGTTTCCTTCCAGTTCCTACAAGCGAATGATGTTTATGTCGGTTGCTAGCGTGGCGGTCGCGGTACTGGTTGTGTCGCTTGTTATATCCGCCGTATTTGAGAATCAGTTGAGCTTGCAGATAGACCGGGCGGCGAATCGGTCTCTGACGCATCTACGAGATGTTGCAGACTTGCTCGTAGACGACGACGTACAGTCCTTGATCATCGGGCAGTTCGATGACGTACACCGTGACGCGGCTATCCGTGCTTTTCTGACCGCTTCAAGCAAACCGTCGACCGACCTTATCCTCGATGTGCAAAGGACGCTCCAAAACATAGCTCTGCGAACAGCCTTTGTGCACTCCATCTACCTCTATAGTTCCGCCTCAGATAGCCTGATTGCGTCCCGAGAAGGAGTGCTTTTTAATGCTTCCGTGCACGAGGGCCGCGGTGGATACGAGACAGGCTACCGCCTGATTAACGCGGCACTTGCTTCCGGCAACAAAGGTCTGTGGTCCGCGCCACAAGAACAGGAGACCATCGGTTCAGACGTCTCTATTCTCGCCTTCGGGCGAGCGTTGCCTTTGTTTCGGGCGTCCCCCCCGCAGGGTGCGGTCGTCGTGGCAATAGGCGAGCAGGCCTTTTTGAGTCACTTGCTGCAGATGACACGTTTTGATCTCGGGCAGTTTTTCGTAATCGACTCCGCCGGAAACATTCTGAGCCGAGCCCATTCAGCATCCACCGATGCTAAGGAATTTCACGGCGAAGTGATCGAGCGATTTCTCCCGGAAATACTGGACGCCGGGGCTGGAACAGTCGCCACGCAGGATTTGGCCGGGGAGCCACTGCAGGTTTCATGGGTCGAATCCGGGCTTACCGGATGGCACTATGTAGCCGTTTCTCCGTGGCATGAGCTTCGCAAAGCCATAACTGTAACCCGAGGCGTTGCCCTTTTTTCGGCTGCGGCTATTGCAATGGTCCTCTTGGTTATCCTTCTCCGAATGGAACTAAATGTCTACCGTCACGTCAAGAACGTCGTCGCCTCAGTTCGCGCCCGGGAACCAGCATCGACGAGCGGCGTCGCTGAACAATCCCAGGATGAGCTTGCCTTCATGGAGTCGGTGGTCTATCGACTGTCCCAGCGGGTGGTCTACTCGGAAGGACTCTTGCAAAAGAATAGGGGTCTGATTCGCCGCGCAGTGGTCGATGAAATTCTTCGCGGCAGTGAGGACCTGAGTGTTGAAACGGCGAATCAGCGCCTTGCCACGATAGGCGAACGACTAAGCGCCCACCAACATTCGGTTGTCGTGTGTCGGTTTAGACCGACTACGTTTGCGAGCAGCTCGCAGATTGGGCAGGAGACATCGATGATCTTTGCCAAGAATGCAATTCAGGAAGCATTTGGCACTGAAATCTTCACCGAAGTAATCGGCATCTCAAGGAACACGTTGGCAACGTATATCAACGCCGGCAGCAACGTATCTATTCCGCTTGTCTTTGAGCAAATCTGTGATGTTGTTCGGCAAAATACCGGTATTGGAATGAGCGCATCGGTTAGCCCCTCAACGACAAATCTCGAAAGGTTGCGTTTGATGCTAAAGACTACGGAGCGAAAGATAAAATGGAGCTATGTGGTCGGTTGGGGGGCGGTTCTTGCACCCAATTTGATTTCATCAACGCATAAAACGGCACCCAAAGTGACGTCGGAGGATATCGAAGAGCTTGGCGATGCTCTGAGACATCACGATTGGAGCACTTCGCGAATGATTCTCGAATCTATTCAAGTGCGTCTCTACGCCGTCAGGACGGCGATGAAGGACATATTCTGGGCCGTGGATCGAGTGGTTACAACAATCAGTCGCGAGGCTCGCCGACAGGCGATCGATCATACCATCGCAGGTGAACAGCGCGCGCTTCGAGAAGCTCGAGGTTTTGACACGTTGGAGGACGTATGCGATTGGCTGGCAGGGGCTATTGACGATTTTGAACGCTCGAGTCAAACGAGCAACGAGACACATCACTCCGAGTTGGTGGCGCAGATCGAGTCCTACGTTCTGTCGCACGTGGACCACACCTTGTCGTTGACCAGCGTCGCGGATCGCTTCGGCATATCGCCGGCCTACCTCAGCACCGTTTACAGGCAATCCGTGGGAAGCAAATTCTCCGATCTGGTGCATCGGGCCAGGATGGGCAAGGCAGAAAAGCTGTTGCTAGACCACCCGGCCCTGACGGTCGCCGATGTCGGACAGTCAGTTGGGTACAGTAAGCCCGCGTATTTCAGTCAAGTATTCAAATCCGAAACCGGTCTGACGCCGAGCCAGTTCCGCCAATGCAAACTGACCGAGACACGAGGTCTTGTTCCAACAAACTTGTCGAACGCCACGAAACTGTAAACGTCCGGCGTGATTAGTCCGCCGCGCATCGGCCGGCCTGACTGGATTCTCAAGCGAGGTCCAGGCGTTTCAGCCGGGATTTCCCCGGCACACTCACGCTCGGCCTTGGTCTTCTTTCCGGCGCGCCGCTGCTTGTTGT
>CAZFLD010000181.1:0-3052 GCA_964519835.1 uncultured Spirochaetales bacterium
CCCGGAGTCTGGCAGCGTAGGCGAGCTCTTCGATCGGCGGGAACGGCGCCCCAACTTCAAAGCCCATCGCGATGCCGATCTCCGCAGGTTCGATGAAGCCGCTCTCGTTGCGGTTGAGCTCACGGTCGGATGGCATCTCCCGGTCGACCGGGTGTGGCCGGAAGAAGCGGTCGAGCACCATGATCAGCTCCGGCTCTTCGATGAACCCGTTGTTGTTCTCATCCGCGAGGCGGTCGAGCGGATGACGATCCTCGCGTTCATGTGGGAACGCTAGAAGCCGGAAGGCGGCGAACTCGACCTCTCGTGCGCTGACAACACCGTCGTCATTGCCGTCGAGAAGTCGGTCGGTCTCCGTGTCCGCCCGCATCTCAAACTGTTCCGGGATGTGCATGACGATACCGCCGGCGCGATCGGCTTCGGCCAGCTCGTACTCATCGACTTCACCGTTATCGTCAAAGTCGAGCAGTTCATCAAATGCGGTCTCAACCGGATGAGGACCGCGCATGCCCATGTTGAGCAGTTCTCGCTCTTCCTCTTCCAGCATGCCGTTGCGGTTGAGATCCGCGAGTTCGTCGAGCAGCGTCTCCACCGGATGCGGAGCGGCTTGGGAGGCTCGAATCTCTTCGACCATCGGTCGAATATCGATGGGATGCGTAATAATGCGGACGGACAACGGGCCCAAAACCTGTCCGAGTTCCCGTTCGTCGACTTCGCCGTCGCCATTCGTGTCCATGAACCGGTCGGCGCGATGCCAGATCGGATGCGGCCGGCGCAGCTCGGGGTCGAAGATCAGATAGTCGAGCGCAAGGCCGACCTCGTCACCGTCGAGGCGGCCGTCTTCGTTCGCGTCAAACGCCGGCACGAACTGAGGGGCGAACTCGTGAAGCATATGCAATCGCTCCGCGACAACAGCGGCGAGAACAGGCATTGCTTCGAACGGCTCCACCCGCCCGTCGCCGTTTTCGTCAAGGAGTTCGTCAAGCGGATTGCGTACCTCGTGTTCTTCGTGAACCATTCGGAAGACCGCGACACGAAGCCGTTGGACTTCCTCTTGGTCGAGGGTGCCGTTTCCATCGTGGTCGAACCAGCTGGCGAGCTCACTCTCGACCGGTATCTGCATCGCTTCCGGTTCGGGCGGCTGAGGCGGCTCATGTGGCTCGCCGCGCGAGTCGCCTGCCGGTCGTGGTTGGGTCTCCGGCGTCGCGGCGCACCCTGCAAGCAGCACGAGCGCTGCGGCGAGTACGGCCGCCGAGATGATGTGCCGTTTGGAGAAACGTGGCGAGTTCATATCTACCCCCTGCTTATTCGTTGCTTCCACTGTAGTTCATGTGTCGCCAGGAAGCAAGGAAATGGAGCACGTCGAGGGCCGGGCACCGTTCGGCGCCCGTACTACCGGTTATCGGGACTGCAGATGCTCCAGGAACTGTTCCATGGCGATCCGCCACCAGTCAAATGTGTCGTCCAGATCGTCCCAGGAGGCGCCGTGGTCCAGATTCACGTTCATCTCGATCCGTGGATTGTTCTCTTCATTGAGGTAGGCCTTCCCAAACCGCTTGGTGCGGTTCCATTCGTTTATCAGTTCGTGCGACATGCCGTCTGCAGCCTACGCGGCGCGGAACTGCAACGAACTGCACTCCTTGCCGGCGTCATTGCATCCGTAAAAGAAGATCACATAGTTGATGCCCGCCATGCGCCCGCTGATCATCGGGTCGCCGACCGAGTCCTTGCTGAGCTCGGCGGTGCCGTATCCCTGCGCTATTTTGAATATAAAAAACCTGTGTGTGCAACGGAGCCCGTCACCTGCAGCGTGCCGAGCGTTGCCCGCCCGTAGAGGGCACACCGGTTGCCCTGTGCATGGAGCTTATTCATTGCTTCGCAATCATGTACGTGCAGCCGTCTGGTAAACGGACTTGGTAGGCAGACTGGCGCCACGGCTGTCGCTTCCGGCACAGACAGAATAGGGACACTGTTCGGCAATCAGTCATTTCCACCACGATTGCCGCCGGCATCTACGGTGCAAACATCTCCAGAAGTACGTCAAGCACAGCCGACAGCGTCTCCGGCTCGACTGAACCAAGCCTCTTCTCCAGGCGTTGACGGTCCACGGTGCGTATCTGATCAACAACAATGTGTCCAGCCTTGCCTTCGAACCGGCATGCAACGCGAAAGGGATACGTATGACCGCCGGTAGTCATGGGTACCACAATGTAGGTTCCCATGAGGGCATTCAGCTCATCCGGAGATACCACGACACACGGTCGTGTCTTGCGAATCTCGCGTCCTTGCGTTGGGTTCAGCCCGACGAGGTAGACGTCGCCACGCGAAGGTGCCGTTTCCACTACCACTCCCACTCGTGTTCATCGAACTCTGTCGGTGTGGGCTCATCGAGCAGACCCTCTGGAGGGGCTGCGATTACAGCCTCCGCCCAGCCTTTCCGTGGGGACTCCAGGGGACGCACGGTGATCAGTCCGGGCTCGGCGTGTATATCCACTTCTCCGGTCAATCCGGCCTCATCGATCAACGCCTTGGGGAGGCGGATGCCACGAGAATTGCCAACTTTGACCAACATCGACTTCATCGTTCACCTCGATCGTGCTTACATCGTACCCACGCAAGATACGAGTGTCAAGCAGATTACCCTCCGCGTCTACCGAGCCACGCCAACGAATTGGCGGCGATACTGGATGCTAATGTCAACACGGAAGCAGAGATCTGGGTGCCACCGAGGGATGCGTGCGCTGAACAACGGAATCACGCGGGTGCCACCAACGAAAGTGCAGTCTGCCTAACGCGGAGCTGAGCTGCGTGGCGTATATTGGCGCGGGTTTTGCGCATGTAAAAGCCGTGACAATAGCCACGTCTGCTCAAGCGATCTTGTTCAAGTAAGCCGCTGCGCGGCCACCGTAAGAATCAGACCGCGGTGATGCCTGTCCCCTGAGCCCGGCTCGGCACGCACATCTCAGCCTATCATGAGCTCCTCATGTCACACCCGATCTTGAGGAGGATCACCGATGGACTGTCTTCACTCCCAGTGGTATGCGCCGATGAAGCG
>CAZFLD010000182.1:0-3016 GCA_964519835.1 uncultured Spirochaetales bacterium
CGCGCCCCTTGTCGTCGATTTTGCGACACCAATCGGACTTGCAGCTCCGAACGCCTTGCTTTCCGCGTTACCCGGGCCTGCCGGCAGGAAACCGGCAGCAGCTTCACAACGCCCTAAGACCCTCCGTGAACCAACAACACCCGGCAGCCCCCGGACAGGCCTCGACGGCCCCCGGAGGGCCCCCAGCGACCCGGAGACGCGCCACGACATTGCGGGGGCGTCACGCCGGGTCCTTGTTACATTTGGTGGCGACGACCCCGCGGTCCTCACCAGGAAGACAAACAATACGTTGGAGCGACTTGTTGAGGATGCAGGCGAGGGCGATTCGCTTGGGTTTTGTGCCAAGACGCTGGATGCTACCGCGTCAAAGTCCATGCCGTGGATCCTCGAGGACTACGATTTGGTCATTACGTCGTTCGGAATGACGGCACTTGAGGCGGCTGAACTTGGCGTTCCGGTGGTTACCGTCAACCCAACCTCCTATCATGACCAAATGGCCGCGGCGCACGGCTTCTACCGCGCAGGCGTCAACACCGTCGATTCCACAAAGCTCCGGGCGGCCCTCGCTGACCCGTCGGCGGCCATACGGCGAGTCTCCGCGGACTCGGGCGTCTCTATCCGGCTGCGGGGCAAGAGCGGCCGTCGTGCAGCCGCCGGGAGTGGTCATGCTTACGACGGGATACTTCCGACGCTTGCGGACCTTGCAACCGAGGTCGACGCAAGCGGTCACGCCGGCTGCCCGGTGTGTCGGCAACCGGTCAACCGTGCTTGTGGTCGGCACGGCCTCAAGACGTTTTACACCTGCGACACGTGTGGCACGTGGTACATGGAAAACTTTCGTCACGAAAAGACCGCCTACGACACAGACTACTTTTTTGACTCATACAAAAAACAATACGGGAAGAGCTATCTCGAGGACTTTTCTCACATCAAACGCATGGGAGGCGATCGCCTAAAGCGGCTGCGTACCTTCTCTCATCGCCGTACGCAAGGGCGCCTTTTGGACATCGGCTGCGCCTACGGGCCCTTCCTCGCCGCGGCAAAGGAGACCGGTTTCGAGTGCTACGGCGTGGATATACATCCCGACGCCGCCCACTACGTTCGAACCGAGCTCGGTGTGCACGCCGTGGCTTCGGACTTGCGTGAGTTTGACCCCAGAGAGAGCTTTGGTCTGGAACGGTTCGACGTGGTCACCGCCTGGTACGTTATCGAGCACTTTCCCGTCCTCGACGACGTGCTGGAGAAGCTTGTGGATTTGCTCGAGCCGGACGGAGTTCTTGCGCTTTCAACGCCCAACGGCGCCGGAGTTTCCGCACGAACCGACCGACAGGCGTACATGAACCACAGTCCCGACGATCACTTTAGCATCTGGACGCCGGCTCAGAGTCGTCGAATCCTCCGCAGATTTGGTCTCTCGCGCTTTGCGATTCACGTGACGGGACACCATCCGGAACGCTTTCCACAGAGTCGCTACCTTCCCCGTCCGGTGCTTGCAGCCTACAGCCGAGCGCGCGGGCTGGGAGACACATTCGAGGTCTACGCGTCAGCGTCAGCATCAGCATCAGTATCAGCTTCGGGGGGATAAGCGAGCCATGGGAACCCAAAGGATTGTCATACTCGGGGCGGGCATTATGCAGCTTCCGGCATTGCGCATCGCACGAGATGAGGGACTGTGGACAGTTGCCTTCGACGGCAACCCAAATGCAATGGGCAAAGAGGTGTGCAACGAATTTCACGTCATCGACATCAGCGACAGGCACGCCGTGCTCGAGGGAGCCCGCGCGGTGGGGGACATAGGCGGCATATTCACGGCGGGCACCGACTTCTCGGCATCCGTAGCCTACACGGCCGAGCAGCTCGACCTCCCGGGAATCGATTACAAAACGGCATTGCGCGCGACAGACAAGTTTATCATGCGCGAGACCCTCGCTGCGGGCGGCATCAACGTTCCCGAGTTTCGCTTGGTAACCGGCCGCGCTTCCGATGGTGAACACGCCACAAACGGCGGCGACGCGGGCATCGTGGATGACATCGATGTTGTGGGAATCGAAAGCCTCAGACCACCGCTTGTTATCAAGCCCGTGGACAACATGGGCGCACGAGGCGTCAGACGAGTTGACGACCTATCTGAGGCCCGCGAAGCGATACAGGCGGCCTTGCCATTTTCACGAACAGGCCGAGTGATTGTCGAGGAATTGATCCCCGGCACGGAGTACAGTCTCGACGCAATCGTCTCCAACGGGAGGGTCCGTATCTGCGGAGTAGGGGATCGCCATATTCGATTTCCGCCCTACTTCGTCGAGGTCGGCCACACAATTCCGACCGAACTCGCCGTCGGCAAGCGAACCATTCTCGAAGAGGCATTTGTTCGCGCCATCTCCGTGCTGGGCATCGACAACGGCGCAGCCAAGGGTGACATGTTCCTGGTGGAACCAACCGCGGGCCCACCTCCGGCCGGCGCCTCAGGAGCACGACAAACTGCCGGCGAAACGTATGCGGTGGTCGGCGAGATAGCCGCGCGCCTTTCCGGTGGGTACATGTCCGGCTGGACCTATCCCTATGCCTCCGGAGTTGAATCGACGCGGGCGGGGATTCGCATCGCAATGGGTTGGGACCCAGGTCTGCCCGAGCAGGACGAAGCGGGCCACGCGGCCGAACGGGCTATTTTGTCCATCGACGGGGAGATCGAGTCGTACATCGGCCTGGATGAGGCACGTGCAATGGAGTCCGTGAAGGACGTGTTTATCCTGCGCGAGCCCGGCACACAAATACGGTTTCCGCGGACCAACGTGGAGAAGGCCGGAAACATCATCGCCGCAGCACCTTCTCGGCGAGCCGCAGCCGACGCCGCCGAGCAGGCGGTCGCCGCGATAGTCCCTCGGCTCAAAGCCGCCGACGAGAGGACCTTCTGCTACTTGTTTGTGGATTCCTGTGCACATCCCGCCTTCCGTGAGTTCTCGGATGTGCAGGCCCACCTCGTCGCCGAGCTCCCCGCACTGCCCGCCGCCGCGGCGTC
>CAZFLD010000183.1:0-2889 GCA_964519835.1 uncultured Spirochaetales bacterium
GAACTCTTCCGGCGAGTCGAGGGCGTACTCGTCTATCGGCAGCGCTCGGCGGCCTTTCCGCGTCCGCGCCCGGTTTGTCAGGTTGCGGAAGGCGGCGAGGAAGTCGTGGTGCCAGCTACCAGGGTCCATCTCCGGGGGCAGCGGCGGCGCGCCGTTTAGGTCGCCGTCGCGCCGGTCGAGGGCGTGGGCCGCTTCGTGGATCACAACGTTAAAGCCCTCGCACCAGCCCGAAGCCTCAACGGCCTCGACGGAAAAAACGAGGGGCCCGAGCGGCATGATTTCGCCGGCGGCAAAATCATCGACATCGTGGGCAAGTCCCGACTCATCGTACTCGGTCTGTTCGAACGCAAAATCGGAAGGGGTGACGATGATGGTGGCCCATCCCTGATACCAATCGAGCCCGCGATTCAAGACCGGAAGGCAGGCCTGGGCGGCGATTGTCGCTGCGAGTTCATTGGTGATCTTTGCTCCACCCACCGGATCGAGCTGCTTGCGCGACAGAAAACCCTCGGCGAGCGCCCGCAGTCGCGCAAGCTCATCCTCACGTAGTCCGCTGAAGAGCGGTCGCTCCACAAAAAGCCTCGACCAGACCTCGTCGCCAATCGGCTCAATCTTCCGTCGTCGAAAAAGATCAAAGAACGCCACGCGGGACCATCATGCCATAAAACTGCTACAGTCACCCATGGCCGGAAACACGCGTGGTGACATCAAAGTCGGGGCGCACGTAGCAATCGTGCAAAAACACCATCAAGCCACGGGCGAGCTGACCGAAGGCATTGTCCAACGCATACTCACCAAGTCGAGCTCCCACCCCCACGGCATCAAAGTGATGCTGGTCTCAGGAGAAGTGGGGCGGGTGAAAGAAATTTACGATTGACGGCGCAGTGGGAGTCCACACGTGGTCTGGTGGAAGCGGCATGGCATGGCGGCTCAGCCGGCAACACCGCTTTCGACGCCCCTATCCCACGCTCCTATTCGCTTCTCCCAGGAGAAGCTTTGCGCACGGCGTGTAGACCGACGGCGTATACCGGGGGAGGCTGCAGCGCGGAAGGCGGCCGGCGCCGTCGCGCCGGTTACCTGTGTGTCTACGGCAGCCTGAGGATCGTCTGACGCCGTCAGAGCCGCCTCAATCGCATCGGCAAGCTCCTCGTCCGTGTCGTAGAATACCGCCTCCTCCGGCCCAAACAGTTCGGGATACGTAAGCCGCCGGGGCAGGACCGGCACGGCGCCCGCCGCCACCGCCTCCAGGACGGAGATACCGAAGTTCTCTTGGATGGCACAACTAACAACAACGTCGGCTTTGCAGAGTAGCGCTTCGTAGGCGGCGCGATCATTGACAAAGCCCCAGGAGCGAATACGGTCGGCGTGGCAGGTGCGGGCCGCCTCAAAGACCGGCGGCCTTGTGTTATTAGACTCACCCACAACCGCAAGCGTGAACTCCACTCCTCGTTCGGCGAGTTTGTCGACTGCGGCGAAAAAGACTTCGGGCTGTTTGTCGAACTCCCAGCGGTGGTTCCAGAGAACAAGTGGTGCAGCACGGCGCGCGGTAGACCGTACCGGACGCCGCCGCGGCTCGGATCCAGGGGTGGCCGCCCGCGGCACCTCGATTCCGGGATACGCCACGCGGCTTTTGGCGGCAATCGCCTCACCGACCCACGTTGGTCGCCTATCGGGCATACGTCGCAGGAACGCAGGGAGCGCCTCCAGAAAGGCGTTTTGGTGGAAGGCGCTGTTGAACCACACGTGGTCCGCCGCCAGGCAGCTTGTGATCGATGTAAATCCGAAGTGCAAGTCCGCTTCACTCTGATTCCGCGCCGGGTAGGAGATCTGGTTTTCATGGCAGTACAAAACGATCGGCGGAGTACGGCCTGCCCAGAGACCTTTGAGATCCGCAACGCTTATCATGTCGCTTACGATAATCGCGTCGTACTCATCCGGATTATCCACGGTGTGATAGAAATCGAGGGCGGCGGAACGCATACGCCACTTCCAAAAACGGTCCGGCAAAGAGACAATACAAACCTCGTGCCGACTGTGCCGCGCAAAGCCCTCGGCTACGGCAAGGTGGGAGGGGCCGGCGAAGGGCTCCAGGTAGAGGATGCGCAAGGATCGCACTGTGCTCGACCACGGCGCTAGAGGCCGGTCTCCAGGAAGTCGATCGTCGCGATCTCGGCGCCGCCAAGCACGTCGCTTGGCACCGATTCGTCGCGGCGGTAATAGTCGGGCTTCTCGAAGGTCCGATGGTTTCCCAAGCGATAGACCATGACCCAGCCCGCATCAACGTTTACTATCCAGTATTCCCTAACGCCGTGACGTTCGTAGAGGGCGAGCTTGCTGCTTTGATCTTTGTAGCCCGTGGAGGGCGAGAGGATCTCAACGGCGAGCTCCGGAGCGGCGTGGGCACCCCTCTCGTCTATCTTTGTTTGATCACAAAACACGGTGATGTCCGGTTGCACCACCGTCGGCGTGTCGTCCTCAGATTGATCCGGATAGTCTGGAAGGCGAACATCAAACGGAGCCATAAAAGTCCGACAGCCAATTCCGTCGGCGATGTCGACGATCCGTCGGAAGAGCGCGCCGAGGGAGCCCTGATGCCGAGGCGACGGTGCCGGACTCATGCTAAAGGCAACGCCGTCGATCAGTTCCCACCGATCGTCGTCTCCCCATGTCTTGTAATGACCGTAGGTATACCCGGCGCCCTGCTCTTTTGGTGAAGACATACCAATCTTATTATATCATCGTTGTCTTCCCGGAGCGAAGCGGCACCTCAGGCCGCCCTACCCGCCGCGTCGTGGTCGGCATCGTAAACGGTACCTTTGTGCCGGCAAGCAGCGCGCGGTTTGCGGCACAACGCTGCGCCCCGGAACAGCCCCACGGCCGGATCACCTT
>CAZFLD010000184.1:0-2829 GCA_964519835.1 uncultured Spirochaetales bacterium
CTAATTGCCTATCGGAAAAGCATTTACAACCCGGAGCAACCCTTGAAGGTGGGGTCAAAGTCTTTTTTCCGAATAAACCAGAGGCGACTGGTCTCAGCGGCCGTTGCTGTTGCCGATCGCGGCTCGCCGGTCATAAGCGCCATCTCGCCAAACACGTCGCCCTCGCCGAGGGTCGCGAGCTCCGTGCCGTCTTCTCGGGCGATGGTGACGCTGCCTTGCTCAACGATAAACACACTGTCGCCGGCGTCGCCCTCATGGATAATGACCTCACCCGGCTCGTAGGTGTTGCTTTCGATTGAGGGAACAAGCTCGGCTATCTCTTCGGCCGGCAATTCATGGAAGATCGGTACTTTGCTGATGCTTCGAACGAGCTTTCGAAGACGTCCTTGTTTGACTCGCCAGAGGAAAGAGAGGGTGGTGGCGGATTTGCGGAGGAAGCCACCCTGTCGGTTCACGATTTGGTTGAGGGCCTCGAAGAGAAGGCCGCCGATGATGGCTCCGATTGTAAGGGGCCACGCGTCGCCGCTTTCCACAGCACCGGCCACGAGGTCGATGGTTAGGGCCGACAGCAGCGCGCCGGCACCAAACGCCATCAGAGCCGCGATGACACGATCGGGTGGTACCCAAAACCGCGCCACCAACGCGCCGAGGGGCAGCGAAACGGCGCTTACAAGTCCGAAAAACAGAGCGTTTAGAAGCGGACTGTCAAGCATGATGTCCCCCGCACCATCATAAACCTGGATTCGGCGGGAATCAAAGTGAAATGCGAGAGGCTGCCGCGCCGCCGGTCCGGCTCGCATCGGATAATCCTTGCGGGCCGATCGGCGATTAAGCCTTGCCACAAGGCCCACGCTTGTGTTCAGCTGGAAGCTCTGACTGGAGGTCTTTATGATTCGCACCACACTCACCATTGACGACGCGGTCATCGCCGTTGATGCCATTCATCACAATGCACCACCGGCCGTCTTATACGAAGAGGCCATAGCCTATGAGGACGGTACCGCCATATCCTCGTCGGGTGCGTTGATCGTGCGCTCCGGCGAGAAGACGGGCCGGAGCCCCAAAGACAAGCGTATCGTCGGGAACGACTCGAGCCGAGACGAGGTTTGGTGGGGTGAGATCAACATCCCCATTGAGGAGCACACCTTTTTTATTAACCGCGAGCGGGCAATCGACTATCTCAACTCCCGGCGGCGGCTTTACGTCGTGGATGGATTTGCGGGCGCGGACCACGGCTACCGGATCAAGGTCCGGGTCATCTGCTCCCGCGCGTATCACGCGCTTTTTATGTACAACCTGCTCATTCGACCGAACGCGGAGGAGCTCGAGACCTTTGACTCGCCGGATCTAACGATCCTCAACGCCGGTCGCTTTCCGGCCAACAAGTACACACGCGACATGACCTCGTCCACCAGCGTCGACCTGAGCCTCGAGCGCGGCGAGCTTGTGATTCTCGGCACGCAGTACGCCGGCGAGATGAAAAAGGGTGTGTTCAGCTTTATGAACTACCGTATGCCCAAGCGCGGCGTCCTCTCGATGCACTGCTCCGCGAACGCCTCGCCAAGTGGCGAGACGGCGCTGTTTTTTGGCCTTTCCGGGACCGGCAAGACGACTCTTTCGGCGGACCCGACGCGACGCCTGATCGGCGATGACGAGCACTGTTGGACCGGCCAAGGCGTCTTTAATATCGAGGGAGGGTGTTACGCGAAGTGCATTAACCTGTCTCCCGCCGATGAGCCGCTGATCTACAGTTCAATCCGGTTTGGCTCCGTGCTCGAAAACGTCATCTTCGACCAGGAAACGCGGCTTGTTGATTATGCCGACCGGTCGCTCACTGAAAACACACGCGCCTGCTATCCCCTGGACTATGTGGAGAACGCCGACGGGTCCGGTGCCGGGGAGCATCCGCGCCACATCATCTTTCTCACTGCCGACGCGTTTGGAGTCTTGCCGCCGGTGGCGCGACTGTCGATTGATCAGGCCGTTGACTACTTCCTGATCGGCTACACCGCAAAGGTGGCCGGCACGGAGGACGGCATTGTCGAGCCACAGGCAACGTTCTCCGCGTGCTTTGGTGCGGCTTTTATGGTTCACCACCCAAGGATCTACGCGGATCTTCTGGCCGAGCGGATTCGGGCTTACGGTGCGCGGACGTGGCTTGTGAACACCGGCTGGTCGGGTGGACCGTACGGGACCGGCGAGCGAATCCGGCTCTCGTACACCCGAGCGATTATCGACGCGGTTCTCTCCGGCAAACTCGACGACGCGCCCGCAGCACAAGATCCGAATTTCGGCTTGGAAGTCGTAACGGAGTGCCCCGGTGTGCCCAATACCATCTTAACGCCCCGCGAAACCTGGGAAGACAAGGGCGCCTACGACCGGCAGGCCCGCGAGCTCGCCGCCCGATTTACAGAGGCACTCGCCGCCTTGGGTTCGTCGCCGGCGCCGCCGGCGACGCCCATGCTATAAGGCTCGGATGCGGTCGTCCACCGGCTTCCTGCTCGCAATCTCAGCTTTTTTGCTCTGGGGCTTTACTCCCGCTTACTGGAACCTGATTCCCGGGGTTGCCGCCCCCGCGATTCTTGGCCATAGGATTGTCTGGGGATTTGTGGCGATTTGGGTAGTACTCGCCGTTTGTCGTGAAGGCATTGGTCCCGTGCTCACATCCCGTCGTGTCTTGCTACGAGCGATCCTTGCCTCGTTGTTGATCGGCAGCAACTGGTTTGTGTATCTCCTCGCGGTTTCACCCGGGCGGATACTCGACGCAGGCCTTGTAAACTGTCACGAACCTTGATGCGCCAAGACTGAAGCAAAAGCGGATTTTCGCGA
>CAZFLD010000185.1:0-2751 GCA_964519835.1 uncultured Spirochaetales bacterium
GGCGCGAAGAAGGTGCGCGTGCGAAGGCGGAGGAAACGGCCCGGAAACTCCTTGCCGCGAAAGTTGCCATTGACACCATCGTAGAGTGGACCGGGCTGAGTGTGAAAGAGGTCGAGGCAATACGGCAGGAGTAGACAGTCCTTCAGGGGCGTATATCCGCAAAACCGATCGGCCGCAGATTGTACTCGGCCAAATATCGATTGCACGGCACCGTGAGGATAGTGGCAAGCTCCTGCTCGCGCAGAGCGAGTTACTGGTCAACGCCGGGGGGCACCGGGGCCGGAATCACCGCTTGACGGGCACTTCGGACTCGGTGATGTAGCGGACTATTTTGTCGATGCGGGCATCGAGAAGGTTCTGCAGCGCCGGCACGTAGCCGTGGTCTGTGATGCGCCGGTGGAGAGTTTGTCGGGCCAGGTCCGCGGCATCCTCGAGAGTTTCCGCCGGACATCCGCGAACGTCGTCAAGACCGTGAAGGCAATCCCGCAGGCCGAGCACTTCGTTCCGCAGCACCACGAAGTTTTCGTTCCGGACGTAGTCGGAGATCTCTTGGCGGGCGAGCCGATCATCGAGGCTGTGCAGCAGCATGCTGAGCTCGTCTTGCATGCTCTCGATTTCGAGGGCGAGAATCTTGATAAACTTCTCTATTTGCAGATTCACGCTTCTAGGCTACACCCAGCCGCGGCGGACCGCAACTGCTTTTTCGTCTTGCGCGGCATCGAGCGCCGGGGTAGCGCCGCGGCGCTGAGCGGAGGCGGCCCCGCGCGGCGTACGTAGCCGCCACGCGGGGGAGCGAGGGCATCGCTGCAGGCGACGGATATGCCGGTTGGCGACCCAAGATCAGAGCTTGTAACGGTGGCCGGGGCCGCCGGGGCCGACGTCTTTTATGACAAAAAGATCGCCACCGCCGGGATCGTGGTCGGCGGGTCCGGAAGGGTTCTCTTGATCGTCGGCGGCGCTTGTGACGTAGAGGTCGCGGAAGCCGGCGCCGCCGAAGGCGCACGAGGTAATACACGCGGCCGGCAATCGGAAGACTTCGATAAGCTCGCCCGTCTCACCCGACCAGTGTGTTACCGCATCACCCTGCCACATGGCCACCCAGAGGTCGCCCGTGGCATCGGTAGTCATGCCGTCCGGTCGGCCAAGTTCTTCAGAAACCGTGACAAACGGCCGGCGATTGGCGATTGCGCCGGTGGCGCGGTCGTAGTCAAAGGCGTCGACTCGGTGGGTATGCGTATCGATATAGTACATCCGGGTCTGATCCGGGTTCCAACCGATGCCGTTGCTGACGCCGATACCGGTCGTCAACAACTCCGCCGCAGCGTCTGCTCCGCCTGGGGAACCGGTGACGCGGTAGAGGCTCCCCGCCCACGGTTCGCGCTTGAGGCTCATCGTCCCCACAAAAAGCCGACCTTCGGGATCCACCACGCCGTCGTTTGCTCGTGTTTCCTTGGCCGGGTCGTCGAGCTGTGCGATACGGCGAACACGGGGATCGGTTCGCTCGATCGCCGCGCGATCGGCCACTGCGGAGCGGCCCGTCGCTTGGTCCGTACCAATTGCGCGATCACGGATGGCGGCGGCCGCCTTATCCAGCGCGGCGTCGAAATCGGCAATGGCGTAGACGGCCGTCCCGACGGCGGCGATCAGCTCGTCCGTCGAGGTCAGCGCGACCATGCCGACATGGTCCCAGAGGGTCACAAAGGCATCGGCGCCGGTCCCCGGGTCAAAGCGATGGACCTCGTGCGAGTTTATGTCGACCCAGTAGAGACGCGCGCTTCCTTCGTCCCAGCGTGCGCTCTCGCCCAGACGCGCGCCCGAGGCGAGCGCTCGCTCCCATCGATCCGTGATCTCTCTCATGCTATTCCTCGATAATCGATGCCGCGGTGATGTAGTCGAGGGCTGGAAACGCGGTTTTTAAGTAGTCGTTGCCCTCGGCCTGGATTCTGCCCTGGTCGGGACCGGCGCCGCGGGGGGCACCTTCCCCGTACTCGTCGTTTAGGCTCTCCACCACATCCATGCCCACCGTGATCTCCGCGACCGAAGAGAAGCCCATGGAGTCGAGGCGGGTGTTGTCCTTGAGGTTGACAAAGAGCTGGGTAGTGCGCGTGTCCGGACCCGCGGTTGCAAAGGTCAGGGTGCCACGGACGTTGGTGTGCTCAACCGGATCGTCGGCGATCTTGCGGTTTCTCCATTCGGCGGCCACGGCCGGATCGCCGTGAATGCCAAACTGGGCAACAAAGCCCGACAGGACCCGGAAAAAGGCGACGTCCTGGAAAAAACCACCTTCGACAAGCTCTTTCAGGCGCGCCGCGCCCTCGGGCGCCCACTCGGGATGAATCTCCGCCTGGAATGAGCCCTTTGTGGTGTCGAATTGAACGGTAAGTATCGACTCTGCCATTGCGTACTCCTGGTGTTGATGTGGTCGGGCCGCCGGGTGCGAGCGGCTCTACGGAACAAAGGCGACAACAAGAGAGATTGCCGCGCCGACCACCATCATGGTGAACGTCATAACGCCGAGCCACCTGCTCGATGGTCAGGCGGTGCGTTTGGAGCTCGTCTTCGACGCGGAGCTGTAATCCGGCACGCGACGTGACCCGGGGGGTGCGGGAACTGAGCCACCCCGATCAGGCCTTAGTTGGGGTGCCGGATAACAGGAGCTGCCGTTGGGCAGCTCTTTGCCAAACAAATTCCGATTGTCTCGAGCGCGGAATCGTTTCGCTCCATGGAATTACTCATGGTACACCGCAACCG
>CAZFLD010000186.1:0-1098 GCA_964519835.1 uncultured Spirochaetales bacterium
CTATATTTGCGAGTCGCTGTGGCTTTGCATCTGTGCCCAATTCTTGCCTCCTCCGGCTCCGTTTATGGTAGCACGCTATGTCCGTTCCATGGCCGAAAGGCTCGAGTTTATGTGTAAAAGTGGTCTACAAACGGTATTGACCTGGTAAGAGTCGGTGGGTACCATTGTCGAATAGGAAGGGCAAGCTTGCGCAACAGCAATACAAGCCAAGAGGACACGCTGAGCCGTCAGGTCTCTATGGTCACCGGCGGCGGCCGGGGCATAGGACGTGCCATTGCGGGAGCGCTGGCGCGGGCGGGCGCGAAGGTCGCGGTCGTTTCGCGAACAGCTTCGGAACTTGATCAGACCGTTCGTGAAATCGAATCCTCCGGGGGAGCGGCGATGGCAATCAGCGCCGACTTACGCGATGAACAAAGTGTGCGAGACGTCGTAGAGCGCGTGGGCCGCGAGCTCGGGGGAGTGAGCTTGTTAGTCAATAACGCCGGGCGCTCGGGCTCGCCCGGACCGTTCTGGGAGATGGACAGCGACGATTGGTGGAATACCATGGACGTAAATCTGCGGGCTCCCTACCTCTGTGCAAAGGCAGTCGTCCCCGGAATGCTCCATCGGGGCGTCGGCCGAATTGTTAACATTGCCAGTAGCGCAGGGCTGGGAGCATGGCCGCGCTTCTCCGCGTACGCGGTGAGCAAGACGGCGTTGATACGTCTTACCGAGACGATGGCTGCGGAGCTGGCGGACACGGGTGTGTATGTCTTTGCCATGGGTCCGGGATTTGTCAGGACTGCCATGACCCAGGGACTCGCAGACTCTCGGCAGGCGGAGGAGTGGCTTGACGGCGTGTTTCGGAAGATGCTGGCCTCGGGCAACGACATCTCTCCGGATCTTGCGGCCGAACTGGTCTGCCGACTGGCATCGGGCCGTGCCGACTCGCTGAGCGGCCGATACGTTTCCGTTCGGGACGACCTGGAGGCACTGATTCGCCAAGTCGGTGGTGAAGACGACAACGGACTCTTCACGCTCCAGCTTCGGGGCGGGTCCGTGCCGTGAGGAAGTTGCTTCTTCCGGCGGTGGTGCTGGCCGTTTCTGTTTCGTGCGTAC
>CAZFLD010000186.1:1108-2685 GCA_964519835.1 uncultured Spirochaetales bacterium
GGCATTAATGATGGAAGAGCGCGGCGATTTTGCAGACCCGGTGCCGGTGCGGATAAATGGCTACGACGACCATCTTATGGAGCCGTTTCTCTCCCGCGACGGGCGCTTTCTTTTTTTTAACAATCGCAACACGGGTTCGGCGACAAAGCTCCATTTGGCCCGTGCAATCGGTCCGACGGAGTTCGAGTATCTTGGGCAACTCGAGGGCTCCGCATCTCATGCGCTCGACGCAGTTCCGAGCATGGATCAAGACGGGCTGTTTTACTTCACGACTCTCAGGAGCTATTCCCTCGACCAGGTGAGCATATATCGGGGGCGCTTCGACGGGTCGAGGCTGACGGACGTAGAGGCTGCAGGGCAACACATAAGCCTTCACCGCGCCGGCACCGTAGACATGGATGCGGAGGTCAGCGCCGACGGCAACGCGCTCTACGTGTCCCGAGCCGTGTTCCGGGGGGGCAGAACGTTCCCTTTGCCAGTAACTTGTACCGGGCCGAGCTTCGTGATGGCGAGTTCCGAATCGATGAGCGCTCGGAAGAGCTTTTCGCCGCGGTAAACACGGATAAGCTCGAATATGCCCCGGCCACTAGTAATGATGAGCTTGAGCTCTTTTTTACGCGCGCAGACCTTGCCGCGGGCGAGTTACGCATCATGGTCGCACGTCGCTCCTCGACCGACGAAGCCTTCGGGACGCCGTCGGTTCTCGAACAGGTTAGCGACGGATTTGTCGAGGCGCCGACAATCTCGGCCGACGGTCGGCGGATCTACTATCACAAGAAAATCGACGGCATGCATCTACTGTATATGGCCTCTCGTGGCCAGTGAGTCGCGTGCGCCGGCGTCCCAGAAACTCGTCCACAACCCCGACCGCTGGCTCGTAAAGACCACCCTAATCGCCGCGTCGTGTTTCACCGCGATGTCCGGTTCAATCGTCTCTCCTGCACTTCGTTACATTGCCGAAGACTTTGCCGCCACGCCGAATGCAGAGGTATTATCACGAATGATCCTGACACTTCCGGGTCTGTGTGTCGTTATCGGAGGTCCTATCTGCGGTTGGTTCGTGGATCGGTATGGGCGAAAGCTGCTCTTGGTGGTCAGTGCCGTGCTCTTCGCCATCGCCGGAGCCTCGCCATTTTTCGCACAGAGCCTCCATCTTATTCTGCTTACTCGATTGGTGCTCGGCCTGGCAATCGCCGGTCTTATGACCAGCAGCATCACCCTTATTACCGACTATTACACCTTATCCGAGCGCGCGAAGTTCTTGGGCATCCAATCGGCGACGATGGGGCTTTCGGGAACAGTGTTTGTGGCGCTGAGTGGGGTCTTGTCGGACATCGGGTGGCGGTGGAGCTTCCTCATTTATCTAACATCAATCATCCTTGCGCCGTTCGCCGCGACGGTTCTCCACGAACCCGCTAGAACAAAACGAGCGGCGCCATCGCCAAGCGAACGCCCCTCCGAGTCACGAGACGAGCATGAGCGTCTCCCGGTGATGTTTCTGTTGTGGGTTTACGGCACGCTCTGCGGCATGCAACTCGCGCTCTATGTGATTCCGGTGGAGTTTTCGTTTTACCTGG
>CAZFLD010000187.1:0-2642 GCA_964519835.1 uncultured Spirochaetales bacterium
TGACGTTTGGGGAATGGCGCGCGAAGAGAAACAAGTACTTGAATCTGCATAACAAGGTAGATTGGCGGACAGAAAAAGAGGGCTGCAAGTCGGTCTTGTTGGAGGCGGCAAAGCTGCTTGAAGAGATGATCGACCAGCGAGCTTGCCGACGAGTCGGGCGCGGCTTCCGTGCGGCCATAAACCGTTTCAGCGCGGCCTACAACCTCGCAGCTCGCCGCAGTGCACGCCGCAGCCACACTACTCCACAATCCGACAGTCGCAGAGCTGCCGCGGACCGGAAAATGTCCGGTTGTGTGCTCATTTAGTGCCTTCGATACGCCCCATCGGGCCGAGGTCTATCCCGTTCCCAGGCATCAAAACCGCTTCGCCTCCGGAATAACGTGTTGGCCATCGCCGGACGATAAGGCATCTTAACAATATTGCAGATTTTGCACTAATTTTGTACAATGTTTGTTACGGAGGGGTAACTGATGCTGCCTACACACAAACTGGTACCGTTAATCATCTTGGTGGCTGCTCTTGGCGGCCAGGTCTACGGCCGGCAGTCGGTGGTGTTGCAGCTTCGGTGGGACCACCAGTTCCAGTTTGCCGGGTATTACGCGGCTCTTTGGAACGGCTATTACGATGAGGTCGGTCTGGATGTGGAAATCCGTTCTGCAATCGTCGACGCCGGAACCGTGGTGTCAGCGGTGGACGAAGTTGTCGAAGGGCGGGCCGACTTCGGCATCGGCGCCACGGATATTGCCTATTCCCGGGCGCGGGGCGCCCCTCTTGTGATAACGGCATCGGTGTTTCAGCGCAGCGCCACGGCTTTTTTTTCACGTCCGGGGCTCGCTGTCCGTACGCCGGCCGACCTTGTAGGCCTCCGCGTTTCCCGGCGTCTCGGAGACATGGTCGACATCGAATTCCAAGCGATGCTCCTGGCCGAGGGTATTGATCCATCCGCGGTGGAGCCGTTTCGCTTCGACCAATCAAAAGGCTATCTGGCAGGGTTTTATTCGGGCGACCTCGATGTAATACCCGGTTACGTAATCGGGACGCCTCACGAAGGCGCCGAGCTCGGAATGGAGCTTGGCGTCCTACGGCCGATTGACTACGGCGTCGACTTCTACGGTGACTCGCTATTTACCACGGAGAGACTTGTACAACGTGATCCAAAACTTGTTGAAGACTTTACCGCGGCAAGTTTGCGCGGCTGGCGCTATGCCTTGGAAAATCCCGATGACGTAGCAGAGCGTATCATCCAGTCGTTCTCGCCTCGTTTCCCCATAGAGAATTGGCCGGGTTTTGTGCGGTTCCAGATCCAACCCGTCCAAAAGCTCACCCTTCACGAAGTCATCGAAATCGGCAACGTCAACCCCGCCCGATGGCGCCGTATGCACGAGATGCTCGTGGACCTTGGTATGGCCGAGGGCGAGTTTGATCCGGTTCGGGCAATCTTTGACCCGGTCCGCTTGGACAAAGAGCGCGGTGAACGCACACGGCGCATATTCCTCTTGGTCGTTGGGATTCTCTCCTTTGTTGTGGCCGTCGCCGCCGCATGGATTGTGACCCTTCGACGAACGCTCGGGGCCAAGACCAGGCAGATTGTCGAGCGCGAGGCCCAGTACAGACGGCTGGTTGAGAACACTTCGGCGATTGTTTACAGCCGCGGAGAGGGCGTCGGCAGCACCTACTACTCCTCGGTACAGCCCATTCTTGGGTACTCGAACGATGAGCTGTCCGCTCGACCAAACCTCTGGGCGGAATCGGTGGATCCCAAAGACCGGGAGGTAGTGAACGAGGTCTTGCATGGGGCTTCGCCCTTTGTGCCCACGGAAGTTGAATACCGGGTTCGGCACAAAGACGGGAGCAACAGGTGGATTCTCGATCGACTGTACAAGCGTATCTCCCAGGACGGCAGATGCGTCTACGACGGCATAGCCATCGACATTACCCGTCGTAAAGAGGTGGAGACACAGCTGTCCGAGGCGGTAGACGCCAAAGACAAGCTGATGCGCGAGCTCAATCATCGGGTCAAGAACAATCTGCTTCTGGTCACGTCCCTGATCAATCTCAAAGACGAGTCGCTTGGCCCCGAGATTGATCTTTCCGATATTGCCCATCACGTGTCGGCCATCCGGGGTCTTCACGAAATGCTCGCCGCCGGTGCCGAGGTCGGTTCGATCAATCTCCGGGAGTACGTCGGTCGCCTTGTATCTTCGCTTTTTTCTCTCGCGAGCACCCGAGTCGATGTTGTGACCGACGTCGACGAAGTGACCGTCCCCAGTGACTACGCCATTCATATCGGGTTGATAATCAACGAGCTGGGGACCAACGCTTTGAAGTACGGCTTTGGCAAAGGAGGCGGCACGTTTAGCCTGACTCTCACACGCCGAGCGGGGCGAAATGAGCTCGAACTGGTCGTCGAGAACAGTGGCCGCCCCATTCCTGATGACGTGGACCTCGAGGACCCAAAAACGCTTGGTCTGCGGGTGATAAGCGCCCTGGTGGCACAACTACGGGCTACCGTCGTGATTCGCCGAGCCCCGTCGCCACGCTTTGAGTTCCGGATACCGCTGCCCGGCCGATCATAAAAGACACCGATCATAAAAACTAGGTGTAGCACTCAACAATTCGCGCTATAATCTCATTCGAGTTTA
>CAZFLD010000188.1:0-2572 GCA_964519835.1 uncultured Spirochaetales bacterium
GTAAAAAAATGTTTGATCTCCGAGGCCCACGAAGTATCGAGCTTGTAGACAATGCGCTCCTCTTGCTCAAAGCGCCCATCATGTAGGTGACTCGGGTTTCGCTTGATAGAGAGAATCTCATCGCCATAGGCACCCGATGACGTCTTAAGACCGTTGAGTATAAGCGCGCCACCCTCCAAAAACACCTCGAACGAAAAAAGGTATCGCCACTGTGTCATGGTGGAATGCAACGAGGCGCAGACGCCAGAGCTGCTGCTTCGGAAGATTGCAAACACGTTGTCTTCGATCCCGTCAATCTGCCAATAGTCATTGGAAACAAACGCAGCCACTTGGTCGAAGGGGCCTCCAATATGGATCATCAAATCGGCCATGTGAATGCCCTGATCGAGGAGTATGCCTGCACCCGCCATTTCCGGTTTTGCGCGCCATCCTTCAAAGAACGCCTGATTCACTTCTTTGCCATAGCGACCACGCATCCATAGAACGCGACCAAGATCGTGGTCGGCGACAATTGCCTTCATTCGCTTGATGCTTTCGTGGTGCCGGTGATTAAATCCGTACATTAGCGTTCGCCCCGGCGCCGAACGCTCCACCTCAATGACTTCTCTCACCTGTTGAGCATTAAAACCGGGTGGTTTCTCCGAAAACACATGCTTCCCGGCTGAGAGGGCCTGTTTGCACAGCGTCGGGATCAGGTAGTTGGGCGTGCACACAAAGACGGCGTCCACTTCGGCGGATTCGATCACTTCTTCCGCCGAGGACGCGGGGGGATAACCAACGGATTCCGGCAGAGCCACATCGTACACTGCGGTCACTCGGCCGCCGCCTGACGACTCAATTGCCTCGGCGCGGATCCGCCCCATCTTACCGAACCCGATTATCCCGCACTTGATCATGCCCAATTCTCCTCCCGACTCGGCCAGATCATCCAAGCTCGTCCAAGAATCTCAAAAAGTCTGCCGCGGTCCCTTGGAGGAACTCGCGACAGGTGCTTGCGACGTGCGGCGTTCGAATAAACCGATCCGGCGGGAGGTTGCTCAGCTTGCCCGTGTATGGCTCTTGCCAAAACACGTCAAGTGCGGCTCGCAGCCGTTGGGACTCGAGCTCCACAAAAAGCGCCTCTTCATCGATAACCGGCCCCCGTGCGGTGTTTACGACCAGGGCCCCGTCGGGAAGGAGGGACAAGTGGTGCCGGTCGAGTAGACATCGAGTGTCCTCGGTAAGCGGAACGTGGAGGCTAACACAATCTGCTTCGGAAAGCTTGCGTGCAAATGCATCCGGTGGATCATTTGCGACATCGTAGCTATCAACACGCATAAATGCGGACATCTTACGAATCACGCGGCTGCCGATCCGACCGGCTCCCACGACCAGCAACGTTCGTTCCGCCATATGTGGCCGATGGGCTTTCTTCCACCCATCCCAGCTCCCGGCATCCGCGTAAAGGCCCATGAATATCAGGTGACAAGCGAACGATGCTGTTTCCTCGTACACGATCGCCCGTACGGGCTCGGAGGGCAGCTCAATTCGAACTCCTCCGCGTTTGGCTTCGTCAAAGGGCAAATTATCGGTCCCAACGCCCGTTTTGAATATTCCCCGCAGCTTCGGAAACTCGCAGAGGTGTACCGGCTTGCCGCCGACCAACAGTACTTCCGCTTCAGAGCGTTTCTGCGTGAACTGCAAATTCGGCAGATAGCCGTCGAGGGTCGAGGTCGCTTTGTAGATTGTCATTCTAACCCCTTCTCACCGGAATCGAGTAACAGGTTTCCGTTCCAAGCACGGACCTTATACTTCATGGTGTCTGATCCCGGCTCGATGTCAAACCGGCCTCCGGCGGCGGCAACCAATGCAAGACCTGCCGCCACGTCCCACAGGTAGATGTCCTCTTCTTCATATGCGTCGAAGTGACCGCAAGCAACGTGCGCAATCATCAACGCCGCTGACCCCAGCATTCGAACTTTCTTGTATCGTTGTACCTGACGGACAAACTGGAACAGTGAGTCGGTTGTGTAGCTTCGGCCACTGGGGAATCCCGTAGCCAATATGGCGTTTTTTACAGACATCTCAGGAGAGACCTGAATCGATTGATCGTTTAGCCAGGCACCGTCGGGGATCACCCCGCAATAGACATCGCCTTGATAAATCTCGTGGATCACACCTAGCAAGGGGCGGCCGCGTTTCCATAGTGCCACCGATACCGCCGCCATCGGAAATCCACGGGCAAAGTTCACCGTCCCGTCCAGTGGATCCACAATCCAAAGAAGGTGGTCGCGATCGAGCACACCGTCCGTCCATCCGGTGGACGCCTCCTCACTAATAATCGAAATTTTCGTGGGCTCGAGAATGGACAGCAGGGCGTCTTGGGCCGCCATGTCCGCTTTGGTCTTGAGGTCCTTGTCGTTCGCTCGCACTGCCTGAGCATCATCTAGGTAAGCGTCGCGAAGTACGGCAACCGCATTGGACGCGGCACTCTTGGCAACCTGAAGGTACTCCATCATGAATCGCCCACTTGTAGCAGATAAAACGGTATCTTCACAACTGCCTTGCGAATCAGAATGGGCGTGTCGACCGC
>CAZFLD010000189.1:0-2561 GCA_964519835.1 uncultured Spirochaetales bacterium
GTCGATACAAGAAGCCGTGGACGTCTGTGTTTCCTCCGGCCGCAACATTGAACCGAACAAAAAGCGCTCGACTCAGTATTCCGAGATGTACGCGATGCACCGGGAGCTAGCCGATAAAACCGAAGGGCTGTTATCGAGACTTACAGCGATGTCATCCGGATAATCACGCTATCCAAAGTGGTCCTACTATGGTACAGTTATGGTCACGCAATCATTGGAGGTGGGCATGAACAACGTCACGATCAGGCGAAAAGATGAAATCTCTAGGATTCACCCTCATGTTTACGGCCATTTTCTGGAACATATAGGGGGCGTTGTCTACGACGGCGTGTGGGTCGGACCGGATTCCAAGGTCCCCAACGAAGGCGGCATACGTCTTGACCTGGTCGAATCACTCAAGAAAATCAAGCCCGCAGTGATCCGATGGCCCGGGGGATGCTTCGCCGAGCACTACCGGTGGCGCGACGGAGTTGGCCCCCTCGAGAAACGTCCCGTGCGGAGTAGCTTTTGGCGGCCGCTGGACGGCAAAGTGGAGACCAACCAGTTCGGCACACATGAGTTTATGAAACTCTGTCGGCTGGTCGGGGCCGATCCCTACTTTGCCGCCGGTGTTGCGGAGATCTCCGCGACAGAAGTCAAGGAGTGGGCTGAGTATTGCAACGATTCCGCCGGGTCCACCACACTGGCGAAGGAGCGCGAGGCGAACGGAGACAAAGACCCGTTCAACGTCACCTACTGGGGAATCGGGAATGAAAACTGGGGTTTCGGGGGTAACCTCGCGCCGGATGACTATGCCACTGCTTTCCGACGGTACGGTACTACCGTCGGCGGGCTCAACACCAAAATCCTGCCGACATTTGACGCGGAACGTTCCGGAACCGCAGACGACCTCGACATAAAGCTTATTGCCTGCGGACCAAGCCGCGACGATTACGATTGGACACGACGCTTTTTCGAGCGCTGGACCAACGGCACCTACGGAGGCTTCACACGAATTTATGGCTTCGCCCTTCACTACTACAGCGGCACCGCAGGAACGGCAACTGAGTTTACTCGAGACGAGTGGTATACGCTCCTTGCCCGGTCCTCGGTTATCGCAAAGCTGGTCGACAAACACCGCTCGATCATGGACGAGTTCGACCCGAAGCGAAACATCAAGTTGGTCGTGGATGAGTGGGGTACCTGGCACCCGGTCGGGTCGGGTCCCACAAAAAACGCCTACCAGTTCGAACAGCAAGCCACGATGCGCGATGCTTTGGTGGCCGCTCTTACCTTGAACATCTTCAACAATCGGGCGGACGTGGTAGCCATGTCCAATATCGCCCAGCTTACAAACTGCCTCCAGTCACTCTACCTGATCAACGGTCACGACTTTGTAGAAACGCCCAACTACCATGTCTTTGATCTGTTCAAGGGACACCAAGGCGCAAGAGCACTTCGGACGGACCTAAGCTGTGATACGGTGACGTTTAGGGTCGGTAAAGAAGAAAAGTCGATGCCCTCGCTCAGCTGTTCGGCCTCAGAATCGGATAACGTGATTCGCCTTACGGTGGCAAACCTCGACATGGAACAGAGCTCGACTGTTCGCATTGACGTTCCCGGCGTCGACAAATGCAGGATCGCTCGGCGAGTAGAACTCTCCGCAAACGACCCCCACGACTACAACGACCCAAAGAACCCCGAACGGGTTAAGCCACGCGAGGTTGGCGTCGGGAAGAACGACAGTCTCGACGTAGATCTTCCGGCGGCGTCGGTGGTCTTGTTGGAACTAGACCTCGGATAGCCGACGGAGCGAGTCTCGAGCGATATAATCGGCGGGAATAAGAATCCGCTTGCTGCTTGCGGGATGGCCCGCGACAACCATGTTGTTCAAGAGCCCAAACGCTTCCCGAACCAGCAAGCGGGTGTTCAGGCGGAACGTCGATAGATTCGGTGCGATTTCGGTCGCCAAGTGAATGTCGTCACAGCCGATAACGGAGACGTCCTCAGGAACGCGGACACCCAGGTCCCGAAGGTGCTGCATAAATCCAAGGGCCATCCAATCATTAGCGGCAAAAACCGCGGTGGCTCCGTCCTTCTTTCGAAAAACTTCGGCAATCTCTGTGGCAAGATCAGAACCGCCCTTCCAGTTCATCTTGCCGGGAAACACTTCCGCTTTGACATCCAAATCCTCCAAGGCCGACAGAAAGCCCTGACGACGATCGGCTGCGGACGGAAAGCGTGCCGGCCCGGCCAAGTGAACGATATGGCGATGTCCGTGGGAGTAGAGCTGCTCGGCCGCATGATAGCCGATGTTGAAGTCGTCGAAGTAGACTTGCGTGAGTTCCGAAACTCCCGGATAACATTGGAGCGACACGACGTAGCGATACCGTTTGGTCAATTCCGTTACCGTGGATCCGGCGAGCTGCCCAACGATCACAATAGGGATTTGCCCACGGTCCACGGGATGCTTTGAACGTCTCCTTAGGCCAAGGTGGGCCAAGCGAAGCCGAAAGAGAGCTGGGATGGTGCCGGAAAACGATCCGCAAGGGGCTGGGGGAATTGGAAAGCGGCCCAATTGA
>CAZFLD010000190.1:0-2426 GCA_964519835.1 uncultured Spirochaetales bacterium
GTTTGGCTTCATGGTGCTGATCAACCTTCTGGGTGGTGTTTAGCTCGAGCCCGGTCTTTGTTCTAACCATAACCCCGCCGTGCGTACGGGTTACGAGATTGGAGTTTTCGAGATCGCGAAGGTCGTTTCGAATAGTGGCACTCGACATGCCGAAGTACTCACACAATTCGGCTACGGTCGCCTTTTTGTGCTCCTCGACATATTCGACGATTTTCATCTTGCGTTCTTCGGCAAACAGCGTATTGTCGGGCATCGTCATGATCCCTTTAGTATAGCAATAAGATTCTCCGCCGCGCCAACGGATGCACGGCGGATGCTTGCCGCGGTATAGCCACCGATGTGGGGTGTTGCCAAGACCTTAGGATGGTGTACAAGCCGAAAGTCGTTGGGTGGCTCATCGTCGAAAACGTCTGTGGCATAGCCGGCCAAAACGTCCGTTTCGAGTGCCGAAACAACGGCGTTTGTGTCGACCAAGGCTGCGCGTGCTGTGTTCACAAGATACGCTCCTGTTTTTGCCCGCAGAAGAGAGTCGGCATCCACGATTGGTTTCTCGAAAGCCGGTGCGTGCAACGTGACGGCATCGGCAATCGGCCACAGCTCATCAAGCGTTACCCACCGAAAGCGCGCCGGAGAGAACCCTTCGACGGGATAGGGATCGTAGCCGACGACCGCCATACCGATTCCAAGGGCCATTTCGACAACGCGTCGACCTATGCTGCCGCAACCGACGACACCAATGGTTGCGCCCAGGAGCTCAACGCCCATCATTCGGGTCCAGTTCCCGGCCTTGAGGGCGGCGTCGGACTGTGGAATGGAGCGAGCAAGGGCGAACAGTAGCCCGATTGTGAGCTCTGCGACTCCCTCGGAGTTGGCGCCCGGAGTTGTAAGGATCGTAATGCCACGTTGATCGGCCGCGTCGGTGTCGATTGCATCCGTGCCGACCCCGTTTCTGCTTATTGCTCGGAGCTCGGCGCCGGCATCGAGGACACGCTCCGAAATGATCTCTACGCCGGCGAGGTAGCCAACGCATCCCGGCAGCAGGCTCACCAGCTCGTCTTCAGACGGTCGCCTGCCGGGAATGCTGGTAACAACATCAAAACCCGCACTCTCGAGCAGTGCAACTGCTTCGTTAGGTCCCTGCGTCAAGGACCGTGGTGTAACGAGGATTCGTTCCGATAGCACGACTTATCCCGCTCTTGCCCGCGCAAAGACGAAGGCTTCTCGGTCGGCCTGGTCCATATCGTCTCCCATACTCGGATCGTAAAACACCTTACTGTCGCGTCGAGCTTCGCTGCCCGGCGCTGAAAATGGCTCCATTACTACAAAGACCGATGCGTTCACCGCCTGCGACGTTTCGAAGCTCCGCACGTTGGCTATCGGATATGTTTGCATCGGTTCCACGGGTGACCTCCAAGACGTCAAAACCGAGTTGCCTTGTTTTTTTAGCGCAGGGTACACAATCAACGTCCCGGTCAAGCGTCGAATAGGCGTGGTATATCCCGACTTTTCGTTCGACCATGCTCCGTCCCCCCATGCGCTTAATTCATCACACTGTTAACCGCTTCGGTCACACGCCTATACCTTTCTAAGCGATCGCGATAGTAAACAAGGTCGTCTTTGTTTGGTTCAACTCGGTCACCGGTTTTGACCCAAGTATCCGCCGCGGCAGACAGGTCACCAAACATGCCGACGCCGTAGCCTGCCAGCAAGGCCGAGCCCATGGGCGCGCCGCCACCGCCCTGAATCGATACGATGGGGAGACTAAGCGCGGAAGCCTTGATCATATTCCAAACCAAGCTTCTTTCGCCGCCGCCGGTGACCCGCATTTCTAACGCGGTAAAGTCCGGGTAGAGCTTGAAAAGCGCCTCTTTATAGATCGCGTATTCGAGGGCAATGCTTTCAAGCATCGACCGATACATCCCGCCCAAGCTGTGGGACCAATCCAAGCCGACCCATGCACCTTTGAGGCCCGGAAGCGGTGGCATTACCCTCCCTCCGAAGTGCGGCACAAACACCGGGAGATCCGTTCCCGGCGCAACATCCGCAGCCAACGTGTTTAGTCGATCCAGGTCTACACCCCCCGTCGAGCCTGAGGTCTCACCGAGCAGCCCGCGGAGCCACTCGATGTTCAGGCCGCCGCCGTTTACATAGGCGTAGGGATGCCACAGTCCGGACGCGACCGCTCGGCCACAACCGAGGACACCGCTTTTTGTGTCCGGTAAAAAGCTATCGGTGGTGGCGGCAAAAACGCTCGCAGTGCCGGCGACATCAACACAAATCCCGGCTCGCACTGCGCCACAACTCAAGAACGAGGCGGCCGTATCTCCGCATCCCGCTACCACAGGTGTCCCCTGTTGTACACCGGCCGCCGCGGCAAATTCTTTGGAGACCGAGCCGATGACCGATGACGGATTTACTATCCGCGG
>CAZFLD010000191.1:0-2396 GCA_964519835.1 uncultured Spirochaetales bacterium
TTCCACACGTGAACGGCCAAGGAGGTGAGGATGGCCCGCAGTATGCAGCAATATGTTGGGTCAGCTCGGCGAGGAAGTCGAGGGCGTCGAACATGTGGACGTTCTGCCTGAAGTACTCCGAGTATGTGGTGTGGAACAGAACCTTCCCTTTGAACGGCTCGTAGCGGATCTTTGAGTATACGGGCAGCACGCTGGTGCGCGTGGGTATTGGAGGGACTCGTGAGACTCAGAGTCGCCTGCACGATGGATGCTATCGTTGGCGAGCAAAGGGAGAGACAGAAATGGACAACGACCAAACCGATCTTTTATACGCTCGCAACAAATTCGAGACGGACGGTTTTGCTGTAGTCACTTGGCGGGCAGTTCCCGATGAGTTGCTGCAAAACGCCCGGGCGGCGATCGAGCGAGTGAGGAAAGGCATGTACAACACCGGCATCAAGCCCCGTGGGTCGCACGGGTGCGTCGATGACCTTCTGTGCAAGATTAACAACGCGCACGTAAGCGACTCGGACCTATTCGCACTCGTCAGCTGCCCCGAAATCGGCCGATTAGCGGCGTTAGTCACCGGGTCCAGAATGGTCCAGGTCTGGGCGAGTCAGCTGTTGGTGAAACCACCTTCATCTGGAACAGCCTCGAACGTGGGGTGGCATCAAGACTACCAGTACTGGCGTTACTGGGATCGGCCGGAGGGCCTGTTTACCGTTTGGATCGCGCTGAGCGACGTTAACGCGGACTCGGGTCCTGTCTGCTTCGTGCCGCAGTCCCAACGATGGGGACTACTTGAAACCGGCGACTTTTTTGAGACGGACCAAAGCAAGCAGGTGACCGAAATACGCCGGCCCAATGGAGCGGAGTGGTCGGAAACACCCGCCATCATGCCTGCCGGCGGCGTCAGCCTCCATTCGTCGCTGACTTACCACGGAAGTGGGCCAAACACCTCACCTGTCCCACGGCTTAGCATCGCGGTCCATATGCGTAATCAGGATCCCGATCCTGTGGACGGGAGTAGCGAGTACTATGTGTCTAACCTCAACGACCCGTACTTCTGCCCGGTCATTCACGATAGTCGGACGTCATAGGCCGTCGTTGCCGGCCCGGCATCCGTGGGGGCTGCGGTGCTCAGAACGCTTGCTCGGTCTCCGCGACGATTCGCCGGTACTCCTCGTGCATAGTCTTGTAGCTCTCCGGCGGCATGCCCGCGAAGATACAGTTGGATGTTGAGAAGATATAAGGCTTCCCGACTCCGCCGAAGCTCATGCATTCCCGGACCGAGTTCTTGATCGGTTCAGGATCGGTATCCTGCAGCATGTTGCACGCAACGTTGCCCATCAGTATCCAATCCGGATACCTTTCGCGCACATCACGTATGTCCATATGGCCCTGCGGATCGACCGACTGGTAGCCATCTAGACCGCTCCCGTGTAACTGGTCGAGTAGCTGGTTGAGACAACCGTCGGAGTGCAGAAGGACCATCTTGCCAAGATCGTGAATCGTTCCGACCAGCTCGGTGAGATACGGAGTAACAAACTCCGCAAAATGGCGGGGTGACACAAACGGTCCGTCATTGAATCCGAAGTCATATGTCAGAACAAAAAAGTCGGCGCCGGCGCTGACGGCGTCGCGGAAAAACCCCTTCGCCGTGTCGCACTTTGCACGAGCCTCCGCGTGCAGAGCCGCGGGGTCCTCGAACAATCGGACAACAAAGTCCATGAGCCTGTCGCCGGTCGGCATCCAAAAAACACCGCGGCCGTCAAACGCTGGAACCAGCGCCTTGTGGCCGATGGACTTCTTTGCGGCCTCTATCAGGTGCGGCTCCCGCCGTCCCGGTACCGCCGCCCAATCAAACTCATCGACGAGCCGATTCTCCACGTCGATCTGGAAAGAGTGGAGGTCGCGTTCAGCAACTCCCGTCGAATCCATGCCAAACATTTCTTTCTCGATTTGAAACACCAGCTCCCAGTGAGGCGGCGTGTTGGGGATGCCGCCGTTGAGGATAGTCTCGAGTTTTGCTTTTCCAGTCATCTTGAAATCTCCATCGGTACAGTTTGAGTCTCCGAGTCGTCAGCGTCGGGATCTGTGGTGGGACCACTCGCGTGTCCTTGTCGGTGGCGCCCCGAAGTAGGATTTGCACAACTTATTAAACGCGTGAATGTCGGGAATCCCGACTTGGTAGGCAACTTCCTTGACAGGTATGGCCGTGCTCGCCAAAAGGTAGTGAGCCATCTCCATTCGTAGATCACGGAGATAGCCCATCGCCCCACGCTGAAACCTGTCTTTGAACAGCCTATTGAGGTGGGTGGCCGAAACACCGGCGGCCGATGCCAACATGGATAGAGTGATACGATTGGGCAGATTGAGGTCGATGTACGACAAGGCCAACTGAAGAGCCGGGTGGG
>CAZFLD010000192.1:0-2312 GCA_964519835.1 uncultured Spirochaetales bacterium
GGTCCCGGATCGCTCCAGAGAAGGCATTCGGTCAACTCAGGCGACGGATACTCGAGGTCGCGTTCAGATTCAACCGCCGCCGAAACGCCGGCATGCACAAACAGAGACGACTCCGGCAGGATTGCGGCCAGCGGTAGGCCTGCGAAAAATCCTGCAATCTGGGGGTAAAACTCGGGCCAGCCGCCGCGTTTTTCGTTTGCCTCGCCAATCAAGGTGCATGGGCTGAAGGCGGGGTTCCCGTCGCGATCAAAGACTTCGTGATTGCCCTTGATTGCGGCAATCGTCTCCGGCGCTTTGTCAATCATCGTCTTGACGGCCTCGATCACCTCCACGCCGTAGGGTCCCCTGTCGGCAAAATCTCCTAAGAACAACAACAGGTCGTTTTCGCCGGCCATCTCGGCGCCCGCACGGAGCGCCTCGAAGTCCCCGTGGATGTCGCCAAAGACGATGAGCTTCCCGCTCTTCTCACCTTCGATTCGCAATAGGCTTCCGGAACGGCTGAAGTAGGCCATAGGTCGAGGATACTGCCGAAGAGCGGGCTTGACAAAAGTGCTGCCGCAACGGCGGGATTCGGCCGCGCCGTGCGGCAGCCGCGGCAAGGCGCCGACGCAAAAGCGTGGTAGACTTCGGCGCGAGATGTTCCGAGCCACCCAAGTAGCCCAAGCGGCCCGAGCCAACAGAGCCCCGCGCGCCACTGAGTCCCCTCGATCCCCGCGATTCGCCGTGTTCCTGCTTTTGGGACTTGTTGTTATGTCCGTTCCGTGTCCCCTCATGGGGCTCGACTTCGACCTCGCCTACACGCCGTCACTCACCGTCTCCGACACCCTCTCTGAATCGCCCTATTTCCATGACCTTGTCGTCGGACTCGAGCACCGCGACGAGGTCTTTTTTGTCTCCGCGTACTTGGTAGCGACAAACGACGACCGTTACTACTCCACTCATAGCCTCTATTGGAGTAACCATTTTTTCCAGATCGAGAACTCGGGCGTCGGCGTGACGCTGGGACCTCTGCGTTTCCGCGGCGGACGGCTGGCACACTTCGATGTGCTTGAAGCACCCTATTCGCTTTTTGTCTCCTCGAGGGGCATTTCGGCGCCGATGGTCGAGCTTGCGTATGACGACGGACTGTTCTTCTATCTCACGCGCTGGATCGGCCTAACCATGTACTCGGCCCTTGCCTATCCAAATCGCGGCGCCGTGGTGAAGTGGTATGGCCTGGACTTCGGGGAGTTCCGCTTTGGCTTCCAAGACTCCGTCGTTTTTACCAATCGGATTTTTGATTTCGAGTACTTCGCAAGTCCAATCCCCGGCTTTTTTACCCAGTACACACAGACAAGCGTCGACGCGCCCTGGAGGAAGAGCGGAAACGACAACTCGATTATGGGCTTTTTCGCCGAATATGCCGCCGACGCGTGGGACCTATCCGCGCAGCTTCTTATAGACGATGCAAACAGCAACTTTATCTTTAGTCCGGACGGACCTCAGAATCCATTCAAGATTGCCTGGATGCTTGGCGGCACGCTCGACACCGCAGTCGGTGCCTTTCGCTTTGACCACGCAGGTGCTACCAAGTACACCTTTCAACCCGCCGGCGGACCAGGCTACCTCGTTCCCTACGGCTACACCTACATTCCTGACACGGACTACGAGTCGGCAGGGCAAACACGAGCCATCCCCAACCAAGACAACTACATCGGCTACCCACACGGCGAAAACAATCTGGCGTTTCGCGTCGGCTGGGACCACGCGGTCACCTTCCCGGCACTCGGCGCCGTCGGTCGCGGACCTTCGACCGCCGCCGCCGTGCCGCCCGCCCAGCTACTCAGCCTCGCCGCGTCCCTGGAGTATCGCATCTCCGGCAGCAAGAGCCCCGCCAATCCATGGCACGACTATCTGTGGTACACCGAGGATGGAGAAGGCTCCCGGTTGCTCGATGAAGATGTCCTCGAACATCGACTTCTCTTGACACTGGCCGCCGGCGGCGAGCTTCAATCGGAACTGCCGCCGTTTTTGCGTCCCTCCCTCCACTTGGAGCTCACCGGCGGCTTTGTCGCAAATCCCCTCGACCTCCGTGATCCCGTGCTCCACATCGGAGCAAGGGAGAACCGGGCGCCGATCTTTTCTCCTACCTCAGGTGTTGAGCCGGTGTTCAACGCCACGCTGACGCTGAGTCTCGGGCTGGAGCCGTAGCAGCCCTATCCGCCCGGCGCAGCTCCCCGCGCAACCGCAACCGCACGCCCCCGCGCCCCCGCCCCCGTCTCCCGCCGGTGGCCCCCACAAACTGCTTGGCGACTGCCTGCCTCATCAGTATT
>CAZFLD010000193.1:0-2257 GCA_964519835.1 uncultured Spirochaetales bacterium
TACCTATCTTCGATCGTCGCGGCCGAATTCTACGCCGGGGTTCGTGAGAACGAGATCTCCGACCTGGATGAGCTTATGAGCATCTTTCCCGTGCTTCCGGTTGGTCCTGAGGTTGCCCGGATGGGTGGACTGCTTCGCAACCAATACTCCTCTACACACGGAGTCGGCTTGGCCGATGCGCTTATCGCCGCGACCGCAATTCACGAGGGCTTGGACCTCATCACGCTCAACACACGTCATTATCCGATGTTTCCAGGACTCAAAGCGCCATATCGCAGATAGCCGATACTCAGTCCCATATTCGCTTCGCGCCGAGTTCGGCGAGCACGCGGTCACGGCTGATGATCGGTACCGGGGGCGCCACGATTCCCAGGCTTCAAGCTCTTCCTGTGGATGATCATCGTAGAACGACTCCGGAATACCGTCCGCATATCGACCAGGTACGCGCGGTTCCGAATTGAGGAGCGCCGCTCGCGATCGAGCGTTTGGCCGGAATAAAAAAAGCACGCGCCGATCTCCATTGATGCACCGCGACCAGTACAGTATCCTGTACAGCGTGAAGGAAGACCATGAACGCAGTGAATTACACTGAACTGAGACGCAATCTAAAGGCCTATCTGGACCGTGTTCATGAGGACCGCGAACCGATGATAGTAACGCGAAAGAACAACAAGAACGTGGTCTTGGTTTCCGTCGATGAGTACAACAGCCTCGTCGAGACAAGCTACCTCCTCTCCAATCCAAGCAACGCCGTGCACCTCTATGCGTCCACCGAGGAAGCGGATCGCGGGCGCGTCTTGGAACACGACCTGATCGACGAATGAAGCTCCTCTTCACCAAGCGAGCCTGGGACGACTATCTCTATTGGCAGCAAACAGACAAGAAAACAATGCACCGAATCAACGCCCCGATTGCCGCAGCACGGCGCGATCCCTTTTCCGGCATTGGCAAGCCGGAAGCGTTGAGACATAACCTCAAAGGTCTCTGGTCACGACGCATAGACGGCGAGCGCTTAGAGGTTCGCGCGGTCGCGTGCGAGTAAGCCCGATAGGGCTGCTTGAAAAGTTGTCGCCACCGGAGGCTCGCCGGCATAGAATGATTGTGGACCGTAGCCATGAGGGATCTTTGCGTCCTTGTTCTCACGCCCTTTTTTCTCATCGCGTGCGTGGTCGGCGAACCGGACCCTGAGGTCGACTACGGCTTTGAGTCGCTCTCAGGCCTGGAGCGGCGGATGGGCGACTACATCGAAGAGTGGTCGCTTCCTTCCATGGCGGGACTCTGTGTGGATCGCGGCGAAACGGTACTCTCTTGCGCCCTCGGGTTCCGGGCTCTCGGAAGCTCGGTTTGTGTAAGCGACAACGACGTCTACCACATCGGATCGGTCTCCAAATCGTTTACCGGTATCCTCGCGCTCTTGCTCGTGGAAGATGGCACCATATCTCTCGAAAGCACGATAGCCGAAGTGCTCGAGCCGGATGTGGATGTGCCGGATGACTACCACGAGGTTACGCTGCGACGACTATTGTCCCACACCGGTCGCATCCCCGACTCCGTTCCGGGGGATGCTTGGAACTCCTATTTTGCCGCTGGGGAAAGCGAAGCTCGTGAGCAACGCACCGTCATGGCGCGCGACGTAATGGTTCAAGCGCCGGCGGACGCGACGGGTGGTGGAGCCTTCCTCTACTCCAACTTTGGCTTCGTCATCGCAGGGCTTATGCTCGAAACTGCCGCCTCCGATGCACAAGGCGATACCACGAGCTACGAAGATCTGGTCCAGACGAGAATCTTCGACGTTTTGGGCATGCACGACGCCGGCTTTGGCGTGCCCGCATCGCCGGATACCTACGATCAACCCTGGGGTCACTTCGGACCGGACGCCCGGCCCGTTAATCCTTCCGGCACCTATCGAGCGGCGGACAATCCGCCGGGATTCAATCCGGCCGGGAGAATCCATGCATCGCTCGGCGACCTGGAACGTTATGTCCGAATGCTCGTCGATGAAGGAGCGGGGCTTCTAAGCGAGGGATCCTTCGAGGCCCTGTGCCAAGCCAACCACGTTTTCGGCGGAACCACCGGATACAGCCTCGGCATGTACGTCGCGGGATCCGCGAGCACCGGGAATCTCCAGCTGTACCACGACGGCTCCAACAAGATGTTCTACACACACTTGAGAACCTATCCCGTAATCGATTCGGCGGTCCTGTTGGCCACCAACTGGGGTGGTGACAGTTACGAGAACTTCTATCCGGTGAAAACG
>CAZFLD010000194.1:0-2110 GCA_964519835.1 uncultured Spirochaetales bacterium
ACCCGCTGATCAGCCACCGATCCATCACCCCTTGATCGTTCGGGCGTTTGAAATCCTGGAGCGTCAGGTGCTCAACGGGAAAACCGGCTACCCCGATCTTTGCTGCGATGAACCATCCATCGCCATGGCCGGCCTGTTCAAGGCGATGCACACTTACCTGGCGATCGGCAGGTCCGTGCCCCACGCCAAGCAGGCGATCGATTCCACCCTCGCCCTGCAACGCGATGACGGCGAGTTCGGCATCCGCCACAACATGTGCATCAACTGGGATGCCGCGTGGGTGCTGCTGCATCTTGACGAACAACTGGGCCACACCCACCGCCTCACGGACATCCAACGCTGCGGCAACGCGCTGGCGGATCATCTGCTCGCCCACTACCGCCAGTCCGACGGAGCCTTCGCCTTCCACGGCACTCACTGCTTCGCGAATCACAACTCCGTGCGCATCAGCGACCGGCTGCCGGAAGGTGACATCTGCGGCACCAAGATGGTGCTGCTGTGCCTCAGCTATGCCGACCGGTGGAACGCGCTAACAAGCCGACAGTAAAGCAACCCAATGTCGCACGACCGCCTTCCCGGAACTGCTGCGGATCATGGCCACGGACACGGGCTGGAGGCCGACGACATGGGGCTTGCCTTCAAGCGGCTCCGCGAAGCCCTCGTCTACTTCCTGAGCCGGGGAGAGCGGGTGGAGACGCCCATCGGTACCTTCGCCGATCCCATCACCGTCAAAGCAGCCTAACAGCGAGTTGTACACCCGGTCCGCCGCCACCTCTCGGCCCTGACCTGGACCGCGAGGGTCGGCGGGCTTTTCGATACGGCAAACGAAGTGGAAGGCCGGCAGGTCTTCGAAGCCGTGACGCGACTAATCGCAATCCATTGCTTTTTTATCTCTGAATCCGACGCAAGCCGGAGCATCCTTGTCGCCGTCCGGCGGGACCTATCGGCGTTCGTGACCCAGCGGGACACCCTCCAATCCGGAGTCGACTCCCTCCGTCCGGGGATGCTCGCCACTATCGGTTTTGCCGACGACATATTTAGCTTCCTCTTCCTCCACAAAAAAGCCGACCACGAACCCCGCTCCTGGGGCCTCCGCGACGACATGACCATGCACATCCTCCGCCTAAAACGCGTGCTCGACAAAAAGTCCGCCACGGGCCGTGCAAACCTCATTGTTACCGGCGACTTCAACAACGTCGGCATGAACCTCACCTACAGCACGCGCGACTTCAGCCCCGCCGAAGAACCAATGCGCTACAGCGATCGCTTCCGGCGAGCAGGATGCCTTTATTCGCGACTATTCACATCATGCGGTGCTGGTGGAAAAGCTAGTCGTAACCTAAGCACCCACAGTTTGCGCAAAGAAGCGCGCAATCTCGTGGTTAGCGTACTCGGGTTTTTCGAAGTGAACAAAGTGGCCCGCGTCTGGAACTGGTTCGAAGTCCAAGTCGGAAAAGTAGTGGCCGAGATTGTCGGCCCATTCGGCCGGCATGATCTTGTCTTCGTCGCCTCAACCGACACACGTAGGCACCGTAAACTTTGTCGGTTTTCCGGTATTTTAGCTCCAGCGTGGCGGCCGGTCCGCTCCCAACGCGCTGGACCAAATAGAACCGCCTTGGATATTCTCGGGCTTCATAAAGTCATCCACCCACGCGTCGATGTCCTCTTCGGAGAAGGTCTCCGGATCATGCGGCCAATGTCGGAGGAAGTGGGGGAAGTATGGTTTGCAGGTCTCCCGCAATTCGCCGACTAGTTTGGCGGCGAAGGGCATCTGGTGAAAAATTTGGTACCAAACTTCCTTTACGTGCTCCGGCTTCCCCCATCGCTGGTTTATGCCCGGATACGGCAGGCTGAAGAAGAAAAGCCCTTCGACACGCTGGACATGCTTCCGTGCGGTAATCTGTGCGAAGAAGGCGCCGATGTCGTGACTGACGAGTCTGAACTCGCCTATGCCAAGGGCGTCCGCAGAGATGCGACGTCGTCTATCGCAGCCTGAGCTTCATAGGCCTCAGCCACCGGTCCTTCCGGCTTTTCCGTGTCTTCAAATTTACGTAGATCCGGTGCTATGACATCCAATCGCTGCGACAGTACGGGGATGTTTCTCCGCGAC
>CAZFLD010000195.1:0-2076 GCA_964519835.1 uncultured Spirochaetales bacterium
CCGGTTCCTCGTCACGTTCGGGCTCGGGCTCGGGCTCGGGCTCGGGCTCGGGCAGTTGATCGGGCTCCTCATCAGGCTCATCAGGTTGGGGCTGTTGATCGGGCTCTTCCCCAGGATCGTCCGGTTCGGGTTCAGGTTCTTCCTGAGGATCGTCCTGCAAGTCCTCGATTTCCTCTTGAATTGCCGCCAGCTCCCGTTCCAGCAGCTCGACCATCGCCTTACGATCCTCGATGCCCATGTCCATACGAGAACGAAGCTCCGCGATGACCTCTTCGTCTATGAGCTCCACGGGCCGAATGGTTGGTTCCCCGAGTCGTGGCTCCCGCAATGGAATAACGATGTGGCTGCGCCCGGCCCACTCACTCCACACACGCGCAAGGCCGGCGTTTTCTTGCGTAAGGTTTTCCACAACAATAGGCGCGTATCGTTCTTCGAAAATCTCCATCCGACCTCGGAACACCGCATTGTAGATTGTCACAAAGCGGGAAATGAGCTCGGCGTCGTCGCGATTCACACCGTGCGCGGTTTCAATGTAGCCGGTGATCATAAGGCGAAGATTGTCGATGTGATCAACGAGGGCGCCTTCTTCGATCACAAAAATGTCGGCGCCCATGAGCCCGGCTGCGTCCGGGTCAAAGGCGCGGATCACCGAATAGTACCCCCAGTAGTCGGCCCGCCCCGCTATGGGCGGCACGCGCTCACCCAGGTAGACGCCGATTCCTCGAATCGCTTCGAGGGTGTCTATTTGATCGTAGGGACCTTCATAGCTTTCGAACTCTATGTCCGCGTCTTCGATCGACTCGAGCTCTTCGACATCGAGCTCCGCGTCTATGTCGTCTTCGTCAACACCTTGGCCGTCGAACCCGTCTTGAGAAAATGCAAAAAGGGGAATCATGAAGAGTAGGATTGCCGCTACCGCTGTCTTGGACATGAGGTCTCCTCTGGCCAAACTATACCGTGAATTTGCACGATTCGAAAACCGGAGTGTGCTCGAGGCCGTGGGCGGAACACCTTTTGGGGCCACAGGTACCAGGAGGGTGTCCCTCGACGACTGCTCCCGGGGTATCACGCAGCGACTGTTCGTGCAGTGCCCTCTACCCCCTGAGGGCCGCGAGAATTGTCTGCCTCAGTCTACGCGGCACGTCGGAAGACAGCAACTCCAAGAGCAAATCGGTCCACCGCGTCGACACATCGCCGCCCGAAAAGGCAGAAAGACGCTCGTGCGCCTCTATTGCCGCCTCGATCACAACGGCTCGCGGCCCCCTTGATAACTCACGTTGCATCAGTTCGGCGATTCGCCGCCGCACGCCCCCGCCGGGGTCCGTTCCGATCCTGCCGATACCCTGGAGAAGTTTGGCCATCACCTGCGCATCGAACTCCTTGTCGGCCACCTCGAGAAGAAACACCGCCTCCGCCGGCGCCGCGATGGAAACCAAGAGCTCTATCGCGCCCAGACGCAGTGAGGGATGGCTATTCAATAGGGCGCCCGACTCGATTTGCGGGTCCACGAGAGGTTCGGACACCAGCAGGCGCAGGAGGTGGCGGTAGTAGAACAGCTTGCGGCGCAGGGCCGAGTTCTCGACCGCACGGCCGATCTCCTCGAGTACACTCTCCTTGTCATTCGCAAACCTACTCTCGGCGAGGCGCAACAGATACAGGTAGTCTAGACTATCGGCCCAACGGAGGCGGGCGACCGGCGGAAACGACGGCGGCGAAGGCGGAGCGGCCGGCGGCGGTCCCATCGCCGCGGCGTCCTCGATGCCGTACAGGACCCAATTGGCGTCGCTCACGGTTACAAGCCCCGGAGCCGGGGCGGACACCCGGACAACCGGCGCGTCTCGCCATGTGGTGTACCGCCATCTTACGTTGCCGGAATCGCTCACCGCAACCACAAGACCGGTGTCCGTTCCGATAAAGGCACCACCCCCGGACGCCGCGGCGACGCTCACCACGCTGCCGCCGGCGGGGCCGGCCGCGAATCGCACGGCACCGGAGGGCCCCACTGCATGGAGCCTACCGTCGGCTCCAACTACAAGAAGCCCGCCGTCCGCGCCGGCTTCGAGACCGGAAATTCCG
>CAZFLD010000196.1:0-2033 GCA_964519835.1 uncultured Spirochaetales bacterium
GGGCCCCGGGGAAGGCGAGCGACCGAGCCCGCGCGGCGCGGGGAGACTTTTTGGGAGGGACGTCTCGATCGATTTGTGCAACCGCTTGAGCGTTGCGCGCATTGTGAGGAGCCACGAACCGCGGAAGGCCGTGGCAGGTTCCAAGGCCGAACATCGCGGACGCATCACGACGATAAGCGCTACCCGCGTCTACGGCGGCAAGGCCTTTGTGCTCGTCTTCGATTTGGCCGGCGGGGCAAAGCCCCAGACGGTGTTTCTGGACGTTTAGGTGGCGGGTGGGCGCGGCGAGTCCTCCGGCATGCTTCAGGCTTTCGGCCGCCCCGTCACCTCGTGCTTGACGTCGAATCCGGCACGGATCGCGACGAAGTGGGGGCTCGCGAGGTCGGTCTTGTTGTAGCGAAGCGCGATTCCGTCTTCCGCCGACAGGACAACACCCCCCGATGCCCTGACAACGGCGTCGCCCGCGGCGATGTCCCATTCCATCGTTCGGCCCAGCCGTGGGTAGATGTCCGCGGACCCCTCGGCAATGGCGCAGAGCTTTTTTGAGCTCGATTCCGACACCAACTCGATCTCGCCGTAGACTTCGTGTAGGTAGGCGATGTAGGCGTCGGTCTCGGCGTTGCGGTGGCTCTTGCTGGCAACGACACGGACCGGCCGCGTCGCGGTGGGCGGCGTGACGTCGGGCAGCACCACCGCCTGTTCCCACATCGCCATGGGATCGTCCTCGCCGGCCGGGAGCTGTATCCGATCCGCACCGACACCGGGTTTTCCGACGTATAGCCTTCGCGACACGGGAACGTAGACGACGCCAAAGACCGGCACGTTGGCTTCGGTTAAGGCGATGTTGACGGTGAAGTTGTCGCTACCCTGAATAAATCCCTTGGTTCCGTCCAGCGGATCGACAATCCAGAGCCTGGACCAAGCCGTGCGGGTCCCCGAGGGCAGCTCGGCCCCCTCCTCGCTCAGGACGGGTATGCCCGACGGTGCGAGGGCGGCGTCAATGATATTATTCGCTGCGTGGTCGGCTTCCGTGACCGGGGTCTTGTCGTCCTTGGCAAGCACCTCGTAGGTGCGCTCACGAACCACGAGAATCTGTTCCCCCGCCCGCACCGCGGCACGGATTGCTTCCACCTCGAAGTTCGCGAGGGCATTCCTCAACTCAATACACATGCGGGACATCCTATCAGTCGCCGACGTCGACTGCCATAACCTGGGTGCAGCACCCCCTCCAACTTGAAGCAATCCGGTGGTTTCTCACGTCTACACTAGTGTGAACCACCATGCGGACAACAGGCCCACTTACGGCGCACCGGCCGGCGGTCCCCCGAGGCTCCGCCTCACCAACGATTTCGTTTTCAAACGAGTCTTTGGTCGCGAAGACACCACCGACATCCTCCGTGCATTTGTCAACGCCGTGCTTCTCGATTCCGGGGAGCCGGCGGTGGTGGAGCTCACGGTAAAGAACCCCGAACTATCTCGGCAGACCAATTGGCTTCGAACGGCGATCCTCGACGTCTTGGCCGTCGATGAGACCGGCCGCCGATTCGAAATCGAAGTGCAGGTCGAATCCGAGCCGGCCTTCAGTAATCGAAGCTTGTACTACTGGGCCCGCGCCTACGCCGACCAACTCGAGAAGGGCACGGAAACCGAGCTCACACCTGTTTTATGGCCAACGAAACGACCGAGCCTGCGTTCGTTCTCACCGATCAGTTCTCGATTCACTTTGTCGAGCTTCCCAAGCGGGCTTCCGAGGACTCACCTCTTTGGCCCTGGATGCGGTATATTCGAAGTGAGGGAACCGGGGAGGACGAGGAAATGAAGATTCTACTAAAGACTGAGCCGTTCCGCCGTGCTCACGAGGAGTATAAGCGCTGCATGGAGAACGAACTCGAACGTCACTGGGCTCTCGCACGAGAGATGTTTCAACGTGACGCGGCGTCACGACTAAAAGGCGCACGGGATGAAGGGCGCCGAGAAGGGCGCGAAGAAGGTGCGCGTGCGAAGGCGGAGGAAACGGCCCGGAAACTCCTTGC
>CAZFLD010000197.1:0-1964 GCA_964519835.1 uncultured Spirochaetales bacterium
ATCTTGCGGATTAGCGCCGCAAGCACGTGGGAGTTGTCCAAGTCGAAGTTGTCACCGGGACCGTAGAGATTGGTGGGCATTGCGGACAAAAAGTTACAGCCGTACTGCTCGTGGTAGTAGCGGCAGAGCTTGAGTGCGGCAATCTTCGCGATGGCGTAGGGTTCGTTGGTCGGCTCTAGGGGGCCGGTCAGCAGCGCTTCTTCCGGCATCGGTTGCTCGGCATGTTTGGGGTAAATACAGGACGACCCGAGGTTAACGAGCTTTTTTGCCTTTGCTTTATACGCGGCGTGGGTCACATTGGTGGCAATCGCCAAGTTCTCGTAAATGAAGTCTGCTTTGTAAGTCGAGTTGGCCATGATCCCGCCAACCTTGGCGGCAGCGAGGATTACAAGCTCAGGTTGATACTCCTCGAAGAAGGCAACGACAGCGCCCTGATCGGATAGATCGAGTTCTGCGCGTGTGCGGGTCAGAACGTTTTCGTAACCGGCTCTATCGAGCGCCCGGAGCACGGCGGAACCAACCAAACCCCGATGTCCGGCGACGAAAATCCTGGGTCGACTACTCATAGTGGCGCATCACTTCATAGCCGCCGTCGCGCAGGTATGCGTCTCGCCCCTGTTGCTTGAGATCGGCTTGAACCATCATGGAAACGAGCTGCTCAAAGGTCACCTTGGGCTCCCAGCCCAGATCCGCTTTTGCTCGCGAGGGATCGCCAAGCAAGAGCTCCACCTCGGTCGGGCGAAAGTAACGCTCGTCGACGCGCACGCGCACGACACCGTCGTCAGCGTCCACACCAACTTCGTCGACGCCTTTGCCCCGCCACTCTATGCTTGTGCCGATTTCGGCAAAGGCAGCTTCGACAAACTCCCGAACCGTGTGCATATGCCCGGTCGCAATAACATAGTCCTTTGGTATTTCCGATTGCAGCATGCGCCACATTGCATCGACATAGTCGCCCGCGAAGCCCCAGTCGCGCTTGGCCTCGAGATTCCCGAGGTAGACGAGGTCCTGCAGACCGAGCTTGATGCGCGCAACGGCGCGTGTGATCTTTCGCGTCACAAAGGTCTCACCGCGAATAGGACTCTCATGATTAAACAGGATGCCGTTGCAGGCGAAGATCCCGTAGCTCTCTCTGTAGTTTACGGTTATCCAGTAAGCGTACAGCTTGGCAGCGGCATAGGGACTGCGCGGATAGAACGGCGTTCTTTCCGTTTGCGGCGTTTCCTGCACCAGACCGTAGAGCTCGCTGGTGGAGGCTTGATAGAATCTGACCTGCTCCTCCATTCCGAGGATGCGAATCGCTTCGAGTATCCGGAGGGTCCCGAGAGCGTCGGAGTTTGCCGTGTACTCCGGGGTCTCGAATGAAACCTTCACGTGACTCTGTGCGCCCAGGTTGTAAATCTCGTCGGGCCGGACCTCTTGGATTATCCGAATAAGGTTGGTGCTATCCGTCAGGTCACCGTAATGCATAAAAAAACGGACGTTCTGTTCATGTGGATCGTGATAGAGGTGATCGACCCTATCGGTATTAAAAAGAGAGGATCGGCGTTTTACGCCATGGACGACGTACCCTTTTTGGAGCAAAAACTCACCGAGGTAGGCGCCGTCTTGTCCGGTGATTCCGGTTATTAGGGCAACTTTCACGTGTCAATCCCGTAGTTATGCGTAAACCAGTCTGACTTTTTTGGCGATGGCAACGACCGCGTGCTGCAAGGTTCGGAGAAATGCATGGGCCCGTGGCAGCTTTTCGCCGGTTCGGTAGATCCGGTAGACGTTTACGACCTTGCGCAGTTTGCGGCTGGAAAGCGATATTTTGCCGTTTGTATACGCCGCCTCGGTACCTGGGTACTTTCGCGCCCGGATTCCGGACCGGGTGATGTCCAGCCATAGCCCCCAATCGTGGCCCGAGTGAACCGCGGGCATGTAGCGTTTGCCCAGTACTTCCTGGTTATAGGCCACGGTAA
>CAZFLD010000198.1:0-276 GCA_964519835.1 uncultured Spirochaetales bacterium
TTGTCTGTTGGCTGATAACCCGACTGAGCGTCCGTGTTGATCCAGGGGCCCGGCTACGGTTCGCCATGTCGGCACCGTGAAGCGAATCGGCGTAGAGCCCTCGCTCAGAATCAAACAGCCTTGTGTTGATGGACGCCGCGATCCTGTCGGCTATGCGACGCAAATCGTAGAGAGACTGACCGACGTCGAGATAGTCTGCGACCCGGCAAAGGCTCCGCACGGCCGCCACAAAAAAGGCGTTGACATAGGTAACCGCACCACGTCGGTCCAACTCCA
>CAZFLD010000198.1:286-1956 GCA_964519835.1 uncultured Spirochaetales bacterium
AGTCGACAAAGGTCCAACCGGGGAGGTCCGAGACCAGGTCAAGATCATCGACAAAATCGATAAACCAGCGCAGGGTTTTGACCGCGGAAGGCAAGAGCTCCAACAGGACCTCGCTCCGACCTGTGTAGAGCAGGTGCTGCTCAAAGGCGATAGTCCACCAGAGGGCAAAATCGGGAATAAATAGCTTTCCCGACGCCCCAAGGTCGCAAACGCTTGCCATCATGACCATTCCGTCGCCACGTTGGGTTTGGGCAATCTGCCGCAGCATACGCTCGGCTGGGGCCGGGTCTGCGTGCATCACATAGCCAAAAAGTGCTTGGCAGTACGCGTCTCCCGTCCACTGCCGTTGCTCCCTGGTGGGACAGTCTATGAGGCCATCTTGCCGGCACAACCTAACCGTCCGAGCGCACGCCCGCCAAACCTCTGACAGGCCTGAGTCGGCGCAGTCAAATCGGCCGGTCTCTTCGACGGGATAGCGTTGTGGGATAATCGTCACCTTATTAATGCGGATTTCCGCCCCGTCCATTTGATCATCAAGGAGCCGAATGTGCAGCTGCAAGTATCGCATCCCCGCGGCATCAAATTGCGTAAAACGGTGCGTGCCTTTGGGTATGGTAACCGCATGGAGTGGCGGATGACTGATTCCGGGTATCTCATCGGGCAGAAAAATCGCCATGTTGGCATCAAGCCTTTCGCTGTAGCTGAACGAAATCACCACGCCGAGGGTAGTTTCCACCTCAAAGCGGACCCTTCCGATCTCGGTCTTGCCATAGTCACAGACGACGATCGCTGTCGCGTGCGGGCGCACGGTAGTCCCACGTCCCACGGTAAAAGGCGCCCAATCGGCGGAAACTACGGACCTCGACTCTCGTCCATAATCCCCTACTACCGACTGATCTGTCACGATAGCTGTACGCGCGCTCTTGGGCCCGCGCGGATCGAGATCGATAAGCCTTTTGGCTTCCGAGATAACAAGACGCGAAAATGGTCGGTAAGTCGTCTCCCCGAGTCTTAGTGTGGCGGTCTGCGGATACGGCTTTTCCCAATTGCCGTCGTCAAAATCGACGTCCGTCCACGCTTTGGGGTACTCAAAAAACGAAAACTCTTCGGCGAATCCGGGACCAAGACTGGTTGTATCCTTGCGCCAAGCCCGGGAGAGTAACCACCGCCATGAGCCGTCACCGGTATCGAGGGCTTGAGTCTCGCCCCGACAACAAACATCACCCTGGAAAAAGAATCCGCCACAACCGAAGGTCTCCCGCTCCAGCAGCGGTGGCCTTACGTACCACGACATGTCCTGCCCATAGCTATGGACCAGAACGGCAATGACATTCTTTCCGGGCACGAGGAACTGGTCTAACTGGTACACATCAACCTGCTGGTACTCCGGGAAGCAGCGCCCCGGCCCTCTCCCAAGCAACCGACCGTTCACGTGCAGCTGATATCGTCCCCCCGCCGACACGTAGATGGTACCGGACGCACCAAACGTATTCTCTCCACCTGAGGTGCCCGTTGCATCGAGAAAAAAACCTCGCCGAAGATGCACAAAAGAGTTGACATCGTCTTCGCAGGGGGCGTTGCCTCCACCGTAAAAAATCGAGGACACGTCGCGGGGCGGTCTTGTCCAAACCCACTCGCCACGACGTTGGAATCGGCGGCGCAAGCACTCT
>CAZFLD010000199.1:0-755 GCA_964519835.1 uncultured Spirochaetales bacterium
GTAACTCCGCCGGACAATTCCCGGCGTATTGGTAGTACTCCAGGGCGGATCGCTGTGAATACTTGTCCATCGAGCCTCTTCGAGGGGCTGCTCCGGATCGGCCGGGAAGGAAAAATGTGCAAGAAGCTCGGTGGCATCGGCCGCGGGATCGAGTTGTGCAAGCCGCAGCCGCCGGTCGGTATGGCCAAGAGCGACCGACCGACACGGAGCGGCCGCGGACTCGAGACGTGGCGACGCCGGCCACAGGTACGCCTTTCGTACGTGCCGTGTTTTAGTCGTGGAAACACCCGTAAGCGAGGCAAATGCCGGCTTGTGTCGTGGCCCCACCGGTGAAGCAAACCCGCTCTCACCACTGACATAGAGGCGCCCTCCGGCGCTTGTGTACTCGATGATCGCCTCGCATTCCTCATCCGATAGAAATCGGGCGTTGGGTAGGACCAAGACTTTAAACTCTTGCAACTCGGTGAGGTTCAGTCTTGTAACAACGGCCACCGGTCGTGTTGTTGTCTCGACGGCCTGTATTGCGGACATTGCCGCTTCAACATGCGCCGAGGTGTCGCGTCGACGGCAGGCATCAGCCAAAGGCATCGGCTCTACGTGCCACGGTGCCTTTGAGTAATCACTCACATAGACCGCCACGTCGGCAACGGGCCGGCCGCCCAGAAACTCGTTGTACCTCTCCACGTTGGTGTACGCGGCAGCCACCAGGTCGTAGGCTCCGGCGTTTAGGGCACCCGCCGGATCCACCGCATCGA
>CAZFLD010000199.1:765-1891 GCA_964519835.1 uncultured Spirochaetales bacterium
GCTCCCTTGGCAATCGCCGATAGAGTGATCGAGCGTAGGTCATCTGCGGTTCTGAGTTCTTCATGTTCCGTTAGGTGAGTCCGCAGGGTTGTCATGAACTCCGCCGGTGCTTTTGTTGAGAGGCCCGCAAGCAACCGGGCGACGGTAGCCTCCTCAGCTCGGCCACGGTAAAAGTCTCCGCCCAAAAAGGATGTGGTTTTCGCCATGTCAAATGAGTAGGCCCGACTCCAGTCGCCCAGAATGACTGCGCTGTTGTGATAGACTCCCGCAGCGGGATTGGCGAACCGAATAGCGCCGGATACCCGTTCGACAAACTCGAGAAGCCAGCGCTCCCGCGCGCGAGCAAAAGCACACCAATTGGAATCGTCCCAATCGACCCGTTCCGGGATGTCCGTGCCCAGCTCAGTGTGCCACTTTGCCCTGCAGTGGCGGCAGAGACAGACAGTGGGCCAGAAGGCCATGTCCAAAAACACTTCGCTGATTTCGTACCGAGAGATCTCTTGAAGCTGTGCCTCGGCAAACTGCCTGTAGTCTGGATTGTTCGGGCAGACCAAGCCATAGCGGAAGCCGGGCAACGGTCCGAATTTCAGGGGCGCGGCAGGTTGAATACGCCAAGTGGGCTCCACTTCGGCTGCGGAGTTGTTGAATATCACGCTGTAGTAGGCGCTCACCTCGATGCCGACATTGCAGAGCTCTCGCACGGTTTCACCAAAAAGGTCGCGGGATCCGTTTCGGTTCTCAAGGATACGATGGCGTATGCCGGTATTGGTCGGCCACAGTGCAAGACCCACGTGGGAGTTTGCATACACCATCGCAGACTCAACGTTGGCTTCACGTAGCCTTCGACAGTATTCTGGTGGACTAAAATCGCTCAGGAGTTGGGGAGCCCAGTCGGGAATGTGCATGTCCAGAAGGAATCGAGCGACGACCCATTTGTGTTTGCTCTCGACGTTGTCCACAGTCCCGTTACCTCCGGACCGTCCGGTCCCAAAGGAGAGTTGATAATAGTTCGGAATCGAATTAGTTTACCACAGCAAAAGGCGGGCTGTCACAGAGAGCCACAGCAAAGGAGATAAGATGTCTATGAAGGAATCGGCCGAACGAGCCATGGAGCAAGGCAAGGGCA
>CAZFLD010000200.1:0-1820 GCA_964519835.1 uncultured Spirochaetales bacterium
CCAGTTTGGAAATCACGCGCCCGGGCTCCGAATGCCGTTAAGGCAGGTCCTCCAAGTCGCGCACCATGTGCTTTTGGCCCACGGTCGTGCGACCGAGGCGATTCGGGCCAACAGCGCGGCGAACTGTTCCGTAGGCGCTGTTTTCGCCGCGCAGGTTCACATTCCCAAGAATGGAGATGCCGCTGACATCGCGGTTGCCAAGCACTTCATGTTCGAGGGTGACGGCGACAACCTTTTCACTGACGCAGTCTGGTTCGACCCTGTTCTGTTGGGCGAGTATCCCGAACGATTGAAGAGAATGCACGCTCGACACGGCACGGTGATCGGCGCGGGTGATATGGACACGATCGGTCAAGACTTGGACTTCGTGGGTATCAACATTTACAGCTCACGGACATGCACGCGTGGCGATGATGGAGCACCGACGATCGTCGCCCGCAAGCCCGGCTATGCTAAGTTTGCCTTGGAGGACTGGGCAGTTACACCCGAGGGCCTCTATTGGGGACCGAAGCTTTTGTACGAACGATACAACAAGCCGTTGTACATAACCGAGAACGGCTACCCAGCTTGTGACTGGGTGCACTTGGATGGTGCCGTTCACGATGCAAACCGGATCGATTGTATAAGCCGCTACCTGACGCAGCTGAACCGAGCGATCGCCGACGGCGTGGACCTGCGGGGTTACTTCTACTGGGCCGCCATTGACGACTTTGAGTGGGCCTGGGGCTACACGGCTCGATTGGGCCTGGTTTACGTAGACATCGAGACTCAAAAACGGACAGTCAAAGACTCCGGACGTTGGTACCGATCGGTCATAGAGTCACGAGGCACTGTAATTCCGGAAACAAGCTAGGTCGGTTCGGGAGCCTTCCCGCTCCGACCGAGGGCGCCGAGCGCTTCGTAGGAGGCACGTATTCGCGCCACGGCATCGGCTTCCACGGAGGATCGGGATGGGTCTACTCCGGTGATCTCGGATATCGCAACGGCGACCGGGCCTTGTGCTAAGGTTTTCTGAAGTCGAATCGCGCCCGGATCGTTTGGATCGTCGTAGTGCAAAGCGCCACCGATGATATGGCATATCGAAGTCGGCACAAAGCCTAAGGAAACGCAGAGCGACAGGGGCCCCATAAGTCTGTCACCTGAGCCCAGCTTTCGTTCCGGGTCCCGGGCAACACGAGCAACAGTGTCCATGAGCAGCGGATTGGAAAATCTCAGCGCGATGTCTGCGATCGTTTTCCGACTGCCCGTTGCATCGCGATGCCCCTCGGATTCCCCCTCTAAAGCGCGCTCGGTCTCTTCGAGGGCGCCTTCGATGGTGGACCAGATCTCCGAATCCTCGCAGGCTTCATGAATGTACCGATATCCCTTTAGGTAGCCCAAGTACGCGAGTCCGGCATGCGCCAGGTTGTAGGTAAACAACTTGTGGCGCATCGTAGCGAGGTAATCCTCCGTGGGCAACAATCCGCCAAAGGGAAGGTCCGGCCCGCGCCGGGCGACTGAGTCGTAGGGCAATCTGTCGTACGAATCGGCTATCACCGTTAGACTGTTTGCTCCGGGTTCCGGCTTCGGTTGGGGCGGGACCATTCTGGCAACCACAAGACCAACAAACCCGATGTGGGCGTCTACCCAATCAAGCAAGCCGGCTCCCAACCGCGAAACCACAGCGTCTCGAAGTCGGGCCGGAGCGTCGGCGCTGTTCTCGCAAATGTAGATATCGACCGGCCCGGCACCATCGCTGCGGCGCCGAAGAATTCCTTCGGCAATCACGTCCGCAAGTTTCTCGAAGTTGCCGACGCCAACCGCCGTTCCTGCAACCGAGC
>CAZFLD010000201.1:0-1777 GCA_964519835.1 uncultured Spirochaetales bacterium
GCGGAGGATCTGCACGATTACTCTCTCGGTACCGCGCTCGATGCGATCTACGAATACGGGATGACCGAGTTGTTTCCCTCGGTCGCCACATCGGTTCCGGCGGCCAACGGCATCAGCACTCGATTCGCGCATCTGGACTCCACCACCGTCAGCCTGCACGGGCAGTACAACAGCAAGCTCGACGGCGATGAGCTGAAAGAAGGGGTGATCCATATCACCAAGAGCTACTCTAAGGATCACGCGCCTGAGCTCAACCAGGTCGTTGCGCAGTTTCAGCGTCAGTTCGAACGAGAGATTCGCACCTTCTCCAAGAGGCTGGCGAAGGTGGGGGATCGTGCTGAGACAGACCTGAACCACCTGAGGAATCAAGCCTTCGCCTGCCAGGTCGACGCACGGGCCGCCGCAAGACGACGAGCCGGCGATCCGCGAAGCGAAGCGTCGCAACGGTATGTTCGTCATTGCCACCAACGAGCTCGATGCCCAGGCGCTCACCGATCGACAACAGCCGGAGGTCTACAAGGACCAAGGCGTGAGCGTGGAGCGAGGCTTCCGGTTTCTGAAATCACCGAAGCCGGGGTAACCACAAGAGCACCCACAAATCTACGCGAGGAACACCGAGTCGTGCTCAGATGCCTCGGACCGATCTACGAGAAAAGGTACTTTCATCGATTGTGACCCTTGAAAGTGGGTCGGTTGCTGCGAGCAGTCGTTTTGCCTCGGTAAGGCGCCGACGGCGTAGCGACTGCGTGATCGTTGTCCCGGTCTTGGACTTGAACAGTTGGGCCAGACGCGACGGCGGTTGTAACGTTACAGCGGGGCTCCGGCGGTCGAGGGTCGTGATCTCCGTGACGATGCCTTTGCAGAGCGAGGCGGCACGGCGGTAGGCGTCCTCGCCCAGAATGAGCGGCGTTGCGGAGGTGGAATAAAAGGGCGGGAAAGCATCGGTGGAGCCGTGGGTTGCGATCGAGCCGTGTGAGCCTATCGCCTCAGCCAAAGCCGAAAGCCACGTGCAGAGGAAGCCCAAAGTGCCGATACAAGGGCGCGTGGTCCAGGCTCGCGACCGGAACGGCGTTTTCCAGCTTGACGGCCCATCGTACCGTTTTGACCTTGGACCGGTCAGTAGGCTGCGGCTATACTCATCGTCAATGCCTTATACGAGTTTATCTGTGAATCCGTGGGAGCTACCCGAGCTTCAGGCTGTGAACCGTCTTCCCATGACCTCGTGTCTGGTACCCTTTCCCGACGTCCAGACCGCCGCCGGGTACGATAAGACCGCCTCGCCTTTTTTTCTGTCGCTAAACGGAACTTGGCGCTTTGAACGCTATCCGCGTCCCGAAGCGGTTCCCCCCGAGGCAACCGGCAAGGATGATCCGACGGCAGCCGCCGCGGCCGGCAAGAATGATCCGGCTGCAGCCGCCGCAAACGGCGCGCAGTCCGTTGAAGGGAGGCGCGATGCCCGGGCGCGCGACTCCAGGTTTCGTGACATGCCCGTCCCGTCAAACTGGACGCTCCAAGACACTGAGGACAAACCGATCTACACAAACGTGCAGATGCCCTTCGAAAACATTCCTCCGATTGTGCCGGCGGAGAATCCCACGGCGCTGTACCGGCGTACCTTCGAGTTACCGTTGGATTGGGTCCATCGTCGAGTCGTGATTCACGTCGGTGGAGTGGAGAGCTACTACGAGCTTTTTGTAAATGGAACGTACGTCGGCATGGCCAAGGATACACGGCTTCCCAGCGAGTTCGACATCACCAGGTTTGTGAAAAAGGGGAG
>CAZFLD010000202.1:0-1752 GCA_964519835.1 uncultured Spirochaetales bacterium
TTTCACCCGTCAGGGGCGGTGATGGCGACGCCCAGGTCTGCCGGCTTTGGCGGCGTGATTGGGTTCGTGCTGGGCGCGGGAGTCGGCCTACACCCGCTTGTTGCCTCGCACCGCTACCGACCTAAGTCGCGCCGCGATAAACGCGCCATCTTCTTCGCTAATGCCCGCCTCTTTTGCAAGACTCCCGACGTGATCGTGCGTAAGATACTCGCTCGTGTGCACAACCTCTACATTCTCGAATCCGGCGCTTTTTGCAGCCGCGAGGTAATCGGCTTGAACCATCGCCCCGGCAATACATCCCGCAAGCAGCGAAAGATTATGCTGCAGCCGCTCCGGAAGAGCCTCTGATACGACAAGGTCTGAAACCATAAGCGTTCCGCCGGGCTTGAGGATTCGATGTGCCTCGGCAAAGACCGCCTTTTTGTCGGGTGACAGGTTGATCACACAATTGGAGATAACAACATCCGCATTTCCGTCGCCGACGGGGAGGTGCTCGATCTCTCCAAGGCGAAACTCGACGTTATGAGCCCCGGACTTCTCGGCGTTCTTCCGTGCCCGCTCGATCATTTCGGGTGTCATGTCCACGCCGATGACGTGCCCCCCGTCTCCGACACGCTTCGCCGCCAAAAAGCAGTCGATCCCGCCGCCGGAACCGAGGTCCACCACCGTCTGACCCGCCTCGAGAGAAGCAAGTGCCGTCGGATTTCCGCAGCCAAGGGCAAGGTCGGCGCCGTCAGGTAGTTTCTTGAGCTCGTCGAAGGTGTACCCCCATTCGGTGCTCGCAAGTTGGCCGGCGGCGGTACGGCTCGCGGGTTCACCGCCACAACAGGAGCCGCCACCACCACAACACGAATCACCTTTTGCGACCTTCGCATATCGGTCGCGAACTACGCTGTGTACGGAATCACTCATGTATCTCCTCCTACGTATACTTGGGCCGATAATCGAACCGCTGTCGGGCCTGCTCTGGGCCAACGGCTGGGCTACCCAATGCCCGGCCGGTTTGGCGCCGTCTATCTCACGCTCCCGGACCGTCGTGACTCCCTGCCGACGTCCCGCTTGCCTGGTTGCCCAACGCCGCCGAACCAAGTACTTCGCGAACCGTGTTCTCCAGGGAACCGACCGGCATCAGCGACAAACAACAGGGAACACCGCCGGTTTTCATGACAACAACGGCCAATTTGCTGCCACTTTTTAGGTCGAAAACCTCGCGGACGTCCTTCGGAAGGAGAATCTGTCCGCGTCCGTCGACGGCGACCACCGCTTCGATATCGTACTGGTTCATGCTATTTCCTCGTTATCAGCGTTTGCAGAATATTCAGAAAACCACGACTAGTCAAGCGTCTTTGACAAATTGCGCGGGGTCTTGGGAAACTCGAGGTCTTACGCACAACTCAACATCGAGTAGCGCTGCGTCGCGAAGTGATCGGTGCAGTGCAGGGCCAAACACCTATGGAGCGCGTGCTCACTACGTGAGCCCGGCGAATAACCGGTCCGGCGATTGGAGCGATTTTAGGAACACCTCTGCGGGCATCCATCGAACTCCGTTTCGAACAAGTTCCTTTTCACCACGATGTACCGTGATAGGCCGCGCCTCGGGATAGTCGGACACACAGACTCGCAGCGCTCGATCATCACCTGAGCGGACCCGTGTGGAGGTTTTGACTTCGACGGCTGCCCCCTGAGCCACGGCGCTGACGTTGAGCCGCCCGCCGTGGGAGAGACCAATCGCCTCGAGGAAGCGCGAGAAAC
>CAZFLD010000203.1:0-1671 GCA_964519835.1 uncultured Spirochaetales bacterium
AGTTTTTTTGGCCATTATTGCCGACAGCCTTTCACATTCCCAAATAGGTATTGTCGGCTAAAGCCCGGGCAATCTACTTCTTTGCCTGATTTGCAACGGCTTGTGCTTTCTTTTTTGCCTCTTCGGCATCGCCCAGGTAGTAGTGCTTGATCGGCTTGAGATCGTCGTCGAGCTCGTAGACCAAGGGCAATCCGGTGGGAATGTTCAAACCAGGAATCTCATCGTCGGAGATGTTGTCCAGGAACTTCACCAAGGCGCGAAGGCTATTGCCATGGGCGGCGATGATTACACGCTTGCCGCTCTTGATTGTGGGCGCGATTCTGTCGTGCCAATACGGTATAAACCGGGCGACGGTGTCTTTGAGGCATTCTGTTTCGGGAAGCTCTTTGTCGGTCAGGTCGGCATAGCGCCGGTCATGCCGTGGGTGCCTTTTGTCGTCCGCCGTTAGCGCGGGGGGCGGCACGTCGTAGCTTCTTCTCCAGATATGAACCTGCTCGTCACCGTGCTCAGCCGCCGTCTGGGCCTTGTTCAAGCCCTGTAAAGCGCCATAGTGCCGCTCGTTGAGTCGCCAGTTTTTCTCCACCGGCAACCACATACGGTCCATCCCATCAAGAACGATATCCAACGTTCGAATTGCGCGCTTTAGGACCGACGTAAAGCAGATGTCAAAATCGTAGCCACCGTCAAGCAGCATCGTAGCCGCTGCGTTGGCCTCCTCCACGCCCTGCTCGCTCAGGTCGACATCCGTCCACCCCGTGAACAGGTTCTCCTTGTTCCAAATGCTCTCTCCATGGCGTACCAAGACTAGTTTATACATGTACTCCTCCTAAGGCGAAGCTTCCTGATTCACGGCCTTACCGTCAAGCATCCCCTCGAGGGTTTTCCACGCGAGGAGAGCGCACTTGATTCGGACGGGAAAATTTTTGACACCCTGCATCGCCTCCAAGTCGGACGCCTCCTCCGGAAAATCCGGAGACCGGTTCGCGGTGAGCATGCCGTTGAACCGTGCGAGGAGATCCCTGGCCTCTTCCACGGTTCGCCCCTTTATGGCCTCACACAGCATGTCCGCCGATGCACAGCATATCGAGCACCCCTGCCCCTCGTACCGGAGGTCCGATACAACCCCGTCGTCAACCTTGATGGACAGCTCGAGGTCGTCGCCACAGCTTGGGTTAAAGCCCTCCGATGTCGAGGTTGCGCCTTCGACTTGGCCTCGATTCCTTCGGCTCTTGTAATGCTCGAGAATGATTTCTCGGTACAGATCATCTTCAAGATTCAAGAAAACACCTCTCTTGCCCGGACCAAACCTTCCACAAGGCGGTCAACGTCGGACGTATCATTGTATAGGTAAAAGGAAGCCCGCACCGTACCGGCGGCTCCCAGCACCTTCAAAAACGGCTGGGCACAGTGGTAGCCTGCGCGGACGGCAACACCAAGCGAGTCGAGTACGGTGCCCACATCGTGTGGATGGACACGATCGCCGTCTCCGGCATACAGGTTCAGGGAAAGAATTCCCCCACGGCCCGCCACCTCCGGTCCCCCGTAGTAGGTGACCCCGTCGAGTTCGGAAACAGACTCGATGGCGTATTGCAGGAGAGCTTCTTCGTGGCGCGCCGCCGCGTCCAACCCAAATGCCTCGAGGTAGTCGATAGCGGCCTTTAAGCCAATGGC
>CAZFLD010000204.1:0-1540 GCA_964519835.1 uncultured Spirochaetales bacterium
GTCGGACAGCTTTGCGCTCATGCCGCCGGCCGCCGAACCCACTGTGGTCGTGGCCGCGGAGTATTCGCTGACCAACGTTCGGATGGATGACAGATGCTCCGCAAACATGCTTTGGGATTCCTCCATCGGCGACTGAAGTGCTCGGACTTGGTCGATGACGGTTTGGAGCTCGCCCGAGAGCCTGCGAGTTCTTTTGTTTTCTTCGCCCGAGGTGAGTAAGAGGCGTCGAGCGATATACGAGATCGCAAAGGCGGAGGCGCCGTGGAACAGCATCACGACAACAAATAGTCCCGCGCGAGACGTCAATTCAGCCGCCCCGGAGTTCAGCGCCATCAGGGCCACAATCCCCGCGGACACAAGCGACGCGGCTATCCCGAACACAAGCCCCACCAGAATTCCAAGAGGCGTAAGCACCACCAGCAGCAGCCCGAGAACGGAAACCAGCACTGCGGAGAATTCCTGTGGCGACTGCGATCCGACAAAGCCGACACCGTAGATAATAAGCAAGAGTGTTGAGAAAAAGATTGCGTTGCCAAGGCGTGCTCTACCGCGCACCACCAGAAAAAGGCTTACCAAAGAAACGGCAAAGGCGCCGACGGCCGCAAATCCTGCCACCTGATTGTCGACGACAAAAAAGAAGATCGGAACCAAGGCGGCGACCGCACCACCGAGTATGATGACAAAAAGCTTGCTCACGCCTACGGTGAGCCGGTCAGTGTACGTATTAGCTTCTTTGGCCGTTGTGGACATTGGTGGAATTATGGCAAAGTCTGGCGCCGCTCGCAACGACCGCGTGCCTTAATTTGCGTCGATAACGGACATTTTTGTCCACTTTCCTGCCCGAAACCGAAAAAACATCGTGAGTCCCATGGTGGCAACAAACGTGATAAACAAAAGCCACACCACAATAGGCCCCACGCCCAGAACACGGATCAACAGGATGACCAGGCCGGCAAACACCCAGTGCAGCACCACTGAGGCCCGCATAACCCACGAAGTGTCTCCCGCACCCCTCAGCGCTCCCGCAAACACGAGTTGGGTTGCGTCGGCGAGGGTATATAAGCCCGCAAGTCGCAGGAGTGTCTCGGCAAGTCGGCGTACTTCCTCGCCACCCGCTGGGCCGGCGGCAAATACCGCTACAAGAGGGCCGGCGGCCAGGATAAAAGTGGTCATCATGGCGCCCGCGTAAACAAAGGCGAGACGGAGGGCCAGAAAAGTCGTCTTCCGTGCTCCCACGACGTCCTGAGCGCCGACGTATTGGCCGACTACGGCGGTTGTTGCAACCCCCAAGCCCAACATGGGTACAAATGCCACTATGTCGTAGTTGAATGTTATGGTGGTGGCGGCGGCAACATCGGCACCGTAGGAGTGCATGAGCTGGACAAAGACGTTGAAGGCCAGAACGTTCAAGAATAGCTCAATCCCGGCGGGGCTACCAAACCGAAGCAGGCGCAGAAACATCGCTTTTTCGAATCTCGGACGCCGCCTGGTTTTAAACTCTTGATTCATACGCGGCGAAACGTAAGCGATTAGAAGGACA